>JAFXOW010000011.1 GCA_017528315.1 Bacilli bacterium
ATAGTAATTCTGGTATAGCTTCTAGAATTGGATATACTTTGCAGTTTGAAGATTATACAACTGATGAACTTATCGAAATCTTTATGGGTATGGCTACTAAGGCAGGATTTATTGTAAAAGATGACGCTGTAGATTATTTAAGAGAAATAATTAATGAAAATCGTAATATGAAAAACTTTGGGAATGCAAGGTTTGTACGTAATATATATGAAAAGACAGTTATTAGACATGCTTCAAATGTTAAGGATAAAAAGCGTAAAGATGTATTAAGAACAATTACTAAAGATGATATTAATGCTGAAAATTTAATACTTAAATAGGTTCTTTGTCAAATAGTGTTGGTGAAGAATAAAAATACAATGTAAGAGGGTGATGATAAATCATCCTTTTATGTTGCCATTAATTAAGAAAATTCTAGCAATAAAATGATCATATTTTCTATAACCAAAAGCAATTCTTTTAATGCATTTAACTAAATTATTCTTACCTTCAATAATTCCATTATTAATATCATATTTAAATGAATTTTCAATATATTTAATATTTTCTCTATATAATTTAAGTGCTTTTTTCATTTTATCTGAAATGTTCTTATTAGGATTGTTAATGATGTTTTTAAATTTAATAAAATCTTTATTATTAATTGAATTAATAATTCCTTGATAACATTCGTAAGTAGCTTTTAAGGTTTTATCAGTATTAATTAAAAATGTAACAATTTCTTTTTGACTAATTTCTTTACGAAAATGTTTGTTATATTTCTTTTCTTCAGATAAATAATTTTCATTTTTTAATATTAATTTCCAAAAATCTTTTAACTTATTATAATTAGGATTGGATTTATAACATAAATTAATTCTAGTACTATTTAAAGCATTATAAACTTGAGTAACAATATGAAATCTATCAATAACAATATCAGCATTTCTAAATAACTTTTTAGCTAGATAAATATAACCTGAATAAAAATCAGTTGAAATTAATTTAACCTTGTTTCTTTGCCTTCTAGAATATCTTTTAAAGTATTTTTCTAAATCAATAGATTTTCTAGAATCTAAGATATCAAAAATATTACCTTTTTTATTATCAATAATCATAAAAGCCATTTTACCTTTAGTATCTTTAGTAGCCTTAAATTCATCCCAATTCATATATAAAGGTAAATGAGAATGCCTAAGAACAGTTTTAGAAGAAATATCATTTAAGACTCTATCTATTTTAGAAGGAGAAACATTGGTTCTTTTAGCAATATCTTTTTCACTTTGTTTAAGCATAAGTTCAGTTCTAATTTGTAATTCAGTATTATTAGAAATGTTCTTATTCTTATCAATTAAATCAGTTTCAGCGATAAAAGTATTACCACAATGTTTACAATAAAATCTTTGTTTATGAAGAATCAGAAGACTTTTGCAGTTTGATATATTAGGTATTTTAATTTTACAATTTTTTCTAAAACCCCATTTAATAATATCATCTGCTGATTCATTAATAATTCCACAGCATTGACAACATACAGGTTTATAAGTTAAAAATCCTTCAATTATCTTATACTTTACATTTTTAATCGTCCTTTCTTGAATTTTTTGCATAATATAGATATTTTTATCTTTAATATTTAGAAGATTTAATATATAATCATTATTAGACATGTGATCAGATCC
>JAFXOW010000012.1 GCA_017528315.1 Bacilli bacterium
ATTATTATTTTTTTCAATATTTAATAATATTTAATTTAATTATATTTATTTATATTTAACTAAATTAAAAATTATATATTGAATTTAATCTTCTAAAATAAATAATTATTATTATTCATTTTTATAAAATATTAAAAGTAAAAAAATAATAAAAATAATTATAAAAGTTTTAATAATAGTTTATCTAATATCATTAAACAAACTTAATAATAATAATTAGTTATAAAATGAAAAGTTCATTTCTGTAATTTACTCTTAAATCTAAATAATTATTCATTTATCTAAATTTACTGCTATAGAAACTAAGACATGTCCTTCTTTAGTTTCAAATTTGAAATTTTTGAAGTCCATTCCTGTAAGAATAGTTAAGATAGCGGCAAGGGCCACATTTTTTGTATATCCCTTAATAAATTTAGTAACGTAAGTATCAAACATATTTCCTACCATATTAACTAGATCATCATGAGGAACATTCAATGCATTAGTATTTTCATCTATTTTTACAACATTTAATGCTCCCCAATTAATAGTTAATAAATCATATTTAACTTGAATAGTAAAAGGTAATTCAGCAGTAACATTTAGTGCAAGATCTAATTCAGGATCATCAAATGGATCATCAGAAACAGTTGTTAAGAAATCTAAATTAAAATTAACAAAAAGCTTAGCTCCAGTTTCAGTACTTTCAAGATATGGTCTTAAATGTTTAAGAGCAGAAACGTAAGCTTTCATTTCAACTTCTAAATTTTTTCCAGGATATTTTTCAGCAAATTGTGGAAGAATTGCTTGTAAACCTTCAGTAGTAAAATTCCAAGGGAATATGGGATGAGAAGTATTAGTAAATTCATAATGTAACAATCCACTACTTTGTCCCATAAATAATAAAGTATTGAGAGAGTAAGTGGATATAAGAACTTGTAATTCATTTGTAAAGTAATCTTTATTGAAATCCATATCTACAGCTGGTGGTATATCAGGCATTAATTCAGGATGTGCATTTGGATAGCAAGAACCATGAATTCCAAAAGTTAAGACAGTTGTCAAAGTTTCAGATAAAATTTCTTTTGTGAAAAGAAGTTTAGCTAATTTTAATCCATATTCATTAATTATTTGATTATGGAAAACTTGAACTAAGTGGGGCTTTAGAGTATTAGTAAAATTGAATCCAATTCCATATCCTAAATCATAGGTGAATTCCCCATCTACCCAATTATTTACTAAATCAGAAATTGTTCCACCTAATTCATCTAATTTTTTAATTACTTGGCTTTTGATTAATCCTTTAAATAAATTAATGAGCCAATTTAAGAAATCTTTTCTTACATCAATTTCAAAGTCATCTATTTCAACATTAAATTCAGTTATTACAAGTTTTCCTTCTTCAGTGAAATAATATTTTCCCTCAATTGATGATATAGTAACTGAACCGCTTGGATTATCGAAAGTTTCAGAAATAAGACCATATTTTACATATAAATATTCAATTTGGATTGCGGCTTGAATATTATATGCAGTTAGCTTAACTAGTGGATGATCATCAGTGATATGATGTTCGATTTCTATATTATCAGGTTGGACAATATTAGTTAAAAAGAGATTTTCACAGACAATATCATAGTTGAATAAATATTTCCCAGAAGTTTCTGCTCTTTCTATTAATATTTTATCTTTAAGCAAACTATTTAAGTCAAATTTTGTTAAAAGTTTGAAAATGTTTGAAGTTATGGCTGCTTTTATACCTGAGTTATCGCATATGGTTAGAGAAATTAAACTTAATAAAATTAAAAATCCTGCTCTCATTTTTTGCTTTTATATAAAATAAAAAATCTTTTTATAATAAATAATTAAGTAATTTATTTATTTCTGACGTTAATGCAATTATTAACTTTTATTTTTATAATGGGGTTTGGGGTTTGGGGTTTTGGGTTTTGGGTTTTGGGGATTGGGGATTGGGCCCAAT
>JAFXOW010000052.1 GCA_017528315.1 Bacilli bacterium
ATAATAATAATAATAATAATAAACTCATTACTCAAAGTGAAGAAAATTCTTTTGATGCTGAAGATGATTAATTTTTTTTTATAAATATTTTATAATTAATTTTAATATTATAAATTAATTAATAAATATAAAACTTATAATAAAAATAATAAAAAAATAAACAATGACTACAGAAAGTAATGAAGAAATTTCAGGAATAAAAGCAAAAGATTTAAATCTTTGTGGTGTAATAGGTTTTAATGGAAAAGTTTTAGATGGTTTAATTCTTCATCCAGACAACGAAACATTAATTTTCCCAGTAGGATGTCAAATAATTCTTCGTAATGTTTTAACCCGAAAAGACAAATTTTTAAAAGGTCATTCAAATGATATAAACACATTAACCGTCTCAAACACAGGAAAATACTTAGTAAGTGGTGAAAAGACATTCAGTGGATTTAAAGCAAATATTATAATATGGGATTTACAAACATTAAAAATAATTCATAAACTAACAATTCACAAAGTTTTAATTCAAAGTTTGAGTTTTTCATATGATGATAAATATTTAGTTTCATTAGGAGGAATAGATGATAACTATTTAATAGTATGGGACATAGAAAGTGGAAAAGCTTTATGCGGAAACACAGCAGGAACAGATTTTGTAAGACAAGTAAAATTTTATAACAAATCAAATGATATGTTAATAACATGTCAAAATTTTGGAATAAAAATATGGAAAGTTGATTATATTCAAAAGAAATTAACATCTATTGATGTTAATCTCGCAACATTAAAAAGAAAAATTATATGTATGGCTATTGAACCAAATGATAGATATGCATATGTTGGAACACAATCAGGAGATGTGTTAGAAATTGATTTAAAAAATGCGATATATAAACGAATTGGACCTATAATGAAGTTATATCCCGGTGGAATTAATACGATTAAAATATTATCTAATAGAGATTTATTAATAGGTTCTAATGAAGGTGATTTAGCTTTAATTAATTTTGGTGATTTTAAAGTAAAAAAAGAGACAAAAATTTTAGGAGGTATAACTAGTATATCATTAACTGCAGAAAACGCATATTTTTTTTGTGGAACGCATATGAGTAACATATATTGGGTAGAAACAAAAACATTGAAAAGTGAGGTACGTAATACATGTCATAATGATAGAATAAATGATATTAAGTTTCCCTTTAATTATAGCGAAGTTTTTGGAACATGTGGAAAAGAAGATATACGAATTTGGAACAGTGATACAAAACAGGAATATTTACGAATTCATGTTCCTAATTTAGAATGTTTTTGCTTTAATTTTATGAAAAATGGAAAGAGTATATATTCTGGTTGGGATGATGGAAAAATAAGAACATTCTTACCTCAAAGTGGGAAATTAATATATACCATTAATGATGCTCATGCAGATGGGGTAACTAGTATATGTGCTACTAGTACAGGTAATAAATTAATTAGCGGAGGAATTAATGGGGGGATTAGAGTATGGAAGATAACTAATAAATCTCAAAAAATGGATGTGAGCTTAAAAGAACATCGTGCGAGAGTAACTAGCATAGTTATTAATTCTTTAGATACTCAAGCGATAAGTGCAAGTAATGATGGAAGTTGTATAATATGGGATTTAAAAAATTATGTTAGATTAGCTTGTTTATTTGAAAAAACTTTATTTAAAGATTTAGTTTATCACCCTTCAGAAAGTCAAATTTTAACTGTAGGAACAGATAAAAAAATTACTTATTGGAATGTTGAAGATATTA
>JAFXOW010000053.1 GCA_017528315.1 Bacilli bacterium
ATTTATTTAATTATAATATTTAAATTTAAAAAAATTTTAATAGTTATATTTTTCAAAGGTTTAAATATAAAAGATTGTCTTAAATAATAAAAGTGGTAAAAATAGCCTTTACATATCAAAATTCATATCATCATTTTTATCATCTTCTCCCCATTGAAGATAATCTTTTTTTTCACAAGCTTTATATTCTTCTATCACTTTTGTTGTAACTTCTAAAGAATCATCAAATTCTGCCAAAGAATCTTTAAACATATCTTCTTTTCTAAAAGTATCTAAATAAGCCTTTTTTTTATATAAAGTATTAAATGATTCAACTATTTGTTGCATTAGTAAATTAATACTAGTATGATTAGCTAACATTAATCCACTAACTTTATATGCTGTTTCAATATAAGGACTTTTTTTACTTAAAGCAACTTGAATACTTCCAGGTCCCCAAGGAATAAAATTAGCTAATTTTTTTTCTCTTATTTTTTGTAAAGCTTGATGTATTTGTGTAGGATCAACTTCTCCTTGAATAATATTTAATATACTAATATACATTCCTTTTTTAGCTCCACCAGATACCATAATATTTTTACTTTGCAATAATCTCCTCATAACATCTAAAACAGTTGTTTTTCTTACTAAAGTTTTATTATTATCTAAAGTAATTGGAGTATATCCAGTCATCAAAAAATGGCATCTTGGTGTAGGAACTAAAGGTGCTATTAAACTAATCATATCGTTATTCATATATCCTGGATATCTTAATGTAGTTGTAGAAGAACACATAATTGTACTTATTAAACTATTTACTTGTGACATTGATGGTGATTCTAATTTTATTCTCTCAGTGGCAATATTATACAAAGCTCCATTATCTAAAACAATAACACTATCACTATTTAAAATAAGTCTTTTTAAAGTTAAAATTGAATTATAAGGTGTGACAACAACTCCTGAATCTCCTGACATATTTGGAAAAACACTATATGTTTGAATTAATTTCTTTGGAAAATTTTCATTTAATTTTTCTAATAAATAACTACCAAAACCTGAACCTGTACCACCATTAATAGAATGAATTAACATAAAACCCTCTAAACTATCTGAACCATCTGCTTCCCTTTCAATCATATCCATTATTTCATCTTCTACATGCTCGGCATTTGAGTAACCTGTAGCCCAACAATTTCCTGCACCACTTCCTTCTTTTGAAATAAAAACATTTTCTGGATTATAAAAATGTTTAAATTCTGAATTTTGAATTGAATTAATAACTCTTGGTTCTAAATCTATAAGAACTGCCCGCGGTATATAATGATCATCATCAGCCTGATAAAAAAATACATCTTTTCTGTCATCACCATTTATTGCTTTTTCATCTACTATTCCTTCTGAGCTTATTCCATGCTCAGAACAAAGCTGTTTCCAGAATTCATTTCCTATCTGATTTCCACATTGACCTACTTGAATTGTTATAATTTCTCTAGGCATTTTTTATTATTTGCTTTTAAATTAATAAATTTAAAAATAATTTATATAATAATTTAAATTTATTTTTTTTAAATAATATTATAATTAAAGGTTTATATTAAAG
>JAFXOW010000054.1 GCA_017528315.1 Bacilli bacterium
AGCAGATCTTATTTTTAACGATATTGTTTGACTTATTGTTTTTTGATAATAACTCATAGTTAAAATATTATCAGGACCTCCTGTTGTTGATTTAGTTTGAATTATTTTTAATTTTAATCGTCCATTTTTGTCTCCTTTAATTACTTTAATTTGTAACTGGTCACTATCTAAATCATATGAATTACTTATTCCAAAAGATATAGTGCTTATTTCATAATTCCATCTTAATCCATCAGCTGCTCTAAATTCAATTTCTACTTCTTTTTCTTCTCCAGCTATAGCTTCAATTTCAGTTGGTTTTACATATGTTTTAGATAAATCATAATCACTTGAAGATGAAACATCTTGTTCACCTAATAAATATAATGGATATCTTAAAAGTTCATTATCAAAAGTTAACTCGATATAATATTTACCTAATGGTAATTTTGAAAATTTTTCTTCGAATCCTGATTCATATTTTATATCTAAATATTCATCTAATTTAACTACAATCATTTCCCATTTTTCATCACCATATGTCATTACACATTTTGCTTCTAAAGATTTATCATATAAAGTAATTTTTTGTCCTTCACTTGTGTATAAATAAAATTTATAAAATGGATATGATTCCAAGTTATTAATATTTGTTTGTGTTGTTGTTAACATCAAAATATCATCATTTCCAATATTATAATAAAGTTTACCACTTTTTAAATCAACTTTTTGGTATGCAATATTTATAGTCTTTTCCTCACCTATTATTTGTCCATTGTAAGTCACTTTTACTTTATAGTCACCTATTTCTTCAAAAGTATATTGATAAATTATATAATCTGATCCAAATGAATTAAGAGTATAAGAATAATCAATCACTCTATTTGCTATTACTTTAATATTGTTTTTTTCTTTATTTAAGCTTCCTTCTAAAGTACCTAAATTAACACCAAGTCTATCTATTAAATATACCGATACAATTGAAGTTTCTTTCAATATATATGATGTTTTATCTATTGTCCAATATGATTTAGATAAATCAGGTTTTCCAGGAATTTTAGTATATATAAAAGAATATTTTCTATTACTTTCTACTATTATTATATTCCAAGTATGTTTAGTTATTGCTTCAGGTATTGTATCAGTAAATAAATAACTATTTGAATTAAATTCTATATTATAATAAATTCCTGATCCATATGTTTCTGAACCTATTGAAAATTGATTTGTACCTATTAAATTATATGTTATATAATTTTGATATTTGTCTTTTAATTTAAATGAAAAAGTTATAGTATCATCATTTGTAGGATTTTCTTTCCATGTGTATTTATCTGACGAAGAAGTAAATTTATCTAAATCTATTACTTCTAAATAATAAGCTGAACTACTATTAACTGCTAATTTAACTTTTTCATCAAGAGTGGTTGATTCTATCATAATAGAAAATTCATTTAAATTGGTTGCTTTTGTACAAGTAACTTTAATAATATATCTACCAGGTAAATCACCTTTTTCAACTGCTGAGGTACAAGTATCGCCATCTTCATCAAATGATATTTTAATTACTTCACTTGGTTCAGGATACCAATAATTTTTTCTTAATCTTTTACTTGTTCTAAG
>JAFXOW010000055.1 GCA_017528315.1 Bacilli bacterium
AATAAAAAATAAATAAATAATTGATAGCAAATATTATTTCAATTCTCTCAATAAACCATATTAAATTAACTTTCTTAAAAATAATTAGATAAGGATATTTTAATATATTAGTTAAAATACTTAATATAGAATTAACTAATAAAAAATATAATAAATTAAAAGAATTAGTCATAATTAAATCACGTTTTAATAATTTAGTATTACTAATTTTAAATATTAAAAAATATGTATATACTAAAGATGTAACATAAATAATAGTATTAAAAATTAAATTATTAGTAAATAGTATAGACATATTTAAATTACTTATATCAATATAAGGAATTAAAATAATTATTCCTATAATTAAATTTAATAATATAAAATAACTAGATATAGTTATCAATTTTATAATAGTATGAAATTTATTACCTAAAAGAAAAACAGATAATAATAAAGTAAAGGTAATGGGGATAATAGAGTATTCTCTTAAAATATTATCTCCTATAAAATAACTTATTTTATTTAAATAATAAGTTAAAGAAAAAATAGAGGTTATTAATAAAAAAGCTTTAGTTATTTTATATTTATAAATATTAAGTGTTTCCAATAATTTTATAATAAGAAAAGAAATTAGACTTCCAAAAATTATTGATAAAAAAGATATATATTGAAAATTTAAGAGAAATAAAGCCATGATTAATATAAAAAAAGTTATTCTATTTTCTAATTTAATTGTTTTCATAAATACTCCTAATTGTATTATTGATTATAATATCTTTATTTGTATATAAAGATATATTTTTTTTTAAATAATTACTAAATAATTTATTAATACTTTTTTTATCTAAATTACAGTCATTAGTTATTACTTTTATTTCATTAGTAATAATTAATTTGTTAGTAAAAGTATTAGTATAGGATTCTAATATTTCAAGATAAATTGATTGATTATTTTTACAAACTATATTTTCCTTATAAGAATTAATATTATTTAATAAATAGTTTATAAAAATGCTTTTATTATTTTCTATATGTTCTACTTTATTATTACGAATTTTAGTAATACCATCAAGATAAAGTTTGTCATTATAATTTATATTTTGAATATAGATTTCTTTATTTAAATAATAGTTTTTAGCTATATCAAACATAGTTGTATTTAATGATTTACTAGTTTCATTTTGATTAATTTTAATTAAATTATTTATTTCTTGAAATTTAGAATTATTTATTAGTTTTTTTACATCATTCGTGCTGACAACTAAAAAATTTTCTCTAGTTTCATTATTATTTAAAAAATAATTTAATAAATTTTTTATCTCATAAGTTTTAATAGTATCATCAATTATTAATAGATCTAAATGAGACATATATATTTTTTTATTTAAAGATGTACTTAAATTATTTATTAATTCTAGAATATCATCTCCTTCAACAGTTATTACATCTTCTTTTGGTTCTAAATTTTCGTTTATATTATTAATAATACTGGCATATAGTTGATAGTTATCGTTATGAGTTAAGCCAATTTTGTTAATTATTCCTAAATTATTTAATTCTATATATGAATTACATCCTGTAAGTAATATAATAATTGGTATTAAATAAAATAATTTTTTCATCTTTCACCTCGCATTTTCTTATCAGTTAAAAGAGGATTACGTTTTTTTTTAAAATTTAAAAAAAGCATCTGATTGTTCATTAAAGTCAATAGGGGAGAAAGGGTAAAGATAGTCTTTATCTAAACTTTTAGTATTACATAAGGTTGCAATAATCAAAATTGTTCCTAAAAATATTCCATAAAATCCCATAATTGTTGCAAAAAGTATTAAAATAAAACGATAAAATCTAATGGAATTAACAGCATCAATTGAAGAAATAATCATGCCACTTATAGCACTTATTGCAACAATTATAATCATAATAGGTGATACTATTCCTGCATCAACCGCTGCACTTCCAAGGACGAGTCCACCAAGTATGGAAATAGATGTTCCCATAGAACTAGGAATTCTAATATCAGTTTCCCTTAATATTTCAAAAGAAATAATCATTAAGAATGCTTCAACAAAAGCTGGAAAGGGAACAGATGCTCTTTGTTTTTGAAATGATAAAAGTAACCTAATAGGCATACTGTCAGGATTATGAGTAGTTAAAGCAATATAGATAGCTGGTAAGAAAATAGCAATTAGAAAAGCAATTAATCTTATAAATCTAATAAATGTTATATTAAATCTTTTTTGATAATAATCATCACTAGTATGAAAAAAATCTATAAAGAAAGTTGGAAGAATAATTATTTCAGGACTATTATCAACGAGTATTAAGACTTTTCCTTCTAAAAGGGCTTGACATGCAACATCAGGTCTTTCCGTTGACTTTAAGGTTGGAAATAAACTTTTACTGGTATTAAGGTATTTTTTTAAATAATTAGAATCAATTATACCATCTATATGTATATTAGAAAGTTTCTTATCTATTTCTTTTAAGTTTTTTTCTTTAGCAATGGTATTTATATATAAAAGAGCAACCTTAGTTTTAGTAAACTCACCTAGTTCATAAGTTTTAGTAAGCAAATCATGACTTTTTATTCTTCTTCTAATAAGACCTAAATTAGTATTATAATGTTCAACAAAAGAATCTTTTGGTCCGATTATAGTTTTTTCATAATCAATTTCTGAGACTCCTCGTGATAAATTTATTTTTGTTTCACAAGCAATTATAGTTTTATTGTTAACAAGAATTATAGTAAAGCCATTATATAGTCTATTTTTAAGTTCTTCATAATTTTTTAAAATACTAGTATTAACAATAGGAATAAAATTTGATAAATATTTTATTAAATTATTGGTATCTAAATTTTCTAGTAATACTAATTTTTCTAAAATAAAAAAATTAATATCATTTGATGAAGTAAGAGTTTCTATATTAATAATATTTAAAGTATTATTTTTTAAAATTATATCTTTTATTATTAAATCATCCATTTTTTCTTTTAATTTTTTTAATTTATTTAAGTAATCCATATTACTATTATTTACCAATAAAAAAAAATCATACATGATGATTTTTATTAATACCAAGAATAGAACCTAATGTAGTAGTAATAATTATTATTAAATAATATATTAAAGTAGTAGGTTTAAAACTTTTAGTAATTAAGGATATAATAAAAAATATAAATATTATTATTAAAGAAAGTATTATACCTTTAAGATAACCTTTATTAGTACTTAATTTACCTATTTTAAATCCAGATATGAAAGTGGATAAGATTATAATAATTATTTTTAAATATTTCATAATATTATTATTAATTAAATTAAAATAATAAAGAAGAGTAGTAATAAAAAGTAATACTATAAAAGGAATAAAAAAGTATAAAAAAGCTTTTAGATAATTAATTAATTTCATAAGTCACCTAATAATATTTATGATAAAAATAAAAAAAAATGCTTAATGCATTTTAGTATGTAAATATTTTTTTATACTTTCAATTATAAACATATCAATTGAATTATGTTTATTAAATTCTAATTTGTTTTGAACATATACAAGTAATCTTTCTAAAGTATTACGAGATAATTTAGATAAAGAATGTTGAATAAATCTAATATCATTTAATTCTACTAAAGAATCGTATATAGTTTTTTCATCAACTTTCTCTAAACTTTTAATAAAATTATTAGCATTGTTTAAATAATTTAATTGAGCTTCAATTATCTTATTTCTTAAAGCATCTATATCTTCTTTAGTATAAGTAGTTTCTTTTTGTTGTTCTATGGTAATAGGTTCTTCTTGTTTAGGTTCAGCCAATTCTTTATTTGGTTTATTAAAATTTATTTCCATATATTCATGATTTACTACTTCTAGTTCAGGAGTTGGAGTATTTCTTTTAATATCATTTAAAACCAATTCTTTAACATTTAATGGTCTAGTAGTAATTTTTAAAATATTACTCTCTTTAAATGGTATAAATTGATAATCTATATTATCTTTGATTCTTTCTAAATAAGAAGAATCAAGTAAATTTTTATTAACTAAAGAAGTAACAAATTGTTTTATTTCCCCTGAATAATTAGTATCTTTATAATAAGTATCAAGAAATTTATTTAAACTATCAAATTTATAATTAATTAAATCATTGGTAATTTCCTTAACTTGATTTGGATAACTTTGTTTTAATGATACAAGTAAACTAATTATTTTATTTATAAGTATATCAATTGAATTATCCATTAAATCACCTCAATATCATTACTATCATTTTGAATAGTATTTGTATATTTTGTCAATATTTCTAAAAGAATTGCTAAATCTTTTATATTCAAATTTTCTAAATTTAAATTATTTAACATGTCATTCATAAAAATTCCTCTATTCTAAATAAGTATAACAAAAAAAACATAATTTGTAAATTAATTTTATATATTTTAGTATGAAAAAAAATATTATAAAATTATTAATAATTTTATTTATTATAATTATATTATCAATTATACTTATTACTTTTTTAAATAAAAAAGTTGTACCTATATATATGTCGTATTCTAAAGGAGTTATGAAAAGAGTAGTAACAACCGTAATTAACAAAACAGTTAGTGATATAGAAATAGGGAATGATTTATTTATAATAAAAGAAACTAATACAACAGAAATGGCTTCATATGATCCAATTGTTTTAAATAAAATTATTTCTAGTATTTCCAATAATGTCTATGATAATTTAAAAAAAATTGAAGATATGGATAAGAATTCTTTTAATAAATTTAATATAGATCAAAATATATTTTATATTCCAACGGGAATTATATTTGATTCCGTTATGTTAAATAACATAGGTCCAAAGATTCCGGTTAAATTAGAACTTATTGATTCAATTAATTCAAGTATTGAAACCAAAGTAACAGAATATGGCATTAATAATAGTTTAATTGAGGTTAGTGTGAAAGTGATTGCAACGATTAGAACCATTTTACCTATTTCAAGTGATGATATGGAAGTTCAAGTAATTGTTCCTATTGCTGTTAAAATAATTCAAGGAAATATTCCTGAGTATTATTTTGGAGGAGTTAATAAAAAAAGTAGTTAGATAACTTCTGTATCATCTACTACTTCTATATCATTGTTATTTATATTATTAATATTGTCTTGAGTAATGGTATTAGGTTGTTCAATAAATTCCTCAGTTTCAATCGGTTGTTCGTTTATTATATCCATTTCATATTTTTCATCTAATACTGTATCAATAGCTACATTTTTATAAATTTCTTCAAAGGTTGTTATTCCTTCTAATACTTTATTTAATCCATCTTGAAGAAGGGTAGTAACATCACCTCTATAAACAAGTTCACGAAGTTTTTCACGAGGTAAGTTATTATTATTAATAGCTTCTCTTATTTCATCATTAATCATTAAAACTTCTTGAATAGCAATACGTCCTACATAACCATTTCGGCATTCTTCACAATGTTTTGTTGGATCAACATCGACAATAGTTTTAACATCCATATTTAATATTTCTTTAAATACGGCTTTTTCATAATCTGTTGTTGGTCTTGTTTTTCGACAATTTTTACATAAACGACGAGCTAATTTTTGAGAAACAATTCCAGTTAAGGCACTTGATAAAAGGTAACGTTCAACTTCCATATCTAAAAGTCTTTCAATAGTTGATAATGAGTTATTAGTATGAATGGTTGAAAATACTAAGTGACCAGTGATTGACGCACGAACTGCTATTTGAGCGGTTTCAGTATCACGTATTTCTCCAATTAAAATAATGTTGGGGTCTTGTCTTAAAATACTTCTCAAAACTCTTCCAAAGGTTAAACCAATTTCACTGTTAACTTGAACTTGATTAATTCCTTCAATATTCATTTCTATTGGGTCTTCAACCGTAATAATATTAGTATCTTCATTATTTAAATATTGAAGAATAGTATAACAGGTTGTACTTTTACCAGTACCTGTTGCACCTGTTATTAAAATAATTCCATTTGGTACTGAAATCATCCTTCTTATCTTTTCTAAGTTTTTGGGAGTAAATCCTAAAGATTCCAAACCTTCGGTACTTTTAGAATAATCCAAAATACGAATAACTATTTTTTCTCCAAGATTAGTATTAAGAGAAGAGACACGCATATCTAAATCAATTCCATTTATAGTATCTTTAATTGCTCCATCTTGAGGAAGACGAGATTCAGTTATGTTCATGTTAGAAATAAGTTTAAGTCTAGTTGTTAAATTTTTTTGATAACCAAGAGGTACAATAGTATGATCTTGTAAAACACCATCTATTCTAAGTCTTACTTTCAAGCCTTTATCACAAGGATCAAAGTGAATATCACTAGCACGACGACTTGCTGCATAGATAATAATACTATTACAAATGTTAGCTATCTCATCATTTTTAAAATCATATTCTACCATTTTATCACCTCTTTTTATTCTACCCTATAAAAACATTATACTCTAAATTAAAATAAGTAGCAAGGTATTTTTTAAATATGATTTACAAAAATAAAAAAAACTTGTAAAATACTTGATAGGAGGGAATAATATGCCAGAATTACCAGAGGTAGAAACAGTAAGAAAAGTTTTAAAAAAAGATTTAGTTGGATTAAAAATAAAAAAAGTTGATGTCTTTTATAAAGAAATGATTAAAACTGATATAGGCGAATTTAAAAATAATTTAATAGATGAAGAATTTATTGATATTAAAAGATATGGTAAGTGGTTAGTATTTGAAACTACCAATTATAATTTAGTTAGTCATTTAAGAATGGAAGGTAAATATTATTATTCAAATGAATTTAAAAAAGATTTGCATGAACATGTAGTATTTAGTTTATCGAATGGATATTTTTTAAGATATAAAGATGTTCGTAAGTTTGGAGTAATGTATTTAGTTTCTAAGGATAAATTATTTACGGATACACCACTTGCTAATTTAGGACTAGAACCATTTAATAAAGATTTAAATGTAAGTTATTTAAAAAATAAATTTAAAAATAAAAGAATTCCTATTAAAACACTTTTACTTGATCAAGAAATTATAGCCGGACTTGGTAACATTTATGCTAATGAAGTATTATTTAAATCAGAAATTAATCCACATAAAAAAGGGAATTTAATTACGGATTCGGAATGTTTAAAAATAATTAAAAATTCTAAAGATATTTTACAGAATGCTATAGATCTTGGAGGAACTACAATTAGAAGCTATACATCAAGTTTAGGAGTAGAGGGATCTTATCAAACTAAACTTTTAGTTCATATGCAAGATAAGTGTAAGGTATGTGGAAATAAAATTATAAGAGAAAAGATAAACGGAAGAAGTACTTATTATTGTAAAACATGTCAAGGTGACGTTTATGAGTAAATTAATTGGCAAGATAGGAAAGAAAATTTATTTATCAGATAATAATTATGGAGTATATTTATTTAAAGTAAAAGAAAATGATATATCTGATGGTTACAATAATAAAACAATTACTATTACCGGTTATTTTTATGATTTAAGTGAAGACTTAGAATGTTCTTTAATAGGAACAATGACTAAACACAATAAATATGGAGAACAATTTAATGTTGAAAGTTATCAAAAAATTATTCCAGAAGATAAAAATAGTATTGTAAAATTTTTTACTAGTGAACTATTTAAAGGAATAGGAGAAAGTAAAGCCTTAAAAATCTATGAAGAATTAGGTGATAAAGCCATTGACAAAATTCGCGAAGATAGAAGTGTTTTAGATAAAGTTAAAAGTTTAACAATTAAAAATAAAGAAACAATTGTTAATAAATTAAACGAATTAAATGAATCTAGTGATACTATTTTAAGTCTTACAGATATTGGTTTTAATGTAAAAGATGCAAGTATTATTTATAAGCATTTTAAAGAGAGAACCATAGAAGTTGTTAATAATAATATATACGAATTATTTTATGAAATAGATAAAATGACCTTTAATAAAGTTGATGGTATTGCTAGAAAAAATAATATCAATAAGGATGATGAAAGACGTGTTAAAGCAGGAATTGTTTATTCAATGATTTTGTTGTCATCTGAAAAAGGTGATACTTATTCAAGTTATGAAGAAATATATAAAACTTTAAAAATTGTTATTAATTATCAAATTGAATTTGATTATTTTGATGATATTTTAAATAGTCTTTTAAAGAACGAAAAAATATATGAATTAGAAAATAAAAATTATCAATTAAAAATATTTAATAAAGCTGATAAAACAATTGTTAAAAGGATTACTTATTTAAATAATAAAGAAGATGTTATATATAAAAGTAATCTTGATAAAAAAATAAGTGATTATGAAAGAAAAGCAGATTTATTTTATGATGAAAAACAAAAGTTAGCTATTAAAAATGCTTTTTTGAAAAATATTTTAATTATTACAGGAGGACCTGGTACCGGAAAGACTACTATTATAAAATCGATTGTGTCTATTTATGAAAATATATATGGAAGTTTAGATGAAGTTGCTTTACTGGCTCCAACTGGACGAGCTAGCAAAAGAATTATGGAAGCAACAAATGAAGTAGCTTCAACTATTCATAGATTTTTAAAATGGAATAAGGATACTGATAAATTTCAAGTAAATGAATATAATAAGAGTAATGTTAAATTAGTTATTATTGATGAATTTAGTATGGTTGATACTTGTCTTTTTGAATCGCTTTTAAATGGTCTTAGATATGATACTAGAATAATTTTAGTAGGAGATTATAATCAACTTCCTAGTGTTAAAGCAGGAAATGTCTTAAAAGATTTAATTGAATCAGAAATGTTTCCAGTTATTAAACTTGATAGATTATATAGACAATCTGAGGACTCAAATATTATAAGTTTAGCATATGATATAAATCATTCAGAAATAGATTATAGTTTATTTAATAAAAATAAAGATTTAATGTTTTATAAAGCTGATAGTATAAATATTAAAGAAACTTTAAAAAAGATAGCTTTAGATTATAAAAAGTTAGATTATCATGATTTTCAAATAATGGCTCCTATCTATAAAACTTTAAATGGTATAGATAATTTAAATAAATTAATGCAAGAGTTATTTAATCCTAAAAATAAATCTAAAAATGAAATAGTAATTTATGATGTCTTGTATAGAGAAGGGGATAAAGTATTACAACTTCAGAATATGCCAGATGATAATGTTTATAATGGTGATATAGGTATAATTACAGAAATTGATAATATTAGAAAAGAAGTAATAGTCGATTATGATGGTAATATTGTAACTTTTACTAGTTCAACTTTTAATAATTTTACTTTAGGATATGTTATAAGTATTCACAAATCTCAAGGAAGTGAATTTAAAACTGTTTTAATTCCAATTTTAAAAGAATATGGAAGAATGCTTTATCAAAAATTAATTTATACAGCCGTAACAAGAAGTAAACAAAAGTTAATTTTAGTAGGAGAGAAGGAAGCTTTTGATTTTTCGGTTATGAATGATCGAAATGAAACAAGAAAAACTAATTTAAAAGATAAAATAAAAGAAAGATATGCAAACATCAAATAAGCATATCTTTTTCTACATAAAAATAAAAAAAGTGAGAGCTTTCGCTCTCTTCAGGGGGTTTTGGTTGAATGCACTCACATTAAGGATTCGTAAGTGCATGTATGGTTTAACCATACAATTAAATATTATTATAAAAATTTAAAATAGTCAATATCATAAATTAAATTTTACATTTATTTTTCTTTATTTGACATTGAATCTTTAACGGAAAATAGGATATTATAAATTTCATTATAGTTAGAAACAAATACAACTCGAAGTTTATTTTTATATATGTAATCAATCTTTTGAACTTCTTCTTTATTTTGTAAAGGTAGGAAAATTATTTCAACATTATTATTAATTGCAGCAATTAACTTTTCTTTAATACCACCAACTTTAAGTATTTTACCTGTTAAAGTGATTTCTCCAGACATTGATATTTTATTAGATATATCTTTACCTTTAAGATAAGATAGTATTGATGTAACAATAGTTATCCCAGCACTTGGTCCATCTTTTTTTATAGAATTATTTGGAACATTTAAATGAATGGTATTATTATTTATAAAATCTATATCTAAATTAAAATTTTTGTAATTACCTTTTAAATATCCTAAAGCAACATTAATGGATTCTTCCATTATATCTCCAACTTGACCAGTTATTTTTATAGAATCACGTCCTGGATAACAAATTGTTTCAATTTTTACAATTTCACCACCATATGGAGTATAAGCAAGTCCTGTAACTACACCTTTAGAATTAATCATATTATTACTATTTTGATATTTAATAACTCCTAAAAAACTTTCTAAATCTTCATTGGGATTAATAAGTTCTTTGTTTTCTATTTTTAAACAGACATATTTTCTGAATATTTTTTCTAAAACTCTCGTAAATTCACGAACACCACTTTCTTTAGTATAACATCTTATAATATTAGTAAGAGTTTTTTTATCAAAATCTAATTCTTTATCATCTATTTTATATTCATTTTTAAGTTTAGGAATAATATAATTTTTAGCAATTTTAATTTTTTCATATTCAGTATAACTAGAAATAGTAATTATTTCCATTCTATCTCTTAATTCTTCTGGAATTTTATCCAAATAGTTAGCAGTTAAAATAAACATTACTTTTGATAAATCAAATTCTTCATCAATAAAATGGTCAACAAATTTATCGTTTTGTTCTTTATCTAAAACTTCTAAAAGGGCACTGGCTGGATCTCCTTTAATATCTTTAGTCATTTTATCTATTTCATCAATTATAAATACAGGATTATTAACTCCTATTTTTTGAATAGATGACATGATTTTACCAGGAGCTGCTCCAACATAAGTACGTCTATGTCCAATTATTTCAGCTTCGTCATTTACACCACCTACAGAAATTTTAACACATTTTAAATTAAGAGCTTCGGCAATACTTGAGGCAATACTGGTTTTACCAACTCCTGGAGGACCTACTAAACAAAGAATAGGTAAATTTTTACTATCAGTTTTATGTCTTACCATTATATGTTCTATAATTCTTTCTTTAGTTTCATCAAGTCCAAAATGAGTTGCTTCTAAAGATTCGCGAACTTTAACAGGATCAAATATTTCTTTACTACTCTTATTCCATGGAAGATTTAACAAAATATCTATATAATTTCTAATAATTCCAATTTCTGGTGAATTACTATTACAACTTTTATAACGATTTAGTTCTATTTCCAGTCTTTTTTTAATTCCTTTAGGAGCATCTAATTTTTTTATTTTTTCTTCTAGAATTAAGTATTCAGTTTCATCTTCTCCAAGTTCTTCTTTAATAGCATTTAATTTCTCTTTTAAATAAAATTCTTTCTGACTTTTATCAAGTTCATGAGTTACTTTTAAATCTATTTCGTGTTCTATCTTAATAATTGATTTTTCATATTCTATATCATCAAGTAACATCTCGAGTCTTTTAACAGCTCGTTTTTCTTTTAAATATCTTAATTTTCGATTATGGTCAAGTTCAAGTAAATTAACAACAATATCGGTTAGTTTATCTATATCATGAATATCTTTAACATTGTCAAATATATTGGTATCAGTTAATTTAATATATTCATCTAAACTTTTTTTTAAAGTTCTTGACATAGCTATTTCTTTAATTGGATCAAGTTCTTCTTTATTAATTATTTCAATATCTGCTTCATATACTAAATCTTCTTCTTTTATATGTTCTACTACAACTCGATTAATTCCTTTTAAAGAAATTCTCATATTACCATTAGGCATATCTATTTTTAAGTTTATTTTAGCAAGTATTCCAACATTAATATTATGTGAATTCTCTAAATTATCACCTTGTCTTTGATGAATAATTACTAAACAATTATCATATATATTTTCGGATAAGGATATAGTTTTTTTAAAATTAATATCTGAAAATTCAAATTTTGTTTCACAGTAAGGAAAAATTTCATGATTTTTAATAAATAGTATAGGTAAATTTGTTTTTATCATGTAAAATTCCTCCTTTTTTCAAAATTTAGTTTTTATTATAACGACCATATTTTTAAAAAACAATATTTTGACAGATTAATTTACATGCATATTTTTTTAGTTCCAAATTAGTAAAAAAAACATGAAATATTAGAGAAAAAATTGTAAAATTAGTTGATTTTATAAATAATATTTGCTATAATTTCTTATGTGTTCTTCATGTAGTTACATATTTATATATATGGGGTCATAGCCAAGTGGTAAGGCAGTGGACTGCAACTCCTTGATCGTTGGTTCAAATCCGACTGGCCCCTCCAATTGCAACTGTAGTTTAGTGGCTCGAATATGGCCTTGCCAAGGCTAGGACGCGGGTTCGATTCCCGTCAGTTGCTCCATTTAAATTATTAATCGAACTTTATTAGCTCGATTTTTTTTATATAAAAAAGTTGGAAAATTCCAACTTTAAAAAAAATTATATTATAACCATCTTAAAATTTTATTTTTTAATACCAAAGTAAGTTTATTTATTAATTTCCATAAATAATTAACTCCATATGAAGCTAATAAACTTAAAATAATTAAAACAAGTAAACAAGGTATACTCCATTTAAAATAAACAACAATTTTAACGAAAAAGTAAAAATAATAACATAAAAAGGTATGAATTAGCCATATATTTGTACTGTGAATTCCAAGTAATTCAAATCCTTTTGTTAATAATTTATATTTTTTGACAATGTCCAAAAAGAAAATTATTAAAAACGGAATGTATATCATGTCATATATTTCTCCTAATATTAATTGTCTAATATAGATTATAGTAAAAATTCCAATTATATCAAAGAAAATATTTAATTTAAAAACTTCATTAATTTTATTTTTTAATTTCAACAATAAATCATCTTTAGAAAATAATATACCTAACCAAAAACATGAAATATAAGGTGCTGGTTGAAGAAAAAAATCATTATATAAAATATTATTATTTAATAAGCCTAAACTTTCTATCTTACCTATAGAAGGAAATACATTAGAAACTAGTAGTGTATAAATAATTATTATAAAAATATTAAATATTGTACTTTTATTATTAAATAATTTTTTTATAAAAGTAAATGAGATAATGGCAATTAAATAACTATGAAGAAACCACCATTCACTATTAAGAGAGTGGGAAAAACCAAGAAAGTTTTTTATCAAATCATATTTATCAAAATTGGAAAATCTAGAATAAATAGATATATTTTCACAATAGGCTATTTGGTTATTAAAAAATATAAATCCTATAGGAATAAATATAAAAAAAACTTTCCAATAATTAATAAATAATTTTTTTATATTATTAAATATATTAAAATTATTTTTTTCTGATAATTTATATATACCATATCCACCAACAAAGAAAAAAATTGATATACATATATTTCCAAACTTGCCAAAAAACACTAATGAACTTAATTCATTAACTTTAAACAAATATTTTAATTGACCACCGGCAATTCTATTAGGAAAAGCCCATAAATGATGCATTAACATTAATATAATAGCCAATCCCTTAATGATTTTTGTATCTAATTTTGAAAAAAATGTATCTGTTTTATCATGCATATATAACACCCAATATGATTATATCATGAATAGGATTTATTCTAGCATCAATTTTTATTTTTTTTAAAACTATTAAATATAATAAAGAATCAATTAATATATACTAATTGATTCTTTTAATATCTAGAATAATTGGAAGTATTATAGGTTTTCTACCGGTTAGTTCTGTAATATAATTACTTATATTAGTTTGTAAAAAACTTTTTAAATCACTAAAAGTAGTTTGTTCTTTTAATTTTTCAGTTACTAGTAAACTAGTTTTAATTTCCAAACTTCTAATTAATTCTTCATTTTCATTTACTTGAATAAATCCTCTTGTTACAATACTTGGTCTATTTAACAATTTTTTATTTTTCATATCGATATTAACAACAGAAACTAAAATTCCGTCTCCTGCCATAATTTTTCTATCTCTTATAACTTGAGCAGCTACATTTGAAGCTGTATTACTACCAATATAAATATCATCCATTTTAACTTTTTCGCCAATTGTTATTTTATGCTTATCTAAATTAAGAGTATCTCCATTATCTAAAATAAAAACATTTTCTTTAGGAATACCACACATAACGGCAATATCTCTATGACTTTTTAACATTCGATATTCTCCATGGAATGGTAACATATATTTAGGCATTAAAAGTCTTATCATAAGTTTTAATTCTTCCATGTTAGCATGACCTGATGTATGAATATTAAAATTAGTTGTATTAGTATAGACTTTTACTCCTTGTAAATAAAGTTTATTAATGGTTCTTGAGATACTTAAAGCATTACCAGGAATAGGGGAAGATGAGAAAATTACTACATCATCTGGTCTTAATTTTATATGTTTATGTTCAAGATCTGCTATTCTTGATAAAGCTGCAAGTGGTTCACCTTGACTTCCAGTACATAGAATGCATACTTCTTTAGGTTTTAAAGTATTTGCTTCTTCAGGTGATATAAATAGTTCTTTATGATTTATATAACCACCTTTAATTGAAATATCAATATTTGATTCCATACTACGACCAAATATACAAATTTTCCTATGATGTTTATAACATGTTTCTACGATATGTTTTAGTCTATATATATTAGAAGCAAATGTGGCAATTATAATTCGACTATTTCTTTCAGTATCAAAAATATCATTTAGGGCTTCTTCAACCATGGATTCACTTTTGCTCATTCCAGGATTTAAGGCATTTGTAGAATCACTTATAAGTAAATCAACACCTTCTTCTCCAATTCTCGCAATTTTATGTAAATCAGCAACTGGTCCAATAGGAGTTAAATCAAATTTAAAGTCTCCAGTTGTGACAACAACTCCATTAGGAGTCTTAACTCTAATTCCATGTGAATCAGGAACTGAGTGAGTTGTTCTAAAAAAGTCTATTTCAAAATATTTAAATTTAATAGTATCATCTGATTTATAAGTAAATAAATTATCAAAACGAATATTTTTTTCCAGCAATTTCATTTTAATAAGTTCAGCTGCTTGATTAGGAGCATATATAGCTTTAACATCTATATTTTGAAGTAATAATGGAATTGCTCCTATATGATCTTCATGTCCGTGAGTAATAAATAAACCTTTAATTTTATCTTCCCGCTCTTTTAAATATGTATAATCTGGTATTGAATAATCAATTCCTAGCATTGTCATTTCCGCAAAACTAATACCAGCATCAATAATAATTATTTCATTCTTATGTTCAAGAGCATACATATTTTTACCAATTTCACCTAAACCGCCTAAAATAACAAAACGAGTCTTGTCGTTTTCTTTCATAAATAACGCTTTTATATCCTCCTTTCTTTAAGATTTAAGAACTAACTCTAATATTATACAATTTTTTTTTAATTTTGTAAACTAGTGTTAAGAAGTTTTCTATCTCTTTTCTTTTTCTTCTAAAAGTGATAATATATTTATATTGAGAATTATAGGTGATATAATGAAGACAAATGATAATATAGTAAAAAAAAGCTTTGTAAGTTGTATTATTTTTATTATTATAGTTATAGTTGTTTTTTATTTTATTTTTAGAGAAAACAATTATCATGATGTATATAGTATACTTAAGAATGCTAATAGATCTTATTTATTATTAGCAATTCTTTGTATGTCTTGTTTTAGTATCTGTGAAGCTTTAAATATTAAAACTTCTCTAAATTTATTAAAAGAAAAAACAACGTTTAAACAATGTTATAAATATGCTTTAGCTGGTTTCTTTGTTGCTGGTATTACTCCATCATCAAGTGGAGGCGATCCTATGCAATTATATTTAATGACAAAAGATAAAATAAAAATATCAAATGGAGCTTTAACTTTACTATTAAAACTTTTATCTTTTCAATTAACTGTTGTCTTTTTGTCAATCATTGGTTTTATAACATCTCATAACTTATTTTTAAAGTCCCTTGGAAATTTAAGATATATAATTTATTTAGGTGCTTTCCTAAATATTTTGGTAGGTACTTTATATTTCTTAATTATTTTCTTTAAACCAATAGTAGTTTATTTAGTTTCTTTACTATCTAAATTATTTACTAAATTACATATTAAAAAACGCGAACAAATTATTGAAAACTTAAATAAACAAGTTGAAGAATATAGTAATGCAGCTATTTATATAAAGAAAAATAAATTAGTTTTATTCAAAATATTTTTAATCACTTTAATTCAAATGAGTTTATATTATGCTATTCCTTATTTTGTTTATTTATCTTTAGGATTTGATAAGTATAGCATATTTACCTTTATTGCTTTACAATCGGTTTTATTTGTCTCTGTATCATCTCTTCCATTTCCTGGAGCAGTAGGAGTAAGCGAATTAACTTTTATGCGAATTTATAAAACTATGTTTGAAAGGGCAATTCTTGGAAGTGCTATGGTAATAACGAGATTTATTAATTTCTATGTTTTTATTATTTATTCAGGAATAGTATTAATATATTTAATTTTAAAAGATAATTTTAACAAGGGGTAAGTATGGATTTTATAAATGACTTAGAAAACAACAGCTTAATAATATGTAATCAATTTATAAAAGAAAGAATATTATTAGAACTTTCCAATAATGATAAATTTCTTAATTTAAAATTTATGTCTTTAAAGGAATTTTATAATTATTTCTTTTTTAATTATGATGAAGAAACACTTTATTATGTCAAGAATAAATATCAAATAAATTTAGAGATAGCAAATATTTATTTAAATAATCTAAAATACGTAATGAATTCTAATAGTAATAATGTTAAAGTAAAGTTTTTAAAAGATTTATATTTAGATTTAAAAGAACATAAATTATTAAAATTTGATAATAATTTTAAAGAATATTTAAAGTCTAAAAAGATTATTATTTTAGAAGATTTAGATGATTTTACTTTAAATATTTTAAACTCTTTTAATTATAAAATTATAAAAAAAGAAACTAATAATAGAAATAATAATTCTATTTATCATTTTAGAACAATTGAAGAAGAAGTTGAATATGTTTTTAATAAAATAAGTGAATTAATTAAAAATGGAGTATCTCTTAATAATATAAAAATAGTAATACTTGGAAGTGAATATAAATATATTTTAAAAAGATTTGAACTAATGTACCATATCCCTCTAAATAATTTAGATAATAATTGTATTTATGGAACACCGATTGTTAAAGAGTTTAGAAATTTAATTAAAGAAGGGAAAAGTAAAGAAGAGATATTTAACATTTTAATAGATTTAAAAGATAAAGAGATAATGCTTAAATTATTATATATTATAAACAAATATTTTTTCGTGGATAACTTAATAGATGTACAGGATTTTATAGATAATGATTTAAAAAATACTAAGATATCTGTTAATAATACAACCGAAGCAATTGATATAATAGATTTAGATTCTTATTTAGTTCCAGATAATTCTTACGTTTTTGTAATGGGTTTTAATAATGAGAATATTCCTAGAACTTATAAAGATATAGATTATTTTAATGATGAATTAAAAAGGGAATTAGGACTATTTACTAGTTTTCTTAAAAATAAACAAGAAAAAAACAAAGTTATTTCTAACATTAATAGTATTAAAAATATTACTTTAACTTATAAAGATAGTAGTCCTTATAATAATTATTATCCTAGTACTTTAATTGAAGAATTAAATTTAGAAATTCAGAGTCCGAATACTTTTAATAGAACATCAAATTTATATAATAAAATAAAATTTGCAAATGGTTTAGACAAGTTTTTAAAATATAATGTTAGAGATAAAGAATTAAGTACGCTTTATGCAACTTATCCTGATATTAATTATTTAAGTTATTCTAATAAATTTAAAGGTTTAGATAATTTTAAGTTAGATAAGTTGACTTTATCTTATTCTAGTATGAATAATTATTATCATTGTAAGTTTAGGTATTATATAGATAGTATATTAAAATTAAATATTTATGAAGAATCTTTTAAACAGTTTGTTGGAACCATGTTTCATAATATTTTATCTAATATGTACAATAAAGATTTTAACTTGGATGAATTATGGGATAAAGAATTATTAGGTAAAACTTTTAATGCTAAAGAGAATTTTTATTTAAAAGATTTAAAAGAGGAACTTAAAAATATTATTAAAGTTATTAATTATCAATATAGTTTAACAGGTCTTACTAGTTTAAAACTGGAAAATGAAATAACTATTAATTTTAAAGAAAATTATAAATTTACAGGCATAATTGATAAAATTATGTTTAAAGAAAAAGATAATAATACTTATATTTCTATAATTGATTATAAAACGGGGATTCCTAAAGTTAATATGGCTAATCTAAAGTATGGAATAGATATGCAGTTACCAATTTACGTTTATTTAATATTAAATTCTAATTTATTAAAAAATCCTAAGATTATAGGTTTTTATTTAGAACAGATATTACATGAAAAGGGTAATTTTACTGATGATTTAGATAAACAAATTTTAGATAATTTAAAATTACAAGGATATAGTATTGATGATCCATATCTTGTTTCAATGTTTGATTCTAGTTATGAAAATAGTGATATGATAAAAAGTATGAAAACAACGAAAAATGGTTTTTATCACTATTCAAAAGTTTTATCTGAAGATGCAATTTTAAAACTATCAGATATAGTTAAAGAAAAGATTAAAGAAGCGTTTAATTCTATTTTAAAAGGAGATTTTTCTATTAATCCTAAAGTAATAAATGGTGAAAATATTGGTTGTAGTTATTGTAAATATCAAGATATATGTTTTAAAAAGGGAGCAGATTTAGTTTATTTAAATGGAGAAAATGATTTAACTTATTTAGAAAATGAATAAAAGATAGTAAGAATTTTTCTTATTATCTTTTTAACATTTAACAATATTTTTAAGTCTTTTTATAACTTTTTTTTCAATTCGAGATATATATGACTGACTAATACCAAGTATTTCAGCAACTTCTTTTTGAGTTTTTTCAGGATGATTAAATAAGCCATAACGCATGATAATAATTTCACGGTCACGATTTGATAATTTATTTATTTCTTCAAGCATTAGAGTCCTATTTAGTTCATCTTCTAAAGGTCGTGTTACAATATCTGGTTCTGTTCCTAATACATCTTCTAAATGTAGTTCATTACCATCACTATCAAAACTTAGACTAGAATCAATACTAACCTCCGTTTTTATTTTTTTATTTTTTCTTAAAAACATTAATATTTCATTATCAATACAACGAGAAGCATAAGTTGCAAGTTTTATATTTTTATTTATACTAAAGGTTTTAATTCCTTTCATTAAACCAATTGTACCAATTGATACTAAATCTTCTAAGTCAACTCCTGTATTTTCATACTTTTTAGCTAAAAAAACCACCAATCTTAAATTATGTTCAATTAGTTTATCTCGAGCATATAAATCTCCATCTCTTGCCATTACTAAATAATATTCCTCTTCTTCTTTTGATAATGGTGGTGGAAGTTTATCAGTTGCACCTACATAAAACAAACTAAAATTATTAAATAAATTACAAATATTTCCAATTAAATAAAGTATTCCAATCATTTTAATTTTCCTTTCATACTATTATGTAATATACAATTAATACCATCTATTTTGAATTCTTCTTCTGATAATCCTACTAAATAATTATTAAATTCATATTTATTAATATATATTTTATCTACTTTAATACATTTAATTATTCCATCATGATTTAAGGTATTATAAGGAGTATAAATTAGCTCTTCATCATTAAATTTTAATTTCAAATTAACTAAAATAATACCTCTATGTTTATACATATCATATAAATTATTACCAGTATCTAAGTAGCCATTTAAATGATAAACTTTTTCTTTATAAATTATATCTACTTTATAAAAACTTGCATATTTATCTTTTAACTTTAAAATATTTTTAATATAAAAAAAGATAATAAGAGGACTTATAATTAATAAAACAATATAATTAATTCTAAAACCATTATGGTAAAATAAAAGTTTATCATTAGAATAGGAAAATAAATCACTTACTAAATACATACCACCTCCTAAAATAATACTAGCTAAATAAAAGTATCCTAAATTAATTAAAGTATATTTTAAATTTTTATAAGAGAAAGTTATGATGATCATAAATATACTTACTAATATTTTAAAAAGAAATAAAGTTATACTATTAAAATCAATAAAAAGAATAAAGAAGGTTAGGGAACCTATAATAGAACCAAATATTATTCTTTTCAATTTGATATTTCCTTTAAGAAGGATAGAAACTGATAAAAGTAATAATAAATCAAACCATATATTGAGTAAAAATATTAAATCAATGTATAGTGTCATTTTATCACCACATATAGTATAAAATAGGAGATAATAATATTTTGTCGAAAAAAAATTAAACAAAGATTGTATATTTTATATAATTGTGATATATTAATTATGTTGGTGGCAAATATAATAAGTTATAAAATAATTAGCTTATTATATTTGCTTTTTTTATGGGAGGTATTTTTATGAATGAAGTAATTGAAAAAGAAAAAATTAAAATTGAAAATTTAGTTTACAACATTAGAGGTCAACAGGTTATGTTAGATTCTGATTTAGCAAAATTATATGGTACTGAAACAAAAAAGAATAAATGAGGTTGTAAGAAGAAATTCAAAAAAATTTCCTGAAAGATTTTCTTGGATTTTAACTAAAGAGGAGTACTATGCAATTCTAAGGTCGCAGATTGCGACCTTAGAATTAAAACAAGGTCAATATTCTAAATATTCTGTTAGAGTGTTTACGGAACAAGGAATTATTATGTTAGCTACTGTTTTAAAAATTGATATTGCAATAAACGTTACTATTTCTATTATGGATGCCTTTGCTACAATGAGAAAATATATTTCAAATAATCTTATAGATCAAAGATATTATAATGATATGGTAATAAGACATGATTCTGAAATAAAATTATTACAAGAAACATTATCTAATTTTAAAGAAAAAAATAATCATATATTCTTTGAAGGACAAATATATGATGCATATTCTATTATGTTAGATATATTTAATAGATCTAAAAATGAAATAATTATAATTGATAATTATGTTGATAAAAATATTTTAGATATTTTATCTAAAACTAATAAAGAAATTACATTGATTACAAATAAATATAATAATGATGACTATAATAAATATAAAAAACAGTATAATAATATAACTTTAAAAATAAATAATAAGATGTATGATAGATTTATAATACTTGATAAGCAAACTTTATATCATTGTGGTGCTAGTTTTAAAGATTTAGGAAATAAGTGTTTTGCCATTACTAAAATAGATGATGATAAAATACTCAATACTTTATTAAAAAATATATAGACAGTAACACTATTATTTATAAAGATATAAATAAAATCCACCTTGATTTAGGTGGAATTATTTTTTAATTTTTTTAATATATTTACTTAATTTAACTTTATGAAGTTTCTTTCCTTCTTTATATATAATATAGAGTGGTAATTTTTTAATAGTAATAAATTCATCCTTTGTTAAAATTATTTTAATATTAAAAGTTTTAACTTCATATGGTAAAAAATTCATATATTTTAATTTTTCATAAGTTTTAGAACCAGATAGAGTTTTTAAAGTATTAGTTAAATTTAAATAAGAATTATTTATTTCAATAAATTTAAATAATTTTTTCTTTATTACTTTTATCTCATAAATACTATTATAGCGATTGTTATGATTATATAGTTCTAATTTAAAATCTAAATTTACTTCTTTAGTTGTATCATCAATTGTATTACTAGTACTCCAATTATCTTTGCTTTGAATATTAACTTTCAACTTTAAAATATTAAAATATAATTTACCTTTATTTTTAATTATGTTATAAATTAGAATCATAATTAATGATATAACTGCATTAGTTATTATAATTTCTAAATTTTTATATAAGAATTCTAACATATATCCCCCTTAAATATAGTTACTATTATATCATGTAAAAAAATATTTGCAAGTAAAAAAGTCATTTTCAAAATGACTTAATTACTATTTATAATAACATTATAAGTTTTTCCTTCAATAAAGGTATTAGCTCCAACTTTAACTTGACTATCTTGACTTAAATAACCAATTCCTGAATTAGCTGGCTTAAAGGTAAAGGTGAAATTAACACCAGGACAAGCACTTTCTAGTTTGCTTTTTAAAGTACTTTTAGTTAGTTCGGGATTTCCTAGTTTTAACCAATCTCCTTGAACAAACACATCTTCATAAGTTCTAGCACTTCCTTTACTTAATGTTATATTAACGGTGGTTCCTTGATTTACGGTTCCGGTTTTATCTTGACTTAAAGCAATATCTTTGGCGGTTGTCGAGAAAGAATTACTATAATTAAAGTTACAAGTTAAACCGAGAGACGCACAAGAAGAACTTATTTCAGATTTTGATTTACCAACAAAATTTGGAATAGTTACTTTAGGAATAATTCCACTGGAAAGGGTAATAGTAACATTAGAACCTTCGGCAACCGTAATTCCTGATTTTTTAGATTGAGCTGTAACAACATCTTTCTTAGTACTTTCTGTTAATCCACCATATTTAAATGTACAAGATACGTCAGCACTTTTACATTTATTAATAGCTTCAGTTTTAGTTAGTCCAATTAAGTTTGGAACTGTAACACTTTTTCCTTTTGAAATAGTTAAAACAATGGTATCGTTTTCGGTAATCTTTTCACCAGTTTTAGGACTAATATTTATTAACTCACCATTTTTAATAGTATTAGAGAATTCATAATTTTCTTCAAAAGGAATATTATTGCTAGTTGCCCATAATTTAAATTCCGATATACTTTTAACTTCTGGCATTATTAAACTTCCTTTAGAGATAGTAATAACAATTTCACTACCTTCTGATAATTTAGTATCAGTATCTATTGATACTTTAATTATTTTACCACTTTCATATTCTTTATTATATACTTCTTCATACTTGATCTTTATATTATTATTACTTGCCCATTTAGTAATTTCACTAGATGACATTTTCGATAAATCAGGAACTACTATTTCAGCTCCTTTTGAAACAACTAATTTAAGACTTTCAACAACTTCATTTATTTTATCTTGACTAATAACATAATCTTTTTTAATTTTATCACTGAATTCATATTCAATCTCATAATTAATTCCATATCGTTTTAAATAAGTTGTAGATTCAAATAAACTTAAGCCTTTTAAATCTTTAACTTCAGTAGTTTCAATTTCTTCTCCATACGAGAAAACTATTTTTATTAAATCATTTCGGAGCATACTACCTGACCCAACTTGTTCGATAACTGTATCTCTTGCCTTATCAGATATAGCAAAATCTATCTCTACATTAGTTAAATGATTTTCTTTAATATACTTCATCACATCATCAAATGAAAAACCTGTAAAATTTGGAACAATTATTTCTTTATAAGGATTAGGTCCATCTGAAATAGTTACTTTAATTTTTTTAACATCAGAAACTAAAGTCTCTATTCCATATTCTTGCATAATAACGTGATTAATCTCTACGGTATCACTATACTCATGAAGAGTAGTAAGTTCTATTTTATATTTATCAGCCCATTCTACGACTTCACTATAAGGATGATTTATAAAATCATTTACATATATTTCTTCTTCTTTGGCATAGGAAACATTAAAGAAAGCATATCCACATAAAATTAAAGTTAAAAATATAACGTAAGGAGTACTTTTTTTAGTATTAACTTTAAAGAGAATTAAAATTACAATTAAAGCTATTAATACAAAACTACATGATTTAAGGATATCAATTATTTCCAAATTTTTAAAATCAAGAGTTTTATATAAATAATATGCATATCCTAGAATTACTAAAAGAGTAATTATTAAAAAGAAAATACTTATTTTACTTTTTTTGTACATTTCAGGTTTTGAATTTATAGTTTCGTCCTCTTTAATTTTAAATTCTTCTCCTCGAAATTCAATATGATTTTGTTTAGATTTTTTATTATACAACTTAGTATCTATATCAAGTATAGAATTTTCGTCTTTTTCATTTAAAATACTCTTTTC
>JAFXOW010000056.1 GCA_017528315.1 Bacilli bacterium
AATGATGATTCACATTATATTAATAAATAAAAAATAATTAATTAATATTTAATTATATGAAATTTTAAATGATATATCTAATTTCATTTAAGAATAAATGTCAGATAATAAAGAAAATTTATTAGTAAAAGATGAAAACAAAGAAGATAAAGAAAGATTTGAATTATCTCGTATACTTCGTTTTGCACTAGTTTCTTCTTTTATTCTATTAAATATAACATTTAGTGCAGATGTTGGTGTTATTGCTTCAAGTAAATTTAAACTCCAAAGTGATTTAAATTTTAACGATAAAGAATTTGCAACATTTAATAGTATAACTTCAACAGGTAGAATTCTTGGAACATTTATATATATGGGTTTATTAACTAGGGATAATAGAAAATTACTCACAAGTATATGTCTTTTAGCAAGTTGTGCTTTATTTTTCTCCTTTTTATTTACAAGTCATAAATTTATATTGTTTGGAGTTAGATTCTTATTAGGTTTATCTAGAAACTTTTTCCAAATATATGTACCAGTATATGTTGATCAATTTGGAGTAAAACCTCTTAAAACTATTATGATTAGTATTTCAAATATAACATCACCTTTAGGAAGAGCTCTTGGTTTTGCTATAGGTACTGCTCTTGGAGATGCTAGATGGAGATATAGTTTTTCTGTTGTTGGACTTATCTTATTATCTTTAGCAATATTAATTATTTTATCCCCTTCTAGATATTTCTCAGCAGGTGCAACTTTTGTTGGTTATTATACTAAAGATGAGAATAATAATAATGGCAGATTAGTAGTAAATAAAGAAGAAAAAAAAAGATATGGAGACTCCGTTTTTGAGGTAGGTGAAATTAAAATGAAAAAAAAAGGTGGAATTGATATAGATGATCTTTTAGCTATTTTAAAAAATCCCACTTTTATGTTTTCTACATTTACAAGAGCATCTGTAAGTTTTATTTTTGACATTACACATTTATTTATAAAAGATTATGTGCAAAATGGACTAGGTGAAACTAATCAAATATTATTATTAAGTTATTATAGTTTTGCTTCAGGTATAGGACCATCTGTAGGTGGTGCTATTGGTGGATTAATTATAACTAAAGTTGGTGGATATGAACATAAAAATTCATGCAAAATGATATCCATCTTCTCAGTTTGTACTTTAATTACTACCTATTTCTTATGTTTTACAGATACTTTATTTACATTCTGCTCTAGTCTATTTGCTTTTTATGCTACTGCTTATACTTTTTATCCAATAATTACAGGATATGCTGTTAATTCTTTAAGTGCAAAACAAAAAGGTACAGGATATTCTTTTACAATTTTAATTTGTACTGTTTGTGGTAATTTCCCAGGACCCCTATATTATGGTATTATTAATGATCATTTTAAAAAAACAAATCCTAGATTAGCTTGGAGATGTTCTATTTTCTATTATATATTAGGATTTACTCTTTTACAATTTGCTTGTTATTATAGATATAGAGATTTAGCTAAAAAAGAAGAAGAGGACAAGAAAAAAGATGAACAAGAAATGAAAGAAATTGAATCACCTAAATAAAAAAATATTAATTAAAATTGAGTTTATTTAATTAAAAATTGAATTTTTAAGTAATTGAAATTAAGTACTTTATTTTTAAATTTTAAAATATAAATTTCTTATAGA
>JAFXOW010000057.1 GCA_017528315.1 Bacilli bacterium
ATTAAAATAAAAAGAATTATTAATTATTATAAAATAATTTTTATTATTAAAATACACTTAAATATTAAATAACTAAATGGAGAAAAAATTAATAAGTCATAAGGAATCAATTGACACTGAAGCTTCTTCTCCTCTTATTCTTCCAAAAAATGAGTTATATAAGCAAGAGATCCCTACATTTAGTTTATCAAAACATTTTTCAAGTTCTAAATTCCAAGATAAATTAAGAGAAGAAAATAAAGTTGCAATGTTTAAGTTGAAAATAATTAGCACAGTATGCTGTTCTTTTATGATAATTGAATTTATTTGTGGATATCTTGCTGGTTCTTTAGCAATTATGTCGGACGCTACCCATCTTCTAAGTGATCTAGCAGGTTTTTTGATATCTTTATTTTCTTTAATTGTAGCAATGAAACCAGCAGATCGAAATTTTACTTTTGGTTATCATAGATTTGAAGTTTTAGGAGCACTTGCATCAATTTTAATAATTTGGGGGTTGACAGTATGGCTTTTAATGGCAGCCATTTGGAGAATTAAACATCCTAACCCAATTGTTGGTTTTTTAATGGTATGCATTGCAGCTGGAGGATTAATATTTAATATTATAATGAATAGAGTTTTGGCTTATAATCCTGTTGCAAATTCTATGGATGAAGGGATGGGGGCTATAAAAAAAAGTACAGAAGAAGAAATTGATTTAAGTAATCATAATTTAGATGAACCTTTATTGAGTGAAGATATAGAAAGTGAAGAATTAAAGCATAATTTAAACGCAGATGATAATCCTGTAATAAGAGCTGCTTATATACATATTTTAGGAGATATGATTCAAAGTGCAGGAGTTTTATTAGCTGCTTTTATTATATATTTTTTCCAAGACACTCATCCTGGAGTGAGAATAGTAGATCCTATATGTACTTTTTGTTTTGCAATAGTTGTGTTATGTACTACTTTACCTGTTAGTAGAGATTGTCTTTATGTTTTATTAGAGAGTACTCCAAGAGATTTAGATATTGAATCTTTATACAATGATTTAAGCTCTCTTGAAGGAGTTATATCTGTTCATGATATTCACCTATGGAATATTTCAATTGGAAGACCTAGTATTGCTTTGCATATCATTTGTGATAATCCTGGTGAAATATTAAAATTAGCAACACAGACATGTAAAAAATATGGAATAAAACATTGTACAATTCAAACAGAAACAGAATTGTATAATTGTAAACATGATGAGGAGAATGATATACATTAAACAAAAATGAAATAATATTCTTCTTAATTTATAGTTTATTGTATAATATTCATTTATTTCTATTATCTTTATTTTTTAAGTGTTTAATGATTTAATCAAAACTTTCATTTTATAATTATGTATATAAGATTATTCATAGAGAAATTTATTATAATAGTAAAACCTCAATTAATTATAGGTAATCTATATATATTATTATAGAAATTTATACTAATTTCAACAAAAACTATTTCATATTTTTTTTTGTCCAATAA
>JAFXOW010000058.1 GCA_017528315.1 Bacilli bacterium
CAGATGTTCTAATTCCATACTTTTTTGAAACTGAACTTATTGACAATCCTGATTTTCTATCATTATACAAATTTATTTTATCTTCATAAGTTAATTTGCTCATATAAAAACCTCGTTTCTATGTCCAAGAAACGGGGTTCATATCAATTTGAACTAGTTTTACTTCTTTTTAACATAATTATTTATCTTTTCATATGTAGAATTTTCTTCTCTTATTTTATTTATAAATTCTTGCATTTCAGTAGGTATTTCTTGCTTATAAATATTTTTGCAAACATATTCATAAAATTCTGGTCCTTTTTTTGAAAATTCTAAAACTATACTACTAATAATAGTTGACTTCATACCTTCATTTATATCATTAAATATTTTTAAAGCTTCATCAAAATTATCATTTTCTAATGCTTCCATAATATCCAATGCAGCAGATAAGTCTTTTCCATAATACAAATCATTTATTCTACTATCAACACATTCCATCCACTTAACAAATAATTCTGGATATATAATTTGTTTACCTTTATTTATCCAAAAATCTTTATTTTCTTTTGCTTGTTCTTTTTCTATTTCATTATATCTTTTTTCTTCCATAAAAAACTCCTAAAATTTATATTTACATAGTTTTACTCATTGTTTCAACAACTTTATAAGTATCATTAAAAGATTGTTCTGAGATTCCTGATATTCTATCTAAATCAGTTACTTTAATATATCCTCCAGCTGTAACGACCATTTCACCATATTTAGTTTCAAAAGTAATATCATCTTCTTATTGAATAAATTTTTCTACTTGACTTTTTGAATATAAGAATGATCCATCTAATGATGGTTCATACATAGATTTAAACTTTGAATCTGATACTATATATTGATTTGTATGACCATATTTATTAAAAACTGGTTTATTATCACTTCCAGTTTTAGTTAAAATCCAACCTGGTTCATTAGTTTCAGGATCTAGTGATACAACACCTGTTCTTTCGACATATTCATTACCATCAGCATCTATTTCTAAAGTGATAACTTCTTGACCTACAGTTCCTTGAATAGCAATTGTATTACCAGTTTTTTTAGCTTCAATTATTTGGGCTGTTTGTAATTTAGCTTCTACATAAGTTCTCATTTCTTCTTTTGTAAATTTTAACATATCCTAACCTCCTATATTTATTGTACCATAAATATAAAAAAAGTACATAAATGTACTTTAATTTAATTTTTTTGATAAATACAAAAATGGTGTATCAAATATAGCAATAACTATTTCCAAAACTGATATTGTTGTAGCTATATTAATCATTGTTGGAATATCATATATACCAACAAAAGCAAAGAATATAAAGAAATAGTTTTCTAATACATTAGATGTAATAGTAGCAACATTATTTCTTAACCATAATTTATCTGGAATCTTTTTCTTAATTTTATCAAATAAAAATATATCAACATTATTACTAATATAAAACATTACTAAACTAGATAAAGTTATTCTCAGATTTAAACTAAATAAAGTATTCATAGCATCATGGGCAAAGTCAGTTGAATCTGGTTTAAATAAAAGTCCAATTTGCATAATTGCTGTAAATGAAATCATAGCAAATACAGCAAGACCAATTGCTCTTTTACTATATTCTTTACCATATTTTTCGGACATAATATCTGTTGCTAAAAAAACTGATGCAAATAATACATTACCCGTTGTTGAAGTAAAACCAAGTAAACCAATAGTTTTACATTCTAAGATATTTGCCATTATTAAAGCAATAGCCGTCCAAACGTATAATCCTTCCTTTTTAAATATTTTTTCTACTATTATTACTAAACTAAAAGTTACAATAATATTTAGAAAAATCAATAACACATTATTCATAAATATCTCCTTCCCTTTTTTATACTAGGATGTGTAGGCTAACTAGTACTTCATAATTGTATCAATAAATAATGATTTAATCAACAAAAATATGGTATAATTTAAATATATTAAGGAGGATGTATGAAAAAAACAGGACAATTTGATATTTTAAAAATCATATCTATACTTATGGTATTAGTATTACATTATTTTAATAAAAGTTATGGTGGAGGATTAAATGATTCTATTACTTTTAATGGTATATTAACACATAGTCTAGAATCTATTTGTATTATAGCCTGTAATTTATTTGTATTAATTACATCCTGGTTTATGGTTGATACTAAGTCAATTAAACTTAAAAAAATATTTAATATCTTAATTATTTTAGTTTTCTATAATATTGTTATATATGGCATCTGTGTATTAACAGGATATGTTAAGTTGAATAGTGATTCTCTTAAATCATTTATTAATACTATAACTAATTGTTGGTTTGTCATAATATATTTGATACTTTATATACTAATCCCATTTATTAATAAAGGTTTAGAAAAATTCAATAAAAAAGAAGTATTTAATCTTTTAGTTATAATGTTAATCTTTTTCTCAATATACCCAACATTTTTAACTAATGTAACCGTCAAAGATGGTGGATATGGTATTATAAATTTTATTACATTATATATAGCAATATATTATATTAAAAAGTATTTAAATAATAAATCTTTTAAAACATATTTATTATTCCTAATATTTATTTTTAGTACAATTATAACAATAGTATTAAGTTATAAATCTATGAGATTATGGAATTATAATTCTATATTTGTAATTACTGCATCAATATCATTATTTATGTTATTTACTAGGTTTGAAATAAAGAGAAATAAATTTATTACCTATATAGCTAGTTTCTCTTTAGCAACATACATAATTCATAGTAATATGTTTATTGTAAGAGATTTGTATTGTGAAATATTTAAATCTGATTATTATTCTCATACTAATTTATTACCTATAAATTTGTTAATTAGTATTATAGGAATATTTATTGGATGTATTATTATTGAAATAATAAGAAGATTTATCTTTAAATATTCAATTGATAAATTTGTTAGCAAATTTAAAATATATAATAAAACAATTGAATTAGCAAAATGAAAAAAGCACAATGTGCTTTTTTTATTTTCTTCTACCCGTATACTCACTAAAGTCATTATAATCTTTATTCATAAATTCTGAATAATCAAAGTTATTTTCTAAATTAGGTAGATCTGCATCAGGTAATTGATTTACATTTTGATTATTATACATACTATAATCAAATTCATTATCAAAATTATGCAATTCAAAATTATCTACATCATTTATATCTTCAAATTTATGATAGTTATTTAAATCCATAACTGGTGTATCTAAACTAATTTCGTTAGTAACATCTGCAAGTTCATCAGCATGTTGTTTAGCATATTTAACAGCCTCTTTAATTGCCTCAATAACAGTAGTTGTAAATCCTTCTACCCATCCTTGACCTTTAACACCTGCAAATTCATATGCTTTATCTTCTGGCATCAACCAAACATCATCAGGATTAAGCAAGTCTTTGCGGTAACAAGCATCACCCTCTATACCAGCAGCATGTAAAGCTACATTAATTGTATCCATATCATCTGCTTGTGGTTTATGTGTTATAATAAAATTTATAACTTGTTCTAATTCATATTTATCCATATAAAACCTCCTATATTATATAATAATTATAACAAATAAAAAGAAATATAACAATTATTTATTATATTTCTTTTTATATTCTGTCAAGATTGCATCATATATAACATTAGCATAAGCATACATACCTTCTTCTTTTAGATGTATACCATCAGCATAAAAGTATTCAGGATGACCATTAGAAGCTTCTTCCCATTCAACTATATGAATATTAGGATAGTTTTTTGCAAACTCCTTAAATCTTGTATTAAATTCAGGATCATCTGCAAGGACAGCAGAAATCCAATAAACCTCCCTATCACCTACTAATTCCATTAATTCCGCATTAATATAATCAGAATAATCACCATTATTAGCAAGAGCTAAAATCAATACATCAGGAAGTCTACCTTGATTCATTAAATCACTAATTACAACTTCTCCTCTTCTAATGGTTCTTGATACTTCACCATCAAAATAACCATTTGGAAATTTTTCATACAAGGCTGGAGCAGCACCTAATAATACAGAATCTCCAATACCAACAATAGGTAAATTAGTAACTAGTTCCTCAACATTTACTTCTTCCTTTGGTTCTTCTTTAACTTCTTCTTTTTTATTATTAATATATTCTTCCTTTTTCTTATCCATTTCTTGTTTTTGTTCATCCAATTTTTTTTCTAATTCTTTTAGTTCTTTAGATGAATCTTTAGTATTAATAAATGAAACTGTTGCAAATACCACTAATACAATAATTACTAAATTCTTTAAATAATAAATAAATTTATGTTTGTATTTATGATTAATTAAAAAATGAATTAAATATGCTATTAAAAAAGTTAGAATAATAATTATAATGTTTTTAAGAGTATGATTTATATGATATTTTTGGAATAAGAATATTAAAGGATATTGCACTAAATATATTTCATATGAATTAGTTGATATTGAATGAATTATTTTAGTTATTATATTATTGTTTTTATGGTTATAAAGTGAATATTCTATTAAACGCATACTTATTAGAGTTACTAGTAACATATAAATTGCTATATTATTTATTTTAATATTAATAATAAAGCATAAAATAATTAATATTAAACTATATATAATAAATAACAAATTATTTATTGGCTTAAATAAATATGATATTTTAAAGTTATATTTATAATGAAAAATTGCTAATAATACACCTGCTAATAAAGAATATAGACGAGAAAATGTATGATAATACATTGGCATAATATTATCATTTTTACTTAGTTTTAGAAAGAATAATACTGATAAAATGGTTATTATAAAAACTATAATAGTTGAAAAATGTTTACTAATTTTTTCATCTAATTTTTTAAGTCCAACAAATAATATTGAAAATAATAAGTCAAATTGAATTAAAATTGATATATACCATAAATGAATAAATGGTGAACTAATATGTTTAGTAAAATAATTCATACTAGCATCTAATTGCCAAAAGTTATTATAACTAAATAAAACCGATATGGTTTCCTTTTTTAGATTAAGCCAATTTATTGTAAAGAATTGATCATAAATAATTAAAGTTAAAGATATAACTATAATTAGGGGTAGATATATTTTTTTAAGTCTATTTAAATAATATTTTTTTAAAGAAAAATTTTGATTATATAAAGCCTTAATAGTGGTTAAATAACCAGATAAGGTAAAGAAGGTTATAACAGCTAAAAAACCTCCTTTAATAACGTTTAAATGATAAAATAAAACAAGTATACAAGCTATTACTCTTATATAATCTAATTTTATTAAATATTTCTTTTCATGCATAATACCACATCCACATACTAATAAAATTATAACACAAAAAAATCTTAATAAATATTAAGATTTTTTAGTTATTTGATTTTCTTTAACATAATTAGATATATCTATAAATGGTTGATCATAATTATACTTTTCTTGTCCAAAATCTAACCACATTTTTGAAAAAGCATATTCATCATTTTGATATTTATTTAATAATTTTTGGACTAGTTCATGCTTAAATGAAATATTGTCATCTTGATTATTTAAATCAATATTAGCTTCTTCATCATATATTTTGGCTTGAATATCGCATTCTAACTTGTCACATAAATGAGCAAAGAATGCATCTTTAGTTTTATGCTCATCAAATTCAATAAATAATTGTTCAATTTTAGGACCATCTATTAATCCTTTTAATGTTTTAGATACTGCTGCATATTCTATTTTAATTTTTTCAGCTTTTGTAATTTGAAATTGAGTTAAATCACCAATAGTAGCTTCCCCTATTTCATGTATAGCTAACATTAGAATAACTTTTTCTAAATTAATATCTTGATATTCAGGGTATTCTGATTTTATAGCTATTGCAAGCATTTGAGTACCATAAATATGTTCAGCAACGGATTCTAAACGATCTGCATCAACATTCCAATCTAACCAACCAGTACGAATTATTTTTTTTAATTTATGACATAACATATAATAATTAACAACATTTTCTTCTTTCATAGTTTCTCCTTCAATGTTTCATATTATATATTAATTATATTAAAAGTACAAGAAAAATATG
>JAFXOW010000059.1 GCA_017528315.1 Bacilli bacterium
GGAACTTTTGATTTAGAAAGTTGGAAAAATTATTTTAATACAGATTCTCTAAAAGCAGGAAAATATTCATGTGATTTCTAAAAATGAGTGATTGGAAAATTTATTCTTTCACGAACAATCGCAATATTAAGACATTCCGATGTTCGGAATATTTTTACTTTCACGAACACAGCTTCTTTACTCTGACAACAACTATAAGCGTGTTTTTTTAGGGTAAAGATAAAATAGAAATTTTAATGAAAAAAATCGCAAATTTTATAAAAAAAGATAAAACGTTATAATAAAAATGACAAAAAAGTCAGATTAGTCCGTACGAGAGTACCTTATTTCGTTCCGAACCTTTATGCAGTACAAGCTGCAATCAAGTCAGGAAGTAATAAATAATAAAAGTATAAAAGGCTGGTAAAAACTAGTCTTTTTTGTAATTTAATGTAAAAACGGTTAAAATATATGATATAATTAATATGTTAGTAATTTTAATTAATGTAAGGAGTGATATTTATGAAAAAGAGATTATTATTAGGATTATTAGTAATTATTGGATTATTTGTTATAACAGGATGTAATAATAAAGCGACTGAAAAAGAAAATAAAAGTATAGTTCTTTCAAATGTAGATAAAGATACAAGATGGGAAGCTATAATAAATTATGATATAACATTAGAATTTGAAAATGACAAATGTGTTTCAGAAAATTATAGATTAGAGTTTTTGAAGGAAAGTAATGCTATTGTTTATGGTATAGATATGGAAGGTAAAACTTATATAGAGAATTATAAACAAGAAGGAAATGTTGTTACTTATCAGCGTACAGGAACAAATAATGAATTTTATGATAACACATTTGATGAAGCATATAATAATGCAAAAATATTGTATCCAAATGCGACGATAACAAAAAAATAATAAGTGATTGTAATATTTTGAGATTGTGAACACAATATAAATCGCATTTATGAAAGTTTAGAGATTAGTGATACACTTAAAATATAAGTTTAATCTTATAATTGAATGGTGCCCTCCAAATGGAAATGCTCTACAAGCTGCAATTAAATCTAGAGGTCAGTCTAAATAAGGAGAATAATATAATTTGTGCTATTATGTCACAAATTGATAATTAATCCATTAAAATAAGTGAAAGATTAAGGTAAAACTTAATCTTTTTTTGTGTTATAATGATTATGGAGGAATGATATGAAAAATTCTTACGATTATACAATGCTACAATCTGATTTTTGGAATTATTTAGTTAATAAAAGTAAAGTTTTATTAGATGATATGGATAGTTTTCAATACTCAGAAGAAAAATTTATAGAAAAAATAAGAAATGTTGATCAACAATTTTTATCATTTGTCTGGGGAATGAAATTTGTAGCATATGAAGAAGAAATAATAGATGAAAATAAAAAAAATGATGCAATTGAAGAAACTTTAGGATTAGATATAATAGATCAATTTGTAAAAAATAAAACTACAATATTTAAAAACTTAAATCCTACAACTACATTAATGATAAATGGACCTGAAAATGTATTGAAAGACGACACTCATGACTCAAGATGGGTTTTAGGAGTAATAAAAAAGTGTATAGCTCATGGTAATTTTTCATTGGATTTTAATAGAGGAGTATATATAATTAACAATAATGATCCGCTAAATGAATTGTATTGTGAAGTGGGTTGCTTTTGGCTAGCACAACTTGGTAATTTAATTACACCAGATAGAAATATGACTGTTAACCACACAGATTTACTTTTAAAACCGTTTATATGTTCTTATTTAGAAAAACCAATGAAAAATCAAGATGAAGTTAGGAGATATTTAAAAAGTGATGATTTTTTGTGCTATTTTCCTTTAATTAGTGTTGATGGAACATACGAGGAAAAATTGAAAGCTAAAAGTGAATTACTAAAGTTTTGGAATAAAATAGCAATTGATAGTGAATTTAATGGTTCAAAAGTTATACTAAATGAAATGCCTAATATGTTAAAAACTGTTGATAACGGGCAAATTAGACTAATTTCTTTAGGGGAAGAACATTTTTCTAGAATAATTTCCGAAGTTGAGAATGTAAGAGACTTTTATGAGATGAATCCACAGTCTCAGCAAGGCATTATCGAAACTATTATGTATGATATTGGTTGTATTGAATTATTTCCATCACAGTCCCACAATATTGATTTTGGTTTAGATTTATTAGGAAATCAAATCGGTTTGTCAAAATTTCATGGTTATCTAGAAGAATGCGTTTCAAGAAATCAAGAAATGCATCCAAGTGCTCCAAGAATGTTTGCTGATTATACATATAAATATGGTGCGTATAAAAAGAAAATGGCTTTAGCATATTTTCTTGGAATATTATTATTTTCAGGAAATAAGGATGAGATATTTGATGAAGAAATTGATTACGAAGAATTTGATTTATCCAATATAGTTGCTTATGACTTTGCTGCTGGAAAAGAAATAGATAGTATTATTGCAAATATTAAAAATAGAATTTCGCTTATTCAAGAACAACCAATTACAAAGAAAGCACAGAAAGTATTAGATAAAAAAACACAGAAATTAAAAAGTTTAGAAGAACAACTACTTAAAAATACTGATGGTATGCCAGCAACGAGACCTAGTAATAAAGAAATATTTCATAGAATAAGAAATGCTTTTTCACACAAGCAAATATATAATGCTTATAGTATAGATGGTGAGACTGATATAACCACTTCAATTGATATTAATCAAATAATATTAGCTGATGAAGATAAATTTGTTGCTTATGTAAATATAGATGATTTGTTAGCATTATTAATGAATAAAAAGTTTTATGATGCACTAAAAAAATTTGAAAATACAAAACAAATGAACAAATAAAATATCGCACATATGACAATTTTGGAATTAGTGTTTAAAAATATAAGTTTAATTTCATATTTGACTACATGCCCCTTAAATTGAATAGTTATACAAGCGGCCATAAAGTCGAGCCAAAAATAGAGCGAGAAGTCGTTCCAATAAAAATAAATACTGAAAGAACTGCAAGGTTCTTTTTTGTTGCAATAAAAAATTACGATTTTATTGGTCCGATAGATGAAATATATTATCAAATGTGGTATGAAGAACAATTTCCATATTATCAATTAAATATAGATTCAAGTAGATTTGAAGTATGGGAAAAAATGAGAAAAAAGAGAGAACAGAGAAATATCAGATTGTGATTATTTGGAATGTAAACTTCATTTTGATTTAAAAGACCTTGATTAATGAGTTTATAAAATAAATAATTTTTCGAACTAAAAGATTTCGCAATATGGATATAAAGTGAAGAAACTAAAAATTAATGATTTCAGTTTTATTATTTTTAAGGTTGTTTTAAGGTTTGTGACTTATTATTTAATTAGTGAAAGGAAAATTCATGATATTTTCACGATATATTCAATAGTATTTCATATTGTAGTAATAAGATAAAAAAAGGAGGAGGATTATATTTAAAAAGCAAAAAAATAGTGTATAATAGTAATTAGAATAGAAATAAGTTTTATTGTTGGAAAGGAGATGCTTAAATGAAAGATAAGATTATACTATTTGTAATAGGTGTTTTATTAGGTGCAGTAATTGCAACAGGAGCTTTTTACATATATACTACAACTGCAAAATCATGTGATTATAGCTCTAATAATACTCAAATGAATGGTGGTCAACCACCAGAAATGCCTAGTGGACAAAATAGTGAGAATGGACAACCACCAGAAAAACCAAGCGACAGTAAAACACAAGATAGTAATCAAAATAATAATAATTAATGAAAGGAATTGGAAATGAAAAATAAAAAGAATTTGATATATATTATTATAATTATTGTTCTTACTTTGGTTCTTGGAATTCTATGGTTTCTAATTGTTAATAATACTAATAACAATAATAGTAGCAATAGTAATTTTAATGGTGTACCAGGAATGAATAATAGTTCATCAGCAAGTTATTCTGCGGCAAAAGAAATAACAAGTGATGAAAAAATAACTTCTGGAGAATACCAATCGAAAACAAAAGATGAAAATGCTATTTCAGTATCGGGAGATGTTAATGCAACATTATCTAATATAACTGTAAGTAAAACAGGAGATTCTGATGGTGGAGATAATACAAGTTTCTATGGAACAAATTCAGCTATCATATCAAAAGATGGTGCTAGTGTAACCATTAAAAATGCAACAATTACAACTGATGCAACAGGCGCTAATGGGGTATTTAGTTATGGAGGTTCTGCTACAACAAATAATTCAAATAGTGATGGAACAACAATAAACATTTCTGATTCTACAATTACTACAAGCAAAGATAATTCTGGAGGAATAATGACAACTGGTGGTGGAATCATGAATGCAACAAATTTAACTATTAATACAGCTGGAACTTCAAGTGCAGCGATTAGATCAGATAGAGGTGGTGGAACAGTTACAGTTAATAAAGGAACTTATAAAACCACTGGTAAAGGATCGCCGGCAATATATTCAACGGCAGATATAACAGTAAAAAATGCTACATTAATTGCCACTGCATCAGAAGGAGTTGTTATTGAAGGGAAAAATAGCGTAACACTTGAAAATATAGAATTGACTGACACTAATAATACTTTAAATGGACAATCTACCACATATAAAAACATTTTCATATATCAATCAATGAGTGGAGATGCAGCAGACGGTGAAGCAGTATTTACATCTAAAAATTCTACAATTACAACAAATAAGGGAGATAGTTTTTATGTAACTAATACCACGGCAACAATAAATCTAGAGAATAATAAAATTATTAATAATGATTCTACTGGAAATTTCTTAAGAATACAAAAAGATTCTTGGGGTAATTCTGGAAGTAATAGTGGTACTGTTACATTAAACTTAACTAATCAAGAAGCAAACGGCAATATTGCTGTAGATGGGATATCAAAATTAACTATGAAGTTATCTAGTAGTTCTTCATTTAAAGGTGCAATTAATACAGCAAATGAAGGAGAGATATCATTAACATTAGATAAAACAAGTACAATAACATTAACAGGAAATACTTATATTAAATCGCTAATAAATGCTGATACAACTAATAGTAATATTAATTTAAATGGATACAAATTATATGTTAATGGTGTTGAATTAATAAAATAATAGTCATCAGTACTACGATAATATATTAGAAAAGCATCCTAATTGGATTCTATAGGATAGATATATAGAATGGTAAAGGATCTAGATTAAAAAATTCATAAGATAAATATAAACACTAAAAGTTATAAAATGTGGTATAATGGATATGGTGATTAAAATGGAAAAGAGAAAAACGAAAAAAGAGATTGTAAAAATGTTATTAAAAAATAACGAATTAGAAGAAAGTGATGAGGAAGAATTATTAAACTTGTTAATTGATCAACCAATTAGTATTGATATTGATAAACAAGAAGAAGCTAAAATGACTAAAGGAGATCGAATTGCCGATAAAGTTAGTGAAATTGCAGGTTCATGGAGTTTTATTATTGGATTTAGTTCATTTTTACTTTTTTGGATTATTTTAAATGCCTTTATTTTAACTGGTGACAAACAAATTGATGCGTATCCATTTATATTATTAAATTTATTATTATCTTGTTTGGCAGCACTTCAAGCCCCAATTATTATGATGAGTCAAAATAGACAAGCAGCTAAAGATAGTTTAAGAAATCAAAATGATTATCGTACTGATTTAAAAAGTGAATTAATACTTGAAGATTTACATGCTAAAATGGAAAAAATATTAAAAAATCAGAAAGTTATTATAGAGAAATTGGAAAAAGATTCTGATAATGAAATAAATAAATAAGATTATTTAGAAATTTATATTATTAAAAATAAAAAAACATAAAATTACTTTTTATAGCAATTTTATGTTTTTAAATTTATTTTGGTATTTTTAAAATTTGGCCAATTGATAAATTGTTGGTAGATAAATTATTTAGATTTTTTATAGCATTAACAGTAGTATTAAATTTACCAGCTATTTTATATAACGAATCACCTGATACTACAGTGTAAGTAGTATAAAGGGTAGAAGTAGATGGAGTAATATTTAAAGAAGGTATTTTTAAAACTTGCCCAATTGATAAATTATTGGTAGTTAAGTTATTTAGATCCTTAATAGCGTTAATGGAAGTTTGATATAAAGAAGCAATTTTATATAATGAATCTCCTGCTACTACAGTATAAGTTGAATAATTTTCTTCTTCTTGATTTGATCCAGTTGTACTTGGTATTTTTAAAACTTGTCCAATTGATAAATTATTCGTAGTTAAATTATTTAAATCTTTTATAGCATTAACTGTTGTATTAAAACGACTTGCAATAGAATATAAAGAATCTCCTTTTACAACTGTATAATTATTATAATATATTTCAGTACTTGAAGTAGAAGTTGGAATTTTAATAATTTGTCCAATTGATAAAGAATTGTCTGTTAAATTATTAATATCTTTTAAAATATCAACTGTTGTTTCATATTTTTTGGCAATAGAGTATAAAGAGTCTCCCTTTACAACTTTATAATTTAAATACATATCCATTTCTTCATCTTCACCAGTTATTTCTTGATTAACTTCTTTTGATTTAGGAATAATTAGTTCATTTCCAACTATTAAAGCATTATTAGTTAAGTTATTTGCTGATTTTAATTCATCAACTGTTATATCAAATTTAGTTGCAATTGAAAATAATGTATCGCCACTTTTTACGATATAAATATTTTCATTTGTTAAATAAGTATTAATAGCACTAGCAATAGCATTAGCAATACTATTAATATTATTTAACATAAAACTATTATCAGCACTATTATTAGGGTTTCCTAAACTTATTATAATATTTTCAGAATTACTTGGTTCACGTATTAGTTCATAAAAATCAGTACTGGTATTGCTTGGATTTCTTAATTGATAAAATTTTAATATTTCTGTTCCAATATTTTCTAAATCGTCACTAACATCACGTGATAATGTATCAATATTTCTTAAAGAATAAATTATTCTAGCACCATTTTCAGATGTATCTACTATTTCAAAAGTTACAAGAATAACTTTATCACCCTGATTAATAAAAGAATTAATTAGATTAAGTCTTTCCTGATTACTTAAAGTAATATCACTTTTTCTAGTTAAGTAGTTTGTAATATTTAAATTATTTAATTTAGTTTGTAAAGATTTAGCTAATTCTAAATTATAATCTTTTTCAATAAATTTTCCCGATACAATACCAGATGCAGTTCCACCATAAGAGGGATTAATAATTACTTTTTCCATATATCACCAATTAATATTATGAGAAAATAATAAAAATAGAAGAATTTAGTTTACTTTAAGTATTAAATTTGTTATAATAATTTTGTTTTTAGAGGTGTAGTATGAAAGAAAATATTGAAATTTTAATTAGTAGTAATAAGTTACAAAAAAGAATTAAAGAAATAGCCAATGAAATTAAAAATGATTATCAAGATGAGGAAGTTGTTTTTGTAAGTGTTTTAAAAGGTGCTATATTCTTTACAGTTGATTTAATGAAAAATTATTTAGGTGATGCCATAATTGATGTTGTAAGAGTATCGAGTTATAATGGTGAAAATTCAACAGGTAATATTGAATTAAAAATACCTTTAAAGAAAGAAAATATTGAAGGAAAAAACATCGTTATTGTTGAAGATATTATTGATACAGGAAGGACATTTAATTACTTAGTTGATTATATTGGTAAAATGAATCCAAAAAGTATTAAATCTTGTGTAATGTTAGATAAACCTAGTCGTAGAGTTGAGAAATTTGAATGTGATTATGTTGGATTTAAAATAGAAGATTTATTTGTAATAGGATATGGACTTGATTATGATGAGAAATATCGTAATTTGCCATATATTGGTTATATAAAAAAATAGTATTAAAAGTATGAAAAAATACTTTTTTTTTCTTTTATTTTATAGTATACTTATTTCTAGAATAGGTGATAGGAATGAATAAAAGAGGATTTGTGTTAGCTGAAACATTAACGGTAGTTATTTTTTCTATTCTAATTTTTACGCTTTTATATACAAGTGTTGTACCACTTTTGGCAAAATATGAAGAGTTATCATATCATGATAATATAGATACGACTTATGATTTATATCAATATAAAATATTATTAGAAAATGACAATAATTACAATACTATTAAAAATAATAATTATAAAAAACTAGTATGTTCTGATTTTTCTGATAGTGAAAGATGTAATACTTTAAATGATGTTTTAAATTTTACTAGTAGTGATACTTTACTTTATTTTAAAGGAAATAATGATAGTATTTCTTCTATTAAAAATAATTCCGAAATAGATGATGATGTAAAAAATTATTTAGACTATATCGAACTTGAAGAAAATGAAAATTATTTATTAATGGAACATGATAGTTACTTATCTTATTTAAAATTATATGTATCGAATTAATAAATTTAGGGTTATTTAATTTTTTTAAATATAATCAATAAGTGATAGACAAATCACTTTTTTTTTAGTACAATTAATTAGTAAAGGTGATTTAGATGTATAGTTATATAATAGGTAATATTGTTGAAATTGAAAGTGATTGTATAGTAGTTGATAATCATGGAATAGGATATAAAGTGTTTACTCCTAATCCTTATGCATTTTGTGAAAATTCTGAGGCTAAAGTATATCTATATCAACAAATTAAAGAAGATGAACATTTATTGTATGGATTTAAAAATAGGGAAGAAAAAGAATTGTTCTTAAAACTTATATCTGTCAAAGGACTCGGTCCAAAGATGGCTTTACCAATAATTGCAATGGGAAGTCCAATCGGAATATCTGATGCAATTAATAGAGAAAATGTACTATATTTAAAGAAATTTCCGAAAATAGGAGATAAATTAGCTCGGCAAATGATTCTAGATTTAAAAGGTAAGATAACCGTATCTGGTAATGTAGAAGAAACTAGTACAGACGAGGTATATGAAGCACTTCTGGCTTTAGGTTATAAGGATAAAGATATTAAGGGAGTTCTTGGACGTATTAATAAAGAATTGAGTATTGAAAATCAAATAAAGGAAGCTTTAAAATTAATGATCAAATAAGGGGAGGTAATTAACATGAGGATTGTAGATGAAGAGAAACTTGAGGAAGATTTAACTTTTGAACCCAGCATTAGACCTAGTAATATTTCAGAGTATATTGGTCAAAGTGAAGTTAAAGAAAATATTAAGGTGTTTGTTGAAGCTGCAAAGATTCGAGATGAAGCACTTGATCATGTACTATTATATGGACCTCCAGGTCTTGGAAAGACAACACTTGCAATGATAATTGCTAATGAACTTGGTAAAAATATAAGAACATCTTCTGGCCCATCAATTGAAAAACCTGGTGATTTAGCAGCAATTCTTTCCAGTCTTGAACCGGGGGATGTCTTATTTATTGATGAAATTCATCGAATACCAAGGTTTATAGAAGAAATACTTTATCCAGCTATGGAAGATTTTACTTTAGATATTGTAGTTGGTAATGATTCGGCTGCCAGAAGCATTAAAATTGATTTACCACCATTTACACTAGTTGGAGCAACAACTAGGGCTGGTGATTTAACTAGTCCTTTGAGAGATAGATTTGGAATTGTTTGCAAACTTAAATATTATACGAATGAAGAATTAACTGAAATAGTTGAAAGAACAAGTCGAGTACTTAAGATGCCAATTACAGAGGATGCTGCCGAAAGTTTAGCAAAAAGAAGTCGTGGAACACCAAGAATTGCTAATCGATTATTTAAAAGAGTAAGAGATTTTGCACTAGTTGATGGAAAAGAGATAATTGATTTACAGACAACTGAAGATGCTCTTAATCGTTTAAAAGTTGATATATATGGTCTTGATGAAGTCGATCATCAATATTTAGAAAGCTTAATTAATAAGTTTAATGGTGGTCCAGTTGGGGTGGAGACGCTTGCATCAAGTATAGGTGAAGAAGTAACGACTTTACTTGATGTATGTGAACCATTTCTTTTACAAAATGGGTTCATAAAACGAACTAGAAGTGGACGTGTTGCAACTGCTAAAAGTTACAAACATCTGGGAGTAAATTATCAAGAAAATTTATTTATGTAGGTGATTAGATGAAAAAAATAACAGAAATAACAATAAATGAACAAGCAAAAGAAGTAAATTTAATTTGTGAAGATAATAAAGTTGATATATTCAAAATAGAAGATAGTAAATTAATTGAAATACTTAATAATTTTCAAAGTGAAATTATTAATAGTTTAGAAACTCTTAATAATAAAACTCAAAGATATAAAAGATGGAATAAAGTATTATCCTGGTCGACATTGGGAATATTTGTTGCATTAATTTATATGACTATTATGGCAATGACGTCTAATTTACCTCCTTTATATCCATTAGTAACATTAGTTCCATTATCAGTTTCACTTTATAAGACAATTGATTATTCAAATATTATTCAAGAAGATATTAAAAGTGAACAAAAATTTGAGTTAGAATTAGATAAAATTGATCATATAAAAGAATTAAATAAAAATATATTACTTGAAAGAAGTAGGGAAGATAAATTACGTAAAGAAAGAGAATTGAAGCAACAGCAAATGAATGTAAAATATAGTAGAAAAAAAAGTAATCCTATGTTATTTGCTGATCTTTATGATATATTTTTAAAACCAGGAAATATTTTATCTCTTCAGTTTAAGAAATTTAAAAGACAAATGGCTACTATTTTTGAACAACCAGAATTAGAACAAATAAATAGAAATGAAATAGTAACGAGGCATGGTTCGAGTCTAGTAGAAAAAACTTTACAACAATCGGAAAATCTTGACTATTTAAGATATAATAATGATAGAAAAATGAATGAAATAGATAGAAAAATAGATGAATTTAATGGAAGAGGGAGAAAGCAATGAAAGTATCGGATTTTGATTATCCTCTAGATGAAAGCTTAATTGCCCAAACGCCACTTGAAAAACGTGATGAATCAAAACTTATGGTTATGGATAGAAAAACTGGAGATATAGAACATAAGAAATTCTATAATATAATAGATTATTTAAATAAAGGAGACGTCTTAGTATTAAATGATACTAAAGTAATACCAGCAAGACTTATTGGTGAAAAAGTTGATACTAAAGCAGTTATTGAAATATTGATGCTAAAAGATTTAGGGAAAAATATTTGGGAATGTTTAGTAAAACCTGCTAAAAGAATAAAAGTAGGAACTATAGTCGAATTTGGAAATGGTTTACTTAAAGCAGAGTGTATAAAAGTTAGAGATGAAGGAATTCGAGAATTTAAATTAATCTATGAGGGAATATTAATGGAAATTCTTGATAAGTTAGGAGAAATGCCACTTCCACCATATATTCATGAAAAGTTACTTGATAAAGATAGATATCAAACAGTATATGCTAAAAATATAGGTTCAGCAGCTGCTCCAACAGCGGGACTTCACTTTACAAATGAACTTTTAGAGCGTATACAAAAAAAAGGTGTAAAAATAGAATTTGTTACTTTGCATGTTGGACTTGGAACTTTTAGGCCAGTTATGGTAGATGATATTAAAGATCATTCTATGCATACTGAATATTATAGTATGAGTAAGAAGACAGCTAAAGTATTAAATAATGCTAAGAAAAATGGTAATAAAATAATAGCAGTTGGAACAACATCAACTAGAACTCTTGAAACAATTATGACTAAATATGGCGAATTTAAAGAATGTTCTGGAAATACAAATATTTTTATTTATCCTGGATATAATTTTAAAGGAATAGATGCTTTAATAACTAACTTTCATTTACCTAAATCAACCCTTGTTATGTTAGTATCAGCCTTTTCTAAAAAAGAATTTATAATAAATGCTTATATAAAAGCCCAAGAAAATAATTATCGCTTTTTCTCATTTGGAGATGCAATGTTAATAAAATAGGAGGATTTATGAAGAAGGAAAAAGAAATAGATTTTAAATCTTTGAATGAAATATTAAAAACGGGAAATATTTTACTAAAATTAATACTAACTTTTTCAATACTTGCAATAGCAGTTTTAGTTTTATATTTATTAGATAAAACCAGTGTTTTAGTAACTTTAGGACATATAATAGGTATTTTATCACCATTATTTATAGGAATATTTTTATCTTGGTTGTTAGAACCTTTTATTAATTATTTTGTTAAAAATAAAGTATCAAGGAAATTGGCTACTTTGGTTGTTTACTTAGTTTTAATATTCTTAATAATTTTAATAATTTCATTAATCGTACCTGAATTTATTTCTCAGTTAAATGAACTTATTAAAAAAATACCAGATTTTTTAACTTCAATTAATACTTTAATAACAAATATTTTTAAGAATTTTTCATCAAATAATTTTGATACAACCAATATGAAAGATAATTTAATAGAATCAGTTAATAAATTTGTTAATAATTTATCAACTAATAATTTGGCTGTTATAGTAGATAAATTCTCATCATCAATTAAATTTTTAAGTAATATTGTAGTTGGCTTATTAATTGGAATTTATTTATCACTTGATTATACAAAAGCTAGTAAATATCTTAGAATGATTGTTCCAAAGAGATTTCATGATGAGTTAAAAATATTAAAAAATTCATTTAATACAATGCTTAGAAGTTATATAAGCGGAACTTTATTATCATGTTTATTTGTATTTATTTTTACACTTATAGGATTATTATTTTCTGGAATATCAAGTCCTTTATTGTTTGCAGTTTTTTGTGCTTTAACTAATATTATTCCATACTTTGGACCATATATTGGAGGAATACCAGTAGTATTATTTGGTTTTGCAATAAATCCAGTTACGGGATTAATTTGCTTAGTTACAATTTTAATTGTTCAATTTATTGATGGAAATATCTTAAATCCTATTATAGTAGGTAAAGCCGTATCACTTCATCCAATTACAATTATGTTAAGTTTACTTGTGTTCGAATATTTCTTTGGTATTATAGGAATGATATTAGCAACTCCTATTGTTGCAACTATCAAAATAATAATCATTTTCTTTAATGACAAATACCACTTTATGGAAAAGATAACTAATTAATATAAGAAGTAAGCACTTTGTTAAAAGTAGTCAAAGTACTTGCTTTTTTAATATCTAGTTATTTATAATAAAATAGGTGAATAAATATGAATTTAGATATAGTAAAAAATTTAGAAAGTAGTTTAAATATTAATAAAAAACAAATAGAAAGTGTTATAAAACTTTTAAGTGAAGGAAATACGATACCTTTTATTGCTAGATATAGAAAAGAAGCAACTGGAGCCTTAGATGAAGAAAAGATTAGGAGTATTGAAGAGTGCTACCGGAAAGAAGAGAATTTATTGAATAGAAAACTTGATGTTATTAGACTAATTGATGAAAAAGGATTAATGACAGATGAATTAAAAATAGAAATTATGAATTGTTCAAAACTCGTTGAGGTAGAAGATTTATATCTTCCTTATAAAGAAAAAAAGAAAACTAAAGCTAGTGAAGCAATTAAAAATGGTTTACAGGGATTAGCGGATTTTATTATGAAATTTAGTGGTGATCCTTATGAAGAAGCTAAAAAGTATCTAAATGAGAATGTTAAAGATATCGAGTCAGCAATTATTGGTGCTAAATATATAATTGCTGAAAATATAAGTGATAATGCGAAATTCAGAAAATACATAAGAGATTCAATAAAAAATTATGGAACAATTATAACTAAAGTTAAAAAGACTAATCCTGATGATGCTAAAACATATGAAATTTATTATGAATTTACATCTAGAATTAAATATTTAAAACCACATCAAATACTAGCAATTAATCGCGCTGAAAAAGAAAAAGTAATTACTGTATCATATGATTTTGATAAAAATTACTTAATTGATTATTTAGAAAAGAAAATTATTAAAAATAAAGAATCTAAAAGTAATAAATTAGTAAGTGAAGCAATAATTGATAGTTTAGAGAGATTAATTATTCCAAGTATAGAAAGAGAAATTAGAAGTGAACTTACGGATATGGCAAACATTCAAGCTATCCAAAACTTTAGTAAAAATTTAGAACATTTGTTACTTACACCACCTGTTAAAGAAAAAGTGGTTTTAGCACTTGATCCAGGATATAGAACCGGGACCAAAGTTGCAGTTGTAAATAAAACAGGAAATCTACTTGAAGTAACGGTTATTTATCCAGCTCCACCTAAAAGTGATATAGTAGGTTCTGAAAAAGCTATTTTAGATTTAATTAAGAAATATAATGTTGATATAATAGCAATTGGAAATGGGACAGCATCCAGGGAAAATGAAGAATTTGTTGCAAATTTAATTAAGAAATGTGATAGACACATTGAATATATAATTGTAAATGAAGCTGGTGCTAGTGTTTATTCAGCGTCAATTTTAGGAGCAGAAGAGTTTCCAAATTTACCGGTTGAAAAAAGAAGTGCTATTAGTTTAGCAAGACGACTTCAGGATTCATTATCAGAACTTGTTAAGATAGATCCTCAAAGTATAGGAGTAGGACTATATCAACACGATGTACCCAATAAAGAATTATCAGAAAGTCTGGATTTCACAGTTTCAAAAGTTGTTAATCAAGTAGGAGTTAATATTAACAATGCCTCTTTTTCAATACTTAGTTATGTTTCAGGTTTAAAGAAAAATGTTATAAAAAATATTTTAGATTATAAAGAAAAAGAAGGCAAATTTAAATCCCGAGAAGAAATAAAAAAAATAAAAGGTATGAGCGATAAAGTATATGAACAATCAATTGGATTTTTAAAAATTATAGATGGAGATAATCCTCTTGATAAAACATTTGTTCATCCTGATAATTATGATGCTACTATTAATTTACTTAAATCAGTTGGAATGACAGTAGATAAAATTGGTACTGAAGAACTTAGAGAAAAATTAAAAACATTGGATAGTAATTATTATGAAACTTTAGAAATAGATAAATATACATATTTAGATATAATCGATGCTTTGGAAAAACCTAATAGAGATCCTCGTGATACTTTAGATAAACCACTTCTTCGGAGTGATATATTAACTATCGATAATTTAAAACTTCATGATAAATTACAAGGAACCGTTAGAAATGTTATTGATTTTGGAGCATTTGTTGATATAGGACTTCATAATGATGGATTGATTCATATATCAAAGATGAGTAAAAATTATATTAAACATCCAAGTGAAGTACTACAAGTTGGTGATATAGTAGATGTATATGTAATTGATATAAATAAAGAAAAAGAGAAAGTTGCACTTAGTTTGTTTTTAGAGTAGTTAACTCTTTTTTTTATAATAAAAAAATGTTATAATAACAATGTGATTATATGAAAAGAAAAGTTTATATTTTAAGTTTTATATTATTAATAATTGATATAATTTCTAAGCAATTAATTAAAAATTTAATGCCAATTAATACTAGCATTATAGTTATTAAAAATTTTTTTAATATCACTTTTGTAATAAATACAGGAGCAGCTTTTAGTATTTTAAGAGGACAACAACTATTTTTAATAATTCTTGGAATATTAGTTTTAGGAGGAGTTATATATTATTTAAGAAAAGATAAATTAAATAATTATAAAGTTATTTATTATAGTTTATTAATTGGTGGAATAATTGGTAATTTAATAGATAGAATTATTTATAATGGAGTTATTGATTTTTTGGATTTTAAAATATTTTTATATGATGCACCTATTTTTAATTTAGCTGATACTTTTATTTGTATAAGTGTTTTCTTAATAATTTTTGAAAGTTTAAGGAGAAAAAAATGGAATTTAAAGTAAATGAAAATAATATAAGAATTGATAAATATTTAAGTAATGAAACAGAGTATTCAAGAAATAAGATTCAAAAATTAATTGAAAATGAGAAAATATTAGTAAACGGAGAGATAGTTTCTAATAATTATAAAGTAAATATAGGTGATGTAATAAAGATATTAGAAATGCCAATAGAACCAATGGAAAATTTACAACCCAGTAATATTTTTATTGATGTTATATATGAAGATGATGATTTATTAGTAATTAATAAAAAATCAGGTATGGTTGTTCATCCAGCTCCTGGAAATTATACAGATACATTAGTAAATGCTTTAATAGGAAAATATAATTTAAGTAATAATGGATTTCGTCCAGGAATTGTCCATAGACTTGATAAAGATACAAGTGGCTTAATGTTAGTTGCTAAAAATGATTTTACTCATGAAAAACTTGCAAATATGATAAGTGAAAAAATTGTTGAACGTTATTATTTAGCAGCAGTTGTGGGAACGTTTAACCATGAAACCGGTACAATAGATGCCCCGATAGGAAGAGACTCTAAAAATCGCGAAAAAATGACAGTTACTAGTCTTAATAGTAAAAAGGCTATTACTCATTTTAAAGTTTTAGAAGAATTTTCTAATTGTACCTTGATAGAATGTAAATTAGAAACTGGTCGGACTCATCAAATAAGAGTTCATATGAAATATATTAATCATCCGGTTATAAACGATATTATCTATGGAAAAGGTGTTAAAGGTTATGAGGACTATGGTCAATTACTTCATTCTTATAAAATAAAATTTCCTCATCCAAGAACCAGTGAAATTCTAGAATTTCAAGTAGAACCACCTAAAGAATTTATGGATATTTTAAGTGTTGTTGTAAATGAATAAATAATAAGTTTAAGGAGGTTTATGAAAAAGTTATTAATAGGATTATTAATTTTTTTAGTAGTTGGATGCACCCTAAGTGACAAAAAGGATTATGTAAATGAACAAGAAGTATTTAGTTTTGCTAATGATATAAATACTGATATAACAATTAATAAATATACTATCTATGGAAGATTCTTTAATTTAGAAGGAGAAACAGATATAAACAGTAATTTAACACTTGTTTTAAAAAATAATGATAAAGAAATAGAATATCCTATTTATAGAGAAGAAAATAAAACCAAATTTACAACTAATGAAAAAATAAATGATGGTATTAATTTAGAGAGTATTGAAGAAGGAACCTATGTTGTTTTATTAAAAAGTAATGAAGAATATTATAACTTGAAAGATGCAAGTGGTAAAAATTATAAAGAGTTAGAATATTATACAATTACATGTAATAAAAAAAATTATAAAATTACAATTAGTTTTGAAAATATTTTAGATAAATCATATTTAATACTTACTTGCAAGGAAACTAAATTACCAAATGATATCTATGATATTGTAATAGATCCTGGTCATGGAGGAGTTGATGTTGGAGCCATATCAGGAAAATATAAGGAAAGTACAATTAATTTAGAATATAGCTTACTTTTAAAAGAAGAATTAGAGAGTCTTGGTTTAAAGATAAAACTTACTAGAAATGGTGATACTGATATTTATAATTATGGCGAAAAAGGTCGAGTTAGTATACCTTATAAAAGTAAAGCAAAATTGCTTTTATCAATTCATCTTAATTCAGCCAATCTAAACGTTGGAAATGGGGGAATTGAAGTATATATTCCGAGTAATAGTAATTTAAATTTTGCTAAAAGTATTGCTTCTCAAGTTGTTGAAAATACTAGTACTATATATTCTAAGAATTCTTCATGTAGAGTTGAAAAAGGAGTTTATTTACGAACATTAACAAAAAGTGATTTAGAAGAATTAGAAAATGATGCTAAAAAAGATGGATATACACCATATGAAAGAGCCACAACCAATTCAACATACTATTACATGTTAAGAGAAACAGGTGGAGTGGTAACCGGTGCCTATATTGATGGGAGAAATCCTAAAAAGCCGGGTAATCCTTATTATAACAGTAATCATGGTTGTGAAAGTTATTTGGTTGAGTTAGGATATTTAAGTAGTAGTACAAATTTAAATATATTACTTTCTGAAAAAGAAAAATATGTAGAGGCAATAGTCGAAGCTATTAAAGAAGAATTAAAGAATGGTTGTTAATATTTAAAAAATGTGATATGATAGGAGGGAATTATGACATATTTAGGACTTGATCTTGGAACTAAAACTTTAGGTATTAGTAAATCAAATGGAATCATTGCTAGCTTTTATAAAACTTTAAGACATGAAGAAGATTATGATTATTTAATAAATGAACTAGAGAGTGTTGTAAGAGATGAACACATTGATAAAATAGTACTTGGATATCCTAAAAATATGAATAATACAGAAAGTGAAATGTCCAAAATTGTTTTAGAATTTAAAGATAAATTAGAAAAAAAACTAAAAATAGAAGTAATTTTACAGGATGAAAGACTTACTTCTAAAATTAGTAATGATGTCTTAATTCAAGGAAATATTAGAAGAATAAAAAGAAAAAAGAAAGTTGATGGAGTAGCCAGTGTTGTGATACTTCAGAGTTACTTGGATAGGAGTTAAAATGGAAAATAAAAATAGTTTTACAATAATTAATGATGAAGGAGAAAAAATAGTCTGTAATATTTTATTTACTTTTGATAGTGATGAAACTAAGAAAAGTTATATAGTCTATACAGATAATACTAAAGATGATGTAGGAAATATAAAAGTCTATGCTTCAATTTATGATCCTAAAAGTGCATCGGAGATGGAACTTTTGCCAATTGAAACAGACAAAGAATGGAGAGTAATTGAGAAAATACTTGAATCCATTCAAGAAGAAATTAAAAATCAAGCCCAGAGTAATTAATGGGGGGTTAATATGCGTTTTATTAGAAAATTAATAAGTATAGTAGTTGCTATAATATTATTTATATTTGGAACAGCCTTGCTATTTTATTCTAACTATTTAAAACCAGTTAGCAACACTTATGAAGAAAAAATAATTGAAATAAAAAAAGGATTAAACAGTAGACAAATTGGAGAGGTACTTGCCGAAAATAATGTAATTCATGATAATCGTTTATTTGTGTTTTATTTAAAATTAAATGATGTTAAAGATTTAAAAGCAGGTACTTATAAATTAAGTCCTAGTTATTCTTTAAAGAAAATTGTTGAAATTTTAAGAAAAGGTGACGTGTATACCGATGATACAATTAGAATAACCTTTAAAGAAGGAATTAATTATCGAGAGCTTGCTAGTGTTATAGCTCTAAATACTAATAATAGTTATGATGATGTTTTAAATATTTTAAATGATGATGACTATATTAACAGTTTAATTAATGATTACTGGTTCATAACTGATGCAATTAAAAACGATAAAATCTATTATTCATTAGAGGGTTATTTATTTCCTGATACCTATGAATTTAAAAATAAAGATGTAACAATTCCTGAAATATTTAAAAAATTACTTGATCAAATGGATAATGTATTAAGTCCTTATAAAAAAAAGATAGAAATTGATAAATTTTCAGTTCATGAATTATTAACTTTAGCAAGTTTAGCTGAAAAAGAAGTTAGCAATAAAGTTTTAGATGATGCAAGAAGTAAAGTTGTCAGTGTCTTTGTTAATCGATTAAATAAAAAGATGGCACTTGGTTCTGATATTACAACTAGATATGGGTTAAAGCTTGATGAAACAAGACCATTAACCAAGTCAGAATACAATACTAGTAATGCTTATAATACGAGAAATGCTAATATGTTAGGACTTCCAGCATCACCAATATGTATGGTATCTAAAAGTAGTATTGAAGCAAGTATTAATCGAATAGATACAAAATATTTATATTTTATAGCTAATGTAACAACAGGAGAAACTTTCTTTTATGAAACATCAAAAGAGTTTGAAGCCAAGAAAGCAGAATTATCCAAAGTCAATGGAGGTTATTAAAATGAATTATAGTATGAATGATATAAAAGAAATAAAAAGATATGCTGAAGATTTAAATATTCCTATTATGCAAGATGAAGGAATAGAATTCCTCACGAGTTTTATAGTTAAAAAACAATTAAAAAATATTTTAGAAATCGGAACGGCGATTGGTTATTCAGCAATCATGATGTGTTTAACTGGAGCGGATGTACACGTTACAACTATTGAAAGAGATGAAGTAAGATATATGGAAGCTTTAAAAAATATTAAAAAGTTGAATTTAGAAGATAGAATTACTTTAATCTTTAATGATGCATTAAATGTTAAACTAGAAGGAGAATTTGATTTAATCTTTATAGATGCAGCTAAAGGAAAAAACCAAGATTTCTTTGAACATTTTGAAAACAATTTAACAAAAGACGGTTATATAATTACCGATAATATGTATTTTCATGGATATGTTGAAATGAATGAAGAAGAACTTCCTAGCAAAAATATTTTGGGAATTATTCGTAAAATAAAAGAGTATACTTACTTTTTAGAAAACCATATGTTATATAAAACAACGATTTATAAAGTTGGAGATGGAGTGGCCGTTACAGAAAGAAGGGGTTAAGTTGAAATTACTTGTAAGTGTTAATAAAAAAGAATTAAGTGAATACTTAGAATTTACTGATTCTTTTATTATAGGATTAAAAGACTTTTCAGTAAATTATTTTGAAGTATCATTAGAAGAGATTGAAGAATTACTAAGAAAATATTCTAATATTAATTTATTTATTGCTATAAATAAAAATATTTTTAATAATGATTTAAATAATTTAGAAGAAAATTTAATTAAACTAGAAAAATTAAATATTAAAGGTATTATGTTCTACGATTTAAGTGTTTTATCTATTGTTAAAAGATTAAAGTTGAATTTAGATTTAGTCTATCATCAAAGTCATATGGTAACTAATTATAATATTATTAATTTTTATGAAAAAGAAGGAGTTAAATACGCATATTTATCAACAGAAATAACTGAAGATGAAATGAGTGAGATTAGTTCTAAAACGAATATTCCAATAATAGCTATGTTTATTGGTCATATAATAATATCCCATTCTAAAAGAAAATTAGTATCTAATTATTATCAACATATAAATAGAAATAATAATCATAAAATTAATACTATAAATGAAAAAAATAAGGATAAAAAATATATAATATTAGAAACTTCAGAGGGAACTAACATTTTAACAAACGATATATTAAATGGAACAAAAGCTTTTATAAATTTAAAAGAGAAAATAGAGTATGGGGTACTTGACAATAATTTAATTGATGATGAAATGTTTTTAAATATTTTAAAATTATATAAAAATAATTTAGATAATACTATTACGGATAAAGAATTAATAGATAGTACAAAAGATTTAATAGGAAACTATGATGGATTTTTTTATACTAAGACAATTTATAAGGTGAAGTAAGATGAAAAGACCAGAATTATTAAGTCCTGCAGGTGACTTAGATAGATTGAAAATAGCCTGTATATACGGAGCAGATGCTGTTTATATTGGGGGACGTGATTATAGTTTAAGAGCTAATGCCAATAATTTTAGTTTAGAAGAAATAAAAGAAGGCTGTGAATTCGCTCATAAGTTAGGTAAAAAAGTTTATTTAACTTTAAATATTGTTTTTCATAATGAAGATATAAATGGAGTTTATGATTACATAAAAGAGGCTGTTTTAGCAGGAATTGATGCTTTTATTGTAAGTGATTTATTTTTAGTTAATTACATTAAAGATAATTTTAAAGTAGAAGTTCATTTAAGCACTCAGGATAGTATAACTAATGTTGAAAGTGTTAAATACTTAAAAAATATGGGAATAGACCGTGTAGTTTTAGCAAGGGAAGTTCGAGGATGTGATATCAAAAAAATAATTGAGGAAACAAAAATGCCAATTGAAGTATTTATTCACGGAGCTATGTGTACTTTTGTAAGTGGAAGATGTGTTTTATCTAACTATTTTACGGGAAGAGATTCTAATCGAGGAGGATGTGCTCAAATATGTAGATTTCTTTTTGATATTAATGATGAAAAAGATTTTTCAATGGCTGTCAAAGATTTAAATATGTCAAAGTATATTAAAGATATGATTGATATAGGAATTGCCAGTTTTAAAATAGAAGGAAGAATGAGATCACCATTTTACCTCGCAGTAGTATTATCAAGTTATAAAAGAATAATTGAAGCAGTTCTTAATAACACGTTAACTGATGATATATTAAATAAGGAAATTACGATTTTAAGTAAAGTGTCCAATAGAGAAAATAGTACGCATTTTTATATGAAAGATGCAGATATATCTGACCAATATTACTTAGGAAGAAATGAGAATAGTAATCAAGATTATTTAGGAATAGTTATTAAAAAAGAAAATAATTTATATACTATTAGACAAAGAAATTATTTTAAGGTTGGTGATGATATAGAAATAATTACCCCAAATTTGGATATAATAAAGCTTAGTGTTAATAATTTGTTAAATGAACATAACGAAAAAATAACTGTTGCTAATCAAGCTGATAGTATTATAAAAATTGAAATACAAGAAGAATTACCACTTTATTCAATGCTTAGAAAACCCTATTTAGATTAATTGTAATTATTTCTAAAATTAGATCATATAATAAAGTGTTACAATAATTTTTCATTATAAATGATATATTAATATTATGCAAAAATTCACCTTGACTTTTAGAATTTTTTGTAATATACTTATTTGGAACTTTTTATTTAGGAGGTCATGAAAGAATGGAAAAGAAAACAGTTTATTTAACTGAAGAAGGGTATCAAGAATTAAAACAAGAGTTGGATGATTTAATAAATGTTAAACGTCCACTTAATATAAAAGCTATTAAAGAAGCACGTGCGCTTGGAGATTTATCAGAAAATGCTGAATATGATGCAGCAAGAAATGAGCAAGCTGAACTTGAAGGAAGAATAAAAAAATTAGAACAAATTTTAGAAAATGTATCTATTATTGAAAATGTATCAAATGATAAAGTTAGCATTGGTAACACAGTAAAAATAAAATATGTAGATGATGGAGAAGTTGATGAATATCAAATAGTTGGTAGCCAGGAAGCCGATCCATTTGCAAGTAAAATTTCTAATGAAAGTCCAATAGCAAGAGCTCTACTTGGTCGAAAAGTAGGGGAAGTAGTTGATGTTGATAGTCCTAATGGTGTTTATCAAATAGAAATTACTTCAATTGCATAAAAATCTTATAAAAATAATAAAAAAATGTTGACATTAGCAAGAACATAAGATAAAATAATATTTGTTCTTGCTTAGTTGTCTGGCTAGCTCAGTTGGTAGAGCAACTGACTCTTAATCAGTGGGTCTAGGGTTCGAATCCCTAGCTGGACACCATAGAAGTTATGTAAATGGGCTTGTAGCTCAGGTGGTTAGAGCGCACGCCTGATAAGCGTGAGGTCGATGGTTCAAGTCCATTCAGGCCCACCATTTATAGATACGCCTCAATAGCTCAGTTGGTTAGAGCACTTGACTGTTAATCAAGGGGTCCTAGGTTCAAGTCCCAGTTGAGGCGCCATTTTTTTTTGGTCAGTTGGTGAAGTGGCTTAACACACTGCCCTTTCACGGCAGCACTCACGGGTCCGAATCCCGTACTGATCACCAAGATGTATGTATCCTTCTTTTTAGAAGGTTTTTTTATTATAAAATTTCATTTTTTCTTTTTAAAATAAGTAAATGTGCTTTCAAAAATGATACGATATAAAAGATACAAAAAATAATGTAAAATCTCTTGCATCCTAATTTAAAAAATGATAGAATTAAAAATGTAATTTAAGAAGATATGGAGGATGTATGAAAGTAGTAAAGAGAGACGGAACAATAATTGATTATTGCCTAGATAAAATTGAAATGGCTATTAAAAGAGCTAATAATGATGTTAATGATGAGGATAAAGTAAGTGATATTCAAATTAAAAATATTATTAAATATATAGAAAATTTACATAAAAGAAGGATGCTGGTTGAAGATATTCAGGACGTAATTGAAATGCGTTTAATGGCTCTTGGAAAATATCAATTAGCTAAAGCCTATATAACTTATAGATATACAAGAGAATTAATAAGAAAGAGCAATACAACTGATAAATCTATTAAAGAACTTATTGATGGAGAAAATGAGTATTGGAATACCGAAAATTCTAATAAAAATGCGAGAGTTGTTACTACTCAAAGAGATTATTTAGCAGGAATTACTAGTACTGATATTACAAGAAGATTTTTACTTCCTGAAGATATTGTCAGTGCACATGATGCGGGTATAATTCATTTTCATGATGCTGACTACTTTGCCCAAAATGCACTTCATAACTGTGATTTAATTAATTTAGATGATATGCTTCAAAATGGAACAAATATGAATGGAATAATGATTGAAAAACCTCATAGGTTCTTAACGGCTATGACCATTGCTACTCAGTTAATAACAGCTGTTACTTCTAGTCAATATGGAGGGGCAACTATAACCTTAACCCATTTAGCACCATTTGTTAGACTATCTCGTGAATTTTATCAAAAAAAATATGAAAAAAGAAACCTTACTAAAGAACAAGTTAAAAAATTTGTTGAAGAAGATTTAAGAAAAGAAGTAATCGATGGAGTTCAAACGTTCCAATATCAAATCAATTCTATGTCTAACACAAATGGACAAGCACCTTTCTTATCAGTTTGTATGTATTTAGGAGAAACTGAGGAATACAAAGAAGAACTTGCTATGATAATTGAAGAAGTATTAAATCAAAGAATACTTGGTATGAAAAATGAAAGTGGTGTTTATATAACTCCAGCTTTTCCAAAACTTTTATATGTTTTAGAGGAAGATAATATTAAACCTAAAAGTAAATATTATTATTTAACAAAACTTGCAGCTCGTTGTACAGCAAAAAGAATGGTGCCTGATTATATATCTGAAAAAGTAATGTTAGAACTTAAAATAAATGAAAATGGAGAAGGAGATTGTTATCCTTGCATGGGATGTCGTAGCTTCCTAACTCCTGATAGAAGTATTAGTTTAGGTAATATTGCTAAAGCTAAAAATTATGTACCAGGTAAAGGAAAATATTATGGTAGATTTAATCAAGGAGTAGTAACTCTTAATCTTCCAGATATTGCTTTATCAAGCGGTAAAGATATGGACTTATTTTGGAAAATATTTGACGAAAGACTAGACTTATGTCATCGTGCTTTAAAACTACGTCATGAAAGACTAAGCCATGCAACAAGTGATGTTGCTCCAATTCTTTGGCAACATGGAGCTTTAGCAAGACTTGAAAAAGGCGAATCAATTCATGAACTTTTACATCATGGATATTCTACTATTTCACTTGGTTATGCTGGACTTTATGAATGTGTAAAATATATGACAGGACACTCTCATACTGATAATGGAAAAGGAAAAGAATTTGGACTTAAAGTAATGCAATATATGAATGATGCTTGTAAAAGATGGAAGTGTGAAGAGGATCTAGATTATTCAGTATATGGTACTCCTATTGAATCAACCACTTATAAATTTGCCAAAGGCTTACGTGAAAGATTTGGAGTAATTAAAGGAATAACTGATCGAGATTACATAACCAATAGTTATCATGTACCAGTTTTTGAAGAAATAGATGCCTTCACTAAATTAGCTCTTGAAAGTGAATTTCAAAAATTATCTCCGGGTGGTGCTATAAGTTATATAGAAACAGCTCACTTAGAAAACAACTTAGAAAGTGTAATGGAAGTAATTAAATTTATCTATGATAATATTATGTATGCTGAACTTAATACCAAAAGTGATTATTGTCAGAAATGTGGATATACTGGAGAAATATTAATTGATGATGATTTAGAATGGTACTGTCCAAACTGTGGCAACCGCGATCATGCTTTACTTAATGTTGCAAGACGTACCTGTGGTTATATTGGAGCAAATTTCTGGAATCGCGGACGTACTCAAGAAATAAAAGAAAGAGTCATTCATTTAGATAATAAAGAAGATTAATATGAGATATAGTAAAATAAGAAAAATGGATATTGCTAATGGAGAAGGTGTAAGAGTATCAATTTTTTTCCAAGGTTGTGCTTTTCATTGTGATGAATGCTTTAATCCTGAAACATGGGATTTTAATGGAGGATTAGAGTTTACCGACGAAGTAATTAGTCATATTCTTGATTTAGCAAGTCCAAATCATATATCAGGTTTATCAATACTTGGAGGTGAACCAATGCACCCTAAAAATATTGAAGGAACAACCAAACTAGCTAAAGATTTTAAAGAAAAATATCAAGATAAAACTATTTGGTGTTGGACGGGATTTAAATATGAAGATATTAAAGATAAAGAAGTTTTTAATTATATAGATGTATTGATAGATGGACAATTTCAAAAAGATAAATTTGATTCAACTTTAAAATGGCGAGGTTCAAGTAATCAAAGAGTAATAGATATTAAGAAGACAAAAGATAAAGCAAAACTTGTATTATACGAAAGTAACATTTTTAAGTTTTGAAATTAATTTCAAAACTTTTTTAATATAAAGTAATTAAATAAAAAATATATAATAAAGTAGATTTAAGTAAGGATGTGATAATATGACAAGTTGGACAGAAGAACAAGAATTAGCCATTAATAAAAGCGGTATGAATATAATTGTTTCAGCTGGAGCAGGTTCAGGTAAGACAGCTGTATTAACTGAACGAGTTATTCGAAAGCTTAAAAATGGAGAAGATATTAATAATTTACTTATATTGACATTTACAAATGCTGCTGCTCGCGAAATGAAAGATAGAATTAGAAGTGCAATTAGAAAATCCGGACTTATTTCTCAACTTGAAAAAATAGATTCTAGTTTTATTACCACTTTTGATAGTTTTTCCTTATCAGTTGTTAAAAAATACCATTATCTATTAGGAATTAATAAAGATGTAGAAATTGCTAATGAGTTAATTCTCAAATTTAAAAAAATAGAATTACTTGATTTAATATTTGAAGAATTATATGAGAAAAATGATGAAAATTTTTTGCACTTAATAAGCGATTTTACTACTCGTGATGATTCAAAAATTAAGATATCTATTCTTGAAATATACAATCAAATTGACTTAATGTATGATAAAGATTTATATTTAAAAAATTATATAGATAATTATTTTAATGAGAAATTCATAGATAAAAGAATAAAAGAATATACTCAGATACTTCTTGAAAAAATAGATAAAATAAATACTAATTTAAGAGAACTAGAATTAATAGTAGATGGTGACTTCTATCATGATATGCATTTATCTTTAAATAAATTATTAGACTGTAAAAGTTATGATGAAATAAAATCAAATTTAAATATAAGCTTACCACGACTTAAAAAAGGGATGACAGAAGATGCTAAAACTATTAAAGAAAAAATAAGTAAAGAAATTACAAATTTAAAAAAAATGTGTATTTATGATAACATTTTAGAAATAAAAGAAGGAATTATTTATACTAAAAAATATACTCAAGTAATAGTTAATATAATAGAAGAATTAGATAATCGATTTAATAGATTTAAAAAAGATAATAATTTATACGATTTTTTAGATATTAGTAAGTTAGCAATTAAAGTTGTAAGTGATTATGAGGAAGCAAGATATGAATTAAAAAATAGTTTTAAAGAAATATTAGTTGATGAATATCAAGATACCAGTGATTTACAAGAGATGTTTATCACCAAAATAAGTCATGATAACGTCTATATGGTAGGTGATATTAAACAATCAATTTATCGTTTTCGAAATGCTAATCCTAATCTATTTAAAGAAAAATATATTAATTATTCTAATAATATTGGCGGTTTTAAAATAGATTTAGTTAAAAATTTTCGAAGTAGAAAAGAAGTTTTAAATAATATTAATTATATATTTGATTATATTATGGATATTAATTTAGGGGGAGCTGATTATAAAAAAGGACATCGAATGGTTTTTGGTAATACCGTCTATAATGAATTTAAAAAAGATAATCAAGATAATAACTTGGAAATATACAATTATGAGTATTTTGATAGAGAATATTCCAAAGATGAAATAGAAGCTTTTATTACTATTTTCGACATTCAAGAAAAAGTTAATAATCATTATCAAATATATGATAAAAATGACAACAAATTAAGAGATATAACTTATGATGATTTTGTTATTTTGATTGATAAAGGAACTAATTTTGAATTATATAAAAAAATATTTGAAGCAAATGGTATTCCTTTAACGATTGTAAAAGATGAAAATATTTCTGGAAGTGATGATTTACTAATCTTAAGAAATATTTTAATATTAATTTCTAATGTAAAAACAAAAAAGTTTGATAAAGAATTTTGGTATGCATATACATCAATTGCTCGTAGTTATTTGTTTTCTTTATCTGATTCATATATATATGAAAAAGTAAAAAATAAAGATATTACAAATGATATTATAATAAATAAAATTAATAAATTACTTGAAAACATTGATGCAATACCATTAAGTGTCCTTATTAATAATATTATAAAAGAATTTTCTTTCTATGAAAAATTAATAACTGTTGGAAATATAATGGAAAGTATTATTAGACTGGAATACTTAGAAGATTTAAGTGCTAATTTAGAAAATTTAGGATATACATATTTAGATTTAATAGAATACTTTAATGAAACACTTTTAAATGAAAAAATAACTTATTCTCTAAATAAAGAAATAAAAAACTGTGTTAAAATAATGACTATTCATAAAAGTAAGGGACTTGAATATCCTATTTGTTATTATACAGGATTAACAAGTAAATTTAATACATTTGATATTAAGAAAAAATTTTTATATTCTTTAGAATATGGAATCATAACTCCTTATATAAATAATGGACTAAAAAATACAATTTATAATTCTTTATATAAAAATAATTATATTAGAGAAGATATAAGTGAAAGAATAAGACTTTTTTATGTAGCTTTAACTAGAGCTAAAGAAAAGATGATTATAATTACATCTTTAAATGATTTAGAAAGTGATACTAATGATATGGTTTCATTTGATACTAGACTTAAATATACATCTTTATCTAGTATTTTAAACTCTATAAAAGGAAACTTATTACCATATATTAAAAATATTAATTTAAATGATATTAATTTATCAAAAGAATATACTATGATTAAAAGTAATAATATTTTTGATTTAATTGAAAAGAGTAATTCTAAAATAGAGGTAGAGGAGTTTAATTTTCAAAATAGCAATAAGCAAGACCAACATTTTTCTAAAACGGATATTTCTTTATTAGATAAAGATACTAAGGAAAAACTAGAATTTGGTAATTTAATGCATTCCTATTTTGAATATTTGAATTTTAAAAATATTGATTTATCTATAATTGATTCTGAATATAGAGATTATTTTGAAAGATTCTTTAAAAGTGATTTAATGAAAAATATAAATAAAAGTTTAAATATTTATAAAGAATATGAATTTATTTATGATGATAAAAATAATAAATATCATGGTTTTATTGATTTAATGATAGAATATAATGATCATATTGATATAATAGATTATAAATTAAAAAATATTTATGATACAGAATATATTAAACAATTAACAGGATATAAAGATTATATAAGTAAGAAAACTAGTAAACCTATTTATATACATTTATATTCTATATTTGATAGTAATTTTCTTACTCTTTAATTAATTCATCAATACTTACTATATTATATTTTAAAGATTTTAGATAAGAAATAATGGTATTTAAATTATTAATGTCATCATTATCATTTATATAATAAGAAAGAATTACACCATTTTCTAGAGAATTATAAGTGTTATAAAAATAATCATTACTAAATAATATGGGTTTTATTGTGTATTTATAATAATTTTTGCAATAGGCCTTAAAAGTATTAATTGAATAACAATAATCAATTATATTTAAATTAGTTAAATTAGGTTGTTCTAAAACTATGATGTTATTAGTAATACTTGTTAAATAATCTAGATTATCATTAATAAAATTAATGTCTAAAATCAAGTTAAGAGAGTTATCTTTTAACTTTTTTAATATATTAATATCATTTATATTTACTAAAATACTAATATTTTTAGTAGATTTATTACCACTTATAATTAATTTATCATATTGATTATTAAGAGATATTGTTGGTTTTTCTTGTTCATAAATATATAAAGATGTAATATATTTATGAGCTCTTTTCATATTTTTATATGATTTATTTATATCTACTTTTCTACTTGATTTACCAGGAATAATTGTATTATTTTCTATAATAGCATCAATTGATGGACTTTCAAATTCTTGGCAATTTTCAAGTATTTGTTGCATAATAGGATCGTTTTTTTTAATATAACTTGAAACTATATTAGTATAATAAAAACTAAATATTAATAGTATTAAAGTAAACAAAATATTTAAATATTTTTTCATATTAAATTCTATGAAAAGAATAATAAAAAAGAAGCTTAAGCAGCCTCTTTAATATCTTTTTTGTATTTTTTAGCTTCACGAGTAGTCATTTTAACTTTGGTACCATCTTCAAGAGTAACGTTTTGAAGATTCAATTTTTGCATATGTCTAGTTGCATTTAAGGCATGACTTCTACGGTTACCAAACATTGGTTTCTTTTCAGTTTTCTTATTTGCCATAATTTCACTCCTTTTTTTCAATAATTTAAATAATCGTTTATAACTTTAACACAAAATTAACTTAAAGTCAAATTAAATAAGGGAATTTACTTAAAAAATTCATAAACATTATTAAACCCTTTAAGACAAACTTCCTTTATTTTAGAATCTACATTACCTATAAAATAACTATTATATAAAGATAACATAGGATAATCATTTTCATTATCACCAAAGATAAGAATATTATTATAATTTAAATTTAATTCTTTCTCTAAATATTTTACAGTACTGCTTTTATTAATATCAGAGTTTTTTAAACAAAAGAAAGTTATTTCATCATGTGAATATATTAAAAAATCAAATTCCTTATATATTTCTTTTAATTTATTAAACTCTTTTAAAAATTTATTATTAATAAATTCATTTTTTATAACTAGATTACAACCTATTAAATCACCTTCACATATTTTATTATAATAATCATCAGGATAAGAATAATGAATTCTTTCTGCATTAACAAATTTTTTTAAATTTAGAAATTTTTTTAAAATAGTATTATTAAGAGGATATTTGATGATTATATTATTCTTATTATCATAAAGAATTGATCCATCACAGCAAGATAAATAATCATAAGGAATATTATATTTAATAGTCATCTCTTTTAAAGATTTAAAACTTCTACCACTTGATAACATAAATAAATTTCCTTTATTTCTAAATTCATTTATATATTTATTATTTATTAAAATACTTTCTTCATTTGTATAATAAGTTCCATCAAAATCACAGACAATTAATTGCATAAATACCACCGAAAATATTATATCAGAAAATATCAATTTGACAAAATAGATTATATATGGTAAAATATGCAACTAGTAAAGGGGAGAATAGTTATGGAATTCAAAAATTTAAAGAAATTTGCTGTTGATAATGATGATACATTGTTTAGATCGTCACCACTTATTAGTTCTTATGTTGAACGTATTTGGCCAGAATATGGTTCAAAATATTTACAAATTAAAGAAAGAACAATATCTATTATGCAATCATTTTTTAGTATGGTTGAGGATGAAATATCTAATGCTAAATTAGAAAATAGAGAGGCTAATCTTGAAGAATTTATGGAAATTCTTCAATTAAATAGAGCCGAAGAGACTTATACATCAGAAATAGAAAAAACTTTTTGTCGTATGGTAAATATTATTAAATATATGTTTGAAATAGTAAACAAAGAAGTTAGAAGATGTAAAATACTTGGAATAAAACCAGAAATTGAAAATTTTAATGTAAATAGAAATGATGTATTACGTGGAATTCAAGAAGGTGGAAATGATTTTTATTATGATAATTACATAAGACCATTACAGGAAATATTAGAATGTTTGTCAGATGTAACTAATGAAAAAGAAAAATATTTAGGTCATGATAATGATGAATTAAAAACACAATATACCAGAGAAGTTATAATTAATTATAATAGTAAAAATGAATTAACTGATTGTATTAAGCCAATACTTGAATGTCGTAATTTGGCAATGTATTTAAAAGAAATGTTCTTAGAGCATCGTGATTTAACACTTGAGACAGATGGTAAATTACCAGCGAGTAAAGGTAAAATTCCTTATGATAAAATTTATGACGAAATAAATTGGTTTCCTTATGTTCGTGAAAATGTTAGTGAACTATATAAAACTTTTGATAGTAGATTAATTAGTTTAACTGCTCACAATGGAATTGATGGAATGCACGGAAGAGAGTTTGAAGCTAAAGGAAATGCTATTCATAGTATAAATTCTAATATTATGCATTATGGTCAAAGATTTCATCCATATGAACATATTCCAGGACAAAGAAGACCAAGAACTGATAAAGGTGAAACTTTGGAAGCTATAACTGGGTATGAAAATTTAAGAGGAGTTGTTTGTTTAGAAGATAGTTTAGTTGTTTTAAAACAAATAGAAGCTCATGGAGGAACGCCAATATTTATTAATTATGATAGACGACCTAACCCAGATGGATATGCTGAGATACACTCAACAAAGCCTGAAAATATATATAGAATTTTATGCGAACTTGGATTTGATAGTGATAATCCAGATGATATAAAACAAAAACCAGTTGGTAAGAAACTTATTAAAAGTCATTAAATAGTTTAAGAGGTTAAAGTTTAATTTTTAATCTCTTTTTTTGTCTAAAAGTGTAAAGTGAACATTTTCTGTTTAATAAACAGCTTAAAAGTGTAGTATACTTATAGAGATAGGAGTGAAATAAATGTATTTATTAACAAAATCAATACTAGCTGGAATGCTTGGTTTTATCTCATCAATACTTTTAGGCTTTATAATGATTCCTATTTTAAGAAGACTTCATATAGGTCAAAGAATAAGTAGTTATGTAGGAGATAGACATCAGGCTAAAGAAGGAACACCGACATTTGGTGGTCTAATTTTCATTATCCCAACTTTAGTTATTACATTTGTTTTGCTTTTAACTCACAAGATGGATTTAACTGAAGATTTAAAAATGGTTTTATTTGTTTTTATAACTCATGCTTTTATAGGCTTTTTAGACGATTATTTAAGTCATAAAAAAGGTAAAAATGAAGGACTTACAACTTTACAAAAGCTATTTATGCAATTATTTATTGCTTTAGTTGTATTTTATCTATATATTAAAAATGGTGGACAAACTTCTTTAATTGTTTCAACTTTAGGAATTAACATTGAAATGAAATGGTTATATGGAATCTTTATTTTACTTATTTTAGTTGGATCTTCTAATGCTGTTAATTTAACTGATGGATTAGATGGATTAGCTGGGGGATTATCTGCTATATCATTTGTTGCATTCAGTTTAATATCCTTAATGGTAGGATATACTGACATGGGAATATTTTCTCTTATTTTAACTGGTGCAACTTTAGGATTTGTTTTCTTTAATGCTCATCCTGCTAAAGTATTTATGGGTGATACAGGATCTCTTTCTTTAGGTGCTGTTATGGGAATGATTGCAATATTAACACATCGTGAAATTACTTTATTAATTGTAGCCTTTGTCTTTGTAATTGAAACTTTATCTGTTATTTTACAAGTTATTTGGGTAAAATGTTTTAATAAGCGACTATTTCTAATGACTCCAATTCATCATCATTTTGAAAAAATGGGAATGCCTGAAGTTGATATTGTCCGTATGTTTTGGCTCTTTGGATTAATTCTAGCAATGGCTGGCATTATATTTGGAGTATGGTTATAAAAATCTTAAATTTTTAAGATTTTTTTTTGCAATTGAAATAAAATGTTTGACAAAAAAAGGCTTTTAATGTATAATATGTAACTACAAATGGGGGTGTAGATATGTATACTGAAGAAAATGAGTTTAATTATGATGATTACTTGGATGAAGAAGATAATAATAATTCAAATAAGCCTTTTATTGATTTTAAATTTTTATTAAAATTAATTTTAATAATTATATTAATTTGTTTAATTATATTTTTAGTATTTAAGATAAGAAATAAGAATTTAAAAGGAAATAAATCAAAAGAAGATACGGAGATTAATGAACAAAGCGGACTTGCTGTTGTTGATAATATTAATTTAATACGAAATGCTGCATATGACTATTTCTTTAAAAACAATCATTTGCCAGAAAATGTTGGAGAAACTAAATCCATTACTATTAAAGAATTAAATAGTGAGGGTGTATTAATAAATGTCAAAGATGAAAATGGTGTTAAATGTGGATATAATACATCAAGTGCTAAAATTACTAAACATGTTCAAGATTATGAATTAAAAATAACTTTAAACTGTTTAACTTCCAGTGATGAGAAAGTATTTTACTATGATTTAAATGGTAATTGTTTAACCTGTAATGGAGAAAATTATACTCCTAGTGAAGAAAACAATACAGAAAATAATAATCAAACTAACAATAACGAGAATAATAATCAAACAAATAATAACACAAATAATAATCAAACTAATAATAATGAGAATAATAATCAAACAAATAATAACGAGAATAATAATCAAACAAATAATAACACAAATAATGATCAAACAAATAATAACGAGAATAATAATCAAACAAATAATAACACAAATAATGATCAAACTAATACACAATATGTTTGTGATAATACTTTTGGTGAATGGACGAGAGTTCGTAATACAAGCACTAATTTAATTGAAGAAAGTAGAATTCTTGTTAAAGGTTATAAAACAGAAACCGTGTATGGAGAATGGAGTTCACCTACAACGAAAAAGATTCAATCTAATAGTAATTTGGATGTAAAAAAATATACTAAAACTACAAAAAAGACTAGTAAAAGTTGTAGTGATGAATCAACTACTAAACCAGCAAGTAAAACTGGACGAACAATTACAAGTAGAACAGTAACTAATAAATCAACCAAAAAAGTATGTACTGGAGGAAAAACTTATACTAAAAAGTTAACTAAATGGGATAACAATGCTATTAGTTGTAAATCTTATGGAATTGGTAATGTCGTTTGTACTTATAAAACTAAAAAAACATGTACAAATAAAACGATTTATAATAAAGTTACATACTATAAATACTGTGATACAAAGACTAAAAATATTACAACAACTTATTATCAATCAAGAAGTATAGATACAAATGTAACTTATACAGATTATATGCTTGAAAGTGAACTTCCTGAAGGATATATAAAATTGGATGGTTCAGAAATAACTGAGTATAGATATAAAGAAAAATGTGGTAAATAACTTTATTACATTTTTTTTCTATGGTATAATACTTTTGGGATGGTTATGAAAGTAGAAATTGAAGGACAAAAATTAGATGTTATTATTAAAAGAACCATGACTAAAAGAATTAATATGACAATAAAAGAAGATAGGAATATCTATATTACAACTAATCATTTAGTTAGAAATAAAGATATTTTAAATTTTATAGAAGATCATAAAAAGTTTATAATTAAGAGTCTAAGTTTAAGAAACAAACAAAAAGAGTATCAAGATTCATTTTATTATTTAGGTAAAAAGTATGATATAGTTTATTTAAATACTAAAGAAATAATAATAGCTGATACTAAGATATTTATTAATCATAATATAGATATAGATAAGTGGTTAAAAAAAGAAGCAAATAGAATTTTTAAAGAAGAATTAGATAAAATTTATAGTATCTTTCCTATTACCATTCCATATCCTAATCTTACTATAAGAAATATGAAAACAAGATGGGGAGTATGTAATGTTAAAACAAATAGAGTTACTCTTAATTTTTCTTTAATAAAAAGAAATATAAAATATTTAGATTATGTTATAGTTCATGAATTATCTCATTTGGTTCATGCAAATCATAGTAAAGATTTTTGGAAATTAGTTAGTATTTTAGTACCAGATTATAAAAATTTGAGAAAGGAGTTAAATAATTATGAATAAAATAATAGATGGTAAAACGGTTAGAGATATAAAAAAAGAAGAATTAATAAAACAAATTCTTAAGTTGAATAAACAATTATCTTTAGTGGTTATAAGTGTTGGAGATGACGAAGCAAGTAAAGTATATGTCTCTCAAAAAGAAAAGATGGCTAAAAGTATTGGTTATAATTTTATAAATTTACATTATGAAAAAATAGAAACTGAAGAACTTGTTAAAAAAATAAAAGAATTAAATAAAGATAAAAGTATTACAGGAATAATTGTTCAATTACCACTTCCCATGTATTTAGATAAAGAAAAAATTATTAATAGTATTGATCCTTTAAAAGATGTTGATGGTTTAACTAACGATAATTTAGTAAAATTAATTAAAAAAAAGAATTGCTTAATACCATGTACACCTAAAGGAATAATGTCTTTACTAGAATATTATAATGTTGATTTAACTAAAAAAATAGTTATTGTAGGTCGAAGCGAATTAGTAGGATTACCACTTTTTCATTTATTGTTAGCCAAAAATGCCACTGTAACATTGTGTCATTCTAAAACATTAAATTTACAATCTTATACTAAAAAAGCTGATATATTAATTGTAGCAGTTGGTAAAAAATGGTTAATAACCAAAAATATGGTCAAAAAAGATGCAGTTTTAATTGATGTTGGAATAAATAGAATAGGAAGTAAATTATATGGCGATATTGAAGATACTGCTATAGAAAAGAGTTCTTTAATGACTCCAGTTCCTGGAGGAGTTGGACCCATGACGGTTATTTCTTTAATGGAAAATGTTTATTTAGCATATCTTTTTCAAGAAAAACAATTGTCATAAATAATAATTAATGATAAACTGATAGTGTGATAATTATGATAAGTAAAGAATCTTTAAAATTAAGTGTATATGATTATTTTAAATATTGTCATACCAATAAAGAAATAAGAGGAATAGGATTAATAACCGATAAACAATCAATTTTTTATAGTCAAATAGAAGATGGAGACTATCGTGCTCATGAATGGGTTGCATCTGATTTAGAAGATACAATTCATCCCAACGAAAAAAAAGAAGGATGGGATAAAATTCGTGGTGAAAATATGCATTTCTTTTCCATGGGATGGGAGTTAATAGTTGACTTACCACTTTCCGATACTATTACTATTTCACAATATGATTTTTTAGTAGAAGTTTTAAATCAAGTAAAAAAATATAATGAAGAATATCCTCAATATAAAATATGGATTTTAATTTCAACTGATTCTGAATATTTAAGAAATCATTCTAGGTTTGATATAGATGACATAATTCAAAAATTAAAAAATTTAATAAAAAAAGATAATCAAAATATATATGAAGAAAGAATAATAGGTAAAGTTAGAAGTAATAAAGAAATAATTAATAATATAATATTTACAATCGATTTAGAAAGTGTTAAAACAATTGAGGATTTGAAAAAGAGATTTTATATAATAGAAAAATATTATAATGATAATTATTATCATAAATATATAATAGAAATATTTCCTAATTATTTAGAAATAGAATTTTTATGTCGATTAATTAGCTGTTTAGATGAAGAAATTAATTTTGATAATTTAACTATTGATAACTTTAAAGAAAAATTAGAATTAATTGTAAAAAATATTTTTGTTAATAGAAATTTTCATGAAATATTTAATATATTAAATACTATAATTTTATTAAAATATAAAACTGATTTTAAGGAAATAGATTATTTGTTTTCTATTATGAATAAAATTTATTTTGTAAGTGATATAAATAATATTAATAATTTATTAAAGAATACAAATAGTTATGAAGATGTTTTTAATGTTATATTAAGTTATTATAGAAAAATGTTAGAAAATAATATAGAAAAATATAAGGAGTTTTTAGAAAGTAATAATTATGCTATAAATAATTGTTATAAATATAAAATAATAAAAACAAATATTGATGAATTAGAACAATTAATTCTTATGAGAAATGAATTAATAGACTTAAAAAATGATGTTATTAATGCTTTAATACCTTTAGAAGTAAAATATAAATATATTGATTCTAATTCTCCTATAAGAAGTAGTTTAGAATCTAAAATAAATCTTTTAAAAACCAAGAGAGATTGTTTACAAGATAAAATATTTAATATAGAAAATAAATTTTGTTCTTTTGGAGGACTTCAAGTATTTGAAATGAACATGGAATATCTTAGAAATACGGAAAAATTTGATATTTATAATGAAGATGAATTAAAAGAACAAGAATTAAACTTAAGAAGAACTATTAGTGAACTTGAACAAGAATTAGAAAAAATAAATAGTTTAATTGTAAAAAAAGATAATATAAAAAAGTAGTTTCCTACTTTTTTATATTTCTCTATATAAATCTTTATTTTTAAAAGGATCTTTAGGATCAATTTTATCAGTAAATAAAATTCCATCTAAATGATCTAATTCATGTTGAAAAGCAACTGCAAGTTCTTCTCGTCCACGAATTCTTATTTTATTTCCATCTTGATCATATCCTTCAAGGGTAACACGAGCATATCTTGGAACAATTCCACATACTTCTCGATTTACTGATAGGCAACCTTCACCTTCACCAACATAAATAATTTCTTCAGAATTACTTACAAGTTTGGGATTAAAAATAACATAATTATCAAATTTCCCTTCGTCATATTCATGGACTACTACAAAATACCTTTCTTTAATTCCAAGTTGAATTGGAGCAAGTCCCATACCTGGTCTTAAATCATATTTTTCTGCTAGTTCTGGAATTTGACTATTAGTTAAAAATTCAATTATCTCTTTTACAGTTTGTTTTTGCTTATCATTCAGAGGAAATGTAACCTCTAAACTTTTTTCTCTTAGAATTTTATTTTTTTCATCTAAAACATCGCTCATTTTTAACATACCAACCACCACTTGATGTGTATTATATCATAAAATAATGTAAAATGCAATTTCTATATAATAAAAAAAGAGAAGATTATTATCTTCCCCATCGAGTACCAATGATAATTACTAATAAAATAAATAAAACAATTATAATAGCATAGTTAGAATTATTATTCCATGTAGGATAAATCCAACCTATGTTATTATTTGGACAGCAAGCATTGCCCATACCATAGTTATAACCATTATAATACATAAATTACCTCCTTAATCTACTTATATTTTATGAGTAAATTAAAATTTGGTTATTATGTATAACTAATTATTGGAAGATAATTCAATTATTAAATCCATATTATCATCAATTGCTATTTTATTTTTATGAATTAGAGAACATTTTTGACATTTATAAATTATTTTATAAGTATCTTTATATTTTTCAATACCAATTGGTTCCATTAAACCATGACAAGTATTTTGTCTATCTCCAGGATTAATATCTAAATGTTTACTATACAAGCAAATTGGACAATGATCCCTGGCTGTATAATTTAATTTAGAAACTAAAGTATGGCAATTTTCACATAGAAAATCTTCATCAATCATATTAAATCTTTTCATAACATCACGTGGTTATTTTATCAAATCATGTTACTAATGTCCATAATTATTTACTTGAATATAATATTTAATTTTGTTATCATAATGTTATAGGTGATGTTATGACAATTAATGTTTTAGTTGAATTAAAATCAAGAGCTGTAGATAAAGTATTTACCTATTTAGTGCCTAAAAGTTTAGAAGATAAAATTAGGATAGGAATTCGCGTACTGGTACCGTTTGCTAAAATGAAATTAGTTGGCTTTGTAATGGATATAAATAATTATGAAAAAGATATAGAATTAAAAGAAATAATTGATGTTATAGATCAAGAGGTAATATTAACACCTGAATTATTAGAACTAGGTAAAATTTTAAGTCAAAAGACGTTATCAACTTTAATATCATCTTACCAAGTTATGCTTCCAAACGGATATAAAGCAAGTAGTAAGAAGAAAATTAATATTAAATATGAAACATATGTATATATAGATTATGATAAATTAAAAGATATTAAATTAACGGAAAAGCAAGAGAAAATAATTAATTATATTAATTTAAATAAAAATGTTACTTATAATAGTTTATTAAAGATTAATAGTAGTGTTATTACATTAATAAAAAATAAAATATTATATAAAGAAATTCATGAAGTATATAGGTTAAAAGGAGATTATGAATTAAAAGAAAAATATCCTTTAACTACTCTTCAACAAAGGGTAGTTGATCAAGTAGAACTTAATAAATATAATACCTATTTATTATTTGGAGTAACTGGAAGTGGTAAAACAGAAGTATATATGGAGTTGATTGAAAAGGTTATAAATGATAAAAAAACAGCAATTGTTTTAATTCCTGAAATAAGTTTAACTCCTCAAACTGTAAGACGTTTTAAAGAAAGATTTGGTGAAATAATAGCCGTAATTCATTCAGGATTATCAGATTCAGAAAAGTATGATGAATATCGTAAGATAAGAAGAGGAGAAGTTAGTATTGTAATAGGAGCAAGAAGTGCTATATATGTTCCTTTAGAAAATATTGGAATAATTATAGTTGATGAAGAACATTCAACATCGTATAAACAAGAAAATATGCCAAGATATAATGCTATAGATATAGCCAAAATTAGAGGAGAAAATCATAACTCTCCAGTAATACTTGGATCAGCTACTCCAACTTTAGAATCTTATGCCAGAGGTATAAAGGGGGTATATAAATTATTAGTTTTAGATAAACGAGTTAATAATAGATCACTTCCAAAGGTAGAAATAGTTGATTTAGCTAAAAGTAAAAAGAAAAGTAAATTTATAACAGAAATTTTATATAAAAAAATGATAAATGTTCTTGAAAGAGACGAACAAGTAATTTTGTTTTTAAATAAAAGAGGTTATTCAAGTATTGTAACTTGTTCCGAGTGTGGTAAAACTTTTACTTGTCCAAATTGTGATATAACTTTAACTTATCATAAATCAAGTGGAATGCTTAGATGTCATTACTGTGGATATGGTGAAGCTAAACCTAATGCTTGTCCACATTGTCAAGCAGAGTTAATTGCAAGTGGAAGTGGATCTGAACAAGTTGAAGAAGAATTACAAGAACTTTTTAAAGATTTTAAAACAATTAGAATGGATTTTGATACGACTAGTAAAAAAGGAAGTCATGAGAAAATAATTGAAGATTTTCGAAATAAAAAATATCAAATATTAATTGGAACCCAAATGATTGCTAAAGGACTTGATTTCCCTTTGGTTACATTAGTTGGAGTAATCAATGCTGATAATAGTTTAAATATTCCAGACTTTCGTAGTAGTGAAACAACTTTTGATTTATTAAATCAAGTAGGTGGTCGAAGTGGAAGAGGAGAAAAAGTTGGTGAAGTAATTATTCAAACTTTTAATCCAACTCATTATGCAATAACATATGCTAAAAATAATGATTATTTAGGTTTCTTTAACTTAGAAATGAAAAATAGGAAATTATTATCTTATCCACCATATTACTATTTAGTATTAATTAGAATTAAAGGCAATGATTATAATTTTATAAGTTCTGAAACCAAGAAAATAAAAGAATTTTTAATGAGTAAATTATCATTTAAAATATTAGGACCAAGTGTTGCTAATCCTTTTAAAGTTAATTCGGTTTATCGATTTAATATTATAATTAAGTATAAAATAGAAGAAAATTTAATGGCGGTTTTAGAAGAATTAATTAATCATTATAAAATGAATAATAAAATAATGATTGATATTGATTTTGAACCAAAAAGTCTATAGGAGGAAAAAATGATAAATATAGTGTTATATGAACCAGAAATACCTACTAATACTGGTAATATTATGAGAACTTGTGTTGCAACAAATACTAAACTTCATTTAATAGAACCTTTAGGATTTAAATTGGATGAAGCAAGTATTAAAAGAAGTGGAGTTAATTATATAGATAAATTAGATTATGTTGTCTATAAAAATTTTAATGAATTTAAAGAAAAAAATAAAGGAACTTATTATTATTTTACAAGATATGGTCATAAGCCTCATACAAGTTTTAATTATAAAGAAAGTTATGAAAAAGGTGATATTTATTTAATATTCGGAAAAGAATCAACTGGTATTCCAAGAGAAATGCTAAAAGAAGATTTAGAACATTGTATGAGAATTCCTATGACCAAGAATGTTCGAAGTCTTAACTTATCTAATTGTTGTGCTATAGTTGTATATGAAGTTTTAAGACAACTTGATTATTTAGACTTACTTAGAGAAGAACCTCATAAAAGTAGTAATTTTATAATAGATGGTATTGATAAACATGAATAATAAAAAATTCAACTTTATTGTCTAATAATGTCAATAATAAGTTGCTTTTTTTTTAATGATAAGAAAAACATGATATAATGAAGAAGAGTGATTTGTATGATAAAAAAAATAAGAGATTTGAATATTAATTATATACAATATGGAAACGGAGAAGATGTAGTGTTACTTCATGGTTGGGGGCAAAATATTCAAATGATGGATCCACTTGGAAAGAACTTGGATAATTTTAAAATAACCATTCTTGATTTACCAGGGTTTGGTAGTAGCGAAATTCCTAAATTTGCTTATACTATAAATGACTATACGGATGTTTTACATGAATTTTTGGAAGAACTGAAAATAAATAATCCCATTTTAATAGGTCATTCCTTTGGAGGAAGAATTGCTATTAACTATGCATCAATCTATAAAGTAAATAAATTAGTTTTATTTGGGAGTCCTTTCTTAGTTCGTGAAAAGACAGGATTAAAAGTAAAAGTTTTAAAAACCTTAAAAAATATTAAACTTCTAAATAATATAGCTGAAACAATGAAAAATTATATGGGAAGTGAAGATTATAAAGCAGCTAATGGTGTAATGAGAGAAATACTTGTTAAAACAGTTAATACAGATTTAAGTGAGGCAGCTAATAAGATAAAATGTGATACTTTACTTATTTGGGGAGAAAATGATGAAGCTGTACCAATTGAAGAAGCTAAAGAACTTGAAAAAACTATTAAAGATTCAGCCTTGATTGTTTTACCAGGAAGTCATTATTGTTATTTAGAAAATTTAAGTCATGTTACAAGTATTCTTGAACATTTCTTATAGGAGGAAGTATGTATATTTATATTTTTGTTTATTTAGTTTATATTTTTTATAAAAGTAGAACTTCTTTATATATGCTACAACAAAATCTCTATAATGAGAATAATCGATATTTAAAATGGATTGGGAGAAACTCTAATAGAAGTTTTAATGCAATAGATTTTATTCCAATATTCTTGTCAATATTTATTTTTTTAACTAAGGAATCTTTTATAATGGAAGTAGTTTATTGGGGTATTAGTTTGATTTATTTAAAAGGAATTTATGATGAATATCTTAAAAACTCTAAAAATCAAAATAAAATAAAATTTAATGTTACAAGTCGAATAAAGAGATTATATTTTACAGAATTTATAATTATTGGAATATTTATAGTTCTATTGGTAATTAATAACTTTGGAGGATTATTTTTAGTAATTTTAACCTCACTTATTGCATTCTTATATTATTTTATTTATCTTGTAAATATTATAAATGTACCAGTTGAACAAATAGTATATAATTACTATTTTAGTAAAGCCAAAAATAAACTTGCTGGTATGAATCGCTTAAAAGTTATTGGAATAACTGGAAGTTATGGAAAAACAAGTAGTAAAAATATTTTAAGTCATATTTTAGAAGCTAAGTATATAACTAGACCAACACCTAAAAATTTAAATACTCCTTATGGATTAATGATAACTATTAATAATTATTTAGATAAATTTGATGAAATATTAGTAGCTGAGATGGGAGCCTATGTTAATGGTGAAATAAAAAATATGTGTGATTTTGTTAAACCTAAATATGGTATTTTGACTCTTATTGGAGAAGCTCATCTAGAAACTTTTAAAACCAAAGAAAATATATGTCGAGCAAAATTTGAACTTATTGAAAATTTAGAGGAAAATGGAACTTGTGTTTTAAATAGAGATGACCCCTATCAAATTAATTATGTTAAAAATGAACTTAAAAATAAAGTTAAAATAATTTGGATAGGAATAGATAATAATGATGCAGATTTTAATGCTATTAATATTAAATGTGGTAAGAATGGTATGAGTTTTGATGTTTCCTATAATGGAGGAAGTACGCATTTTGAAACTAAACTTTTAGGAATTCATAATGTATATAATATTTTAGCTAGTGTTGCCTTAGGAGTTGAATTAAAGGTACCAATGAATTTGATGGTTAATAAAGTAGTGTCTCTAAGTCCTGTTGAACATCGACTTGAAATAAAGAAGTTAAATAATATTATAATGATAGATGATGCTTATAATTCTAATCCAATAGGAGCTAAGAATGCTTTAGATGTTTTAAAAGAAATGGATGGTGTAAAAGTTGTAGTAACTCCCGGAATGATAGAACTTGGAAGTAGGGAAAAAGAACTTAATAAAGAATTTGGAAGACAAATAAGTATGATAGCTGATTATGTAATATTAGTTGGCGAACAAAAAACAAAATATGTAAAAGAGGGATTACTCGAAAATTTTCCTAAGAAAAAATTAATTATAATTAATAATGTCGTAGATGCTTATCATATACTAGAAACTATTAAACAAGATAATAATGAAAAGGATGTATATGCTTTATTTGAAAATGATTTACCAGATATTTATAGTGAGGGAGTGAAATAAATGAAAATTAAATTGTGTGTTTTATTTGGAGGAAGAAGTGTTGAACATGAAGTTAGTATTATAACAGCTTTACAAGCTATTAATAAGATTGATAAAGCTAAATATGATATAATACCTGTTTATATTGATAAAGGTGGACGTTGGTATACTGGAAGTATGCTTACGGATATTGAAATATATCGAGATTTAGATCTATTAAAAAGATATGCTAAAGAAGTTGTTCTTTATAAAAAGGATGATAAATTTGTTTTACAAAATAAAAAAGGTTTATTTAAAAGCATTATAACTGATGTTGATTTAGCTTTTCCAATTATGCATGGAACCAATGGTGAAGATGGAACGCTTCAAGGATATCTTGAAACGGTTGGTATACCTTATTGTGAATCAAATGTTTATGCTAGTGTTTTAGGACAAGATAAAATTTTTCAAAAACAGGTTTTAAAAGAAAATGGTGTTAATGTTGTTAAATATAAATGGTTTTTTGATAAAGAATATTTAGAAAATCCTGATAATATAGTTGAAAATATTAAAATAGATTATCCGGTTATTGTTAAACCTGCAACCTTAGGTTCAAGTGTAGGTATAGGAATTGCTCATAATGAACTTGAGCTTCGCGAATGTATAACCGATGCTATTGAATATGATGAAAAAATACTAGTTGAAGAAGTAATAACAAATTTAAAAGAAGTAAATATAAGTGTATTAGGTAACTCTGAAAGACAGGAATTAAGTGTTATTGAAGAAGTAGGTTCAAAAAATGAAATCTTAACTTATGATGATAAATATAAAGGTGGAAGCAAGGGTGGAAAAGTAAAAGGAATGGCCAGTGCTAAAAGAAAGATTCCAGCTGAACTAGATGAAAAACTTGAAAAAGATATTAGGAATCAAGCAAATTTAGCTTTTAGAGCACTTAATATGAGTGGAGTTGTTAGAATCGATTTTCTAATAGATGAAGAAACTAATAAGGCATATGTTAATGAAGTTAATACTATTCCTGGTTCTTTATCATTCTATTTATGGGAAAAAACTGATAAAGATTATCCTGAGTTACTTGATGACGTTATTAATTTAGGAGTTATTAATTATAAAAATAAAAGTCGTAAGACAACAACATTTAAATCTAATATATTAGAGAGTTTTAATGGATTTAAAGGAGTAAAAGGAATTAAAAAATGATAAAACTAGTAATAGTGCGTCATGGGGAAAGTGTTTGGAATAAAAGGAATTTGTTTACTGGTTGGACGGATGTTGATTTATCGGAGACTGGTATAAAAGAAGCTCATGAGGCTGGTAAATTATTAAAAGAAAAAAATTATAAATTTGATATAGCATTTACTAGTGTCCTTAAAAGAGCCAATCATACATTAGATATCATTTTAGATGAATTAAATGAAAATATTCCAATCTTTTATTCTTGGCATTTAAATGAACGTCATTACGGAGCTTTACAAGGTTTAAATAAAGAAGAAACTAGAATTAAATATGGAGATAGACAAGTTCATATTTGGAGAAGAAGTTATGATGTTAGACCACCTAAGTTAGATGATCAAGATGAAAGATATTTAGAAATGAAAGAAAAATATACAGAATATATTCCTCATACTGAATGCTTAAAAGATACTATCGAAAGGGTTATTCCTTATTATGAAGAAGAAATAGTTCCTTATTTAAAAGGAAGAAAACAAGTTATAATAGTTGCTCATGGTAATAGTTTAAGAGGACTTATTAAATATCTTGATAATATAAGTGATGAAGATATAATAAATTTAGAAATACCTACTGGTAAACCAATTATTTATGAATTAGATGACAATTTACAACCAATAAAACATTATTATTTGGAAGAAAAATGACTTAAGTTGTTGCATTTAAGTCTTTTTTTTAATATAATAATAAAGGTAAGAGATGTAGGTGATTTTATGGATTGTATTACGTATGGTGATTTAGAAAAAAAAGTATTGTCTTATACACCACTTGATGTTTTAAAATTAAGGCGTGCTTATGAATATGCTAGACGTCGTCATGAAAAACAATTACGAGCAAGTGGTGAACCTTATATTATTCATCCTTTAAATGTTGCCTATGTTCTTTCTTTTATGCATGCTGATATGGATACTATAATTGCAGCTTTACTTCATGATGTAGTTGAAGATACTGAAAGTACGTTAGATGATATTGAAAAAAACTTTAATAAAACAGTAAGAGAACTTGTTGATGGTGTTACCAAAATGACCAAATTAGATTTTAATAATAAGAAAGAATTATCAGCCATCAATATAAGAAAATTAATTGTTAGTTTAGCTAGAGACCCTAGAATTATCATTATAAAATTAGTTGATAGACTTCATAATATGAGGACTTTAGAATATAAAAGTGAACAAAAGCAACAAGAGAAAGCCTTAGAAACTTTGGAAATATATGTACCTTTATCCTATTATATGGGTGCTAATAAAATAAGAGATGAGTTAGAAAATTTAAGTTTTAAATATTTAAAACCAAGTATATATGGAGATATAAAAAAACAAAGAGAAGATTTAAAGAAAGAAACTAAACCTTTAATAGAGGAGGAAGTAAAGAAAGTTAGATCTTTATTTAAAAAGAATAATATTAAAGCTAGTTTTGAAATACGTTATAAAGATAATTATAGTATATATAAAAAATTAATTATTAAAGAAAACTTTAATATGATTCATGATATGATTTCAATTAAAGTATTAGTAAAAAATGTTAAAGATTGCTATATGGCTTTAATGTTAATTCATAAAATGTATACACCTATTAATGATCGTTTTAAAGATTATATTGCAAAACCTAAGACTAATATGTATAAATCTATTCATACAACGGTATTTGGACCTGATAATAGATTAATTCAATTTCAAATTAGAACCGTTGAAATGGAACAAATTGCTATATTTGGACTTACGGCTTATTGGTTTAAATATAAAAATAATGCAAGAATTCATATGCAAAAAGATTTAGAAAATAATTTTCAATTTTTTAAAGAGATAAAGGAACTTGATAGTACTATTCTCGATAATACCGAATTTTTATCTCAGATTAAAAAGGAATTATTTGGAAGTAATATTTATGTTTATACAACAGCAGGCGATGTAATAGAGCTTCCAAATGGTGCAACAGTTATTGATTTTGCTTATAAAATTCATACTGATATTGGTAATTCAATGGTTGCTGCAATTGTTAATAATGAATCAGTTCCACTTGATTATATTTTAAGTAATCAAGATAAAGTAAGAATTATAACTGATGATACGGCTTATATACCAAAATTTGATTGGCTAGATAAAGTTGTAACTACAAGTGCCCGTAATAAGATAATGGATTATATTAAGGAACATGAAGAATAATTATGAATTTAGAAAATTTGTTAATTGGTATATTCGCATTAATATGTGGTATATATTATTCATATATTTATTTTATAAATGATATAAATATAGATAATTATGTTAAGATTAAAGGTATTATAACGTCCGTTAAACATAGTAGAGGTAGGAGTCCAATCAAAATATATTGTACTTATCAATATATTTATGAGGGAATAACCCATACGGTAAAGGATAAAGGAATTTCTACAACCAGTAAAAATGTTGGCGATGAAATAACAATTTTAATAAATCCTAATAATCCTAAGAAGGTTATTCTTCCAATGATGTATGAAGATAGAGTAACATATTTATTACTTGGTCTACTGGGATTATTAATTTTTATTGCTTGTTTATTTATATAGCTGTTTACAAACAATTATTTATTTGCTAAAATAATAAGTCATAAATGTTTGGTAATGAGAGGCATATATAGAAAGATTTTCAGATAGTTTTATGTTTCAGTTAACAGATGCTATATATGATAATACTTTTCATGATAGATATTTTATATTAGATAATAAAATTGTATATCACTGTGGCTAGTATAAATAGAATAGGATATAAAACTTTTTCTATAACAAGAATTAATGATGAAGAAATTTGTAAATTGTTGATTAATAAAATAAATAAAATTAGGAGAGATAAATATGAATAATGAAAAATTAAAAGAACTTGCTGATTTAATGTTCCCAGGAATAACTAAAACAGTAGAAGATTATGAGAAAATGTATCCAGAAAGAAATTTGCCTGAGGAAGCAAGAGTTACGAGATTTGCACCCAGTCCTACAGGATTTGTTCATATGGGAAGTTTACTATCAGCTTTTGAAGATTATAAAGCAGCTCGTGACACGAATGGAATATTTTATTTAAGAATAGAGGATACTGACGGGAAGAGAAGTATTGAAAATGGAATAACGGGTATACTTAATGATTTAAAAAACTTTGATATTGTGCCTATGGAAGGAATGATAGATGAAGAAAATAGTACTGGAGAATATGGACCATATATTCAAAGTGAAAGACAAGAAATATATCATGCTTTTGCGAAAGAATTAGTTTTAAGAGGTCTTGCCTATCCTTGCTTTTGTACAGCAGCTGAACTTGATGAAATAAGAGAAATTCAAGAGTTAAATAAAGAAAGAATAGGTTACTATGGGTCTTTTGCTAAATGTCGTAGTTTAAGTATTGATGAAGCAATAGATAAAATAAAAGCCGGAGCTGAATTTACTGTTCGTTTAAAATCTCAAGGTGATTTTAATAAAAAAATTATTTTACATGATGAAGCCCGTGGTGATATTGAATTTCCAGAAAATGACTTGGATATAGTTCTAATTAAATCAACAGATAAATTACCAACTTATCATTTTGCTCATTTAGTTGATGATCATCTAATGCGTACAACTCATGTAATGCGTGGAGAAGAGTGGATTGCTTCATTTCCAATTCATGCGGAATTATTTAAAGTCTTTAATTTTAAATTACCTAAATATGTTCATTTAGGAATTGTTATGAAAATAGATGAAACTGGTACTAGAAGAAAATTATCAAAAAGAAAAGATAAAGAAGCTAGTGTTGAATTCTATCATAAAGAAGGAATTCCTAGTTACGCAGTTAAACTTTATTTAATGACTATAGCTAATTCAAATTTTGAAGAATGGTTGGATAATAATCCTTCTGCTGATCTTGAAGAATTTAAGTTTGATTTTAAAAAGATTAGTACTAGTGGTAGTTTATTTGATGTAGAAAAATTATTAAATATTTCTAAAAACTATTTAAGTAGATTAACAGCTTCTGAAATATATGATAATTTACTTATTTGGACAAAAGAATTTGATAATGAATTCTATGAAGTACTTTTAAATAATAAAGACTATGCCTTGCAAGTATTTAATATAGAAAGAGGCGGAGTAAAACCTCGTAAAGATTATACTAGTTATAAAAGTATTAGAAATTTTGTTTTCTATATGTTTGATGATTTATTTGAAAATCCTAACTATGAATTTACTAAAATAACTGATAAAAAAGAAATAGAAATTATTTTAAATACTTATTTAGATAATTATATGGATTTAAGTGATAAAGACACTTGGTTTAACAAAATTAAAGAAATGTGTGATAGCTTAGGATATGCATCTAATATGAAAGAATATAAAAAGAATCCGGAATTATTTAAAGGGTCAGTTGCTGATGTTTCAGGAGTATTACGAATTGCTTTAACTTCTTTAGCTAATACACCTGATCTATACTTAATAATGACCATACTTGGCAAAGAAAAAATAAAAGAAAGATTTGAAAAATGTATGAATAGTTTATAAAAAAGGAGTTAATAATGGCTAGTGTAACGAAAGAAAAATTAAGAGAAATATTTATAAAAAGATTTAATGTTTCTAAAAGTGATTATCAAATAATTGATAAAATTTTAGATGAATTGTATGATTTAGATAGAAAAATAGTACCACCATTTACCGAATTTGAAACAGAAATATTTAGAAAAAGATATGGTATATATACATCTGGTCAAATGCTAACAGGAAGGGAAGTAGAAGAAGAATATAATCTTATTCATGAGAAATCAGATAGCATTTTAAGTGTTTGCATATCAAAACTTGCTTTTAGAATTAATAAGATGGAAAAGAGAGTTAAAATACCTAAGATAAGTTCTTTTGATATTCGTGGTGGAGATGATTTAGAAATTTCTAGTTTAAATTTAAATTCAAATACAATTAATCTTATATTAAGACATGATATTTATACCTTAAGAGAATTATTAGAATATAGTAAAATAGAACTTAAACGTATAATTGCAAAAAAGAAATTTGAAGAAATAGTAGAATATATTCATAGTTTAGGTTACTTATTTATAGATGAATTATCAATTGGTGATCAAAAAACATTAATTGTTAATTCCGAAGTTAATACAGTATATAATTCTAGTATTTATCTTATTAATAGTGTTAAAGATATTGATATAAGATTAATTAATAGTATGGATGTTAAAAATATAGGTGAATTTATTGTAAAAATTGATTATTTATCAAGAAATGAAAAAGCTAAAGTATTAAAAGATATTATGTTAGAAAGAATTAATTTAAAGCCTTTAGAAGATTATTCAGAAGATGAGTTATATAATTCTAATCTAATTATTTTAGGTATTTCAAAAGATATTTATGATACTTTTAAAAAATTTGGTATTGAAAAAGTAATTGAATTAGTTTCTTATAATGTAGGAGATATTCAAAAAATATTACGTGATAATGTTAAAGCTAAAAGTGTTATTGATAAAGTTCATAATTTTAATTTATTATTTAAAGATGAAGCAGAGTTATTAAAATATTATACAGAAAATATAGAAGAAGATATTAAAAATATTAAATAATTTGTATTACTAACATAATAAACTTTGTATAATTTTAATTTTTCTTTTATATAAATATCTAAAAACAAATAAATACAATTATTATATTTAATTATATTAAATAGTTAATGCCCATACCTTAATAAAAATATAAGTTATTTAAATAAAAGATTAGTTAAAATTATTTAATGAATTTAATATGTGTTAAAAGAGTAAGTAATTAAATAAAAATTACTTACTCTTTTATACTGGCTTTAACAAATGATGCAAATAAAGGATGAGGTCTAGTTGGACGAGATTTAAATTCAGGATGAAATTGACAAGCAATAAAATGTTTTAATTTAGGTAATTCAATTATTTCTACTAAATTACTTTCTTCATTTATTCCTGAAAAAATCATTCCTTGATTTTTTAATATATCCATATATTTATTATTAAATTCATAACGATGTCTATGACGTTCTTTAATTAAATCAGTTTTATAATCTTTAAAGGCTAAAGTGTTTTTTTCTAATTTACAATTATAATTTCCAAGTCTAAGTGTTCCACCCATATTTACAATTGCTTTTTGATCGCTCATTAAATCAATTATTGGTTCTGTTGTCGTTGGTTCAAATTCTGTAGAATTAGCATTTTCTATACCACAGACATCTCTTGCAAATTCAATAACGGATAATTGCATTCCAAGACAAATTCCAAGGAAGGGTATATTATTTTCTCTTGCATATTTAATGGCTTTAATTTTACCATTGATTCCACGACTTCCAAATCCACCTGGTACTAATATTCCTTTAGAATTTTTAAATATTTCTTTTAAATTAATATTTTCTTTTTCTAAAGATTCAGAATTAATCCAATTTATATTAACTTTTGTTTTATACAAATATCCTGCATGTCTTAAAGCTTCAGCAACTGAAATATAGGCATCATGTAATTCAACATATTTACCTACCAAAGCAATTTCTATTTCTGATTCAAGATTACTCATTGTATGAATTAAGTGTTCCCATTCTTTTAAATTAGCAACATTCTCCGGTAATCCAAATTGTTTTAATATTAAAGCATCTATATTTTGCTTATGTAAATTTAAAGGTATTTCATAAATATTATTAGTATCTACACAGTCAACAATATTAGATTTAGGTAGATTACAAAATAAACTTAATTTTTCTTTAATAGAATCACTAGTTGCAAATGGGGTTCTGCAAACTAAGAAATTAGGACGAATACCCATATTTTGTAAATCTTTAACGCTATTTTGAGTAGGTTTAGTTTTAAGTTCATTAGAACCAATTATATAAGGAATTAAGGTGGTATGAATAAAACAAGTGTTTTCTACACCTTTTTCATATTCTATTTGACGAAGAGATTCAATAAAAGCTTGAGATTCAATATCACCAACTGTTCCTCCAATTTCTGTTATTACAATATCAGCATTGGAAGTAATTCCTGCTTCATACACTTTATTTTTTATTTCGTTTGTAATATGAGGAACTAGCTGAACGGTTGCACCTAAATAATCTCCATGTCTTTCTTTTTCAATAACCGATTTATAAATTTTACCACTTGTTATATTTGATGTATAATTTAATTCTTCATCAATAAATCTTTCATAATGACCTAAATCAAGATCAGTTTCACATCCGTCATAGGTTACAAAAACTTCACCATGTTGAATAGGATTCATAGTACCAGGATCAACATTAAAATAAGGATCAAACTTTTGCATAAAAACTTTATAACCACGTGATTTTAAAAGAAGAGCTAAACTTGATGCTGTTATACCTTTGCCAAGACCTGATACAACTCCACCGGTAACAAAAACATATTTTGTCATATAAATACCTCCAAAACTAATAATAATATATCATAAATAAATAAAAAAAACTAGATAACATTTAAATGTTCTAGTAAAAATTTTAAACTTAAAAGTAGAAGAATAATTCCTCCTAAAATAGAAGCTGTTTTTTCAAATTTATTACCAAAGATATTACCAATGAATACTCCAATATAGGATAAAGCAAAAGTAATAGTTCCAATTAAAAAATAAGTGAGGGGCAAATTAATATTAAACAAAGAAAAAGTAATACCTATTGAAAATGCATCAATACTGGTTGCTACACTTAAATTTAATAATTCTTTTAAGGTTAATTTATCATTTAAATATTCTTTTTCAAAAGAATCTTTTAACATATTAATGCCAATTATAAATAACAATCCAAAAGCAATTAATTTATTAAATTTTAGAAAATAACTGTTGAGACTACTTCCTAATAAATAACCTAAAATAGGCATTAATACTTGAAAAAAACTAAATGATAAAGCTATTATTAAAGCACTTTTTTTTATGTTTTTTTTTATAGTTAAACCTTTACATATACTTACAGAAAAAGCGTCACTTGCTAAACTAAAACTAATTATTATAAGTTCAAATATTTTCATATTAAATTATATAGAATTTTTTTAATGATTATGATAGAATATATTACGAAGGTAATGGTGTTAAAATGAATATAAGGGATTTATATACATATAATAAGAAAACTTTTTGGATAGTATTAAGTTTAGTTGCAGTAATTCTTGTTGTAGCAATAATATTTTTAAATAATAACTCCAAAACAGATAAAATTAAAAAATCAGATAAGTATGATATGGCTTTATTTGGAGAAACTAAAATAACTCTTAAACAGGGAAGTGTTTATGATGATCCAGGATACTATGCCATTAATAATAATGAAATTGTAACAAGCGATGTAAAAGTTGTTAACAATGTAGATACTAATATACCTGGTACTTATGAAATAACATATATATATAAAGATATAATAAAAAATAGGACAGTTATTATAGAAAAAAATAATGATAATATAGAAGATAGAAGCGAAGATATTCAAAGTCAAGAATTAAAAATAACATTAAATGGAGATAATTTAATAAGTATAATGGTTGGAGATAATTATGAAGAATTAGGTGCAGAAGCTTATTACGGTGATATAGATGTGTCAAATGAAATAATTAAAACTGGACAAGTCGATACAAATACTCCTGGTACTTATGAAATATCATATTCAATAGAATACAATAAACAAAGTAATTACGTAAAAAGAGTTGTTAAAGTAATAGATAAGTTAAAAATTAATGTTTCATATGATGATAAATATACTAATCAAAATATAATGGCTAATGTAAATATTACGGGATCAGATTTTTTATATTTAAAACTTCCTAATGATAAAATAATTGCTAATAATACATATCAATATGAAATAAGTGAAAATGGTACTTATAAGTTTTATGTGTATGATAAAAATAATAATTATGAGGTAGAAACTATTAATGTTACCAATATAGATAAAACTAATCCAAGTGGTACATGTAAAGCAGAGTATAGTAATGGTAAGACAACTGTTAATGTAACAGCTAGTGATAATTTAGGAATTGCATATTATATTTATAGTAATGATAATAAAAGTACGGCTAATATTTATTCAATAGATAATAAATTAGCAAATGTTTCGGTATCAATATATGATTTAGCAGGTAATAGTAAGACAATTACTTGTAATGTTACTGATCTTGATGCAGCAAGAACGGCAAGTAAATATGATTATATTGAAATGCATTTCATGGTAACAGGACATGATGATGATGCTATTTTAATTAGAACTAAAGATAAAGTAATTATGATTGATGGTGGAAGGTATGAAGATAAAGATTATGTTATACCATATTTAAAAAAATTAGGTATTAAAAAAATCGATGCTATGATAGGTTCTCATGTTCATTATAACCATGTTCAAGCTCAAGCAGCAATACTTGATAATTTTACAGTAAGTCATGCTTATTATTCAGTAGATATATTTAATTGCGCATCTAAAAAAATTAATGGTTATTATCAATGTAAAAGTGATGATAATAGATATATTGCTTCTAAATTAAAATCTAAAAAGACTCCAACCACAATATTAAAAGCAGGTAGTTATTTAGAAATTGGTGAAATGAAATTATATTTTGTCGGTCCAATAAGAGGACTTCTTACTACTTATCAAAATGCTAATTCTTTAGTATTTATATTAGAATATAAAGGAAAGAAGTTTATGTTTACAGGAGACACTCCAGATAAATATATGACGGCGTCAAAATTTAAAACTCATGCAACGAAATTAGGAACTAACTTAAACATTGATGTTCTAAAATGGCCACATCATGGATATGAAACTTTAACTGATGAATTTTTTAAAGCAACAACTCCACAGTATGCTATTATACCAAATTGCTGCCATTGTTCTAGTAGATATCCAAGTAGTACTAATAAAAATTTAATGAAAAAATATAATACTAAATATTATCAAGTATGTGATTCTAAAAATATAGTTTTAACGAGTGATGGTAGTAAAATTACTATTAAAACAAACCAAAGTGCAAATAGTTATAAGAGGTAAATATGAAAATAATATTAGCAAGTAAAAGTAAAAGACGACAAGAATTATTAAAAATGATGAATATAGAATATGAAGTGATTATCTCTGATAAAGAAGAAATTCAGGATAAAAATTTATCACCTCTTGAAAATTGCAAAAGGATAAGTTTAGAAAAAGCTATTGATGTGAAAGATAAAACAGAAGGAGATAGAATTATCATTTCCTGTGATACTATAGTTGTCAAGGATAACGAAATTTATGGTAAACCTAGAGATTATAATGATGCTTTTTATATGTTAAAGTTATTTTCTAATACTAGTCATGAAGTAATTTCTTGTCTTACAGTAATAAAAATAAAAAATGGAGAAGAAAAAATATATACAGATTATGATAAGTGTCTTGTTTATATTGATAAAATGACAAATGAAGAAATAAATGATTGGATAGAAAAAAATAATCCCTATGATAAAGCAGGAGGATATGCTATACAAGAAGAATTCGGTAAATATATAACAAAAATAGAAGGTGATTATTATACTATAGTTGGACTTCCTATTAATAAACTATATAATATTTTAAAAGAAATTACTAAAGAAGTGTAAAGTTTATGTATAAATTAAAGTTTTGAAAACCAGTTTTTTCAAAACTTTTTCTTTTAAATTAAAAAAAATTCTTTAAGACAATTTTCTGATTTCCATAAATTTTTTTAATAAATATTATGGATATAGTATTAAATAGTCTTTTTGTATTTTTAGATAACATTAATTATATTACCTTCCTAGAAAGGATAGAAATTATGCTAAATACAGAAACCAAAGAAAAATTTCTAATGAATGATAAAGTTGTAATACCACTTTTAAAGAATAGTCTAGTTGGTAAGAAATTTGTATCTCGTATAATAAGCGAAATTATAAAAGTTCCCTATGAAGAAGTTTATAATAATATGCGATATATAAATGATGATCGAATTTTTACTTCTAAAAGTGTAGATGCTAAAACTGATGTGATGGTTGAAACTAAGAAGTTCTTTATTAATTTAGAAATATTTTATACCAAAGGATCAGCAAGAGAAAGACAAATGGATACCTATAATTATGAATTATATTTATCAGAAGAAGTAGTAGAAAAAATTATCAAAGAACATCAAGATAATAATAAGTAAAAGATCTATAGAGATTTTCTATAGGTCTTTTCTTTATATAATTTATTAACAACTAAAGCATCTAATAAATCATTAGTAATAAAATAATTATTATTATCAAGTTCATCTGGATAAATTAATCTATCAATACTTTCTTTAAATAAAATACCAATACCACCATCATTAACCCATTCAACTATTTTACTTTTGGCATCATCGATTAAAATATTTCCTTCTGCTTTTAAAGCAAAATGCTTAGGTATTTTTTTAGGAATAGTAATAACATTAATATCAGGAATTTTATTATTAAATTCATTCATTTTAATGTTTCCTTCTGAAAAAGAACATCTATGAGTTGCAATAGTAACACATTTAAATTCATTTGATTCATGAAGTATTTGAATTTTATTCAAACTATCATTAATTTGTCCCCCTATTTTAATTAATTTATTCCAATCACATTGTTCAAAATAACGAGTGATAGCATCATCATCTTTTAAGTTAACCCCTAACTCTTTCATTTCTAAAAAAGCCGGTTTAATTGTATTTAAAGTTACCCCATCACAATCAATATATAAATATCTCATAGCACCCTCCACAAATATAATAACATAAAAATATCTAAATTGTTCTAACTTGACAATAATTTTAATAAAATTTAGTATGAATAATTTAAGAGAATTTATTAGTTCTAAAAAATTAAAAATAAACTATATTGAAAATAAATTAAATATAGTAAATTTTGATGAAATAGTTATATTAACAGATAATAAAATAATTTTATTAAAAGATAAAAAAATGATTACTATAAAGGGATCTGATTTAACTCTTTTAAAATTAATGGAATCTGAAATATTAATAGGTGGTTTGGTTAAAATAATTGAATTGTAGGTGAATATGAATATTTATATAGTTAAAATAAAAGATAAATATTTTAAGAGACTAATTAAATATAATATTAATATTAAAAAAATAAAGAAAATAAATGATTATTATTTATTATATCTAGATGATTTTGGATATAAAAAAATATTACAATTTCAAAAAATTTATGAAATAGAATTTATAGATTATAAAGGGTTAATAAAATATAAAAATATTTTTAAAAATAATATTATTTTTTTTTATAATGTTTATTTTTGGTATTATTTATATTATCTTTTTATCTAATATTATTTTTGATATTGAAATTAAAACTAATAATCAAAGTATAGAAAAATTAGTAAGGAAGGAACTTAATAAATATAATATTAATCTATTTAAATTTGTTAAAAGTTTTGAAGAAAAAGAAAAAATAAAGAAGAAAATCTTAAATAGTAATAAAGATAATTTAGAATGGTTAGAAATTACTAGATATGGTAGTAGATATATTGTAAATGTTGAAGAAAGAATTATTAAAATGATAGAATCTGATAATATACCTTGTGATATAGTAGCTAAGAAGAATGCTATAATATTAGAAATTGTTGCTAAGAATGGAAGTATTGTCAAGAAATTAAATGATTATGTAAAAAAAGGAGATATAATAGTAACTGGAAATATTACTCATAAAGATGAAATAGTTGATCAAGTAAAAGCTGATGCAACGATTTATGGTGAAACGTGGTATAAAGTTCATATTTCATATCCCATAAGTTTTTATGAAAAAAGCTATACTAGTAAGAAAACCAAAAGATTAACGTTTCAATTATTTAATAAAAAAATAATTATTGGTAAAACTTTTAATGATGAAGAAATAAAGGCAACTACTATAGTAAAAAGTAGATTTTTACCAGTAAAATTTAATTTAGAAAGTGTTCAAGAAATGGTTTTAATTGATGATTTATATACGGTAGATGAAGCTTATGAAGAAGGATTGAAACTTGCAGGGGAGAAACTTTTAAGTAGTTTAGATAAAGATTCTAAAATATTAGGTCAAAAAAAATTGAAAATTATTGTGAATAATAGTACAATAGATATGGATATTTTCTTTAAGGTGTATGAAAATATTACAGAAATAAATAGAATTGAGGAATAATTATGAATATAAAACTTTTTCATGATGTAATGTATTTAATGGAAAATACTTGGCCTATTATAGCTATTACTGTAATAGCACTTATATCGTTAAGAATAACATATGTAATTAAATATAAAAAGAAATTTATTGTTTATGAGGAATTATTATCATTAATTTTTGTTATTTATATTTTAATGTTTTTCCAAATAGTAACTTATCAAGATGTTATTTCTTATGGTAATAACTTCATACCTTTTAAAGAACTTACTAGATATACATTTGGTTCTAGTTTATTTTATAAAAATATAATTGGCAATATTTTATTGTTTATGCCTTATGGTTTTTTTGCATCCTATTATTTAAGATTAGAGCGTAATGACAAATGGTTAGCTTTAGGATTAGTTTTTTTAGTATCAAGTTCTATTGAATGTGTGCAACTTTTGATTGGAAGATGCTTTGATGTTGATGATATTTTACTTAATTTAGTAGGTGGAATGGTAGGATTTTATATTTATAGAATATTAGAAATAGTAACTGATAAAATGAGTAAAAGAACAATTAGTACAATAATTACAATGATTATAATAGTTTTAATTGTAATATTATTATATATAATGATGTGAGGAGTATATGAAGATAGGTTTATTTAATGAAACAGAAATAGATATGAACGAATATTTTAAAGTGGTAAAAAAAGTTTTAAAAAAGGGTTTAAAAATTTTAAATATCAATAAATGTGAATTCAATGTAATTATAGTTCATAATGATTATATTCATGAACTTAATAAAAATTATCGAGGTAAAGATTCAGAAACGGATGTTATTAGTTTTGCTTTAGAAGATGATAAAACTTTTAATTTGGAGTCTCGGGTTTTAGGTGATATATACATATCAATTGATAGAGTATATAGTCAAGCCAAAGATTATGGACATTCAACTATTAGAGAGTTATGTTTTTTGGCAGTTCATGGCATGCTTCATTTACTAGGTTTTGATCATATGAATCAAGATGATGAAAAGGAAATGTTTCAAATACAAGATAAAATTTTAGAAGAATCAGGTATAACAAGATAGATTTAGGAAGTGATATAATGTTTTTTAAAAGAAGAAAAATAAAACGAGAAAAAATAGAAGAGACTAAGAAAAAAATGTTAGAATTATTTAAAAATAATATTGATAACAGTGATAATTATAATTTAGTTTATGGGTATCATAAAGAGTTTTTTAATGAAATAGGAGATTTTATTTATACTAGTTTAGTAATAGGATATGATTTAAAAAATTTAGAATTAATTATAATATCAACTGATAAAGATTTTAGTCGTGTTCAAAATATTATAAGACTTACTAAAAAAGATTTCACTAAGGCAATTTTTAGTAAAAATTTAGAAGAATATATTATTTATTTTAATAAAAAGAAACAAGATAAAATTTCATTTTCCTTAATAACTAAAAATTATATAGATATAGATATATTGGCTTTTATTGAACAAGAAAGTGAAGTTGAAGATTTTAAAGATTTTTATCAAGATTTTAAGAGAATTCCACGTTTTAAAAGAAGAAAAGAGAAATAAATAACTATAGATTGACTATAGTTTTTTTAATTTTAAAAAATATGTCAAATTTTAGAAAAAATGATTATACTAAAGATATTTACTTGAGTTTTTTTTATAAAAGACTTATACTAGATTTGGTAGGTATTAATATGAAAAAGAAAAAAGTCAATATAGATGATAATATTTTAATAAAAAAGAAAAAAAGTACTAAATCAACTAATAATTATAAAAGGAATACTAAACAACAATATAACAAAAATCAAGTTAAAAATGAAAAAGTTAAAAAAGATAGTATTAAAGAAAATTTAAATACTAAAGAAGCTATTGAAAAAAAAGAAAGTAAAAAGATTGGTAAAGGAGAGCATGAAAAGAAATTATCTAAAAAAAAGAAAATAGTAATAATTGTTTCTTTAATAATGACTTTTATGGTTGCTACATCTTTATTATATGTTTTGGTATTTGATAAAAAAGTATATATAGATGGATTTGTAAAAGAAGATAAGGTTTTAGTAAATACAGAGTATCAAGAAAAGAAATTTAAGATTTGTTATGGTACCATTGTAAATTGTAAAGATATTAAAATCAATAAAGAGGGAGAGGTTGATACAACTAAATTAGGAGAATATTCTTTAATTTATAAATATAGAATTGGTAAAAAAGAAGAAAGCTTAACAAGAAGAATTTTGGTATATGATGATATAAAACCTGAAATAATAATTGATGAAGAATTATCTTTTTGTAAAAATGGTAAAGTAGGACATGGAAGTTTTCATGCAACAGATAATTATGATGGAGAAATAACTTCTAATGTTAAATTATCAATTGAAGGAGATAAAAGTTATTTAGAAGTAACCGATTCAAGTGGGAATAAAGAAAGTATTGAGGTTAATGCTTTAGAGTTTACCAGTGATCCAACGATTACTTTAAATGGTAATAGTTCTATGTATATTAATATTGGAGGAACTTATTCTGAAAAAGGAGCAACAGCTTCTGATATATGTGATGGTGATATAAGTGATAAAATAGTTACTTCAGGAAGTGTCAATACTAATCAAGCTGGAACTTATACCATTACTTATAGTGTTGAAAATTCTAGTGGTAAGAAAGCTGAAATTAAAAGAACCGTTATTGTTCAAAATAAAGTAGCTGTTGCAAGTGGAAGTAGTTGTTCCAAGATAGGAGCTATTTACTTAACATTTGATGATGGACCTGGAAGTGGAACGGAGTCAATTCTTAATACTTTAAGAGATGAAGGAGTAAAAGCAACTTTCTTTGTAACGGCAAGTGGTTCTGATTATTTAATAAAAAGAGAACATGATGAAGGACATGTAGTTGCCCTTCATACAGCAAGTCATAATTATGCAAGAATTTATTCATCTGTGGATGCTTACTTTAATGATTTAAATATTGTTGCATCCAGGGTAAAAAGAATAACTGGTATTGACTCTAAAATAATTAGATTCCCAGGAGGATCAAGTAATACCGTAAGTCGTAATTATGCAAAAGGAATTATGACAACTTTAACCAGAGAAGTAATTGCTCGAGGATATAGATATCATGACTGGAATGTTGATTCAAATGATGCTGGTTCTTGTAGAACTTCTGCTTGTGTTTATAGTTATGTTGTATATGGTTTATCAAAATCGCGTTGTAATATGGTACTTATGCATGATATAAAAAATTATACAGCTGGTGCTTTAAGAGATATTATTCACTTTGGTAAAGAAAATGGATATACTTTTGAAGTAATTGATATTAACACTCCAATGGTTACTCAAAAAGTAAATAATTAAAAAATAATGGAGAGTGATATGAATTTTTTAGATCTGAGATTCTTAAGTTTTATTGGTATTAAAAAAATTCCGCCAGCACCTTGGAAAAAATACTATAAGAAACATGATATGATAATTAATACAAAAAATGAAAATATTTATGAATTTTTAAAAAATAAAGTTGAGAAGAATAATTATTTTAATAAAGTAGCTATTAATTATTGTGGAACAAAAATTACTTATCAAAAGTTATTTGATGATATTGATAAATGTAGTGAAAAGTTTTTAATGCTTGGAGTAAAAAAGTTTGATATAGTAACCATAATATCTGCTAACATTCCAGAAGCAGTTATTAGTTTTTATGCTTTAAATAAACTAGGTGTTGTTGTAAATTTTTTACATCCTATGCTATCAGTTAATGAGATAAAGAATGCCCTTAACAAGTATAAATCAAAATATTTGATGGCTATGGATATTAATTTAGATAAAGTTAATCAAATAATTGATGATACAAGTGTTGAAAAAATTATTATTATATCTCCAGGACTTTCTATGAGTAAAGGTAAGAGATTTTGGTACAGAATTGTCAGTTATAAAAATAGATATCATGGCTATTTAAATGAAAAATATCTTTCTTGGAAATATTTTTTAAAACTTAATCAAAAATATTTAAAAGTAACGACTTTATCTCGTCGTGATGATCCAGCTCTTATTTTAGAAAGTGGTGGAACTACTGGAACTCCTAAGGGAATAGTGTTATCAAATGGAAATATAAATGCTTCAACTATAAGTACATTACGTGCTTATCCAGATTTAAATCAAAATGATAGTATTTTAGGTATCATGCCAATTTTTCATGGATTTGGACTTGAAGTATCTATTAATGATGCCTTCACAGTTGGTGCAGAAGTAATTTTAATTCCATCTTTTAAAAAAAGAAAATTTCATGAATTATTAAAAAAATATAAGCCTTCGGTTTTAGTTGGAGTACCAACTTTATTTGAAGCTTTAACGACCAATTCTAATATGGAAAATGTTAATTTATCAAATTTAAAATATGTTATAAGCGGAGGAGATACTTTAAGTAAAGAAAAAATTATTAAGATAAATAAATTTTTATATGATCATGGAAGTCGTACTAATATGATTCAAGGTTATGGATTAACCGAAGCCGTTGCTGCAGTATCAGTTGATTTAAAAGGAGCAAGTCGGCCAGGAACTATTGGAATACCTTGGCCAGGAATATATGTTAAAATATTTGAACCAAATTCTGAAAAAGAAGTTCCTTATAATATGGATGGAGAAATATGTGTATGTGGACCTACTGTTATGCTTGGATATTTCAATAATGAAAGTGAAACTAATCAAGTATTAAAATTACATCGAGATGGAAATATTTGGCTTCATACGGGAGATATTGGTTCAATGGATACAGATGGATTTATTACCTATAAGCAAAGAATTAAAAGAATGATTGTTTCAAGTGGCTATAATGTTTATCCATCTCAAATTGAAGAAGTTATTATGAAGCATGAAGCTGTAATGACAGTAAGCGTTGTAGGAATTCCTCATCCATATAAAGTTGAAGTTCCTAAAGCCTTTATTGTTTTAAAAAAAGGAAAACATGCTAATAATGATTTAATAGAAGAAATAAAAACGATTTGTAAAAAGAATTTAGCGGCTTATGCAATTCCTAAGGAATTTGAATTTATGAATAGTTTGCCTCAAACGATAGTGGGTAAGGTTGATTTTAACAAATTACAAAGATAGGAGATAATAATGAGAGTTAATAGTAAAAGAATAAAAATGACAGGGATGGAACAAATAATGGTTGATTTGAAACCAAGAAGGTGTGATGCTGATGTATTTATTAATACAGGAGTAGATGTTACTAATTTAATGAAATATTTAGATGATAAGAAGCAAGAAGGACATAAGTATACTTTTTTCCATGCTATTGTTCTAGCCTTTGCTAAAACAATCTATAATAGACCAAAATTAAATCGTTATATTAGTAATCGGCATATGTTTATGCATACTGATGTTGTAATTGCCTTTGTTGCAAAAGTAGCATTTGAGGATAATGCTAAGGAATTAATGATTCAAGTACCAATATCAGAAGATGAAACGATTGAATCTTTATCAAAAAAAATAAAGAATATGGTTGAAAAAGTAAGAGTATCTCATGAGAAAGAAAAAGGAGCAAATTCTGCTATTGAAATACTTGGAAAATTACCGAATATTATTCGGATACCAGTTATGGGTTTATTAAAATTTATGGATAAAAAAGGATTATTACCTCTTAGTTTACAAGAAGATGATTTATATTTTTCTAGTGCTATTGTAACCAATATTGGTTCATTAAAAAGTGATTCTATATATCATAATAATACAGATTTTGGTACTTGTTCATCCATTACTTCGATTGGAGAAGTTCGAGACACGATAAAAATTATTGATGGAAAGGAAAAAATTATTAAATCATGTAATTTTGGAATAAACTTTGATGAAAGAATTGCAGATGGCTTTTATTTAATAAAAAGTTTTAAATTGTTTGAATATATTTTAAATAATCCTAAAATGTTAGAAGAGAAGGCATCACAAAAAATAGAGATGGAGTAGTATAATGAAAAAGAAGGATAAAAAGATATTAAAAGTAATAATCATTATATTTTTGGTTGTTTTAGTTTTATTCTTTAGTTATTATTTTATAAAAAAAATAATTCATAAAGATATAAATGTTAATATACCAGAAGAATCTAAATATATAAATGTTGATTATGAGTATTATTTTAAAAGTGTTGCTAAAATGTTAAAAGATAAAAAATTATATACTTTAGAAAACGATGAATTAAAAGAAATAGGAATTGTTTCTAATGATGTAGTTTTAAAATTAGAAAAAGATAATCAATTATCTCATGGTTATTTTAAAATAAAAGATACAGAATTTTATATTGATTATCAAGATATTGAAGCAAGTGAAGATATAAATGAGGATATATCTTGGAAAAATTATATTCCTTATAATGAAAGTATTAGAACAAGTGATAAAACGAATCTTTATCTAAATGATAAATTAATTTTTACAATTAATATAGGAATGGAACTACCAATTATAATTAAGGAAGAAAATTACTATGGAGTTATTTATAAGGATAAACTATATTATATTAAACATGAAGAATGTGAAACTTTTCAAAATGTTAATACAGAATTAAAACATACCAATGCTATTTCTGCTCTTGTTTATCATGCAACATATGATAGTAATAACAGTGAAGAAAAACAAAAATGTATTAACAATAATGCAACAATTTGTTTAAGTGATATTCAATTTGATGAACAAATGAAATATTTAGTTGATAATAATTTTTATACAGCAACTATGAATGATCTAGAAAAATTTATTGATTCTAAAGTTCAACTCCCTGAACATACAGTTGTTATTACCATAGATGATGGTTATTTTGCTGATGCTTCTGTTAAAGTATTAGAAAAATATAAATTACATGCAACTTTATTCTTAATTGGAGCTTTAGAAGAAACAGAATGGAAAACTGATGCTTGGTATTCAAGTGCTTTAGAACTTCATTCACATACTTATAATATGCATGGACCAAATGTTTGTCTAGGTGGACAAGGAAGTGCTTTAAAATGTACAGCTAAAGAAACTTTACTTGCTGATCTTCAAAAAAGTCGTGAACAATTAAATGGTTCAACCGTATTTTGTTATCCTTTCTTTGAATATAATGATTATGCTATTAGTGTTTTAAAAGAGGCTGGATTTACAATGGCTTTTGCTGGTGGTCGTCAAAAAATTAAAGTTGGAAGTAATAAAATGACTTTATCTAGATATGGAATAATTAATACTACAAATTTAAATGATTTTAAAAATGTTATTTATTAAAAGATGGAGACTAAATCAATAGTCTCTTTTGTATATAAATATTATTAATATGAATATTTTAAGTCTTAATAAATCATGTTAAATTTATTAAATGTTAATTGTCAAAGTAAAAAAAAAAGAGTATAATATTGGAATACAGATTGGATGATTTAGGATGGATCAGAATTTAATAAAAGAAATACGTGAAAAAACTGATATTGTTGAATTTATAGGTAAATATATAACCTTAACCAAAAGGGGCAAAAACTATTTTGGGCTTTGTCCTTTTCATGCTGATACTAATCCATCTTTATCAGTATCTAGGGAAAAACAAATTTATAAATGTTTTGTATGTGGTGAAGCTGGAAATGTTTTTAATTTTTTAATGAAATACGAAAATATTAGTTTTAGAGAAGCTCTTAAAATAATAGGAGATTCAATTGGTATTGAAGTTAAAAGTGATAATAAAGTTATAAAGAATAAATATGATGATTTATACGAAATATGTGAATTAGCTAATACAATTTACCAGAATAATTTAATGTCTAAAGAAGGAATTGATGCTAGAGAATATTTAAAGAAAAGAAATCTTGATATAAATACAATTAAAGAATTTGGAATAGGTTTATCTTTAAATAAAAGAGATAGATTAACAAGTCTCCTTGTGAAACAAGGATATAATATCAATACTTTAAATGAATTAGGTCTTAGTAGTGGAGAAGTTGATACGTATATAAACAGGATAATATTTCCTTTATATAGTATAGATGGACGTGTTAATGGTTTTAGTGGTCGGATATATCATGGCGAAGCAATCAATAAATATTTGAATACTAAAGAAACGCCAATATTTAAAAAAGGTGAAAATATTTTTAATTATAAAAGAGCACGTGATGAAGTAAGGAAAAATGGCTTTGTTATAATTATGGAAGGCTTTATGGCGGTTATTCGAGCTTATACTATAGGTGTTAAAAATTGTATTGCTTTAATGGGAACAGCTTTAACCATTGATCAAATTAATTTAATTAAAAAATTAAGCATGAATGTTTATCTTTGTTTTGATGGAGATAAAGCTGGAATAAATGCAACTATTAATAATGGTAAAATGTTAAAGGATAATAATTTTAATGTTAAAGTTATCCCATTAAGTGATTCTTTAGATCCTGATGACTATATTATAAAATACGGAAGTGAAAAATTTTATTCACTTATATCAAGTGCTATAAGTTATAATGATTATAAAATTAAAAATTTAAAACAAGGAGTTAATTTTAATAGTGCTGATGAGTTAACTAATTATATAGATTTAGTAATTTCAGAAATTAGCACCGTTGATTCAGAAATAAAAAGAGAAATAATGTTAAAAAATCTTGCAAATGATACAAACGTGTGGTATAATACATTGGAAAAAAAGTTAAATGAATTACTATCAAAAAAAGAAAAAACTAAAGTTTCAATTATCACGCATGATATAAAGGAAAGAAAAAAAAATAAATATGAAAAAACTATGCAAGAAATAGTTTTTTATATGTTAAATAATAAAGAAGTTATTAATTTAGTTGTTTCTAGTCAAGTCTATTTTCCAAATGATATATATAGAAATTTAGTTAGAGAGATTTCTGATTTTTATGAAAAATTTGGTTATATTAATATTGCTGATTTTTTAAGTTATGAGAAAGATCCCGAAATGTTAAAATATTTAAATGAAATAATAGCAATGGAAATAGATAGCAATGTAGATAGTACAGTTATTTTAGAACTTTTGAAAGTAATTAAGGATTATAATGTGTCTCTTGAAATCAAAAGATTAGAGAAATTAATTAAAGAAGAAGTAGATCCTTTAGAACAAGCTAAAATAAGTAATGAAATCATGAAACTTAAAATTAGGGAGTGAGTATAATGATAAGTGAAGTTAAGACTTTCGAAGAAAGAAAAGAAGCATTAGTGAAGTTAGGACTTGAAAAAGGTTATATAACCTATGAAATACTTGCTAATGAACTTAAAGGACTTGATATTGATGCTGATTCACTAGATGAACTTTATAATGTATTACTAGAAAATAAAATTGAAATTAGATCAGAAGATGAAGAAGAAGAAGGAGTAACGGAAGTTCCTGTTGAGACACCTGATCAAGTACTTGATGATTTAGCTAATTCAAAGGATATTAAAATAAATGATCCGGTCAGAATGTATTTAAAAGAAATTGGACGTATTAATTTGCTTACGAGTGATGAGGAATTAGATTATGCTTTGAAGGCAGTTGAAGGTGATGAACATGCTAAGACAATGCTTGCAGAATCAAATCTTCGTCTAGTCGTATCAATTGCTAAAAGATATGTTGGACGTGGTATGTTGTTTCTTGATTTAATTCAAGAAGGGAATATTGGTTTAATGAAAGCTGTTGATAAGTTTGATCCAGGAAAAGGTTATAAATTTTCAACATATGCAACTTGGTGGATTAGACAAGCTATCACTCGTGCTATAGCTGATCAAGCAAGAACTATCAGAATACCAGTTCATATGGTTGAAACAATTAATAAATTAGCTCGTGTTCAAAGACAATTAACGCAAGAGTTAAATCGTGAACCAACTGATGAAGAAATTGCTGATAAGTTAGGAATCTCTCTTGATAAGGTTCGTGAAGTATATAAAATAAGTCAAGATCCTGTTAGTCTTGAAACACCTATTGGAGAAGAGGATGATTCTCATCTTGGAGATTTTATTAAAGATGAAAGAACAATGTCTCCTGAAGAATATACGGAAATTGGTATGTTAAAAGAAGAATTATCAGGTGTTCTTTTAACATTAACAGAACGTGAAGAAAAAGTATTAAGACTTCGTTTTGGTTTAGATGACGGTCAATGTAGAACATTAGAAGAAGTAGGACAAATATTTAATGTTACCAGAGAACGTATTAGACAAATTGAAGCTAAGGCTTTAAGAAAATTAAGACATCCATCGCGTAGTCGTAAGCTAAAGGATTTTTTAACTGACTGATGATAAAATTATCTAAAAGACTAGAGTTAGTTGCGTCTTACGTTTCCGATAATTCAACCATAATTGATGTGGGATGTGATCATGCTCATTTAGGAATATATTTGTGTGAGAATAAAAAGAATATTAAAGTATTAGAGAGTGATGTGAATCCTAATCCATTAAAAATTGCTAAAGATAACATTAAAAAATATGGAATGGAAGATAGAATAGAAATTGTACTTAAAGATGGGATAAATGATTTAGATAACAATATTGATACTGTTATAATGTCTGGTATGGGTGGACTTCTAATGAGTCGAATTATAAATAATAAAGAAAATTTAACTCATATAAAAACACTTATTTTATCACCTAATAATGAATTTATTGAAGTACGTAAAATAATAAAAAAGATAGGTTTTAAAATAGAAAAAGAACAACTTATAACAGAAAATAAACAAACATATTTAGTAATTAAAGCGATTAGAGGAAAAGGAAGATATAATAATTTTTTTGGAACTTTAAAAAATAATGAACTAGAAAATATTTATTATTATAGTAAATTATTTACCGAAAATAATAAAATATTAAAACTTATTCCTAAGAAAAATATATTTAAAATTATAAAATTAAAAAGAGAAAATAGAAGAATTAAGAGCTTTTTAGAAAAAAGACCTTAATTCTTTTAATATTATATGTTAAAATAAATAATATAATTAATTAAAGTTAGGAGGTTTTTAATGAAAACAGTTGTAATTACAGGAAGTGCAAGGGGATTTGGTTATGCAATGTTAGAATTATTTTACCAGAATAATTATAATGTGGTTATATGTGATGTAAATGAAGAAGAACTTACAAAAGCAAAAAGTAATTTAGAAATAAAAAATGGGAAAGGGAAAATATTATCATTCAAAATGGATATTACTAATGAAGATGATATAAAGAATTTAATTAATAAGACTGTAGAAGAACTTGGTAATATTGATATTTGGATTAATAATGCGGGAGTTAATCAACCGGCAAATCCTATATGGGAATTAGATAATAAGGTTATTAATAGACTTATTGATATTGATTTAAAGGGGACTGTTCTTTGTTCGAAGTTGATTTTTAAAGTGATGAAAGAACAAGGGAATGGAGCTATTTATAATGTTGAAGGACATGGATCAAACGATGCAACTATTACAGGATTATCAATATATGGAACTAGTAAACGAGCAGTTACTTATTTTACAGAAGCTCTGGCACATGAATCAGCTGATTTAAAATGTAATGTTATAGTTGGAAAGATTACACCAGGGATTATGATAACTAATTTTCTTAAGACATCTTTAGGTGATGGAGAAAAAATAGAATTAGATGATAAGACTAAGAAAATTTATAATATTTTAGGAGATTATCCAGAAACAATTGCTAAATTTATGGTTCAAAAAATTATTAATAATACCAAAAATAATAGTAAATTTGTTTGGTTATCTAATTCAAGAGCATTTATAAAATTTTTAACATATCCATTTAAGAAGACTAATTATTTTGAAAAGTAAGAAAATGGATAAAGATATGAATGATATAATAAATGAAATAATAGAAATTTCTAAAAGGATACAATTACTTCAAGAAGATATTATTAGAGGATTAGACAATGAAATAAATATTATAATTGAAAAAAGAATTGTTGATGATAATAGAGTAAGTTATTTATTTGACAAAATCACAAACTTATTTCCTTGTAATCAAGTTGAAAGTTTATTAAAGAAGTTAAGTCATTATTATTATAATATTAATTATAATTTAGTAATGTTTTATATTGATACCTATTTAGATATGCATTATGATAAAGAAGACATCCAAAAATTAAAAATTCTTTATTAGAAAATATATTTTAATAGTTTTTAACAATGTTAAAATGAAGAAAAGTTTAATTAAACTATTTACAAAAAAAATTTTTCTTGTTAAAGTTATTATGGAGGTAATATTATGTTTAATTTAAAAGATAGAGTAGCGGTAATAAGTGGAGCTTCATCAGGGCTTGGAAAACAAATGACTTATGCATTTGCTAGTCAAGGTGCTAACTTGGTGTTACTTGCAAGAAGATTAGAAAGATTAGAAAGTATAAAAAATGATTTAGAAAGTAAAGGTGTAAAAGTACTTCCTATTAAATGTGATGTTACAAGTACTGAAGATATTAATACGGCAGCACGTTTAGCAGAAGAAGAATTTGGTAGAGTTGATATATTAGTAAACTGTGCTGGTTCAAGTAAAGATGCTGGAGTACTTGAAATGACTGATGATGAATGGGATTTTACTATTGCAACTGATTTAACAAGTGTTTTTAAAATGACAAGAGCATTTGCTAATATTATGAAAAAAAATAACTATGGTAGAGTTATTAATATAGCATCAATGTATGGACTAGTTGGAAATGATGAAATACCAACTATTGCTTATCATTCAAGTAAAGGTGGGGTGGTAAATTTTACTAGAGCAGCAGCAGCTGAACTTGCAAAATGGGGAATTACTGTTAATGCTATTTGTCCAGGATATTTTTATACGGAACTTACAACTCAAGTACTTGATACTGATAGATTTCAAGAATTTGCTAAAACTCATGTACCAATGAAAAGATATGGAAAAGAGGGAGAACTCAATGCTGGAGCAATATTTTTGGCAAGCGATGAGGCAAGTTATGTGACGGGTATTGTTTTACCGATTGATGGTGGATATACCTGCGTATAATATACTAAAAATAAATGTTTATGGCTTTTTTTCTTGATTTTTCGTATATTAAAAATAGGAGTTAAAATGAATTTAGATAAATATTATATTAAAAATTTAGAAGAAAAAATTTATTATGGAATTAATAAAAATTCAGAAGCAATAAATTTTGAAATAATAAAGTCATTTTTTCAAGAATTAATAAAAAGAAAAAGAAATGATCCTTTTGAAGGTGGACTTCAAGCGAGTATGATCTTATTTTCAACTTCTTTTGCTGGTAAGGTTTGTTTGTGAGCAAGATGGAAATGGGTTACATTTAGCTAATGAAATAAATTTAGTAAGATTTTTAAATGGAGAAGAATCATTTTTTAAAGATACAGCAATGAGACGAATAGGTTTAATTTATAATGAATATACTAAAATACTTCTTGAAGGTATTGCTTTTCGAATATTATTAGGAAGTGATAATTTAATGATAGCAATAACTAGTAAAATTGATATAACAGAAGATTTTTAAAAAAATATATTAAAAAATATAGTTTTATTATGTAAACAAATATTAGAACAAGGATATTATCAAAATATTCAATTGGGATTACATAGTAAAAATATAATTATAGAATTTACCGATTTAAAGGATAATGATTTTAAAAATATTATAAATAGTTTATCTGGTAGGAATACAAGCAAATAAAAAAAGTAACTATTAAAGTATTTAATAGTCTAAATAGTTACAAAACTTTTGTAAAGTCATTGTCAATTTTCGAAAATTTACTTGCATTATTTTTGTGTCTCGTTTATTCTAATAATAGAGGGAGAGTGAGACGTGTGATATATCCATCTATTGACAAACTTTTAAATATCGTATCATCCAAATATGAACTTGTACATATAGCAGCTAAAAGAAGCCGCGAAATATCAGCTAATGGATTCTTGCAAATGCCAAAGCAAAAATATAAAAGTGAAAAAAACATTGGTAAATGTTTAGAAGAAGTGGCTGAAGGTTTAATTAAAGTTAATAAATAGCTTGACGAATTGTGAAATTTCTATTAAAATTTAATTAGAAGATAGGAGAGAAGTTATGAATAAGAAAGGGCAAGCACTTGTTGAATACGTGCTTATAATTGCACTTATTTCCGTGGTGATAATTGGTATTGTAAATATGTTTGGTGGTTATTTAAAAGACTCGATGACTAAATCATCTTGTGAATTAGTCGGTGAAGAATATCAAAAAGGTGCTAAGGCAGGAGAAGGTACCTGTGTTCCAAAAAGTAATTGACATTTTGTTAGTTACTTTTTATAATATAATTTAATAAATTGGCATATTATGGGAACAATAAAAAAGGAGGTATATAATGACTGAAAAAATAATTGATTTAAAATATGGAAAGTTACATTTAATTAAAACTAAAAAATTTAGATCAATAAATATAAAAGTTTTATTAAAAGATAGAATTGTTAAAAGTGATATTACTAAACGAAATTTATTAACCGATTATTTAGTAGCAAGTACCAAAAAATATAATACAAGAAGAAAACTTTCTTTAAAAATACAAGATTTATATTCGCTTTTTATTGGAAGTTTTAATACTAGAATTGGTAATATGTTAGTAACACGTTTTAATATGTCTTTATTAAATCCCAAATATACAGAAGAGTCTATGTTAGTAGAAAGTCTTGATTTGCTTCATGAAATAATATTTAATCCAAATGTAAAAAATAACAAATTAGATACAGATATATTTAATATCGTTAAGAAAGATTTAGAAAGTGAAATTAAAACGGTTAAAGAAAATTCTCGAATGTATGCTAATGTTCGTATGTTAGAAAATTTAGGTGATCTTCCATATTCTTATCGCGGATTTGGTTATTTAGAAGATTTAGAGTCAATAGATGAAAAAAATTTATATCTTTATTATAAAGAATTTCTTTTTAAAAGTGATGTTGATATATATGTAGTAGGAGATTTTAATGAAAAAGAAATGATATCACTAGTAAAAGAAAAATTAAATTTTAGTACAATAAAGAAAGATAAAAAAGATATTATTATTTATCATGACAAAATATTAAAAAAGCCTAAAGAAGTTATAGAAAGTGAAAATTTTAATCAATCAAAACTTTCAATTGGATGCAAATTAATGAATTTAAATGAATTTGAGTGGAAATATGTTATAAATCTATACAATATGATACTTGGAGGAGGATTTAATTCTAAATTTATGCAAATTATAAGAGAAAAAAATTCTTTAGCTTATTATATATCATCAAGTATTAATAAAGCTGATAATTTACTTATAATAAATTCAGGTATTAGTAAAGAAAATTATCTAGAAGTAATTCAAAATATTTTTGATATTATGAAAAAAATGAGTAAAAATTTTGTAAGCGAAAAAGAACTTGCTAATGCTAAAATCGAATATTTAAGTTTATTAGAAGAATCCTTAGATAATCAAGATAATGTGTTAGAAAATATGGTAGCCAAAGATTTACTTAATCTTGATGAATTAGATAAACGACGCGAAGAAATTTTAAAAGTTACAATTGATGATATCAAATGTGTTTCAAAGAAAGTATTTATAGATACTATTTATTTGCTTAAGGGGGATATGAATGAAGAAAAATAGTTTTGAAAATCTTGAACAAAATATTTATAATTTTAAAACTAAAAATGGCTTAGATGTAAATATTATTCCTTTTAAAAATAAAAAAAATTATTATATTATCTTAGGAACCAAATATGGTTCTAGGGATATAGAATTTTTAATTAATAGCAAGAAATATAAGACGCCATTTGGAACAGCTCATTTTTTAGAGCATAAAATGTTTGAAATGGAAGATAAATTTGATCCATTTAAGTTTTTTTCAGAAAGTGGAGCTAGTACTAATGCTTCGACAACTTTTGACAATACAAGATATTATGTTTGGGGGGTTAATGATTTAGAAAGGAATTTAAGTTATTTATTAGATTTTGTATATACACCTTATTTTACGGATAAAAACGTTGAAAAAGAAAAAGGAATAATTAAAGAAGAAATATTAATGTATGAAGATGATCCTGAATGGGCAATGGATGATTTAATGCGAAAAAATTTATTTTATAAATTACCTATACGAGAAAAAATAGCTGGAACTGTTGAAAGCGTTACATGTATTACCAAAGAAGATTTATATAATGCTTATAATACCTTTTATAATCCTAGTAATATGTTTTTAGTAATTGGGGGAAATGTTGATCCTAATAGTATTGAAAATTTAATAATGGAACATGAAAAACTTAATAAAATTAAAAAAATAGAAAATATAAAACATGTCAAATATGATGAACCAAATGATGTTAAAGAAGAATTTGAAAAACTTTATATGAATGTATTAATTTCCAAACTAAGATTTAGTATAAAAATAAACAAAAATAATTTTAAAGATTTTAGTGATATTGAAATAAATATGTATATGGGTGTTATTATGGCTAATTTATTTGGTAGTACATCCATCTTTAAAGAAAGAGTTACTAAAGAACATTTAACCAGTGGTTTTTATGTAGAAAAAAACAATTTTGATAATTTTTTAACTTTAGATATAACAGCTGAAAGTGATAAAGCAGATATGTTTATTGATGAGTTAAAAGATACTTTAAAAAATATTAAAATTAAAACTGCAGATCTAGAACGAATAAAAAAAGTCTGGATTGCTAGTGAAATAAGAATGATTGATAATATTGAATTAACAGTTGATAATGTATATAGCGATTTAATAACATACAATAAAGTCTATTTAAATAGAGTAGAATTAATTAAAAGTTTAAATATTAAAAAATTAAATAAATTTATTAAAAAGTTAGATTTAACTAATCAAAGTTTAGTAATGGTTTTTCCAAACAGCGAAAGATATCTGTAAATTTTGCTGTTTTTTTTCTTTTTTGTATAGATTTTTTTTATTATTTGTGATACTATTATTTTAGATTAAGAATAGAGGGATTATATGAAGAAGTTAGGTTTATTTTTATTTTTGTTTTTAGCATTTTTTATAAATGTTAAAGCTGAAGAGTATCTTACGGATATATTAGTTGATAATACATCTATATTTGAAGGTGGTAAATTTGATTATGAATATTCAGTTGATAGTAGTAAAACAACTATAAAATTGGATTATAGATATGATCAAAGTAATTTTTTTGGAATGGGAGATATTGGAAGTCAAAATTTAAACTATGGAGCTAATATTTTTACATATGTTCTTACTAATCGAGAAAATGCTGATGATTCTAAAACTTATACTATTAAAGTAAATCGTCCAGATACGAGGAGTGGTGATAATAGTTTAACTAGTCTTATCGTAGGAAATCAAAAGATAGTTTTAGGAGATACTAACGAATATAGTGTGTCTTTCGATACTAAAACTACTAGTGTTGAAATAAAAGCAACCCTTCCAAATGGAGCGTCTTTTGTTGATGGATATGGTGAAAGAGTAGGTAGTAATGCTGTTAAACTTTCAAGTGATAAAACAACCGTAGAAGTAAAAGTAAAAGCTGAAAATGAAAGTATTAGAAATTATACAATTCATATTAATAAAACTAACGTTCAAAGTAATGATGCCACTCTAAAGAGTTTAAAAATAGAAGGAGTAGATTTTGACTTTAAAAGTGATAAGCTTGAATATGATTTGAGTGTTGAATATAAAATTACTAAAGTTAAGATAAATGCAGTTAAAAATAATGATAAAGCAAATCTTGATTATTCTGAAAATGTTACTCTTAAAACAGGAACTAATTTAGTAGAAATAAAAGTAACAGCTGAAGATGGAACAGTAAAGACTTATAAATTAAATATTACAAGAGAAGAAGAAATTCCAATTGTAAAGGATATAACGATAACGGGTATAAATTTTGAATTTAAACCAAAAACTTATAATTATAAAATAGAAACAACTTTATCTAAATTAGATTTTAATGTTACTTTATCAGATGAAGATGCAACTAGTGAAATAACTGGTAATGAGAATTTAAAAAATGGTAGTATTATAAAAATAGAAGCTAAAGATGGAGAGGAAAGTGTTTTATATACTTTTAGAATTATAAATAAAGAAGAAGATAAAGAGGAAGATGTATCAACTACAACAACTGGAAATTCTTCTAATAATCTAAACGAGTTTTTAAAAGAAAATGAAATGATTATGAGTTTAGTAATTTTAGGGATAGGAATTTTTTCAACTTTAGTTGCTGTTGTTATGAAACGTAAAAGTAAAATTATGTAAAAATGATTGTATAAAAATATAACATTTGATATTCTTAAATTAGGTGAAAAGAATGGCAAAGTTATATTTTTTTTATGGAGCAATGAATAGTGGAAAAACAACGAGAATCTTACAATGTGATTATAATTATACGGAAAGAGGTATGAGAGCTGTTATAATGAAACCATCTACTGATACTAAAGGACAAGATAAGATAGTATCTCGAATTGGCTCAACCAAAAAAGTTGACTATTTAATAAAAAAAGATGATGATATTTTTGAAATTATTGTTAATGAATATAATCATGTAGATTTAATACTAGTAGATGAAGCTCAGTTCTTGACAACCAGACAGGTAAATCAATTAATGGATATAGTAATAGATTTAGAAATTCCAGTTATGTGTTATGGATTAAGAACCGATTTTAAAGGTAATGGTTTTCCTGGAGCGAGACGTTTACTTGAAATTGCTCATGAAATAACGGAAATTAAAACAATCTGTGAATGTGGTAAAAAAGCTATGTTTAATGTTCGATTAATTGATGGAAAAGTAGTTACTGAAGGAGAAAGTGTTGCCATAGATGGAGAAGGAGAAGTTACATATACAGTTGCTTGTAGTAAATGTTTTAGAATGAAAACTAGAAAAAAATTTGATCATCCTGAAACTAAATATGAATAAATATAAAAATGACAATTTATGTAAAAAATTGTTGTTTTTTGTATTTAACTCTCCAAATTTATAATTAAAATTGTTATAATTATATTGTTTGTTCAAATAAAAATAGAAGTGAGGTAGTAGTGATGAAGAATTACATTAATAAATTAGCATACTTAAAAAGGAATAGGTATGAATTTAAAAGATAAATTTGATAAAGAAAAATATCAAGAATTACTAAAGTATTTAGATAGTATAAAAGATTTAAAATATCTAGAATTTCAAAAAAAAATAGTGGTATGCGATAATGTAATTGGAGTCAGAACAAATGAATTAAAAAAGATAGCTAAAGAAATAAGTAAAGGAGATTATGATAGTTTTATAGAAAATAATACTAGTAATTTATATGAACTTATTTTAATTGAAGGATTTATCTATGGTTATTTAAAAATACCATTTAATGATTTAATAAAATATTTAGATAAATATTTATTAAAACTTAATTCTTGGGGACAGGTAGATTTAGTAGTTTCTAATTTAAAAATATTTAAAAAAGATCAAAAACTAGGATTTCCCTATGCTAAAAACTTAACAAGAAATAAGAATAGATTTATTAAAAGATTTGGTATTATTATTTTGCTTAATTATTATTTACACGACGAATATATTGATAAAGTACTAGATTTAGTATCTAAGATTAAAAGTGATGATTATTATGTTAAAATGGCTATGTCATGGTTAATGTCTATTTCTTATATTAAATATAAAGAAAAAACCTTAGTTTATTTAGTTAATATTAAAGATGAATTTGTCTATAATCAAGCTTTAAATAAAATTGTTGATTCTAGAAGAATAAGTGATGATGAGAAAAAATTTATTAAGAATTTAAAACGAGTAAAAGAAAAAAATTGACTTTAGTTAGCCAATTTTTTTAATCTTTAATTTCTTCTATTGCACTAGTTGGACAACTTTCTATAGCATCAACTACATTATCTTTATACTCTACAGGAACTTCTTCTACTTTAACGGTTGAACATCCATCAACTACTTCAAATACATTTTCGCATACACCTTCACAATATCCGCAACCAATACAATTATCTTCATTTATTTTAATTTTCATATTATAACCTCCAATTTAATTATATAAATTATTTAAAAAATAAGCAAGACTTTTTTCTTTTTAGATGATATAATAAACATAGTGGAGTTGATGGAGATGGATAATGAAAAAATTGCTGAATTTATTAAAAAAATTAGAACGGATAATAATTTAACTCAAAAAGATTTAGCAGATAAATATTCAGTTACTTATCAAGCTGTTTCTAAATGGGAAAATGCTAAAAATATACCAGATCTCTCTCTTTTAATTCAAATGGCTAATGATTATAATGTAGATTTATCAAATATTTTAAATATAGATATAAAAAACAATAAAAAAGATAATAAATTAAAATATATTTATATAATAATTGGTTTAATATTAATAGTTGGAATAATTATATTTATAATATTTAATAATAATTCTTCTTTTGAATTAAAAACTATTAAATCAACTTGTAGTGATTTTGAAGTATTTGGAAGTGTTGCATACGATTCTAAAAAGTCCTCTATTTATATAGCTAATATTAATTATTGTGGAAAAGAAGATAGTAATATATATCAAAAGTTAACTTGTAGTTTATATGAAAAAAATAATAATACAATAACGGAAATAAGTGTTTGTGATAGTAAAAATGATATTACTTTAGAAGAATATTTAAAAAACATTAAATTTAATATAGATGATTATGAAAAGAAATGTAAAACATATGGAGATGACACTTTATATTTAGAAATAAATGCCTATAATGAAGATAATTTTACTAAAACTTATAAAATACCTTTATCGGTAGATAAAAATTGTTAAATAAATATTCAACTTAAAGTTTAGTTAATTCAACTTCTATTTTATTGAACTTTAAGTTGTTTTTTTATAGAATGGTTTTGAGGTGATAAAAATGAAAAAATATTTGATGTTGATTTTAATTCTATTAATGTTTGTTTGTAGTGGTTGTAGTAATAATAATAGTGCTTTAGAATTTAAAAAAGATTATGAATCTATTAATGGTACAACTAATAAAAATGGCAAGGAGCATAGAACGGTTACTATAAGTGAAGATAATCCTTATGAAAAAGTGCAAGCTAAAGATATTTTAGATAGGATTGATAAGAAGGAAACTTTTTATGTTTATTTTGGAGATAAACTTTGTCCATGGTGCCGTAGTGTTATAGAAAAATCTATTGAAATTGCTAGTAAAAATAAAATAACTAAAATATATTATGTTCCAATTTGGAATGATGATGGAGAAGAAATACTTCGTGATAAATTTGAACTAGTAGATGGAGAATTAACTAAAACAATAGAAGGAGCAAGTGAATATCAAAAATTACTTCAAGTATTTGAACCACTTCTTAGTGAATATAACTTAACTGATAGTGAAGGAAACAAAATAGCAACGGGTGAAAAGCGTATATATGCCCCAAACTTTATTTATATAGAAAAGGGTGTACCTAAAAGATTAGTAACTGGAATAAGTGAAAAACAAACAGATTCAAGAGGAGAACTAACAAAAGAAATATTAGAAGATGAAACAAATATTTTCCAAGAATTTTTTAAAAATGAATAATAAAAGAAGTTTTTAAAAAATTCTTTTTTTCTTTAATTATATTAATATTTACTATATCTTCAATCTGTGGTAAAATCAATTAGTAATAATTAGTTTTGTTTATATATGGTAATATTATAAATAAGTTGGAGAAATAGGAATGAAAAAAAGTAGATGGTTTAATTTCTTATATTTAATATTGTTTTTATGGATAGTAGGATTTCCAATAAATACTTTGGCTAGTAGTACTTCTGAATATTTGGATACTTCAGAATTTTATGAATGGGTAAAGGAAGTTACACCTATATCAAAACAATTGTGTGTTTACGGTGATTCTAACAGTAAAGTTCCAAAAGTAAAACTAATACAACAGATGATGAACAAAAAAAAGACTCATAATTAAATTTAGATTTAATAATTATTATTAAAAGATTATTTTTTCAGTGTGATAATAATATAATTATATGATAAAGGAGAATAAAATTTATGAAAAAAATACATTTGAAAATACATCAGGAGATTTATTAAGAATTCAAGCTGGTAAATGGAGACAACCTAAGGAGTGAAAGAAAAAAGATAAGCGATGAAATAGGACAACTATTTAAAGAGAAAATAAATTAAATAAATAGAGATTAATTTCTTTATTTATTTTTTAGTAAAATAATAAAAAAAAATACTTAATATATTTCAATAAATTTGTTTATATGATATTATGGTACTTGAGGGATTTTATATGTTAATAACTAGTTTAGAAAATAATAATATAAAAAAATATTTAAAATTAAAACAAAAAAAATATCGTGATGAAGAAAAAATGTTTTTAATTGAAGGAGAACATTTAGTTAGAGAGGCTTATAAAAGTAATAGATTATATGATTTATTGGTACTTGATGGTTATGACTTTAAAATTGATTTTTCTTATACTAATGCATCGCTTAATATTATGAAAAAATTAAGTGATATGGATAGTACTCCTAAAGTAATTGGAATAGTTAAGATAGAGGATAAGAAAACTAATTTAGGTAATAGAATAATTATTCTTGATGGAATTCAAGATCCAGGAAATTTAGGAACCATTATTCGTAGTAGTGTTGCCTTTAATATTACCGATATTATTTTAAGTGATACGTCAGTTGATTTATATAATGATAAAGTGATTAGAGCTAGTCAAGGTATGATATTTAAAATAAATATAGAAAGAAGAAATTTAGTAGAAGTAATAAATAAATTAAAAAAACAAGATTATGTAATACTTGGAACAAATGTTAAAGAAGGAATAGATGTAAGAGATATTAATGTTAAGAAGTATGCTATTGTCTTAGGAAATGAAGGACAAGGAGTAAGTTTCGAAGTAGCAAATTTATGTGATAAAAATATTTATATAAAAATGAATAAGGAAGTAGAATCTTTGAATGTTGGTGTTGCTACTAGTATTATTATATATGAACTAAATGGAGGTCTTAAGTGAATAAAATATATTTAGGCAAATATGTAAATACTCATGGAATTAAAGGAGAAATAAGAATAAAATCGGATTTTAAATACAAGAATAAAGCTTTTTTAGTAGGTAATACTATTTATATAAATGAAAAAAGTTTTGTTATAACATCTTATAGAGTTCATAAGGGATATGATATGGTTATCTTAGATGGAATAAGAGATATAAATGATATAGAATATTTAAAAGGAAGTTTAGTATTTATTGATAAAGATAATATTAATTTAAATAGTGATGAATATTTAGATGAAGATTTACTTGATTGTAAAGTATATGTAAATAATAATTTAAAAGGAGTAGTAACCGGTTATGAATATTTAAATAAAAATAAAAAAATATTAGTAATTGATAAAGTTAAAATGATTCCTTTTGAGCTTATAAAAAATATAGATTTAAAGAAAAAAAGAATAGATATAGAAGGAGTAGACGGTTTATTATGAAAATAGATGTTGTAACGATTTTTCCTGATATGTTTCAAGGAGTACTTAATGAATCAATTATAAAAAGAGCAATAGATAAGGGAATAGTTGAGATAAATATTCATAATTTTCGTGATTATAGCCTTGATCCTCATGGTAAAGTAGATGATACTCCCTTTGGAGGAGGAGCTGGGATGGTACTTGCTTGTCAACCTATCTTTGACTGTATAGAAAGTTTAAAAACTAAAGATAGTTTAGTTATTATGTTAACACCAGATGGTTTAGTATATAATCAAAATATTGCTTTAGAATTATCGAGTAAAAAACATTTAATTTTATTATGTGGTCACTATGAAGGATTTGATGAAAGAATAAAATCCATCTGTGATATGTTTATAAGTGTTGGAGATTATATCTTAACTGGTGGTGAAATTCCTAGTATGATATTAATTGATAGTATTACAAGACTAATTGATGGAAGTATAACTAAAGAAAGCTTAGAAAGTGAATCATTTTCAGATAACTTATTAGATTATCCAACTTATACTAAACCTAGAACATTTCGTGATATGGAAGTACCAAGTGTTCTTTTAAGCGGAGATCATCAAAAAATAGCTGAATGGAGACATTTAAAAAAACTAGAAAAAACTAAAGAATTAAGACCAGATTTATTGGAGGATAGTGATGAGCGATATTAGATATTTAGTTGTAAAAGAAAAAAATAAGAAAACTGTATCTTATTTTGAGTATGATAAATTAGATGGATATGGAATGATTCCAAAAAATAAAAATATAAAATTAAGAGATGCTATAAATGTAAATAAAATGGTTATTATTAATCCTAGTTTTATTGAAAAATTAATTAATAAAAAAATTAATTCTAAGATAAAAAAATTAATTGATTTGATATCTACTATATATGAAAATGATGATGACGATCCAGCTGGATCTTTAATGCAAGCTTTGAATGAAGTAGAAAAATTTAAAAGGGAAATGATTAATAAATATCTAAATTATATGTCAAAGGAACAAGTTGATTTATTAGAAAAGAAAATAAATATACTTGAAACAGAAGTAATGAATCACGCTTATAAATTAAATGAACAACAATTTAGTAAATATGAAAATAGTATGGAATATGAAGATTATGAACCAAAAAGATCAAGATAAATTTAAAAAAATAGTAAGTATTATTCTACTTATAAGTTGGTGTTTAATAATATATTATTTTTCTAATCAAAATGGTAATCTATCAACAACAAGTAGTAGTCATTTAATTGATTTTATTAATAAATTACTGAGAATTAATCTTTATGATTTTGAATATTCTGTATTAATAGTTAGAAAGCTTGCTCATATGTTTTTATATTTTATTTTATTTGTTTTAAGTTATAATTGTTTCTTAAACTTTAAAATTAATAAAAAATATTTATATGCTATTATATTTTGTTTATTATATTCTATAAGTGATGAAGTACATCAATTATTTATTATTGAAAGAACAGCAAATATTATAGATATTGTAATTGATATGTTAGGTTCATTTATGGGTTTAAGTTTTTGTAAATTATTTAAATTTAACTAATAGTTATGTATTTAATTTGGGACAAATAAACATTCCAAAATTTAATTTATTCATACTATAAATTAGATAGGAGGAAATTATGTTTCAAGATAATTGTTATGATCGAAATATTGATGTAAATACTAACTTTTTTGCTGACAACATGACAAACGATATAGATGTTGATGTCGACATAAATAATATGGGAGGCAATATGAATCAAGGAATGACAGGTTCATCTTGTCCTACACGTCCAATTGTTGAACCAATGAGAGAAAGATGTGTTAATAGAACCTTTGTTCATGAAGTACCACATGTATGTCCAATTCGTACTCGAATCATAAATCATCATGTTTATAAACATACCTATAGACCTGAATATTCTTGCTGTGAAGAAAATGTTGTAAGTAATATAGATCAAGGTTCATGTTGTAATTTTTAGGATACTTTGGTATCCTTTTTTAATTTCTATATTTATTAATTTCTCTATTAATATTTAAAATTATTCCTATTACAAATAAAAAGACAAGTAAACTAGTACCACCATAACTTATAAATGGGAGAGGAATGCCTGTTATTGGAAGGAGTCCAATAGTCATACCAATATTTTGGACTTGTCCATAAAAAAGCATTATAAATATTCCAATAATTATGTATTTATCAACTAATTTTACTTTTTTTAAAGAAAGTCTTAAAATACTAGAATCAAATATAATTAAAACAAATAATAAAATAATTGCACCTATTAATCCAAAATTAGAAGTGAAAGTTGCAAAGATAAAATCAGTTTGAGGTTCAGGAAAATAAAGAGGATTTTTTAAATAACCAAATCCAAATAGTCCACTTGAACCAATAGAAATTAAACTATTTTCTAACTGATAACCATTTCCATAAACCCAATTTAAAACTCTATCAATACGATAAAAAATATTAATTCCAACTAGTTTAATAAATAAATCTTGCTTAAAAAAATATAAAAAGATGATACTTCCCGATATAATTAAAAAACTACTAATAAAAGTTATATACCAAATTTTTCTTAGTTTAATAAAAAAAACTAAAGTAATAAATATTAAAAAATAAATAATAACAACACCGGTATCTGGTTCTAAAAAAGTTAAAATACTGGGAATAAATGTAAGAATAAAAAGCTTTCCAAGGAGAATGAATTCATCTTTAATAGTATTCTTTTTTTTCTTTTTAAATTTATTAATAGTACATGATATTGTAATAATTAAACTAATCTTCATAAGTTCTGATGGTTGAAAACTAAAAGAACCTATATATATCCAACAACGGCTCCCATTAATATTAATGCCAAATAAAAGTAAAGATAATAATAATATATTAATACCAATATAAATTAATAAATGATATTTTTTTAATAGATTAAATCCTTTATACTTAATAAAAATAATTAGACCAATACCTATTATATAAAATATTAATTGTTTTAAATATATATTATTAAATTCAGGTTTTAAAAAAGTAGTTGCAGCATATATAGATAAAATACTAATTATCATCATTATAAATAAAGATATTATTATATTAAGATTAGTTTTATTTGTTTTCATATTTATATTATAAATAGAAATCATAGTTTTATACTTATTTACATATAGTAAATTAGGAGTGATTAAATGAAAAAATTACCTAAGATATATCAAAATGATTTATCTAAAAGTATTAAGAATAATAAGAAAGTATATAATAGTTTAAAAGAAAAAGATGAAGTTATAGAAGTAAAAAAGGTTACTAATAAACGAGTTGATTCTAAAAAAACATTAACTGTTAAGGAAAAAGTAAAAGAGTTAATTAAAAGTAATAATTATATTTTTAATACAAAAGTTAAATTAATATTTGATAATTATGAAAAAGAATGTCATATAGCTGGTGTTGTTAATAATCATATTATTACTATGGATAATGAAATAATAAAAATAGATGATTTAAAAGATATAGAGTATTAAAAAAATAAAGAAAATATAGATATTGATACTAAATTAAATATTTAAATTTATAATATATAATATTAAAAATATAGTCAAAATATGTTAAGTAAGATTATTTTGTACTATATTTTTTTTAATACTTATGTTAAACTTATATTGGGTGTTTATATATGATAAATATATATAGTATGACATTGAAAAAATTAGAAGATTATTTTTTAAGTATAAATGAAAAAAAATATAAAGCTCGTCAAGTATATGATTGGTTATATATAAAAAGAGTTAATACCTTTGATAATATGAGTAATATAAAGAAAGATATTCTAGAAAAATTAAAGACTGATTATTATTTTGAAAAGATAGAAATAATTAAATGTGAAAATGATGAATTAGTAAAAAAGTATTTATTAAAGTTAAGTGATGATAGAACTATCGAAGCTGTTTTAATGGAACATGATTATGGTAATAGTTTATGTATTTCATCAGAAGTTGGATGCAATATGAATTGTTCTTTTTGTGAATCAGGTAAAATTAAAAAGCAAAGAGATGTTACAAGTGGTGAGATGGTTCTAGAGATTATGAAAATAGAAGAAGATATAAAATCTCGAATTAGTCATGTAGTAATAATGGGAATTGGAGAACCTTTTGATAACTATGATAATATAGTCGATTTTATAGAAATTGTTAATAATCCCTTTGGAATTAATTTAGGAAGTCGTCATATAACCGTTTCTACCTGTGGAATAGTACCTAAAATATATGAGTTTAGTGAGTTTCCATATCAAGTAAATTTAGCAATTAGTTTACATGCATCAAATAATGAACTTAGAAGTAAATTAATGCCTATTAATAAAGTTTATAATATTGAAAAATTAATGGAAAGTATTAAATATTATTTAAGTCGTACTAATAGACGAGTAACATTTGAATATATAATGTTAGATAAGGTAAATGATAAAGAGTCTAATGCTATGGAACTAGCCAATTTACTTCATGGAATGAATTGTTATGTTAATTTGATTCCATATAATGAAACTAGTAGAATTCCTTATAAGAGAAGTAGTAAAGAAAATATTTTAAAGTTTTATGATATATTAAAAAGATATGGAATTAATGTTACTATTAGACGAGAATTTGGTGGTAAGATTAGTGCAGCATGTGGACAGTTAAAGTCTAGTGAGGAGAAAGTATGAAGAGTTTTTATTTAACAGATGTAGGAAAAGTAAGAGATCATAATGAAGATAGTGTTATAATTCTTAAAAATCATCAGAATGAGTATTTATTAGCTGTTGCTGATGGAATGGGTGGACATCGAGCGGGCGAAGTTGCTTCTTCAATTGCTATAACCTATTTAAGTAAACAATTTAATGAAACTTTTTATGGATTAAACAAAGATAAAGCTGTAGATTGGATAAATGAATGTGTAAGTAATATTAATATGGAGATATTTAAACATGAAAAAGTTCACTCTGATAGTATTGGTATGGGAACAACTTTAGTGCTTGCTCTATATACAAAAGATTATTTGTTGTTTGGTAATATTGGTGATTCAAGTGGCTTTGTTTTAAAAGATAAAGTTCTTCATAAGGTAACGGTTGATCATAGTTTAGTAAACTTACTAGTTGAAGCTGGAGAGATAACGGAAGAAGAAGCTAAGAATCATCCTAGAAAAAATGTTTTGATGAAAGCACTTGGAGCAAGTGATATGATTGAAGCTGATATATTTGATTGTGATATGAATATAACCGGTATACTTCTTGCAAGTGATGGCTTGACTAATTTACTAGATGCTAGTAAAATAGAAGATGTATTGAATAGTGATTCTGAAATAGAAGAAAAGATAGTAAGTTTAATAAGAAAAGCTAATAATGAGGGTGGAACTGATAATATTTCAGTAGCTTATTTAGAAATAGAAGAGAAAGATGGTGGCGAATGTGATAGCGAAGGGTCAGAAGATTAATGATAGATATGAGATAATAAAAAGTATTGGAGAAGGTGGCATGGCTAATGTTTATCTTGGTCATGATATAATACTAGATCGAGATGTTGCTATAAAAGTTTTAAGAGGAGATTTAGCAGGCGATGAGAAGTTTGTTAGACGTTTTCAAAGGGAAGCTTTAAGTGCATCTAGTTTATCTCATCCTAATATTGTTGAAATGTATGACGTAGGAGAAGATAATGGAACTTATTATATTGTAATGGAATATGTTCCAGGTCAGACTTTAAAACAAGTTATTAAAAAAAGAGGTGGCTTAAGTTTATCAGAAGCAATTGATGTAATGTTACAAATTACTGATGGTATTAAAGAAGCCCATGATGAGTATATAATTCATCGTGATTTAAAACCTCAGAATATTTTAATTAAAGATAACGGTGAAATTAAGATAACTGATTTTGGAATTGCTATGGCTCTTAATAGTACCCAACTAACTCAAACTAATTCGGTTATGGGAAGTGTTCATTACCTACCACCAGAACAAGCAAGTGGAAAAGGAGCAACCATTAAAAGTGATATTTATTCAATGGGAATACTTTTCTATGAATTATTAACTGGGAATTTACCATTTAAAGGAGATAATGCAGTTGAAATAGCTCTTAAACACATGAAGAGTGATATTCCATCTGTACGAGAACAAAATGATTCAATTCCTCAAAGTGTTGAAAATATTATTTTAAAAGCGACAGCTAAAAATCCTAAGAATAGATATGAAACCGTTGAAGAAATGCATAATGATTTATTAACTTGTTTAAATGAAGATAGAAAAGACGAAAGTAAAATAGAATTTTCTTATCCTGAACATGAAAATGATGATAAGAAACCAGTTGTTTTAGAAGAAGCCAATAATCCAGAAAATACAGTTAAAGAATTAGATGATGATTTAGGAGATTTTAAAGAAGAAAAGAAAAATACTTGGATTTGGGTATTATCAGGAATATTTATTTGTATAATGTTAGTTTTAGTGGGAATATTTGTAGTTTATCCATTATTTACTGACGTTCCTGATATTATTATTCCTGATGTAACTGGCATGAGTGTTTCGAAAGCTGAGGAAACTTTAAGAACGGCTGGCTTCGAAGTAGCTATGCAAGTTGAAAGTGTAAGTGATGAAAGCATAGAAAAAGGTCTTGTAGTAAAAACTAGTCCTGCTATTGGTTTAAAGAGAAAGAAAGGTTCAACGATTACATTATATGAATCTCTTGGAACTGCTGAAATAGAACTTGAGGATTATACTGGTAAAAATTATATTGAAGTTAAAACAACTTTAGAAAAACAATATGGTTTAGAGAATGTTATAATTGAGAAATTAAAATTAGAAGAAGATGATGATAAGGAATATGATAAACAAGAAATAATTAAACAAGAACCTGATGCAGGTACCAAGGTAGCTAAAGGTGATAAAGTAACATTATATATTCCAGATATAGTTGATGAGTATCCTAATTTTGTTGAAGAAGCTTGGTCATTAGAGGAAATTCAAAATTTCTGTGATGAATATGGGATAGTTGTTACATTTACAGCTAAACCAACAAATGAATATCAAGAAAATACGATTATTAGTCAAAGTAGATCAGCTGGAACTACTATCGTTAAAGGAGCTAATTTAACTGTTGTCTATGCTGTTAAATATGAAGAATCAACAAATGATAAAAAAGAAGAAAAAACAACTAGTGATGATAAGAAAGAAGAAAAAACTAAAAATGAAGATTAAAGGACAAATAGTAAAAAACATAAGTGATATATATGATGTATTAATAGAAGGAGAAATAATAACTTGTAAATGTCGAGGACTTTTAAGACATAAAAACATAATTCCCTTAGTTGGGGATTATGTTTTAATCGATAAAGAAAAGTGTATTATTGAAAGTATTTTTCCTCGTCAAAATGAAATAGTAAGACCAAAAGTTGCCAATATTACTAAAGCTTTTGTAATTACAAGTTTAAAACATCCGGATTTAGATTTAAATTTATTAGATAAGTTATTAGTGGAATTGGAAATAAATAAAATAGAACCTGTTATTGTAATTACTAAAAAAGATTTATTAGAAAAAAGTAAATTGAATGAATATAAAAAAATATTAGATTATTATCGAAATATTGGATATAAAGTAATATACAATACAGAAATTTCTAAATTAAAGAAAGAATTAGAAGATAATGTTACAGTTTTCATGGGTCAAACAGGAGCAGGAAAGAGTACTTTATTAAATAAATTGTTTTCCGATTTAAAGTTACAAACAGGAGATGTATCAATTGCTTTAGGACGTGGACGCCATACAACAAGACATGCTGAAATAATAATTAAAGAAAACATTAAAGTTTTAGATACACCGGGGTTTTCTGCTTTATCTTTTTTAAATTTCAAAGAAACTGATGTTAGGGACGCTTTTTTAGAATTTAAAAAATATAGTTGTCCATTTAAAGATTGTATGCATTTGAAAGAAAATGAATGTAATGTTATAAAAGAAGTCAATAACAAAAATATTTTAGCAAGTCGTTATGAAAATTACAAAAACTTTATAAATGAATTCAGGAGGTAAATATGAAAAAGAAAATAGCTGCATCTTTTTTAGGAGCTAAAAATGCTGGTAGAGCTTTAAAAACATTAAATGTAACGGATATTGATTATATTCATGTTGATGTAATGGATGGTAAATATGTTAAACATAAAACAATGCCTTTTTCGGAACTGTCAACTATAACCTACTATACCGAAAAAAGATTAGATGTTCATTTAATGGTTATAAAACCTTTAAAATGGATTGATAAATTAGCTAGTTTAAATGTTGATTGTATAAGTGTTCATTTAGATATAAAAGATGATATAGAAAAAGTCATAGAAAGATGTAAACTTTATGGAATAAAAATAGGTATTGCTCTTAATCCTGAACAAGATATTTCACTGGTTTATCCATATTTAGATAAAATTCATAAAGTTTTAATCATGAGTGTTAATCCTGGTAAATCAGGACAAGATTTTATTCTGGAATCTATTAATAAAGTAAATACTTTAAGAAAAGAAATTGAAAAACGCAAATTAAAAACGTTAATTGAAATAGATGGAGGAGTAAATTTCTTAAATATCAAAGATTTAACAAATGCTGATATAATTGTATCAGGGTCAACCATTTTAAAATCGGATAATTTTCAAGATACAATTGCTAAACTTCGAAAGTGTGTATCAAAATAAATTAGAATATTATAATTTTAAGAAGATTGAAATATCTTCTTTTTAGTAAAATAAATTTGCAGTGGGGTGAAGTAGAATGAATAAATTAACTATAAAAAAAATTTCTAATAATAATTTTAAAATATTATTAGAAGTACCATTAAAAGATAAATGGTATGATGATGTTTTTTTCAATTGTTTTAATAATAATGGTTATTATTCATTTAAACTTTATCATAAAGATAATAATGATGGATATATTAAATTTCAAAATATAATCGATTTACCTGATAGTGCTCTTTATAATATATTTATTAATTGTACAATTAATGGAGAAAAATTTTATTTAGATAAAGATAACAATTGGAGAGCATCTCTTGATAAAAAAGATATGAGGAAAATAAGTGTAAATTTTAATGTACCTTCTTGGTGTAAAGGAGCCATGATATATCATATTTTTGTAGATAGATTCTATCGAAGTAACTGTGATAAATTAATTTCTAAAAAAAGAAAAAGTATTCATAAAGATCTATTAGAAGAACCTTTAATTGGACCAGATAAGAATGGTATTTGGACTAATGATTTTTATGGAGGAGATTTAAAAGGAATAACTTTAAAACTCGATTATATAAAGAGTTTAGGTGTATCTATTATTTATTTAAGTCCTATTGTTGAAAGTCAATCTAATCATCGATATGATACAGGGGATTATTTAAAGGTTGATTCCTATGCAGGAAGTATGGATGATTTAAAAACATTATGTAATGAAGCTCATAAATTAAATATAAGAATTATTTTGGATGGAGTATTTAATCATACGGGTAATGATAGTTTATATTTCAATGAATATCATTCCTATGATTCTTTTGGAGCTTATAACCATAAGAATTCTCTCTATCGTAAATTTTATAAAATGAATGCAGATAATTTTGAATATTGGTTTGGATTTAAAAATTTACCTGAGTGTGATTGTAATTCTTTAGAATGGCAAAATTTTATATGTGGTAAAGGGGGAGTCATAGATACTTGGTTTAGTATGGGAATAGATGGTTTAAGATTAGATGTTGCTGATGAGTTAAGTGATTCTTTTATAGAATTAGTAAGAAAGGCCTGTGAAAGAAATAAAAAAGATGCTTTTATATATGGTGAAGTTTGGGAACAACCTATTTATAAAAATAGAAATTATATAATGTCAGGACATTCAATGCATTCTATTATGAATTATAAGGGAATGGATGCTTTAATTAGATATTATAATTATGCTGATATAGAAAAATTAAAAAGTATTATTGATGAAATACTTGGTGAATACCCTAAAGAAACAAGAGATAGTTTGATGAATTCCTTATCTACTCACGATATATCAAGAATAATTACGATTTTAGGATGTCCTAAGTTATTTAATAATCTTAGTATATGGGCCTGGGATTTAAATAATTATGTTGATCAAGAATTTATAAAAAGTTTTAAATTAACCCAAGAAGAATATCAACTTGCTAAAAATAAATATTTATCTTATTTATTAGCAATCGGATTTTTACCTGGAAATTTAACAATATTTTATGGTGATGAGGTAGGTTTGCAAGGATTAGGAAATTTACAAAACAGAAGATATTTTCCTTGGAATAATATTGATACAGAAATCTTAAATCAAGTAAAAAAAATAGGAAGTATTAGAAATAAAAATATTTTTTTAAAAGAGGCTTTTCTTAGAGTACTTGATATTAATAATAATTATTTTATGTATGAAAGATATAATGATAGGGATAAATTATTAGTATGTGCTAATAGAAGTAATGAAGAAGTAGCTATTAATATACCAAGAGAATATAATAATAAAGTATTATCTTTAAAAAAATCAAATAATAAATTATTAACTCCTTATGGTGGAATAGTTATGAAAAATAATTAAATATAAAAAACTAATTGAACATAAAATCAATTAGTTTTAAACTTATAATCCTTCATTTTTATACATTTCGTATAGTTCTTTAAATCTTTGAAAGTGAACTATTTCTCTTTGACGAAGCCATAGAAGTGGTCCTAAAACATCTGGGTCATTAGTTAAGTCAATTAAATTTTCATATGTTGCACGTGCTTTTTGTTCGGCTGCCATATCTTCCATTAAGTCGGCTTTAGCGTCTCCTGTAGTTGCAAAGTAGGCAACTGTAAATGGAACGCCATTGGCATCTGTTGGATATAAGCCCTTTCCGTGTTCTGCATAATGAGAATCAAGTCCAGCTTCTTTAATTTCTTTTAAAGTTGCATCTTTCATTAATTGATAAATCATCGTTGAAATTATTTCAACATGAGCTAGTTCTTCTGTACCAATATCAGTTAGTAAAGCTTTACCACGATTATCAGGCATAGTATAACGTTGATTTAAATATCTAAAAGCTGCAGCAAGTTCACCATTAGCTCCACCATATTGAGTAACCAACAATTTAGCTAGTTTAATATCTTTAGTTTTAATATTTACAGGATACTGTAATCTTTTTTCATATTTCCACATACTACATCTCCCATGGCCACTTATCATTTTCCCAAGCAAAAGGAATATTATTCATATCACCTGAAGTAATTTCTATCGGACCAAATCTCCTTTCATAATTTTGAATAGCTTTTTCTTCCATTTCTCTAAAATGATTAAATGTTTTTAAAGCTTGGTTGTTATTTGGATAATTATCAAGTAGTAAATTCATTTCATGGCGTGCAAATGATAATTCATTAACATTTAATAATAACTCATCTTGTTCATTATTTATATTTATTTTCCTAGGCTCATAATTTTTATAACCTTGGTATAAATTTTTAAATAGATTACCTTTTATATATCCAAGATAGGTACCGAATATTTTAGAATTTAATTCATGATTGGTTATATCATTTTCATTCATGTTATTAGAATCATTTATATTTGTAAAGTAATTTATTTCATCAAATGTATCAAAATTCATTTTTTCCTCCTCTATATAATTTATTTGTTCTAAGTATTTTGTATTAGAACAAAAGCCTATCTTTTGAATTTTTTTACGCTTTTGCATATAATTTTACATGTAAATATTAATGTCAATTTGATTTGAATTTAGATATATGTTATAATTTATATGCAAGGAGAAATTATGAATAAAATTTTAAGTAATATATTTAAAGGGCTACTAGTAGCATTGGTAGTAGTAGTTATAGGAGGATTTACTTTTTTAAATATCAAAGGATCTCCTAATACATCGATGATTTTAATTTCGTCAAGTATAGTTAATTCTCTTAATACAGATGAGAAGAAGACTGAAGAAATAGAAGTTTTGGAAGACGAAAATTTAGAAGAAACAGAAGCTAAAACGGAAGAAAAAATTGAAGAGACTACTTTAGTTACGGAAGAAGAAAAGGTAGAGGAAGCACCTAAAGAGGAAGTTGTTGAGCATAAAGAAGAAGTTGTAGAACCAGTTCAAGAAACTAATGCTTCTTCTCAAAGTACTCAAACACCAAGCCCTAATGGAACATATTCACCTAATACAGATGCAGCAAATGGAGCTAGTAATAATACATTTCAAGGTTATATGACTGCATATGGTCCAGATTGTTATGGATGTTATGGTTCAGCAACGGCTATGGGTGATTACGTAGGAGAAGGTAATATTTATTATAATCATCCTACTTATGGAAATATAAGAATTGTTGCTGGAGATAGAAGTATTTTAAATAAAGTTGTAAGAATAACTGGTGTTAACTTATACTCTGAACCAGTAATTGCAATTGTTCGTGATACTGGAGGAGATATTGGATTTAATAAACCAAAAGGAATTGTGCTAGATTTATTATTTCCAAGTGAATATACACCAGAAGCTGCTAATTTTGGAAAACAATGGGTAACTGTTGAAATACTTAATTAAAATAATTTTGATATTTAGATCTATAATCTAAAAAGAGATTATAGATTTTTTTTAGTTTTTCTTCTTCTATATAATCTTTAGCTTTTTTAAATACTTTATCATAATTATCACTTAATAAAGTTTTATAATCATTTTTAATAACATTGTAGATATAATTTATTTCTTTACTATTTAATAAAATATTATTTTTGTTACTAAACAGAATGATATCTTTTATAGTTAATTTATTTATATAATTTTCTAAAATAGATAAAAACATATAATTCACCTAGTTAATATTATTCATAAAAGTTAAAAAAATACAAATAATAAAATAGGTGATTAATTTGAGACGAAAAATTAATTTTTTGACTATTTTAATATATTTATTTTTTTTAATAATAGGTATTAGACTTTTTTATTTACAAATTATAAAACATGATTATTATGAAGAAAAATTAAAAGCTATAAATGAAAAAATCATTTATGGTGATAGTAGTCCAAGAGGAAAAATATATGATCGAAATGGTAAAGTAATTGTCGATAATAAATTAGTTCCAACTATTTATTTTAAAAATAATCAAAAGTTGAATAATAAAGAATTAATTAATTTAGCAAATGATGTAAGTGAACATTTGGAACTTGATTATAGTAAATTAACAACATCATATATTAAAGATTTTTATTTAATAGAACATGAAGATGATATATTAAAATTAATTAGTAAAGAAGATATAGAAAAATATAAAAGTCATAAAATAAGTAGTAGGGATTATTATAATTTAAAAAAAAGTTTAATAAGTGATGATGATATAAGTAAATATAGTGAAGAAGATAAAAAAGTAATTTATTTATATTATTTAATGACTAATGGTTATTATTATGATGATAAAATTATTAAAACTAATGCAAGTGATGTGGAATTTGCTTATTTTTCTGAAAGTAACGAAAAGTTAAATGGTTTTAATACCAAATATACTTATGAAAGAAATTATATTTATGGAAATAATTTAAAAAGTATTTTAGGAAGTATTGGTCAAATTACTGCTACAGATAAAGATTATTATTTGAATAAAGGTTATAGTTTAAATGATAAAGTAGGATTATCTTATTTAGAATATATGTATGATGATTATTTAAAAGGAAAGAAAGATATTTATAAATTAGATGGAGGGAATTTAATAAAAGTTAAAGATGGAGAATGTGGCAATGATTTATATTTAACAATTGATATGGATATTCAAAATATGATTAATGAAGTATTGGAAACAGAAATAAAAAATGCTAAAGGAAATATAAATACTAAATATTTTGATAAGAGTTATGTAACGATAAGTAATCCAAATAATGGTGATATTTTAGCAATATCAGGTAAGGTTTACAATAATGGAAATATTACTGATAATACTCTTGGAGCAGTAATGGACTCAATGGTTTCGGGAAGTGTTGTTAAAGGAGCAAGTATTTTAGTTGGATATAATGAAGGTAAACTTAAAATAGGTGAATATATGGTTGATGAATGTATGAAATTAAAAGGGACTAAACAAAAGTGTTCCATTATTACGATGGGATATGTTAATGATTTAGATGCTATTAGACGAAGTAGTAATATTTATCAATTTAAAATAGCTTTAAGAGTTGCTGGAGTTAATTATAGTTATGATGGTCCAGCTTATGTTGATAGTAAATCTTTTGAAACTTATCGAAAATATTTAGGTTTATTTGGTTTAGGAGAAAAAACCGGAATAGATTTAGAAAGAGAATCAACAGGTATTAAAGGAAAATTAGAAAATGCGGGATTACTCATGAATCTTTCGATTGGTCAATATGATAGTTATACTAATATAGAGCTTAATCAATATATTGCTACTCTTGCTAATGGAAGTAATCGTTATAGTTTACATTTTTTAAAAGAAATAAAAAAGAAGGATGAAGTTGTTAAAACTTATGAACCTGTTATTTTAAATACTTTAGAATCAATTGATAAAAAATATATTGATCGAGTTAAACTTGGATTAAGACAAGTTATAACTAATGGAACCGGTCGAGGTTATATAGATGAAATAAAACATGCAAGTGGTAAAACAGGAACCAGTGAAACGTTTGTTGATACAAATGGAGATGGTATTTATGAAACAGAATCTATTTCAACAGCTTTTGTTTCGTATTTCCCAACTGATAATCCTAAATATGCTATTTCTATCACTTCACCAAATATTAGTTATGTAAATAGTTATAGCAGTTATATTTATCCTTTTAATAAAATAGTAATTAGAAAAATAACAGATAATTTGAATTAAAAATAATTATTTAGTAATTTTATTAATAAATTTTTCAAAAATATTAATAAATGGATAAAAAATAATTATCGATAAAAAGTTAAATAAAGTATGGATTAAGGCTATAGAAAGAGAATTTACTTTATAATAAAGAAATTTAAAATTTAAATATTTTGAAATATAAAAAATAATTATAAATATAATTGTTCCAATTATATTATAAAATAAATGACTATACGCAACTTTTCGAGCATTTTTACAAGTACCAATACTAGCTATTATAGTAGTAATACAGCTTCCTATATTTTCGCCCAAGATAATGGGAATAGCCATATAATAGTTTATTGTACTTTTAATAGAAATTGCTTGTAAAATAGCAACTGTAGCACTGGAAGATTGAACTAGACAAGTTGTAACTAATCCAATTAAAAGACCTAATAAAGGACTATTTAAGGATTCAATTATATCTTTAAATATTTTATAGTCCTTTAATAAATTTAAATTAGTTCCAATCATAGATAAGCCAAAGATAAAAAGAGAATATCCAATTAAAAGATTACTTAATCTTTTTTTCTTTTTAAAATAAAAAATTAAACCTATTAATAAGAGAAAAGGACTATAAGTATTAATATTTAGATATGGTGAAATATTAGTAGTATCAAAACTTAAAAGAGAAGTAATCCAAGACGTAATACAAGTTCCTAAATTAGCTCCCATCATAATACCAATAGAATTATGAAAAGATAAAACATTTTGATTAACCAGTCCTACGGTAATAGAAGTAATAATACTTGATGATTGAATTAAAGCGGTTACAATAGTGCCTAAAATAATACCTCTTTTAGCACTTTTGGTATAATGTTCTAAAACTAATTTTATTTTACTTTGAATATTGCCAAAACTAGTAGAAAAAAGTTGTAATCCATAAATAAATAAACAAGTACTTAAAATAAAATTTAATAAAATTTTCATAATATTAAATATTCTAAAAATTTAAAAAAATGATAAAAATATAAAAGTTTATTAAATTAATAAATTTATTTGTTATTATAAATATAATTTTATAAAAATAATTTACTTATTTTGTTTCCCGTGATAAAATTAAAAATGAAAGAAAGATGATAGATATGAAAGAAACAACCGTTGTATTTATGGGAACTCCTGAATTTGCTGTGCCAATTTTAGAAGCATTAATAAAAAATACTAAAGTAATTGGAGTTGTTACTCAACCTGATAAAGTTGTTGGAAGAAAGCAAGAGATTACTTTTTCACCAATAAAAAAGCTCGCCATAGCAAATAATATTAAAGTATTACAACCAGAAAAAATAAGAAATGAATATCAAGATATTTTAAATTTAAAACCAGATATAATTATTACCTGTGCTTATGGGCAAATTATACCTAAAGAGATACTTGAATATCCTAAATATAAGTGTATAAATGTTCATGCATCTCTTCTTCCTAAATTAAGAGGTGGTGCTCCTATTCATCATGCAATAATAGATGGATATAGTAAAACTGGTATTACTATAATGTATATGGATATAGGAATGGATTCTGGAGATATTATTTCTCAAGAAGAGACTATAATAACGGATCAAGATACAGTTTCAAGCCTTCACGATAGATTAAGTTTAATGGGAAGAGATTTACTTATTAAAACTTTACCTAGTATTATAGATGGTACTAACAAAAGAATTAAACAAGATTTGAAAGAAGTAACTTTTGGATATAATATAACAAGAGATGAAGAATTAATAGATTTTTCTAAATTAAAAAGAGAAATATTTAATCAAATAAGAGGACTAAATTCTTTTCCTGGTGCTTATTTTATCTTAAATAATAAAACCGTTAAAGTATATCAAACTGAAATAAGTGATGATATGAGTTATAAGAATGAAGAAAATGGAACAATTGTGAAACTTGATAAAAGTGGTTTATATATAAAAGTAACAGATGGACTTATAATTATTAAAGAATTAAAATTTGAAGGTAAAAAAAGAATGAAGATAATTGATTTTATAAACGGAAATAAAGAAAATTTAATTGGAATTATTTGTAATAGGAGTAGTAATGAAAAATAATAATCAAAAAAATAAAGATATTAATATTAAAACAATTTGGAAAGCATTTCGTTCGGAAAAAGGAAGAAAATTATCTTTTGTAATATTTTATATTTTCTTTTTTATCTTTCTATTTATCTTTTTTCGTACCAATACTTCAAATAATACAACACCTAATAATAAAGAATTGGAAACAAGTTTACCATTTGTAACAAGTACCTTAGAAAAAAATGATTACACTTTTAAATATATAGTTAATTCTAATTCTAATGAACTTTTATATTTAGTAAATAAAAAGAGTAATAGCATTATAGTTAATGATGATACTGGAACATTTGAATATACATATAAAAATGGTGTTTTAACAACAAATGATTTAAAAAAAGTTATACATTCAGAATTACTTAGTATTTATGAACTAAAAAGAATTATTAAAAGTAGTAAATTAGTATCGGAAACTAAATTAAATGAAACTAATGAATATCTTTATACTTATAAAATTATGAATAGTGATTTAAGTAATATATTATTAGATACAATAACAAATGGTGATAAGGAAAATGAAATAATAGTAAAAACTAATAGCAATAAAGAAATTAAAGAAATTAATTTAGATTTAATAAATTATGAAAAAGAAATAAATAATGATCTAAGTAGTTTTAACATTACAATAATAATGGGTGAGTGATAATGGACAAAATAGTATTAATTGATGGTAATAATTTAGTATTTAGAAGTTATTTTGCAACAGCTTATTCTGGTACTATTATGAAAAATTCTAAAGGATTTCCTACTAATGCTTTATATGGACTTATAAATATGATTAATAAAATTATAAGTGAAGAAAATCCGACTCATATAATGATAGCTTTTGATGTTGGTAAAACTTTTAGACATGATAAATATCAAGATTATAAAGCTGGAAGAAGCGATACTCCTAATGAATTAAAAGAACAATTATTGAAAACTCGAGAAGTTGTTGAATCCATGGGAATTAAATATTTTGGTATTCCTAACTATGAAGCAGATGATATAATTGGAACATTTGCCAAATATGTTGAAAAAAGAGATGATTTAACTGGTGTTATTATTAGCAGTGATAAAGATTTAATTCAATTAATAAGTGATAAAGTTACTATGAAAGTTTTAAAAAGTAATGATTATATCATGATGGATAAAGCTAAATTCAAAGAAATATATGGTCTTTTAGATCCTAAGAGAATGATAGATTTAAAAAGTTTGATGGGAGATTCAAGTGATAATATTCCTGGAGTTAAAGGAATAGGTGAAAAAACAGCTATATCTTTGCTTCAAAAATATGAAACCTTAGATGGTGTATATGAAAATATAGATAACACCTCCAAAAGTGTAAAGTCAAAACTGGAAATAGATAGAGAAAAAGCCTATATGAGTTATGATTTAGCAACTATTTATACTGATGTTCCAATAGATATCAATTTAAATGAAATAGAATACCATGGACCAAATATTAAAGAATATACTAAAATATTAAATGAATTAGAATTTTATTCTATTTTAAAAAAAATTGCCATACCAGAAGATTCAAAATCAAAGGAAATAAATTATAAAATTATAGATAATCTAGAAGAATTAAAATTATCAGAACCATATAGTATATATTTAGAAATAGTTGGTTATAATTATCATACATCTATTCCAATTGGCATTAGTATTACAGATAAAAATGGAAGTTTCTATATACCATTTGAATTACTTAAGGATACAGATATATTCATGGACAATAAACAAAAATATACTTATGACTTAAAAAAACTTTTATATGTTTTTGATAAATATAATATTAAAATAGATAAAAAAATAGATGATGTAATGCTAATATCTTATTTACTTAATAAAAATATTAAGACAGATATTGCAGTTTTAGCTAATACATATGATTATGATATTAAATTTTATGATAAACTATTTGGAAGTGAAATAACTATTAAGATGCCAACAAATAATGGCTATATAAAAGATGTTATATTAAAATCAATTTTTCTTTATAAAGAATATGATAATCTTTATAAGGAACTAGAACAAGAAGAGTTAATTAATTTTTATAAAGAAATTGAACTGCCTTTAACATATGTTTTAAAGAAAATGGAAGAGAATGGTTTTAAAGTTGATCTAAAGTATTTTAAAAAATTTGGGATGGAACTGGATATTAAAATTCAGAATTTAGAAAATAAAATATATGAATTAGCTGGTGAAGAATTTAATCTTTTATCAACCAAGAAATTAGGAATTATTCTGTTTGATAAATTAGCTATTCCTTATCCAAAAAAGGTTAAAGAAGGATATTCAACAAGTAAAGAAATACTAGAAAAATTAAGGGATAAGCATGAAATTATAAATTTAATATTAGAATATCGAAGACTTATAAAAATTAAATCAACTTATGTAACTAGTTTAATTGATGAAGTATATTCTGATGGAAAAATTCATACTATTTACAATCAAACATTAACTAAAACGGGAAGACTTTCGAGTGAAAGACCAAATCTTCAAAATATACCAATTCGAGATGATCTAGGTAAACTTATTAGAAAAGGATTTATACCTGAAGCTAAAACTAATAAAATTGCTTCTTGTGATTATTCTCAAATAGAACTTCGCGTATTTGCATCTATTTCAAAGGCAATTGATATGTGTGATGCTTTTAAAAATAATATTGATATTCATAGTAAAACAGCTAGTGAAATTTTTCACGTACCTATTGATAAAGTTACCTCTACTATGAGAAGTCGAGCTAAAGCAGTTAACTTTGGAATCCTTTATGGAATATCAAGCTTTGGTTTATCCGAGGATTTGGGAATTAATATTGAAGAAGCCAAGAATTTTATTAATGATTATTTGGAAACATTTCCTAGTATTAAAGAATATCGAAATAAAACAATAAGTGATGCCTACAAGAATGGTTATGTTAAAACGTTAATGAATAGAAAAAGAGTTATTGATGAAATAAAAAATAAAAATTATATGATAAGACAAAGTGGAGAGAGAATGGCTTTAAATGCTCCAGTTCAGGGAACAGCAGCTGATATTATGAAAAAAGCTATGATTGAAATAGATTACAAAATGGAAGAATTAGGGTTAAAAAGTAAAATGTTAGTTCAAGTTCATGATGAATTAGTTTTTGATGTTGTAAAAGAAGAAGAAAAAACTTTAAAAGATATAGTAATAGATATAATGAAAAATGCCTATAAACTAGATGTACCTCTTGACGTATCTTATGAAATAGGAGATAATTGGTATGATGCAAAGTAAAGGAGAATTATATGGAAAGTATTAAATTATTAAAAGAATTAGAAAGTTTAAGATTAACGAGAAATAATATTAGTAATTTGGATATATCTTTACAAGAAAAGGAAATCTTAAGAAAAAGTTTAAATTATTATGAAAATATGCTTTATTTAGATATTACGAGAAATAATAATAATTTAGAAGAATTTATGGAACATGATATTGAAAGTAATAATCAATATGTTTCTATTCCAAAAGATGATAATGTTTTAAAATACCAGGAATACGTTAAAATTGATGATTGTAAGGAAACGGAAATTATTAATAATTTAATCAATGATTTAATTACTATAGATATAGATAAAGATAGTATTGTAATAATATTAAAATCATTAAAAGAATATTCTTTATATTTAGAACAAGTAGATAGAATGCAAAAAAGTAATAAAGAAATATATAAGGAAGTAATAGGTACAAAAGGCAAATAACAGCGTGTAAAATTTGTGTAAATAAAATAAGGTTTGAAAAGTTTGTTTCAAATCTTTTTCTTTTAAAAATGAAAAATTTACTAAAGTAATTTATAATATTAAAAATCTAATAAAAATAAAAAGTCAATTTTTAATTAAATTTCTTAATTTGACAAATAAATTTAGAAGAAGTTATAGTAACCATTAATGGGAATTATTATAGTTTAATTTAAGAAAGGGAAGATTTTATATGAATTACTATAATGAAATAAAGAATAAATTAATTAATAATGAATTATATAAGAAAGTAAAAGATTATTCTAAAAATAGAAATGATTTAAATACCTATTATGAAGTAGGTAAATTGTTGGTTGAAGCTCAAGGTGGTGAATCAAGAGCTAAATATGGAGATGGTTTAATTAAAGAGTATTCTAAAAATTAACTTTAGAATTAAATAGAGGATATACAACAACTAGATTAAGATATATGAGAAGATTTTACCTTGTTTTCTCAAAATGTCCGACGATGTCGGATATTTTGAGTTATTCACATTATTGCGAGCTTATATGGTTTGATGAAATTAATAAAATTAATTATTATATAAATATAAGCATTAATCAACATTTATCTGTTAGAGAACTAAGACAAAAAATAAAATTAAATGAGTATGAAAGATTACCAGAAGATACTAAAGATAAGTTAGTTGCTCATGAAGAAGTAGTAGTATCTGATTTTATAAAGAATCCAATTGTTATTAAAAATAAGTTTAATACTGATGAAATATCAGAAAAAATGTTAAAGACTTTGATACTTGAGGATATATCAAGTTTTATGAAAGAGTTAGGTAATGGATTTAGTTTTATAAATTCAGAATATAAAATAAAAATAGGAAATAATTACAATTATATAGACTTATTGCTATTTAACTATATATATAATTATTTTGTTGTAATTGAATTAAAAGTATCAGAATTAAAGAAAGAATATATAGGACAAATAGAAGTTTATATGAATTATATTGATCAAAATATAAAGAAAGTTAATCAAGATAAAACGATTGGAATTGTTATTACTAAAAAAGATAACAAATATATTATGTCTTATTGTAGTGATAAACGTATATTTAATACTAATTATAAATTAGAGGGAGTAATATAACATTACATTTTGGATATTAAATTTTTAATACTAGTTATTTTATAAAAAATATGATAACATATAAAAGTGATTTGGAGGTAAGTATGATAACTGTAAGCGATGTAACTTTAAGATTTGGAACGAAAACTTTATTTAAAGATGTTAATTTAAAATTTATAAATAATGAATGTTATGGGATTGTAGGAGCGAATGGAGCAGGTAAAAGTACTTTTTTAAAATTATTAAGTGGGGAAATAGAAACAACTCATGGAAGTATTATTATACCTAAGAATGAAAGAGTATCTATTTTAGAACAAGATCATTATAAATATGATGAAGAAACAGCAATAGATGTAGTTATCATGGGTAATAAAAAGTTATATGATATAAGAGAAGAAAAAAATAGATTATATGAGAAAGTGGAGTTTACAGAACAAGATGGTATAAAATTAGGAGAACTTGAAGCCGAATTTTTAGAGATGAATGGATGGGATTCGGAAACGGATGCTTCCAAATTGCTTGCTAATTTAGGAATTAGTAATAATTATCATTATTTAAAGATGAAAGAATTAGAAAATAATGATAAAGTAAAAGTGTTACTGGCTAAAAGTTTATTTCAAAATCCAGATATTTTACTTCTTGATGAACCTACTAATAACTTAGATTATGATGCTGTAAATTGGCTATCAGAGTTTATCATTAATTATCCCAATTGTGTTATTGTTGTTAGTCATGATAGACATTTCTTAAATAATGTTTGTACTAATATTGTTGATATTGATTATGGTAGAATGACTTTATATAAAGGAAATTATGATTTTTTTGTAGAATCAAATGAGTTGATGCAAAAACAAATAAAAGATGCTAATAAAAAACGAGAAGAAAAGATAAAAGAATTAAAAGACTTTATTGCACGTTTTAGTGCTAATGCTTCGAAAAGTAAACAAGCAACATCAAGAAAAAAGATACTTGATAGTATAGTTTTAGAGGAATTAGTTCCCTCTAGTAGAAAGTATCCCTATATTGATTTTAAATTTGAAAAGGGAAATGCGAAAGAAGTATTAAATGTATCTAATTTAACAGTAGAACTTGATGGCGAAAAGTTATTAAATAAAATATCATTTACCATTTTAAAAGGAGATAAAGTTGCTATACTTGGAAATAATATTCAAAAAACTTTACTTTTTGATATATTAACTAAGAAGCTGAAATATACTAAAGGTGAAATTAAATTTTGTGTTAATGCGAAAGTTTCTTATTTTGAAAGTGATAATACCGAATATTTTAAATGTAATGAAACAATTCTAGAATGGATTTCGAAATTTAAAAAAATAGATGATGAAGAAGTGCTTCGAGGATTTCTTGGACGTATGTTGTTTTCTGGAGATGATGTAAAAAAGAAAGTTTTAGTTTTATCAGGAGGAGAAAAAGCACGTTTAATGTTTTCGAAGATGATGCTTGAAGAACCTAATTTTTTAATTTTAGATGAACCTACTAATCACTTAGATTTAGAGAGTATTACTTCTTTAAATAAAGGTATGGAAAGATTTCAGGGAGAAATTATATTTACAAGTGGGGATTATGAACTTAATAATCGAGTTAGTAATCGTATAATTGAAATTCTTGATGATGGAACTATAATTGATAAAAGATGTTCTTATGAAGATTATTTAAATGATCCAAAGATTAAAGAGTTAAGAAATAAAATTAATAAATAATATAGATAATCTTATATTTTTGATGTATAATTAATTTAAGAAATAAATATAAACATAAAGAGGTGACGTGATGAATAAAAAAGTTGTGGTTTTAGGAGGCGGAACAGGTCTTTCAACTTTACTAAAGGGCTTAAAAAAATTTCCAGTTGATATTACAGCTATCGTTTCCGTCTGCGATGATGGTAAGTCAACAGGAAGACTTCGAGAAGAATTTAATCAAGTAGCTGTAGGTGATATAAGAAGAGTATTGGTTGCAATGTCTGAAACCGAAGATAGATTAGATGAAATTTTAAATTATCGTTTTCAAACTACCAGTGATTTAGATGGTCATACTGTAGGTAATTTATTATTAACAGCAGCAGCTAATATAAAGGGCAATATGAGTAAAGGTATAAAAAGCCTTGCTAAAGTATTAAATTTAAAAGGACGAGTAATACCACTCTCTGAAGATAATGAAATAACTTTAATGGCCAGAACCACTGATGGATGCATAATTGAAGGAGAACATAATATAACTGAAGCTCATAAAAAACTTGATAAAGTTTATTATAAAAAGGAACCTAAAGTAAGTCATGACGCAATTAAAGCAATAATGGATGCAGATTTAATCGTTCTTAGTATGGGAAGTATTTATACGAGTATTATTCCTAATTTAATATGTAAGGAAATTATAGATGCTATTGATAAATCAAAAGCTAATTTGATGTATGTTTGTAATATAGTAACCCAACCAGGAGAAACTGATGATTTTAAAGCTAGTGATCATATCAATTTATTAAATAGTTATTTGGGTAAGAAAAAAATCGAAGTTGGAGTCTTTAATAAAGAAAAAATGGATCCCGAATTGGTTTTAAAATATGAGACTGAAGAACAAAAAGATCCCGTTATTCTTGATAAAGAAAATTTATGCGATATAGAAATTATAGAAGATGATTTAATTGAAAGCGAAACAGGAGTATTTAGACATGATGCAATAAGACTTGGAGTTATAATTTTAGAATATTTGTTAAATCAAAAAAAGAGGTAATATATGAAAAAGTTAGGTAAAATTATTTTAGTATTAGGAATTTGTTTATCTATGGTTGGAATTAGTTATATAGTAACTAAGTATTTGGATAAAAATATGTATTTAAATACTAATCTTTTAGTAACATTTGAAGATAATAAAGAATTTAATTTAGAAAGTCTTGATGTATTAAATAAAGAAGAAGCTAGAGAAGTATATCCTAATAAATTTACTATAGAAAATAGGAGCTTGAAAAGTGTTAAATACAATGTAATATTAAAAGAAATTGAGACAAATATTAATAAAGAGAACTTAAGTTATATTTTATATTTAAATGATAAAGAAGTTAAAAGTGGTAAAGTATCAGAAATCAATGAAGTTTTATATACTAAAGAAATAGGATTGAAGAAAACTGATGAATATAAATTATATCTTTATTTAACCGAAAAAGAAACAGATGCTAAATATAATTATAAAATAGAAATAGATTCATAGGTGATATATGAAATCAAAACTTGAAAAAGCCATAGGAGATGGGAATATTGTTATACCTTTATATATTTTAAAATCTTTTAAAAAGTTAAAGGTTACAATGGATGAATTTATATTTTTAATGTATTTATATAATAAACAAGATAAAATAGATTTTAATCCTGAAAAAATTGCAAGGGATATGAATTTAGATATTATGGAAGTAATGGGGTATATATCAGTTTTATCTGATAAAGGCTTTTTAACTCTTGATGTTATAAAGGACAATAATCAATTATCAGAAGTAATTAATTTATCTTTATTTTATGAAAAAATTAGTATGTTATTAATGGAAAAAGAAGAAGTTAAAAACGATAAAACTAAAATAATTAAATATATTGAAGAAGAACTTGGAAGAATGCTTAGTTCAATTGAAATTGAAACAGTAAATAGTTGGATTCAAAATGAAATAAATGAAGATTTAATTAAAGAAGGAGTTAGAATAGCAATTAATGATGGAGTATTTAGTTTAAAATATATAGATAGAATAATATTTGATTTTAAAAATAGAGGAATAAAAACTGTAGATGAATTAAAAAAATCTTATGAGGATAGTAATAAACAAGAAAATAATATAGAAATGCCTGAACTTGATGATTGGAATTGGTTAGATGATGAAGAAGAATATATTACTAATTAGAAACTATTTAGATGAATTATATGAAAATCCTCGATGTGAACTTGAATATAATAATGATTATGAATTACTAATTGCTGTAATGTTATCAGCTCAAACTACCGATAAAAGTGTTAATAAAGTAACTAAAATACTATTTTCTAAATACAATAGTTTAGATAGTTTAGCAAGTGCTGATATTAATGATTTAAAAGAAATAATTAGACCAATAGGTAATTTTAATAAAAAATCATTAAATATTATTAATATTGCAAGAAGTTTATTAGATAATTTTGGAGGAATTGTTCCTAAAACTCACGAGGGATTAGAATGTCTAAGTGGGGTTGGAAGAAAAACAGCTAATGTAATTTTAGGAGAACTTTATAATATTCCATCACTTGCAGTTGATACTCATGTTTTAAGAGTATCAAATAGATTAGGATTAGCTAATACAAAAGATGTTTTAGAAGTAGAAAAAAAATTAAAAAAATCTTTTCCAAAAGAATCTTGGGTAAAGGTTCATAAGCAATTAGTTTTATTTGGAAGATACAATTGTAAAGCTATTAAACCAGATTGTAATAATTGTAAACTACAAGATATTTGTAAACATAATAAGAAATTAACTAAAGTATCTTAAAAGAAAATAAAAATAAAGTTTTAAATTACTTTATTTTTTACTATTTTTTTCTTTTCTTTTGTCTAATTAATTGATTTAAAATTGATTTTTTAATATAATTATCATGTACCTGATAATTATAATCAAAATAAATATATAAAGGAGTAAAAATGAGTAAAGTAACAGTTGTTTTAGGGAGTTTTTATGGTGATGAAGGAAAAGGAAAAATAATTGATTATTTAGGTGGCATGAGTGATGTTGCAATTAGAGCAACGGGTGGTAATAATGCTGGCCATTCTATTGAAGTAGATGGAGTTAAATATGTATTTCATTTGATTCCATCGGGTATTTTAAATAAAGGAACACTTGCAATTATTGGAAATGGAGTAGTAATTGATCCTAAAGTATTAATTGAAGAAATTGATAGTTTAAAAGAAAAAGGAATTGATGTTAGCAATTTAAGAATTAGTACGAAAGCTCATATAATTTTTCCATATCATATAGCTATGGATAAGATGCTAGAAGAAAGACGTGGTAAAAATAAAATAGGTACGACAGCTCGTGGTATTGGTCCATGTTACTGTGATAAATATGAAAGATGTGGAATTAGAGTTGAAGATTTATATTCTAAGCATTTTAAGGAAAAACTAAAAATTAATATTGAAAACAAAAATCAAATGTTTAAATTATATGGTTTTCCTGAATTAGATTTTGAAAGTATTTATAATGATTATCAAAAATATGCTAAGAGAATAAAAAAATATGTATGTGATACCACTATTTTAATTCATGATATGTTAAACCAAGATAAAAAAATAATTGTTGAAGGTGCTCAAGCAACTCTTCTTGATATTGATTTTGGATCATATCCCTATGTTACTAGTAGTAATCCAACGATTGGGGGAATTATTTCAGGAAGCGGCTTGAATGCTTCAGATATTGGAGAAGTATATGGAGTAATGAAAGCTTACTCATCACGAGTTGGTGAGGGACCATATATAACGGAATTAAAAAATAAAACAGGAGATTTAATTAGAGAACTAGGACATGAATATGGAGCTACTACCAAAAGACCAAGAAGATGTGGTTATTTAGATTTAGTTGCCTTAAAATATGCATGTCTCATTAATGGGATAACGGCATTATGTATGAATCACTTAGATACAATTGGAAAACTTCCGGAGATAAAATTGTGTGTAGCATATCAAAAAAATGGTAAAGAAGTTAATTTTTCAACTAATGAAGAAGAACTTAAGGGAGTAGTACCAGTTTATGAAACGTTTACTGGTAATTTTGGTGATATAAGTAGTATTAGAAAATATAAAGATTTACCAGAAAATGCTAAAAAATATATTGAAAGAATTGAAGAATATATAGGAGTTAGGATAAAATTTATTGGAGTTGGTGCTGGAAGAGATGAGGAGATTATAAGATGAAAAAAATAGGAATAATAGTATTTGTATTAATACTATTTATTACAGGATGTAGTTTTAAAGATTTATTTGTAAAAGAAAATAAGAAGGAAGAATTATTAAGTGGTAAAATACTTGCTCAAATTGATGTAAAAGATTATGGAATAATTAAGTTAGAACTTGATGCTGATAACGCACCTATTACCGTAACAAATTTTGTTAATTTAGTTAAAGATAAATTTTATGATGGGTTAACTTTTCATCGAATTATGGAGGGATTTATGATTCAAGGAGGGGATCCTAATCATAATGGAAGTGGTGGAAGTGAGAAAACTATTAAAGGAGAGTTTTCTAGTAATGGAGTAGAAAATAATATATCACATGTAAGAGGAATTATTTCTATGGCCAGAAATAGTAGTGATATGAACAGTGCTTCTAGTCAGTTCTTTATTGTTCAAAAAGATAGTACTTTCTTAGATGGAGAATATGCTTCATTTGGAAAAGTAATTGAAGGAATAGAAATAGTTGATAAAATAGCTACCGATATTTCACCACTTGCAACTGATACAAATGGGACAATTCCATTTGAAAATCAACCACTTATTAATTCAATAACTATCGTTACTAACAATGAATAATAAAAATATAGATACAATTTTTTATAATTCTAATCATCAACTAGAAAAGCTTAATAACTATTATTATCTTAATGAAGGTCAATGTGGAGTTATTTATAGAAAAGATAATCAAGTTTTAAAAATTTATCGTTTAAAATGTCCATATGCTTATCGAATCAATCGCCAAGTATTTAATATATTAAAAGAATTAAATCTAAATAATATTGTTAAATTAAATGATTATTATCATTTCTTTAAATCTAGTATTTTATCAATGTTACCAGTTGATGCTTATATAATGGAGTATATAGAACCAAGTAAATCATTAATATTAGATAAATCTAAAGATTATATTTTATTTATAATTAAATCTTTAGAAGAAACTAGTTTAAAACTTGCCCAAAATAAAATAGTAATGTATGACAGTCATTATTCTAATATTATTTTTACCGATAATAATGCTATTATAATAGACGTAGATTCTTATCAATATAGTTATTTTAAATCAGTTAATAGTATTTATTTACATAATAAAAAAGAAGTATTAAAAATGTTTAAAAGTAAAATTATTAATGAATTAAAAGATAAAGATTTAGATATAGATAGAATAAATGATTTATTAAATTTTGATTTAAGAAAAAGTAGTCTTGTTAGTAATATTAAAAATTTGTGTGATAAAGATACTTTACAAGATAGTTTAATTAATAAAATGAAATAAAAAGCCATAATATAACTTTTTATTTTTTTTTAAAATTATTTTTATATGTTTAAGGTGTCTAATTGTAGTAATTAAAATATTAATGCTGGAACTTATAAGAAGAGAATATAAACCAATTCCTGGAATGAAACTTAAAACTACTAAAAAGATAGTTTTAAAAATAATTCCTATAAAGTTATCATACATCATTAAATTAGAATTATTGGTCGCTTGTAAGAATGAAGCAAGCGGTGCTTCTATATAGTAAAGTAAGAAAACAAATGATATATTTTTTATATAATCTGAACCATTCGTTGTTTTATAAAGAAATACTAAAAGATAATCTCTAAAGATAAAAATTAATATTGTTGAAATTAAACCAATAATTAGAGATATTGCTAAAGCTTGTTTCAGTTTCTTTTTAGAGTATTTTATATTTCCTTTTGAATATTCTCTTGAAATAACTGGAAGAAGGGCACTTGAAATCGCTCCTGTAAAGAATCCTGGAAGAAGTAAAATTGGCATAACAAAAGCATTAATAATACCATATTCAGTTAAGATAAAATAATTACTATAGCCACATCTAGTTAAAATAAAAGTTAAAATAATAGGTTCAAAAAAGTAAGAAATAGTTCCAATAATTCTTGTTGCAGTAGTTGGAAGGGAAGTATCTAAAACATTTTTAGAACATTTAAAACTTGGAATCAAATCTTTTTTTTCTATTTTAAAAGATTTAGGTAAAAAGAATATTAAAACAATACTAGAAAATGATTCTGAAATAACATTTATTAAAATTAAACAAGTAGTAGTAAATATAATACCTTTATATAAAATATGGGGAAGAATAAATAGCATAAATAAAAGTCTTATAATTTGTTCAGCTAGATTACTTATAACGTGAGGAATCATTTTTTCTTTTCCAAAAAAGAATCCTCTTAAAATACTTGATAGAGAATCAAAGGGTAAAACTAAACTAATAGATAAAATAGGAAGATAAGCAGATTCATTTTTTAATAAATTAAAAGCAATAAATCGACTTGTAAAAACTAAAAAGATAGTTAAAATTATATTAATAAAAATAGATATTGGTAAAATTGAAAATAATATCTTTTTACTACTATCAGAATTCTCAGATACAACTTTCGAAATACCGGTTGAAAATCCTAATTGACTAATAGCCATCATTAAAGAAAAAGTTGGCATAATTAACATGTATAAACTAACAACTTCTAAATTAGAATTTCTAGTCATGATAACTCTAATAAGAATTCCTAATAGTTTAGTTAATAATCCTCCAATAATTAATATAATTGTACTTTTAATAAATAAGTTCTTTTTCATAATAAAATATATGAAATAATTATTAAAAAAATATATATTTTTAAAAAAAATATGATATACTTATAAAGTAAAGAAGTTGTTTACAATAATATTTAATTTAAAAAGAAAAGGAAGTGTATTTATGGAATTAATTCAAGTTATAATTTTAGGAATTGTACAGGGGATTGCAGAATTTTTACCAATTTCATCTAGTGCTCATTTAATAATATTTAGAGATATTTTTGGAATTGGAAGCTTTTTAATTGGAGAATATGAAATGAGTTTCGATATAGCTCTTCATTTCGGAACCTTACTATCTATATTAGTTTTCTTTTTTAAAGACTTTCTATTAATGATAAAAGAAGGATTTACAAAAGGATGTAAAACTACGTATGGAAAGCTTTTATGGTATGTAGTAGTAGCAACTATTCCAGCAGCTATTGTTGGAGTATTATTGGAAGATAAAATTGATGAATTAGTTAGAAGTAACTATGTTCTTATATGCATAGCTTTATCAGTTATGGGAATTATTATTTATTTGGCTGATAAGTTTAGTAAGCAAGAAAAAAGTTTTAAAGAAATACGACTTCGTGATGCAATTATTATAGGATGTAGTCAAGTATGTGCTTTAATACCAGGATTTTCTAGAAGTGGAACCACTATAGCTGCTAGTAGATTTTTAAAAATTAATAGAAGAGATGCTGCTAAGTTTTCTTTTTATATGTCTGCACCAGTTGTTGCAGGAGCTGTATTTATTAAAATACTAAAAGGTGATATGATTTCATCTATTACCTATAATCCTACAGCATTTATAATTGGAGTTGCAATTTCATTTATTTCCGGACTTTTATGTATTAAGTTTTTACTTAAATATATTAAAACTCATGATTATAATATTTTTATGTGGTATAGATTAGGTATTTCACTTTTAGCCTTAATGGTTTTATTATTTAAAAGTTAAAAAGGATTGATATAAATGAATAATATAAAAGAAAGTTTAATAGAATATTATAATTCTAATAAGATAAGTGTATATGTAGTAGTGGGAATTATTATTTTGACAATTGTTTTAGGAATTTCTCTATCAGCTGTTAAAAATAATAAAAAAAGTGATAATACTAATCCAACATCTAGTGAAACTACTCAACATGGAAAAGTATATTTGGTTGGAAGTTCAGAAGTAACTATTAATCAAGGTGATGCTTACGTTGAAGCAGGTTATTATGTTGTTGACACTAATGGTAAAGTTATAAATAATTTAGAAACTGTAACTATTGATCCCGAGGAGATAGATACCAGTGTTCCTGGAACTTATTATATAAATTATTCTTTTGATAATCAAAAAGTTCAAAGAATAGTCAATGTTGTTGCAAATAATGAAAACAATTCTGAACCTATAGAAGATGATAATAATAATACAGTTGAATTAGAACTACTTGGAGAAGATACAATAGTCTTAAAATTAAATGATAAATATATTGAACCAGGATATATTGCTAAAGATAGTCAAGAAGTTGATTTAACTGACACAGTTAAAGTATCTGGTGATGTTGATACATCAAAACTTGGAACTTATACAATTACTTATGAAATTAATGATTCATACAATAATGTTATTACTAAAACTAGAACAGTAATTATAAGTGATGTTGATATTAATGTAAATATTAAAACTAATTTAACTGGTAATTATACTAATCAAAATGTTATTGTTACAATTACTGTTACTGGTGATGATTTTGCTTATGTAAAATTTCCTAATAATACGACATCTCAAAATAAAACAAGTACATATACTATTAGTGATAATGGTCATTATAAATTTTTAATATATGATAAAAATTCAAAATATACTATTAAAGAACTTGATATTTCACAAATTGATAAAAAATCACCAACAGGAACATGTATATTATTAATTAATAAAGGAAGTAGTACATTTTTAATTCAATCAGATGATGAATTGTCAGGTATTGATAAATATGAAATGTATGGTGATAATACTTTAGTAGCTTCTACTAAATCTGCTAGCTTTACCTCTAATAAAACTTATAAATCTGCTTATGTTAATTTGTATGATAAAGCCGGTAATATGTTAAAACTTTCTTGTAATATTAAAGAAAATCAAGAAGTTTCTGTTAAATCAATTAGTATTGATGGTAGTAAATCTCTTACAATGACTGTTGGTGAAACTAAAAAAGTTAAATATAATATTTTACCAAGCAATGCTACAAATAAAAATGTAACATTTAAATCATCAAATTCTAATATCGCATCCATTTCAACAGATGGAACTATATCTGCTAAGAAAGCTGGAAGTGCTGTTATAACATTGACAACAAGCAATGGTAAAAAAACAGCAACTGTTACGGTTACGGTTAAAGCCCAATCCACTCCTCCAACTGATGAAGAAGGTAATAGCAAATATAATTATTTAGAAATGCATTTTATTGTTTCTGGACATAATGATGATGCAATACTAATTAGAACAGCTAAAGCAACAATTATGATTGATGGTGGACGTTATACAACAAAGACTAGAGTTTTATCTTATTTACAAACTTTAGGTGTGAAAACAATAGATGCTTTGATTGGTTCACATCCACATTATAATCATATTCAAGCTCAAGCATATATTATAGACAATTTTAATGTTAAAAGGACGTATTATCCAGTTGATATAAATACTTGTGTTTCCAAGAAATATTGTGATAGTAATGATGTTAAATATATAAAAGATACTATTAATAAAAAGGGTATTCCAATGACAGTTACTAAAGCTGGTTCTAAATATGAAATAGGAGATATGACTTTATACTTTATTGGACCATATACTCTTGATAATAAATCAAAATATAAACAAAATGCTAATTCATCAATCTTTATTTTAAAATATAAAAATAATACATTTATGTTTACTGGTGATACTAGTGGGACTCCATTTACCGTTAGTAAATTAAAACCTAAAGCTGATGCACTTGGAATATCTTTGAAAGTTGATATGCTAAAATATCCTCATCACGGAAATGCTAGTATTGATAAAACTTTGGCATCAACTTTAAAGCCTAAATATGTTATTATTCCAAATTATAATTATGGAAGTAAACTTAATAGTACAGGTAAATCAAATCTTCAAAGTGTTGGAGCTACCATATATCAACAAGCAACAGGTGGCAATATTGTGTTAAAGAGTGATGGTAATAATATAACTGTTAAAACAAAACAAAGTGCAAGTAGTTATAAAAGATAGAAGGTGTTTATGGAAAAATATATTATTATAGCAGTAATATTTATCATAATATTATTTGCTGTCTTAAAATCAATGAAAAAAGATGCTCATTTAGAAATTAATAAACTAGTTGAGTATTTAGGTGGTCCTGATAATATTGTTTCAAGTGATTATAATTTATCCAGATTTGTGGTTACCTTGAGAGACCCTGATAGAGTAAATAAAGAAGCAATTCAAAAATTAGGAGCAAAAGGAATTGTTGAAATAGATAATCAATTAAAGATTATTTTAGGAAATAATTCTAAAATTTTAAAGAAATATATTGATGATATAAAAAGATAATTTATTAGCTTTAAAATTTATGAAATGAAGTTGGTATATAAATTACTTATATTTGAACGATATGTTAAAACAATAAATTTTAGTTAAAAAAGATACATATGTGTCTTTTTTATATTATAGAATGGTTTTTGTTTAATAATACATAAATTATAATATATATTTATGATATACTAATCTTGAATGGAGGTATCAATATGCATGATAAAACTTATATAGCAATTGATTTAAAATCTTTTTATGCCTCAGTCGAATGTGTTGAAAGAGGACTTAATCCTTTAACAACTAATTTAGTAGTAGCTGATGAAGAAAGAACTTCTAAAACTATTTGTCTTGCAGTATCTCCTTCTTTAAAACAATATGGTTTATCAGGAAGATCAAGATTATATGAAGTAATTCAAAAAGTTAAGGAAGTAAACTTAGAAAGAAGAAAAAAAATAAAATTTAAATCATTTCAAGGAAAAAGTTCTAATTATATAGAATTAAATAATAATCCATATTTAGAACTTGATTTTATAATTGCAAAACCAAGAATGGCTTACTATATGGAGTATTCTACTAAAATATATAATATTTATCTTAAATATGTATCAAGCTTAGATATGCATGTTTATTCAATAGATGAAGTCTTTATAGATGCTACTAGTTATTTAAAACTATATAACTTAACTCCTTATAAATTTGCTATGAAAATGATTCAAAATATTTTAGATGAAACCGGAATAACTGCAACTGCTGGGATTGCTCCTAATTTATATTTATGTAAAGTTGCTATGGATATTGTTGCTAAACATATAAAAGGAAATAAGGATGGAGTGAGAATTGCAGAACTTGATATACCATCTTACAGAAAGCTTTTATGGAACCATAAACCTTTAACTGATTTTTGGAGAGTAGGTCATGGTATAGCTTCAAGACTTGACAATAATAATATTCATACTATGGGAGATCTTGCTAGAACGTCTCTTACAAATGAAGCACTTTTATATAAATTATTTGGAGTAAATGCTGAACTATTAATTGATCATGCTTGGGGAATTGAACCTTGTTCTATTCAGGATATTAAAAAATATAAACCCAAAATGAATAGTATTTCAACTTCTCAAGTATTGCATACTCCCTATAACTTTCAAGATGCACTTATTGTAGTTTTAGAAATGACTGATTCTTTAGTTTTAGAATTAGTTGAAAAAGGATTGGTAACTAAAAGAATTGATTTAATTATTGGTTATGATACTGAAAATATCAATGAAAGTTATAAAGGAGAAATAAAAAATGATCGATATGGAAGAAGCATTCCTAAAGAATCACATGGTTTTAAAACTTTTGATAAATATTCGTCTTCAACTAAAATTATTACTTCAGAAATGATTGAAATATATAATAATATAATAAGAGGAGATTTATCTATAAGAAGACTAACTATAGCATTTAATGATGTAATAGATTCAGTAGATGCTAGTAGTAAAGTAGTTGCTAAACAGTTAGATTTATTCAGTGATAATTCTACTTTAGATAAGACAGATAAATTATTAGAAAATGAATTAGAGACTGAGAAGAAAATTCAAAAAACGATAATTAAAATTAGAGATAAATATGGTAAAAATGCTATGTTAAAAGGAATAGATTTAGAAAGATCGGCTACAGCTAGAGATAGAAATAATCAAATAGGAGGACATAGAGCATGAATGATTATTCTGATATAATAGATTTTGACTATCAAGGACCAAAGAATCATGTTAGAATGCCAAAAGAAAGTAGAGCTTTTCAATTTGGATCTTTTAGAGCTTTATCAGGGTATGACGAAGAATTAAAAGAAGCAAGAAGAATTGTATCTGAACAAATTATTCTAAGTGAAGATCAAAAATATTTACTTGATCAAAAATTACAGGAAATAAAAAATAATATAAATAGTAATCCTCAAATTAAAATTACTTACTTTATAAAAGATTTAAAAAAATATGGAGGATTTTATAAAACTATTATAACTAATATAAAAAAGATAGACTTTCCTAATAAAGAAATTATTTTATTTAACAAAGAAAAAATATTAATTAAAAATATAATTAATATAGATATAATTTAAATATCCAAAATTTGCATTTTATCTTTATTTATTATATAATACTTATGAAGGACGTGGATTATGGCTTTATTTGAAAGTTTAAAATTGTTTCCTAAAATTGATTTACATATTGACTATTTTGGTTCTATAAGTAAAGATACTATATATGAATTAACTAAAACGAGAAATAATACTAGTGATTTGGATGAAATATTAGAATTTGATAGTATAACGGATTATGATAATTCTAAAGAATTAGTGAAAAAGATATTAAATAGTTATCAGAATATAGAAATAGCAACCAATAATTTATTAGAAAAACTTAAACAAGATAATTTATTATATGGAGAAATATATTTAAGTTTAGATTCATTTTTATTTAATTTAGATAAGGAAGTAATAGTTAAAACAATTATTAATAAAATTCATGAGAACGAGCTTAATATTAATATTGTATTAGAAGTAGAATCTAGTATTACTAAAGAAAGTTTATATAATGATTTAAATATTTTATATAAATATTATAATAAAGGAATAAATGGAATTTACTTTAAGAAAAATAAATTTGATAGAATAGAAAGTTATAAATCTTTGTTTGATAAGTTTAATAAAGATAAAGTTAATTATATATTACTTATGGATTCTAAATTAACTAGTCAAGATAAAGATATTTATTATAATGCTAGTAGAATTATTTATAATGTAATGGAAATTCCCGATGAAGAATTTTTAAGTAATATTAGAGAAAAAAATATTATTATGGAATTTGGAATTACTTATCAAAGTTTTTTCAATATGTATGATGATTTAAAGAATCATATTATTTATGATTTATATAAATTAAACATTAATGTTGCGTTTACAACTATTGATATGACTTCCCTTGATACAGATTTATTAAATGAATATTGTAAGATATTTAATGTATTTCCATTTAGTTTACATGATTTAGTTAATATATCTTTAAATATTTTAAATAATGTAAATATTGATGCTGTTATGAAAAATAATTTAATAAGTGAATTTAGAGAAAAGGCTAATCTATTACTTTAGTCTTTTTTTCAAAAATTATTGATTTTTAAGATTAATTAAGATAAAATTATTAAGTAAATAGAAGGAGTGGTAAGTATGGATAATTTAAAATTGATTGTTATGGAAAATTGTAAAGATTTAGGAGAAAAAGTAAATAAACATTTACAAGAAATAGTAAGTACAAATGAAGATTTAAGAATACCAATAGATGAAGTTAAATTTAATAATGGAGAAGGAAAAGTTGTTATTAAAGAAAGTGTTCGTAAGAAAGATATATTTATTTTAACTGATCCGATGAATCATTCAATTACTTATAAGATGTATAATTATTTGAATCACAAAAGTCCAGATGATCATTTTGTTGATGTAATTAGAACATTATGTGCAATTAGAAATCAAGCAGAACGTGTTAGTTTAGTAATGCCATTTTTATATGCATCAAGACAACATAAAAGAGATGGAAGAGAATCACTCGACTGTGCGGTTGCTTTACAAGAATTTATTCATCAAGGAGTTAAAAATATTATTACTTTTGATGTACATGACTCGAATGTTCAAAACGCTATACCATCTTCATCATTCGATAATTTTTATCCAACTAATATTATTTTAGAAAAGTTTGTTACAGAAGAGGATATTGATAAGAATAATTTACTAGCCGTTTCACCTGATAATGGAGCTTTAAAAAGAACAAGATTTTTTGCTAATATGCTTGGATGTGAACTTGGAGGACACTTCGAGAAACACCGTGATGTATATCATGTAATAGATGGTAAAAATCCAATTTTAGAACATGAATATATTGGAAAAGATGTAAGTGACAAGGATATAGTTATAGTTGATGATATGATTTCTAGTGGTGAATCAATGTTAGATGTTGCCAGAGAATTAAAAAAACGTGGAGCTAACCGTATTTATATGTTTTCAGCTTATGTGATGTTTACAAAAGGAATAGTGGTATTTGATAAAGCTTATAAAGAAGGATTATTTGAAAAAGTGTTTACAACTAATTTATCGTATATAATGGATGAAGCTAAAGATAGAGATTGGATTACAATTGCTGATTGTTCCGAATATTTGGCTAAAATTATTTATACTTTCCATATAGGTGGTTCAATTTCTCCAATTTTAAGTGCAACTAGCAAGGTGTTAGAAGATTTTGCTCATAACAATTAAAGCGAATAGTTAAACTATTTGCTTTTTTTGTCAATAAGTGTAAAATGTTAAATTTTTTTGTATTTTTTTGATAAATTAATTTAATAATTTTTAGAAATAATTGAATTAATTTAATAAATTGTCTTAGGACAAACTTATAAATTGAGATTTATTTTTAATATAAAAAGCCATTTTTGAGATATTTTTGATACTCTTGACTTATCTAAATCTTTTATGTTATGTTACTTTTTACAGCTGTTATTGATTATGAATCTATTCATATAGAACTTGAAAAAGTAATTAGTAATGCTAAAGAAAAAGAAATAAATGAGAACAATTTATTTGATGTAGCAAGATTTTTAGGAGATTTTTATTACGATTTAATATATATTCATCCCTTTAGGGACGGAAATGGTCGATGTATTCGTGAATATTTAAGAGAGTTTACAGAATATAAATTTCCGAGATTTTCTCTTAATTATGATAAGATTGATAAAAAAATTTTTTATTAGGAGTAACTGATAGAGATACCTATCCATTGCTTTTAGCATATGAAATATATAATGCTTTAGAAAAAAATGAAAAAATAGTCAAATGACTATTTTTTTGTTCTATTTAATTAATTCAGACATAACATTTAATGAATAGAAAGGTAAGTGTTTATGGATAAGTATGAAATAATTAAAAATATTTCTTTAAGATCAGGTGGAGATATATATTTAGGAGTAGTGGGAGCAGTTAGAACTGGTAAAAGTACATTTATAAAGAAAATGGTTGAAACCTTGATTGTTCCAAATATTCAAGATGAGTATGAGAAAAAAAGGTGTTTAGATGAGATACCTCAAAGTGCTGCTGGAAAGAATGTTATGACAACTGAACCTAAGTTTGTTCCAAATACAGCTATTTCTATTAATATTGATGATTTTTCTTGTAAGATTCGTTTGATTGATTGTGTTGGTTATATGATTGAAAATGCTAAAGGTGTAGAAGATGAGAATGGTCCAAGAATGGTTAAAACTCCATGGTATGATGAAATGATACCATTTAAGGAAGCTGCGGAAGTAGGAACTGAAAAAGTTATTAAGGAACATTCAACGATTGGAATAGTAGTTACAACGGATGGTTCAATAGGTGATTTTGAAAGAGATGATTATATTGCTGCTGAAGAAAGGGTAATTACTGAGTTAAAAGAATTAAATAAGCCATTTATTGTTTTACTTAATTCAACTCATCCAACATTACCAGATACAATAAGAATTGCTAATGATTTAAAAGATAAATATAATATTCCAGTTATTCCAATTAGTATTGAAACAATGACAGAACGAGAAATGTATGATTTATTAAGAGAAGCCTTATATGAATTTCCAATTTTAGAAGTTAAAGTAAAATTACCAGATTGGATAGCTATCTTAAATCCAAGTCATCCTATAAAAAAACTTTATATTGATAAAATAAAAGAAAGTGTTGTTGAAATTGATAAGTTACGTGATGTCGAGAAAATTACGGATGGTTTTAAAGAAGTACCAGAAATAGAAAAAGCTTATTTATCAAATGTTGATACCGGAAGTGGTGAAGTTTTAGTAACCCTTGAAGCACCAGATATTTTATATGAAAAAGTATTACATGAAATAATTGATATTGATGTTTCAAATAAAAAAGAATTACTAAAATTATTTCAAGAATATAGTATAGCTAAGAATGAATATGATCAAATCAAATATGCTTTAAAAATGGTTAAACAAACAGGATATGGGGTTGCTACACCAAGTATTAAAGATATGAAATTAACTACTCCAGAGATTACGAAGCAAGGAACTCGTTTTGGAGTAAAATTAAAAGCTACAGCTCCTTCAATTCATATGATTAGAGTAGATGTAACATCAACATTTGAACCAATTATTGGTTCCGAAATACAATCTCGTGAACTTATAAATCATCTAATGAAAGATTATGAAAGTGATCCAGAAAATATATGGAAAAGTGAAATATTTGGAAGAAGTTTAGATTCTATTGTTCAAGAAGGAATTCAATCTAAAATAAATATGATGCCAGATAATATTAGATTTAAACTAGCTACTACTTTAACTAAAATAGTAAACAGAGGAAGTAATAACTTAATTGCTATAGTTTTATAGCAATTATTTTCTTGACATCATTTTTTAGTAATTATATAATATAAGTAAGAATGATAAAGCTAGAATAAAGAAATGAGGTATATATGAATAATAATTATAAAGAATTAAATCAACAAAATATTAATAATATGAAAAGAATTAATCAAAAAATTGCTCAATTAGATGATATTATTAGAAGATTAGCAAATTATAAAAGACAAGGTAAATTAGCTCCTAATAAAGTACAAGAATATGAACAAAATATTTCTTATATTATTAGTGAATTAAAAAATATTTTTCAAAAAAGTAAATTTATCTCTTTAAATATTGATTTATCAAATAAGTTTATGGATTTATTGATGCTTTGGGATAGTTATAAAAAAGGATTAGAAATAAAATCTCGAGAAGAAGAAGAGATGGAAGCTAATAATTTATTAAACAATATCATGGCTCAGCATAATAATGAAACTTATGGAACTGGACGTAAATAAAATATTTAATAATTAAATTGCTATATTATATAGCAATTTTTTTGATATAAATACTAGATTTTATGTAATAAATTTGATAGAATAAATAAAGGTGATTGGCATGGAACGTGTTCAAAAAGTAATAAGTAATTTAGGATATGCATCAAGAAGAGAAGCTGAAAAATTAATATTAGAAGGTAAAATATTAATTAATGATAACGTGGCAAAGCTTGGTGATAAGGTTGGAAATCAAGATATAATAAAAATAAATGGCGAAATTTTAGATAAAACTATGTCTAATGATAAAGTATATTTTTTACTTAATAAACCTAGAGAAACAGTTTCAACTGTAAAAGATCCAGAAGGAAGAAAAACTATTGTATCTCTAATTAATACTGATAAAAGAATTTATCCCGTAGGAAGACTTGATTATGATACAACTGGTGCTATTATTTTAACTAATGATGGAGAATTAACTAATTTACTTATGCATCCTAAAAATAATATTGAAAAAGTATATCTTGCTAAAATAAAAGGAAAAATTGGGGGAGATGCTATCTATAATCTTAAAAAGGGAGTTATAATTGACGATAAGAAAACAAGTCCAGCTCGAGTAAAGATAAGAGAATATAATAAAAAGAATAATACTTCTTTAGTAGAAATAATTATTCATGAAGGACGTAATCATCAAGTTAAGAAGATGTTTCAAAGTGTTGGATATGATTGTTTAAAATTATCAAGAATTAGATTTGCATTTTTAGATATCCAAAATTTAAATTCGGGAGAATATCGTACTTTAACCATTAAAGAAGTTAAAAAATTATATAGTTTAGGTGATAAATAATGATTCTAAATATCTATATTTTATTTTGGATTTATTCTATACTTGGATGGTGTGTTGAAACTTTTCGGGTTAGTTTAAAAAATAAAAAAATTATAAATAGAGGCTTTTTCTTAGGACCATATTGTCCTATTTATGGAACAGGTGGTATTGCTCTTTTAAGTTTAAAAGATTATCAAAGTGATCCTATTGTTGCCTTTATTTTAGCTATTTTTATTTGTAGTGTAATTGAATATCTAGTAAGTTATTTTATGGAACTTATTTATAAAGTTAGATGGTGGGATTATTCAAATAGACTATTTAATATAAATGGTAGAATTTGCCTTTTTAATTCTTTTTGCTTTGGAATATTTGGACTTCTTACTGTATGTTATTTAAATCCTTATTTCATAAATTTAATTAATAATTTAAATAATAATTTTAAATTAATTATAGCAATTATAATATTAATAATTACAACTATTGATATGACTATTACTTTTAGTGCTATGTTTGATTTTAGAAAATATGTTACTAGTCTTAAAGATAAAACTTTAGCCAGTATTTTTAAACCTAGTACTGATTCAACTGAAGAGATTAGTAAAAGAGTTAGAAATAGTTTAAAAGAAAAATCATTTATTCATAAGCACTTATTAAAAGCATTTGCTAACTTAAAAGTATATCGTGATACTTTCTTTAAAAAAGGAGAAGAATTAATTAAGTATCGAAGAGGGAAATATATTGAAAATAGTTTGGTATTAGGAACAATTATAAGTATTATAATAGCATTAATTTTAGGTATATTATTTAATAATATTAGTTTATGGATAATTATTTCTTTTGTTGTTAATTTAGTAATTGTTAAAATGATAAGTAGAGGCCGAAATGACAAATAGTTTTATAAAACAAGTAAAATCTAATATTTATTTATCAGATGATGATATAAAAATTCTTGAAAGATATGATATAGATTATAGAGAATTTACTAACATGAAAGAATTAATGTTTTATATAGAAGATTATATAAATAATATGGAATACTATGAAGATTTAGAAGATTTATTAATTAAATTTTCTGAATATAATTATTATTTTAAAACTAATAAATAATATGTATCTTATAGACTTGACAACTTTTAAGTATTACTTTAAAATATTAATATAAAGTTAGAAGGAAGAAAGGAAGTTATGTTTATGTACAAAGATGAATTTAATCTTACTAGTGATGCGATATTAGAAAAAAATTTTAAGATAGATACAAGAGGATACCGTTTAAAGGAAGTTGATCAATTTCTTGATTTAGTAATTGCTGATTATGAACATTTTTATACAATTATTCGTAATTTAGAAAAAGAAAAAGAAGATAATTTAGAAACAATTATTAATTTAAAACAAGAAATAAGGAATTTAAAAACTAATGTTGAAATAGTTAAAGCAACTCCTACAAATAATAACGGAGGAACTAATTTAGATGTATTAAAAAGATTATCTCGTCTTGAAAAAGTTGTTTATGGTGAAGATGATGATGAATAAATAAAATACTTGGGCAAACGCTATATTCAAGTAATATAGAGGAAAGTCCATGCTCACACAGTCTGAAATTGATTGTAGTGTTCGTGTTAAGGGAAAAAATAACCTTAAGTAGCTTTAAGCTAACGGCTATGAAATAACCTAAGGTATTCTATGGTTAGAGTAATTATAAAAGTGCTATAGTGATGAAGAATCTGGAAACGGAGGAAGTGGAACATAGTAAACCCCACGAGTGAGAAACCCAAATTTTGGTAGGGGAGCCCCGGAAGTGGAATCAAACACAACCTGGGATTGTAGAAATACAATAGATAAATGTTTGCCACCTTTTTAAGGTACAGAACATGGCTTATAAAGTATTTTATTATAGAAAATGGTGATAAGAATGAAAGAAATTGGAGAATATTTAAAAACTGAACGCAAGAAAAATGGCGTTAGTATTAGTGAAGCAAGTGATGATTTAAATATTAATGAAACATTACTAAAAGCAATAGAAGATGGGAATTCTAAAGCCTTTAAAGATATTTTTGAACTTAAAGAAATGGTTAGAAATTATTCTAAATATTTAGGACTTGATGTTGAATCAATGCTTGATGAATTTAATGATTATATCTTTGAAAAAACTTCTAAAATATCACTTGAAGATATTAAAAATGCTAGTAATAATCATGGAAAACTTGAAGAAACTACTGTTAAAGTATCTTCTCCTTATACTAAAATAAAACATACTAGATATGATGTTGCACCTATTGTTTTATTAGTTGCGATTTTATTATTTATATCTTTAATTGTTTATTTAGCACTTAAAATTATTAAAAATGAACCAGTTATAAGTGAAGAATTACAAGGAAAGGAAGTAGTTTATGAGAACATCTAATAAGATTTCTATAATTAGAATTGTTTTGACTTTTATTATTATACTTAGTTGTACTTTTCCGTTTTATAGTTTAGGAATAAATGCTCCTAAATTAAATATTGGAGGAGTAATTGTAGAATCACTTTATTTATTATCGGGAGTAATATTTATTCTTACTATAGTTTTAGACTTATTAGGAAGTGGCTCCAGGGCAGAAAGTGAAAAAGAAAAAAATTTAGATATGTTAGCTGATAAATTTTTAATAAATTCCGTTTTAATAATTTTTGCAGTTCGTGGATTTATACCAGTTTTAGTACCAATTATTTATATAATTCGTGATGAGATAGTATACGTCTTAAAAATAGATGCAGCTAGACGTGGTAAAATTTTAAATAAAATAACAGCTAGTCGTGTTAAAACATTTGCAATGTTATTTGGTCTTTGTTTAATGTTCTTTTATAACTTACCATTTGAACTAATAAATATAAAAATGGCTGACTTCTTAATTTATTTTGGAACCATCATGGCAATTGTTTCTGGAATAGAATATTATAATTTATGGAGAAAAGTTAAATAAAATAGTAAATTTTAAAGAATAAACTTGAATAATTTTAAAACATATAGTATATTATTTTTAGGGAGTGATATTTTAAATGTTACACGATATATTAATGGTTGTAATTGGATTAATTATAGGAGGAGTAATTGGCTTCTTTGTATCCAAAAAACTTATGACCAAATATTTAAAGAAAAATCCACCAATAAATGAAGATATGATTCGAACACTTATGAGTGGAATGGGTAGAACACCTACTCAAAAACAAGTTAATCAAATGATGAAGCAAATGCAAAAATATATGTAAATCGTAAAAGAGACAATAATAGTAATTTTATTTTAAGAGAGTAATTGGATGGTGAAAAATTACAATAAAACCTATTTATCTACTCTTTAGAGAACCCAATCAGTTTCGGAAATATCCGTTATCAAAAAAAGTGAAAAAAAGAATGGTACAGTCATAAGACGTCTTTAGTTGCCGTTCTTTTTAATTTAAAGGAGAATATATGTTAAAAAGTTATTTTGAAGAAGAAGAATATAATAGATTAAAGGAAAGTGATGATTTATTATATAAAACATTAGAATTGGTATTAATGTTATTTGATGATAAAGTTGACAAAGGAGGACTTCCGTATTTTAATCATTTATTAAAAGTTTATTCCAAAGTCTCGGATTATGATGAAAAGATAATTGCTTTACTTCATGATGTTGTAGAAGATACAAATGTTACATTTGATGATCTAAAAGAATTTGGTTATAATGATGAGATAATAAAGTCATTAACATATCTTACTAAGAAAAAAGGTGAATATTATCCCGATTATATTGATAGAATAATTAATAGTGGTGATATTAAAGCCTTGAATGTAAAATTATCAGATTTAAAACATAATATGGATATAACAAGAATTAAAAATCCAACTGTTAATGATTATGAAAGAATAAGCAAAAGATATGAACCTGCTTATATAAAAATAAAAAATAAAATAGATGAAATAGAGGAGAGATAAAATGATAGATATTAAATTTTTAAGAGAAAATCCTGAAAGGGTAAAGGAAAATATAAAGAAAAAGTTTCAAGATGAAAAATTAGAACTTGTTGATAAGGTTATTGAACTTAATAAAAAATCGAGAGAATTAAAAGTAAATGGAGACAACCTAAGGAGTGAAAGAAAAAAAATAAGCGATGAAATAGGACAACTATTTAAAGAGAAAAAAGTTGAGGAAGCAAATCTTGCTAAAGAAAAAGTAACTGATATAAATAAACAACTTGAGGCAATGGAAACTGAAGAAGAAGAATTAAACAAAGAAATTAGGAAGACAATGTTAACCATTCCGAATATAATTGATGATAGTGTTCCAATTGGACGAGATGATTCTGAAAATGTTGAATTAGAGCGTTTTGGTGAGCCAATAGTACCTAATTATGAAATACCATATCATGCAGATATTTTAGAGCATTTTAATGGAATTGATAAAGATGCTAGTGGTCGTACCAGTGGAAATGGCTTTTATTTCTTAATGGGTGATATGGCAAGAATTCATAGTGCTATGCTATCATATGCAAGGGACTTTATGATTAATAAAGGATTTACTTATTGCATTCCACCTTTTATGATAAGAGGTGACGTTGTAAATGGGGTTATGAGTTTTGCTGAAATGGAAAATATGATGTATAAAATAGAAGGAGAAGATTTATATTTAATTGGTACTTCAGAGCATTCTATGATTGGAAGATTTAAAGATCAAATTGTTAAAGAGGAAAGTTTACCAATTACCTTAACAAGTTATTCACCATGTTTTAGAAAAGAAGTAGGAGCTCATGGTATTGAAGAAAGAGGAGTATATCGTGTTCATCAATTTGAAAAGCAAGAAATGGTAGTATTATGTAAGCCAGAAGATTCAATGAAATGGTATAAAAAAATGTATGAATTTACAGTTGAATTTTTTAGAAGTCTTGATATTCCCGTTAGAACGCTTGAATGTTGTTCAGGAGATTTAGCAGATTTAAAAGTTAAATCATGTGATGTTGAAGCTTGGAGTCCAAGGCAACAAAAATATTTTGAAGTTGGATCATGTTCGACTTTAGGAGATGCTCAAGCAAGACGTCTCGGAATACGTACAAAGGGTGAAAACGGAACTTATTTTGTTCATACATTGAATAATACAGTTCTTGCAACACCTCGCGCTTTAATTGCTTTTCTAGAAAATAATTATCAGGAGGATGGTAGTATTAAAATACCAGTTGCTTTAAGACCATATATAGGTGGCATTGAAGTAATTAAATAAATATAATAATTTAATATAAAACAAGAAATTAATTTATAAAAAATTTTTTCTTGTTTTTTCTTTTAAATTTTAAAACAAGTAAGAAAAACAGAAAATTATAAAAATATGAAGAATATAATTCAGATTATGATAGAAAACTATGATTATTTTGGAAGAGAAGAATTTTCTTATGAAGTAGGATTCATGGAAAAGAAGTTACATATATTAGAAGATGATATGATAACAAAGTTTCATTTATCACTTGATAAATTGAAAAAATAGATTATACTAGTATCAGAAATAATAAATACTAATAAAGAATAAAGTTAAAAAAGCTTTATTCTTTATTTTCTAAATAATTTATAATAGCTAAAGCAGCATTTCTACCACTTCTTGCCGCCCAAGATACAGTTGATTTAATACCAGCTACATCTCCTCCAGAAAATACCTTTTCATTGGAAGTTTGACCATTGCCATCTATATCAATTTTATTATTTTCAGATAAATTTAAATTTAGTTTTTTAATAATATTAGTGTCTATATGACTTCCAATTGCTTTAATAAAATAATCACAATTTATAAAGTAATTTGAATTATCAATATTCTGAAGTATTTCTTTTCCATCAACTTTTTCTAATTTGGTTTTAACAACTTCTAATTTTTCAACTTTATCTTTTCCTATTATATTTAAAACATTGGTTTTAAATATAAATTTTATTTTATCATTTACACAATCTTCATATTCATCTTTAAAAGCACTTAAATGTTTTTTATCTTTTCGATAAATTATTGTTACGTTAACACCTAATTTTTTCAAAGTTCTAGCAATATCAATAGCTGTATTACCACCACCATAAACAATAACTTTTTTATTAGCTACATCGAGATTCATATTTTCTTCTAATAATTCATTTGCACTATAAACATTTTTAAGTTCTTCACCTATAATATTTAAATTATTAGATATATTGGATCCAATTCCTATAAATATTGCATCATATTGATTTACTACATCCTCTATATTAAAATCTTTTCCTAATTCTTTATTATAACTAATTTCAATACCTAAATTGATAATATTATTAATAACTTTATTTACTAATTTTTTAGAAAGTCTAAAATCAGGTATCCCATGTATTAATAATCCTCCTAAATAATCATGCTTTTCATATATAGTAACTTTAATACCATTTCGTCTTAAGAAAGCAGCACAGGTAAGACTGGCTGGACCGGAACCTATTACTAAAACATGATGATGAGTTTTTTTAGGACTATATATTTTGTAATTGTGCTCTATAGCATATTTTCCAATAAAAGCTTCTAACTTTCCAATATTAACATGATTATCTCCTAATATTTTTTCACACATCTTTTCACATTGAAGACTTTGAGGACAAATTAAACCACATATAGCAGGAAGAATGGTAGTTTTAGATAAGATAAAGAAAGCTTTCTCATAATTTTTTTCTTTTACATAATGAATAAACTTAGGAATATCATTTCCTAAAGGACAACCAAATTTACAAGGAGTATTTTTACAATTAATACATATATTTGCTTTATCTAAAATAATATTTTTCATATCATCACCTATATTATTAGTTTATCATAAATTGACATAAATTTAATAAAAATATTTATTTAAAGTAATAATTCATGATAAAATTAAAGTAGGAGATGTAAAGTATGAATTTATCAAAAACCAAATATACTAATGCTAATCAATGTTTAAAAATGTTATGGCTTGATACTTATATGAATGAAGTTAAAGGTGAAGTTGATAACGATAGTATTCTTGATAATGGAAATAATGTTCATGAAGTAGCTAGAGATTTATTAGGAAGTCATGTAACAATCGAATTTAATAAAAATTTAGAAGTAATGATTGATGATACAAAGAAAGCATTAGAAAAAGATAATATTGTTATATGTGAAGCCTCATTTCTTTATAAAAATAATTTTTGTAGTGTTGATATTTTAGAAAAAAAGGGAAAAGATTTGTATCTTTATGAAGTTAAAGGTTCTACTTCTATGAAAGATGTTTTTTTACATGATATGAGTTTTCAATACTATGTTTTAACAAGTTTAGGATATAATATTAAAAAATATTATTTGGTTTATTTAAATAATAAGTATTATAGACAGGGAAAGTTAAATTTAAATAAATTATTTACTAAAGTTGATGTAACAGATAAAATTATAGAATTACAAGATCATGTTATAAGTAAATTGAAAGAAATAAATAATTATATGCAAGAAAAAAAAGTACCAGGTGATGATATTGACTTAAAATGCTTTAAACCATATGCTTGTCCATATTGGAAATACTGTACTAGAAATTTACCTAAACCAAATGTTTTTGATATCTATAAATTAAATAAACAAAAAATGATTGGTTATTATAAAGAAAATATTATTACTTTTAAAGATTTAGAAAAAGTTAATTTAAATTCTAATCAGATGATGCAAATAGAATATGAATTAAATGATAAAGATGATTATATTAATAAAGATAATATTAGAAAGTTTCTAAATACTTTAACCTATCCTTTATATTTTTTGGATTTTGAAACATTTCAACTTCCTATTCCAAAATATGATAATACTTGTGCTTATCAAAAGATTCCTTTTCAGTATTCTCTTCATTATATAGAAAAGGGTAAGCTTTATCATAAAGAATTTTTAGGAAGTAAGAAGGATCCAAGAAGAGAACTGGCTGAAAGACTTATATCTGATATTCCAGAGAATGTGTGTGTTCTTGCTTATAATATGGGATTTGAAAAGGGGGTTATTAAGAATTTAGCTTATCTTTTTCCTGATTTAAAAGAACATTTATTAAATATTTATGATAATATTAAAGATTTAATGATTCCTTTTCAAAAAAAAGATTATTATAACAAATTGATGAAAGGTTCATATTCTATTAAATATGTTTTACCTGCCTTGTTTCCTAATGAAAAAGAACTTGATTATCATAATTTAGAGCTAGTTCATAATGGAAGTGAAGCTATGAGTTATTATGATACATTATTTGATAAGCCAATTAGTGAACAAGAATATATAAGAAAGTGTTTGCTCGAATATTGTAAACTTGATACTTATGCTATGGTTATGATATATGAAAAATTATTAGAAGTTACAAACAATAAAATAAAAATTAAAAAGATAAAATAAAAACTCGAGCTATATAAGTTCGAGTTTTATAGACTATTGGTAGCGAAAGGGGGATTCGAACCCTCGACACTGCGGGTATGAACCGCATGCTCTAGCCAACTGAGCTATCTCGCCATGACTAGTAAATAATACCATATTATTTAAGAGTTGACAAGTATTTTTGAAAAAAAATTATAAATTTAGATAATTTATGATATTATATTCTTGAGTGTGATTAGAAATGAAACAAGAAAATATTAGAAATTTTTCCATAATTGCTCATATTGATCATGGAAAAAGTACTATAGCTGATCGAATTCTTGAAGTAACTAATGCTATAAGCAAAAGAGAAGCTAAAGACCAAATCTTAGATAATATGGACATTGAAAGAGAAAGAGGAATTACTATAAAATTAAATACTGTAAGACTTAGTTATAAATATAAAGATGAAGATTACATGTTAAATTTAATAGATACTCCAGGACATGTTGATTTTTCATATGAAGTATCACGTAGTCTTGCTGCTTCAGATGGAGCAATATTAATTGTTGATGCAACTCAAGGAATAGAAGCTCAAACAATTGCTAATATGTATTTGGCAATTGATAATAATTTGAAAGTTATACCAGTAATTAATAAAATTGATTTACCAAGTGCTGATATTAATAAGGTTAAACAAGAGTTGTTTGATACTTTTGGCTTTTTGGACTCCGAAATTATTTTAACAAGTGCTAAAACAGGAGAGGGAATAAAAGAATTAGTAGAAGCAATAATTGAAAGAATTCCAGCTCCTATAGGTGACGAGAATAAACCACTTAAGTCACTAATATTTGATAGTTTATATGATTCATATAGAGGGATTTTAACATTAACAAGGGTTGTTGATGGAAAATTAGCCGTTGGAGATAAAATTAAATTTATGCAAACTAATTCTTCTTATGATGTAACGGAAATATTTGTTTACAATCCTAATTTTATGAAAATAGATAGTTTAAAAGCTGGTGAAGTTGGATATGTGGTTGCATCTATTAAGACAATAAGCGATGTTAAAGTTGGAGATACGATAACTCTTGAAAAAAATCCGTGTTCTGAAGCAATTTCTGGATATAAACCAGCAAGTCAAGTTGTTTTTACAGGACTATATCCTACGGAAACTAATAAATATAACGATTTAAGGGATGCTTTAGAAAAATTAAAATTAAATGATGCTAGTTTAACGTTTGAACCAGAAACCAGTGAAGCTTTGGGATTTGGATTTCGATGTGGATTCTTAGGACTTTTACATATGGATGTTGTAGAAGAAAGATTAGAAAGAGAATTTAACTTAGATTTGATTGCCACTTCACCTTCGGTTATTTATCAAGTGTTATTAACAGATGGAACCAACATAGAAATAGATTCACCAGTAAAATTACCCGAAGCAACAAAAATTAAAACAATAAGCGAACCATATATTTTAACGAATATTTTTACTCCTAGTGAATATATAGGATCATTAATGGAATTATGTCAAAATAAACGTGGTATTTATAAATCTATTGAATATATAACACCAGAAAGAGCTATTATTCATTATGAATTACCATTTTCGGAAATAGTCTATGATTTTTTTGATAAATTAAAAAGTATTTCCAAAGGATATGCTTCATTTGATTATGAACTTATAGGATATAAACCAAGTAATTTAGTTAAAATGGATATTTTAGTAAATGGAGTAGCTGTTGATGCTATGTCAACAATCGTGCATAAAGACTTTGCTTATTCTAGAGGAAAAGTTGTCGTTGAAAGTTTAAAAGAAGTAATACCTAGACAAATGTTTGTTGTTCCTATTCAAGCAGCCATTGGTTCTAAAATAATTGCTCGAAGTGATATTAAAGCTATGCGAAAAGATGTACTTGCTAAATGTTATGGAGGAGATATTTCTAGAAAAAAGAAACTTTTAGAAAAGCAAAAAGCTGGTAAAAAAAGAATGAAAAAAATAGGTAATGTTGAAATACCTCAAGAAGCCTTTTTAACAGTTTTAAAGGGAGAAGAATAATGCATTCGGTGTATATTCATATCCCTTTTTGTAATAATATTTGTTCTTATTGTGCTTTTACGAAATTTTATTATAATGAAGAAAGAGTTAAAAAGTATTTGGATGCTTTAAAAAATGAAATAGAAACAAATTACAAAGGAGAAGTAATTAAAACTTTATATATAGGAGGTGGAACTCCTAGTTGTTTAAATATTTCAGAATTAAAATATTTATTTGATATTATTAAAATATTTAATTTAGATGAAATATATGAATTTACAATTGAGGTTAATCCAGAAAATATAGATAAGGAAAAAATATTACTTTTTAAAAAAAATAAAGTTAATCGAATAAGTATGGGAGTAGAAACAACTAATAATAATTTTTTAAAATATTTAGGAAGAAAATATGATTATAATTTAGTAAAAGAAAAAATTAAATTAATTAAATATATTGGTTTTAAAAATATAAATGTTGATTTAATATATGCACTTCCTAATGAAACTTTTAATGATTTAGAAAAAGATATTAATAAATTATTAGAATTAGATGTTTCTCATATTTCAACTTATTCTTTAATGATAGAACCTCATACTAGATTTTATATAGATAAAGAAAAAGAAATAGAAGAAGATATAGACTGGGAAATGTATAAATTAATTTGTAGTAAATTAAAAGAAAATGGATATAAGCATTATGAAGTATCTAATTTTAGTAAGATAGGATATGAATCATGTCATAATCTAGTATATTGGAATAATGAACATTATTATGGATTTGGATTAGGTGCAAGTGGTTATATTGAAAATATTCGTTATACTAATACAACTAGTATGAAACAATATTTAGAACATAATTATAAAGAAGAATTAGAATATTTATCAAATAAAGATATTATTTCTTATGAACTTATATTAGGTTTCAGAAAAATAGAAGGAATTAACAAACAAGATTTTTATAATAAGTATAATATAGATATAAAGAGTTTATACAATATAAAAGAATTATTAGAAAATGGAAACTTAAAAGAAAATAGTAGTCATATTTTTATTAATTATGATAAAATATATATTGAGAATCAAATACTCATGAATTTTGTAGGAGAAGAAAATGAAAAAGTATGAATATTTTAAAAAAGAATTAAATTATATAAAAAATGAAAGAATTAAAAATAGTTGTCAAGCGATGATTGAATTACTTCCTGATTATTTCTTTCTAATACCAGCATCATCTACTGGTAAGTATCATCCAGAATTTTCTTTAGGAGACTCAGGTCTTGTTCGTCATGTTAAAGCAGCTGTTAAGATAGCTAAAGATTTATTAGATAACCCTTGTATTGGAGGAAAGTATACAAGTGATGAGAAAGACTTAATGCTAATGACTTTAATCCTTCATGATGGATTAAAAAGCGGACTTAATCATAACAAATATACCCAGTTTAATCATCCAACCTTAATAAAAAATTATATAATAGAAAATAAAGATAAATTAGAATTAACTGAAGATGAAATTAAATTTATTGGCAAAGCAATTGAGGCTCATATGGGGCCATGGAATAAAGATTACAATGGCGAAGAAGTATTACCAGTTCCTAAAACAAAATATGAAAATTTTGTTCATATGTGTGATTATTTAGCTAGTCGAAAATATTTAAATATTAAATTTAATGATAATGATGATATTATAGAATAGGGATTTTGTCCTTTTTTTCTTGTAAAATTTAAATTTAAATGGTATTATGGTTTAAGAAAATTATAGAAAGGTACGAGTATGAATTTTAATGATATAGCAATTAATATTATTAATAATGAAAAGTATAAAAGTTTAGATTTAGATTATCATCATGGATTAACTCGATATAAACATATTATGCATGTAGCACGTGGAACATATATACTTAGCAAATTATTAAAACTTGATTATATAAGTGCAACAAGAGGAGCTTTACTTCATGACTTTTTTAATGAAGAAGAATATTTAGATGTAAAGGGACTAAATAAACCAAGAATACATCCTTTTCTTGCTTTAAATAATTCTTTAAAAAAATATAATTTAAATCTTAAAGAACAAAATATTATTATAAGTCATATGTATCCAATTGGATTAATAAAACCATTGTATTTGGAATCGTGGGTGGTCACAATTGTTGATAAGACAGTTGCAACTTATGAGTATTTAAATTATAAATTTAAAGATAAATTTGCAGTTTATATTTTATTTATATTAAATTTTCTAAACATGAAAATTTAGTTTTTTTCTCTATAATCTTGAAAAAAAATAATAAATATGTATAATTATATATAAGGGTAGGTGTTTACATGTTTGCTAGTGTTGATCTTGGTAGTCATAGTATAAAGATAATTGTTTGCAGAAAAGTTGATGATAAATATTGTGTTTTAGCATCTACTTGTGTAAAATCAATGGGAATTAAACGTGGATTTATTAAAGATAAAGAACAAGCTTTAAATAGTTTAAAAGAAGCTATTAATAATATAGAAAAAGATTTGGGTATTAAATTACATAAAGTATTACTTAGTTTTCCTTTATATAATTTAAATACAACTATTGAATCTGGAGAAATTGCCGTTTCCAAAGTTGTATCAGGTGAAGATATTCGAGAAGTTATTAATAAAACAGTTAAAGAAAACATAGATTCTAATTCTGAAATTGTATATTTGGAACCAATTGTCTTTGAAGTAGATGGAGGTATTCAAGTAGTTGATCCTAAAGGACTTGAGACTAATAATTTAAAAGCTCGACTTGCTGTTTCAACTATTGATAAAAGTATTTTGTATGAATATTTAGAACTTTTAAATGAAGCAGAACTTTCAGTAGATGATTTAGTATATGGAATAGTTGGAGATTACATGATAGGTTCTAATCGTGATATTGAGAGAAAATTAGGAGTTGTTGTCAATATTGGATATTCAAAAACTGAAATAGCTATCATTAATAAAGGAATACTATTAAAAGGAACAATTTTACCAATTGGAAGTCGTAAAATTGATAAAGATATTAGTTATGTATATAAGTTAGATAGGGAAACATCTCGCGAATTAAAAGAAAATTTTGCTAATTCAAGTTCTTTATATGCAGATAAAAATGATTATTTAGAAGTTACTAATATATCTGGAGAATCTGTAAATATAAATCAATTTGAAATAAGTCAGGTTGTAGAAGCCAGATTAGAAGAATTAATAAAAAGTGTAAAATTAGAGATAAATAACTTAACAAATAGAGAAATAAGTTATATAATTATAACTGGTGGCATTACCAATATGGCAGGATTTGCCTATCTTTTAGAAAATGAATTTGATGAAGAAAAAATAATTTGTAATGTTACACCAATGGGTATAAGAAGTAATATATATTCTACAGGTCTTGGTATAATAGAATGTATAGATAAGAAAATGAAGTTTAGAGAAATAGATTATAATATGTTTGGTGAAGATGAAATAAAAAAACTAACAGCAAAAGAAAAAGTATGTAGAGATAGTTTAATTAGTAAACTAGAGGCTTACTTGAAAGATTAAGGAGGAATTATATGCTAAATGGGTTAGAAATGGATCAAATGGCTAAGATAAAAGTAATTGGTGTTGGTGGTGGTGGAGGAAATGCCGTTAACCGGATGATTGAAACAGGAGTTAAAGGCGTTGAGTTTATTGTTGCTAATACTGATTATCAAGTTTTATCAAAGTCGAAAGCTGATGTAAAAATACAACTTGGCAAACAATTAACAGATGGGCTTGGAGCTGGTGGAAAACCAGAAATAGGACGTGAGTCAGCTGTTGAATCTAAGAAAGAAATAGAAGAAGCGTTAAAGGGTGCTGATATGATTTTCATTACCTGTGGAATGGGTGGTGGAACTGGTACAGGAGCAGCATCGGTTATTGCTGAAATTGCTCAAGGATTAGGTGCTTTAACGGTTGCTATTGTAACCAAACCATTTACATTTGAAGGCAAACGACGTATGGAAAATGCTATGCAAGGTTTATCAGAACTTAAAAAGCATGTTGATACTTTAATTGTTATCCCAAATGATAGATTAAGAGAAATTATTGATAAGTCAACACCTTTACTTGAAGCCTTTAAAGAAGTTGATAATGTTTTAAGACGTGGGGTTCAATCAATTTCTGATTTGATTGCCGTTGTAGGACTTGTTAACTTGGATTTTGCTGATGTTAAAGCAGTTATGGAACATAGTGGTAATGCTATTATTGGTATAGGTATAGGAATGGGTGAAGATAGAGCTATTGAGGCTGCCAAACAAGCCGTATCAAGTCCTCTTCTTGAAACTTCTATTACGGGAGCAACGGATGCCATTATTAATATAACAGGTGGAGTTAATTTAACTTTATTTGAAGCTGAGCAAGCAGCCGAAGTTGTTCGTAATGCATCTAACAATGATATAAATACAATATTCGGTTCCGTTATTAATGAAAATTTAACTGATGAAGTAATTGTTACCGTTATTGCAACTGGATTTGATAAATCAAAAAAAGAAAAAACCATTTATGATCAACAAGCGAATAATAAGGAAATAACTATTATGGATGATGACGACGATGACGATGCTGATTCAGAATACGATTTTCCACCATTTTTAAGAAATAGAAATTTTTAAAAAATAATAAAATTGAATGTTTTTGATAACATTCTTTTTTTATCTTTTAATTCAGTTTGCTTAATAGTTTATTAATGTGATATTTTTTAAATTTATTTTGACAAATATTATGTTGTAATATATAATACTAACTTAATGGAGTGATAATAATGATTAGTAGTACCGAATTAAATTATGTTTCATGTCGTCCCAAAGATATTCCTTTTCCTGGTGAAAAGTATGCCTCAAATGCTTTAAATATGTTAAGAGAAGCATTTAAAATATATGAAGAAAAATATCAGGATAAATATTTTACTATAGTATTAAGTAATGGTGAAGAGTTGAAATTTTCTATTAAAACTGGCAACTTATCTCATTTATTAGGAATTGATATTAATTATCTTTTAACAGATGAAATGGCTGTAACTCGTGATTTTGTATTGGGTTATGGATTATATGATTCTGTTAAAGCATATGATCTTCTTAAAATTATATTGGATAAAACAAGTGAAATAATCCAAAATGATAGCAATTATAATAATTATAAAATATTAAATTATTATAAAATATATTTAAAATGTTATGTATTTAAAAATTTAGTTGATTTTACATCTTTTAATTTTGGTTGTATAAATTTTGACAAAAATACTTTTTATCAATGTACTGGAAAAGACTATCGACCAAATTCTAATAAAATATTATTTATGCCAAGTTATGAAAAATTAGTTCCTTACTTTATGATGGGATTAATATCTTTTGACAGTAAGAAAAATTGTGCTCCTGAAACTTTATTTGCAGCCCGTGATCATTATGACTATTTTGTTGGACAAGAATTATTAATTCCAACCGAAATTATTACTCATGATAAAAATAATTTATCTAAAATAACTGCAAGTAGTTCTGATAAATTATATTTACTTAAAATGTATCGTTCTATTATTGAGTATTATGATACAAATTCTTATATTAATATTTTTAATGATTATGAAAATATGATTATAAATGATAGCTTAAAAGAGAAAAAAATGAGTTCTAAAATTTGACCTTTAACATAAAATATGATATAATTATTATCGTGGTGCATTATTCTAGTCAAATAAATGTATTCGAAGATGGGGCTAAAAATCCATTAATTGTGCTACAAGATACTTTATATATTATGCTTTTCTTGCCCAAAGAAGGGTGTTTATATAATTTTAGATTTAAGGAAAATTTATAATGGCATATAAACGTATCCTTAAATCATATCGTAATAAATTAAGCATATGTCGTGAGTGATTATTTGGGATAATTAATTGATGATATTAATTTTGAAAAAATAATTGCAAAAGCGAATAAAAATACAATTTATTTGTTTGGGAAAACCTCTAGAATGTTTGTATTATAAAGATTGGAGTGCGGACTAAGTGGCGATCGAGTAATCAATACCGGTAACGTTTGATTGATTTCTTTAAAGGGAAACTGCCTAAAGGTAACTAAAGGTAGAAATCAGAGAAACTCAACTCGACCTCAAGCCGTAAAATTAATTTATAGTATACCACAAAATAATTTAAGGATGTGTATATGAAAAGTGACAATTGGATTATAAAAGTCTTTTTATTCACTTTTTTTATTACTCTAATTGTATCGGGAAGTGCTAATTATATTGCAAGTAACTCTAATATGATAGTTTTAATAATTATAACTATTTTAATTATTATACTTGGAATAATATTTGATATGATTGGAACTAGTATCTTAACAGCAAATGAAGCTAATTTCCATTCTATGGCATCAAAAAAAGTTAAAGGTAGTAAAAAAAGTATAAGATTAATTAAAAATAAAAGTAATATAGCTAATTTTTGTAATGATGTAATTGGAGATATCTGTGGTATTATATCAGGATCTATGGGAGCAATTATTTCACTTAATATTTCTAATTTATTGAAAATAGATTTAACAATAAGTGCATTAGTAATTGCTAGTATTATTTCAAGTATTACCGTAGTAGGTAAAGCAATAGGTAAGAAATATGCAACTAATAATAGTGATAATATAATATTACTAGTAGGTAAGACTTTAAGTATATTTGAATAAAAATAGACTTAAAGTTTTTTATATTTCTTTTGTATATAAAATGTGCTATAATACTTTCGTGATTTATATGAAGAAATGTTTTAAAAGTGAAATTTTAGCACCATGTGGTGATATGGATGCTTTTTATGCTGCAATTGAAGCAGGGAGTGATGCTGTATATCTTGCTGGTAAAATGTTTGGTGCTCGAGCTTTTTCCAAGAATTTTACTAATGATGAACTTATATATATTATTAACTATGCTCATAAATACGGAGTAAAGGTGTATGTAACTTGTAATATTTTAATATATGAGTCGGAAGTAGAGAAGTTTTTAGAATTTGTTGAATTTTTACATAAAAATCAGGTTGACGCAATAATCATGCAAGATATTGGAATGATTGATCTAGTTCATAAAATATATCCTAATTTAGAAATTCATGGTTCAACTCAGATGCATATTCATAATTTAGATGGAGCACTGATGGCCGAAAAATTAGGTTTAAAAAGAATAGTATTAGCTAGGGAAACACCACTTGAAGTAATTCGTGATATAAAAAAGAAAACTAATTTAGAAATTGAAGTCTTTGTTCAAGGAGCTTTATGTGCATCATTCTCTGGAATGTGTTTATTTGCAAGTAGTATAGGACCAAGAAGTGGAAACAGGGGTACTTGCTCTGGATGCTGTAGATTACCATATGATGTTTTAGATAAAGATGGAAATATTATAAATGATGGAAAATATCCATTAAGCATGAAAGATTTAATGACTATAAATGATTTAGATAAATTAATTGATGCTAATATAGATAGTTTTAAAATTGAAGGTCGTATGAAAAGCAAAGAGTATGTTTATACAACTGTTTCAATGTATAAGTATACTCGAGATAACTATTTAAAGACAGGGAAAGTAATTGTAAATAAAGAAGATCTTTATAAATTAAACAATATATTTACTAGAACTTATACCAGAGGATTTATTTTAAATGACGTGAATGTTACTAATGATAAATCGCCAAATCATATTGGAGTTTTGATTGGTAGGGTAATTAAATCTAATAAAAATTATATTGAAATAAAATTAGATGAAAAAGTTTTGATTCATGATGGTTTAAGAATTATAAATAATAATTTTGAATATGGTTTCAATTTAAATGAATTTAAAATAAATAATAAACAAGTTTATTTAGCTAATAAAGAAGATATTATCTCTTTAAAAGTTAAAAAACAAATACCTATAAATAGTTTAGTTTATAGAACTTTTTCTAAAGAAATAGAAGATGAAATAAGTGATAAAATAAATAAACATGTAAGAAGGGTTCCTATTTCTTTTTCTATTAAAATTAGAAAAGATATTCCTGTTTCATTAGTTATAAATGATGGTAATTATGAAATAGAATTATTAGGTAGTATTCCAAATGTTTCAATTAATAAATCTATAACTATAGATGATATTAAAAAGAAATTAGCTAAAATAAATAATACAATTTATTCTGTTACTGATATTAATATAGAACTTGATAATGATTTATTTGTTCCTATAAGTGAAGTAAATCATTTAAAACAAAATATTTTAGAAGAATTAGATAAAAAAAGAATTAATTTATATAATAAAGAACTTATTAAAGAAAAATATACTTGTTTATTGGATGATTATCCTAAAGTAAATGAGTATAGTATTCTTACCAATAATAAAAATAATATAACTGATAAATATTCAATTATTTATTCTGAAATGTTAGATAATACCATTAGAAAGATACCTAAAGTGATAGAAAATTATAGTTTATATAATAAAAATAAAGAATATTTAGTAGGAGAACTTGGAAGTTTAAATAAACTTAATAATGTCATATGTGATTATTCTTTTAATGTAACTAATTCTTATACAGTAGCCTTTCTTCATTCTTTAGGAGTGAAAAGAGTAACTTTATCAGTTGAATTAATTGATAAAGAGATAGAAAATTTAATCAATAATTATCATGATAGATATCATAAACATCCTAATTTAGAAGTAATTAAAAAAACTACTAAAGAACTAATGGTTTTAAAACTTAATTTAAATAAATATGGAGATGTATATCATTTAAGAGATAGATTTAAAAATAATTATAAAATTATAAAAAAAGATAAATATTTCTATATTTATGATTATAAAGAAACTATTCGTGAAAGAGAAGATAATTACTATTTTAATATGGGAATTAATTATTTAAGAGATGAAATATTGTAAAAGTTTTACTTAAAGACAAAAATAAGATATAATATCATCTAAATTTTAATGAAAGGAAGAAAAGGTAAATGCTAGATATTAATAGAATGATAGAATTAGAAGAAATGGCTAAGAAAAATAATATTATATATCCATTAACGCTTGATGAATGGAGATATATTGAAAGAGCTCAAAAAATACCTTATGAATTAGCAAAGGATGGTATATATAGTTTAGGAGAATGTTGCTTACCATTTGAACAAATAAAATGTATATATTCTTTGTTAACAAAATGTAAATTTACGGAGGAAGAATTAAAACAAAGATTAAATGATGTTTATTCTATAATGGAATATTATCATGAAAAATATATTAATTTTGTTAAAGAACAAAAAAGAATGGTAAAAAGAATAAATAATTTTTCTAATTAAAAGTACTTGTCAAATAAGTACTTTTTATGTTATAATTTCATAGTTTTAAAAAAGGGAAGTGGATTTATGAAAAATATTCGAAATATAGCAATTATTGCGCATGTTGATCATGGTAAAACAACATTAGTTGATAAATTATTGCTTGAAAGTGGAACATTTAGAGATAATGAAGAAATAGTATCAATGGATTCTAATGATTTGGAAAAAGAAAGAGGAATAACAATACTTGCTAAAACAACATCACTTGATTATAAAGGAGTTCGTATTAATATTTTAGATACACCTGGACATGCTGATTTTTCTGGGGAAGTAGAACGTATTATGAATATGGTTGACGGAGTTTTATTAGTAGTAGATGCTTATGAAGGAACTATGCCTCAAACGAGATTTGTTTTAAAGAAAGCATTAGATGCCCATGTTACTCCGATTGTTATAGTTAATAAAATAGATAAAGAATCAGCAAGACCAACAGAAGTTGTTGATGAAGTAATGGATTTATTTATTGAACTTGGAGCTGACGTTGATCAATTAGATTTTCCAGTTGTTTATACCAGTGCTATGATGGGTACTTCTAGTTTAAATCCTGATATAAGTACGCAAAAGGAAACTATGGAACCAGTTTTAGATACTATTCTTGAAACAATAAAAGAGCCAGAGGGTGATGATGACGCTGCGTTTCAGTTTCAACCAGCACTCTTAGATTATAATGACTTTGTTGGTCGTATTGGAATTGGTGTTATAAAAAGAGGTACTATTAAAGTTGGAACAAATGTTACTTGTTTAAGACTAGATGGAACTAAAAAGCAATTTAGAATAGGCAAAATGTTTGGTTTTCATGGGTTAAAAAGAATTGAAATAGAAGAAGCTAAAGCTGGAGATATAATTGCAATTGCAGGATTATCTGATATAAATGTTGGAGAAACAGTCTGTGATCCAGCTTGTTGTGAAGCACTTCCACCACTTCGAATTGATGAACCAACTCTTGAAATGACTTTTGGTGTTAATACATCACCGTTTGCTGGACGTGAAGGTAAGTTACTTACAGTTCGTAAAATTGAAGAAAGACTCATGAAAGAAACTGAAAGAGATGTTAGTTTAAAAGTATCACCATATGATCAAGAATCATTTTTAGTTAAAGGAAGAGGGGAGTTACATTTATCTATTTTAATTGAAAATATGAGAAGGGAAGGTTTTGAACTTCAAGTATCTAAACCTCAAGTAATTATTAAAGAAGAGAACGGTATTAAAATGGAACCATTTGAAGAATTACAAATTGATGTTAATAATGATTATGTTGGTAGTGTTATAGAATCTTTAGGTAATCGCTTTGCTAATCTTTTAAATATGCAAAATATGGGAGAATCAACAAGACTTAATTATATAATTCCATCTCGGGGATTAATAGGTTTTAGTGGCGAATTTATGACTATTACAAAAGGTTATGGTATAATGAATCACACATTTAAAGAATATTCTTCTATAATTAGTAGTAATGTTGGAGAAAGAAAACTAGGCGTACTTGTTTCCATGGAAAATGGAAAAGCAACTGCTTATGCTTTAGGACAGCTTGAAGGACGTGGAGTTATGTTTATTGAACCGGGAGATGAAGTATATGAAGGAATGATTGTTGGAGAACATAATCACGATAATGATATTGCTATTAATGTTGTTAAAGGTAAAAATTTAACTAACACGAGAGCCAGCGGATCAGATCATACTGTTGTTTTAAAACGTCCAAGAGTGATGTCTTTAGAAATGGCTCTTGATTATATTAATAATGATGAATTAGTTGAAGTAACACCAGCAAGATTTAGATTAAGAAAAAAAATATTAAATGCGGAAGCTAGAAAAAAAGCTCATAATAATAATCAATAAAGGTTTACATTAAACAATGTAAACCTTTATTTTTTCTATATAATGAATATTATCATGTGATATAATAAATATACGGAGGTCTTATGAAATCTGTAAAGAATAATTTTAATAAATTGATAGATAAAATTAAAAATATAGATATTAAAACATTTATAAAAAAAATTATTCCTTTCATAATAAAAAATAAATTCTATGTATTTATGTTTTTATCTTTATATATATTTGATATATCAACAAGAATTATGACTAATAATATTGGATTTGTTCATTTTTTAAATCCTTATCCTAATCTTTTTAGTTGTCTTTGGATTTTAACTTTAATATTTTTAATTAAAAACATGAAAAATATTTATGGTAAACTTATCTATGCTTTATTTTATGGATTTACTTTTATTATGTTTTTAACTCATAATTTATATTATACGTATTTTAAAGTATTTTTTGATTTTTCAGTTTTAAATGCTGCAAGTGAGGGTAGTAGTTATTTACTTGACACTTTAAAAGATATTAAAATATGGATGTATGTAATTATAATTATTAGTTTAACTTTAGCAGTATTAACCTATAAAAATTTTAATAAAAATAGAAAAAATAACAAGAAAAATATTTTAAAGATTATAATGATTTTTATTGTTATTCATGCATTATTTCCTTTATCTTTAGGAGGAGCAACTAAATCTTTAGAATGGAATGCTTGGAAAAATAAAAGAAATGTTTATAATACTTTTAATGATAATAATAAAAGCATGGAATTAGTTGGAATGTTTGAATATAATGTTAGAAATTTATATATTACTTATTTTAGAGATACTAAAGAAAGTAGTGATGAAAGTATTAGTTTCCTAGATGAAATATTTAAAGAAAATCCTATTCATCAGAATGCTTATACAGGAATATTTGAAGGACGTAATTTAATATTTTTACAACTTGAAAGTATTGATACCTTTCTAACAAATGAAGAAGTAATGCCAAATTTAGTTTCCTTAAGAAATCATTCGATTAATTTTACTGATCATTATTCGTTTGTAAATGGGGGAGGATCAACTTTTAATTCCGAATTTATGATTAATACTGGTTATGCTACACCATATACTTTTAATCAAAATGCCTATACATTCAGTAAAAATAACTTTGATTATTCTCTACCTCGACTTTTTAAAAGTGTCGGTTATACTGTAAATGCTTTTCATATGAATTCTAGTGAGTACTATTCCAGAGGAGTTAATTATAAAAATTTTGGATATGATTCTTACAATGGTTTAAAAGATTTAGGTACTTATACTGATAAGTGTTATGAACTTGACACAGAACTTATAAATAATGAAAAATTTAATAGCATGATATTTAACGTTGAAAATCCATTAAATGAACATTTTGTTTCATATATTATATCTTATACAGCTCATACACCATTTCAAAAAGATAAAGGAACCTGTAGCATGCTACTTGACTTAGAAGAGAAAAATGATCCAAATTTCAATCCAACTGAACTTGATTGTATGAAAATTCAAGCTAAAGAGACTGATGACATGATAGGTTTATTAATGGAAAATTTAAAAGAAAAGGGTTTATATGATAATACAGTATTAGTTGTTTATGCCGATCATTATGCTTATACGATAACTGATGAGACAATTCTTAATGCTTATAAAGATACCAGTACTAATTTAATTAATCATACTGATTGTTTTATTTGGGCAAGTGATATAACTTATCAAGAAATCACTAAAACGACTAGTCAATTAAATATTATGCCAACCATTTTAAATCTCTTTAACTTATATGTAAATCCTAATTATTATATTGGTGAAGATGCACTTGATCCAGATTACTTTGGTTTAGTCTTCTTTAGTGATAATTCCTGGTGGGATGGGAAAAGATATGTCCAGAATGGTGAAGTTATTAAAGGACTTCCTGCAACAATTGAGTATATTGAGTCTACTAGTACTAAAATTAATAATTTAATAGCTAAGAATGATGAAGTATTAAAAACAAATTATTTTAAAAAATTAAAAGATAAAGATAAAGAAATAGTAGAAAATAAATAATAAATATGATATTATTAAATTAAGAATAGAGGGATATAATGATAACTGATGATAATATTATAACTTATGCTTATAAAGGTTTAGCTGCTCTTTTTTATACAATATTTCGAAAAAAAGATAAGATTAAAGGTCTATTTTATGAAGAAAATGTTTTTGATGACCATGTAAAGTCAAATAATAATAGATTAGAAGAAGCTAGTAATAAAGCATTAGATTTAGATAAAATGGATTTTAAATATAAATATAAATTACCAAATGGGAAAATTAAAAGTAATACATTTGCAGCCTATAATATTGAACAAGCTAAAACATATTTGGCCAGTGAAGGCTATGATGTTGTTTCTATAGAACCAGTTAAGAAAGATTTTTTATCTTTTGATATAGTTTTAACATCACCTATAAAAACTAGTGAGATGGCTTTTGCTTTAACTCAAGTATCTACTTATTTAAAAGCTGGTATTTCTCTAATTGATGCTTATAGAATACTTGCTAAACAAGCTGTTAAGCCATCAATAAAAAAGATTTATAATGAGGTTGTTTATGACTTATTATCAGGAGAATCTTTATCTGAGTCCTTAGAAAAACAACCTAAAATATTCCCTAAGCTTTTAACTAATATGATTAAATCATCCGAACTTACTGGAGATTTACCTGTTATATTAGATGATATGGCAAATTATTATACTGAAATAGATAAAACCAAAAAAGAATTAAGAAGTGCTATGACATATCCAACCATTGTTTTTATAATGGCTATAGCCGTTATTGTTTTTGTTTTAGAATATGTAGTGCCAAATTATGTAAATATGTTCTCATCTTGGAGTAGTGATTTACCTTTTATAACTGTTATGACTATTAATTTTAGTAACTATATAAAAGAAAATTTACTAGAGATATCCGTAATTATTATTATCATTTTACTTCTATATATTTATACTTTTAGACATGTTAAATCTTTTAAAAAAATAATGCAATATATTTATTTAAAAATACCAGTTGTTAAAAATATTATTATGTATAGTGAAGTATCAATGTTTGCTAAAACATTTGCAAGTCTTTTAAATCACGGCGTTTTTATAACAGATAGTATGGACGTTTTAATGAAAGTATCAGATAATGAAATATATAAATCTATTATTGCTAAAACCGTTAGTAATTTAAATCGTGGTGGAAAAATATCAGAAGCATTTAAGAATAATCCTTATATTCCAATTGTTGCTTATGAAATGATTGTAACTGGTGAATCTACAGGTAAACTTGGTACCATGATGGAAAAAGTTGCCGATTATTATCAAAATTTATATCAAAATGCTACTAAAACCATTAAAAGTTTAGTAGAACCAATATTAATTGTCTTTTTAACATTTACGGTTGGTATAATTATTATATCAATAATCGTTCCAATGTTTGAAATGTATAAGGTAATAAAATGATAACAATTTATTATATAACGTTCTTTATTATGGGAACCATATTAGGATCATTTTTTAATGTATTAGGAATGAGAATACCTAGAAAAGAAGATGTTTTATTCTCAAGAAGCCATTGTGAGAATTGTAATCATATTTTGAAATGGTATGAATTAATTCCTATAATATCATTTATTATCCAAAAAGGAAAATGTCGTGAATGTCAGACTAAATTATCTTACTTTTATCCATTTTCAGAATTTTTTTTAGGTATACTTTTCTTAGTATCCTATTATTCATTTGGATTTTCCTATGAACTTATTATTGCTTTAACATTATCTTCAACTTTTATATTAGTAATGGTATCAGATTTAAATTATTTACTTATACCTGATAGATTTATAATAATTCCTAGTATTATTATCTTTTTAGTAACTATTTTAAATAAAGGAATAATGGAAAGTTTAATTCAAATTGGCTACGGCATTATAAGTTTTTCATTTATGTATTTAGTAATGTTGCTTGGAAATTTTATATTTAAAAAAGAAAGTTTAGGTGGAGCTGATATTAAATTAATGTTTTTAGTTGGCTTATCTTTAAGTCCCTTACTTTCAGTTGTTGTAATCTTTTTAGCAAGTATTATAGCTTTACCTGTTTCAATTTTTTTGCTTATGAAAAATAAAGAACATGTTATACCATATGGACCATTCTTAATGGTAGGATTATTAATAGTATATTTTACTAAAATGAATATTGAAGAAATTTTTATAAAAATTCTTGGATTGCTGTAAATAAAAAAAGGTTGACAAGCCTTTTTTTTTATTATATACTTATTTAGTAAAAAGAAAGGAGAAATATTATGGCAGTTAAATTAAGACTTAAAAGAATGGGAAGTAAAAAGAAACCAGTTTATAGGATAGTTGCTATTGATTCACATACAAAAAGAGATGGAGAATATATTGAGTTACTTGGAACATACAATCCTTTAACAGAACCAAAAAGTGTTAAGGTAGACGAAGAAATTGCTATGAAATGGCTTAATAATGGAGCTATTCCAAGCGATACGGTTCGTAACTTATTAAGTGAAGCTGGAATTATGAAGAAATTCCATGAATCAAAAAATAGAAAAGAGAAATAATATATGGATTATGTAGGTTTAGCTGAAAGACTAATTAAAGCAATTGTAAAAGATGAAGATGCTGTATCTGTAAAAGAATTTCCAAGTGATGATGAAAAGAAAATTGAAATTCAAGTAATTGTTCATGAAGATGATATGAAAAGAGTAATTGGAAAAAATGGTAAAAATATTAATTCAATTAGAACCATACTTGCTGCTGCATCAAGTTTACATGATCATAAATATGTTAGTCTTAATGTCGAAGGTTTCTAAAACAATACAAACAAGTATTGTTTTTTTCTATACAAATTTATTAATCTTTGATATAATGATAATTATTGAAAGAAGGAAAAAAATGAATATTGAATTATATAATGAAAAAGATTTAATAACCATGAAATTATTGTATTATTTTATAACTATTAAAAATTATAATCCTATTATAGTTCAAGGAGTTAAAAATGAAATATGGCTTGAAAATTTACAAGAAGATATTAAAATCATTAGAATTGTTAATAATTATATACATAATAATGAACAAATGGAATTTGATATATTTAAGACAAAAAGATTAGTTAGTAAAATTAGGATTAAAACATTTTCACTCACTATGAAAGTTTTAAATATTTTTACTGATTTAGGAGATAATGTTGATTTTAAGAAAATAAATCAAGATAGTAAAAATTATAAATTTATAAATGCTAATAATGAAAGTGATATTGTAGAAAATAAAGTTATCACTAAAAATTTTACTGATTTAAAAAATAATTTTGAATTTAATGAAAAAGGGTTTCATTTGTTTTTAAAAATTACCAATGATATAAATGCTAAGAATAAAGAAGAAGCTCTTAGAAATGAAGAAGTTTTTAAACCTAAGAAAGTATTTGTTACTTACATTTTAATTGGAATATTAGTATTAATATATTTACTAGGGTTTATCTTTGGTCAAGCTAATATTATAGAATTATTTGCTTTATACGGACCATATATTAGAAAATATAATGAGTATTATCGAATTGTTACAGCAGGATTTTTGCATGGTAATTTATTTCATTTATTATGTAATTGTTATGCTTTATTTATAATCGGTAAGCAAGTAGAAAGTTTTTATGGAAAAAGAAAATTTTTAATTATTTATTTCTTAAGTTTAATAATGGGAAGTTTATTTAGTATAGCTTTATCAGAAAATGCCTCAGTTGGAGCCAGTGGAGCTATATTTGGTCTTATGGGAAGTTTACTTTATTTTGGATATTATTACCGAGTATATATAGGAAGTACTTGGAAAAATAATATTTTGCCAGTTATTCTTATCAACTTAGCATTAGGATTTATAATACCAGGAATTGATTATTTAGGTCATATTGGAGGATTAATTGGAGGAATTCTTGCATCAATGGCTGTTGGATTAAAGTACAAAGAACCAACTCGTGATAAAATAAACGGAACAATTATTTATTTAATATTATTTGTATTTTTAATTTATTTAGGAATATTTATGAAGTAGTGATACTTCTTTTTTTTTGACATAAAGTTAATTGAGGGGTTTAATATGTTTAAAAAAATATTTATTATATTAATGAGTATATCTTTAATATTTTCAGACTTTTCTGTTAAAGCATCAGATAATTTACTTTCTAATGCTAAATCTGGGGTACTAGTTGAAGTATCAACAGGAACGATTATTTTTGAAAAAAATATGAATGAAAGAGTTTCAGTTGCTTCAATGACTAAAATGATGGGAATGATTCTAGTAATGGAAGCCATAGAAGAAGGTAAACTTCGGCTTGAGGAAAAAGTTAAAGTATCAAAAAATGCAAGTGGTATGGGAGGAAGTCAAATATGGCTTGAAGAAGGTGAAGAAATGAGTGTTTTGGATTTAATTAAAGGTGTTATGATGGCATCAGCTAATGATGGAATCGTATGTCTTGCAGAAAGAGTAGGGGGAACGGAAGAAAAATTTGTTTTTATGATGAATGAAAAGGCTAAAATTTTAGGACTAAAAAATACTAATTTTGTAAATCCAACGGGACTCGATGAAGAAAATCATTATTCAAGTGCTTATGATATGAGTATTATTGCAAGAGAATTAATTAAACACGAAGATATATTTAACTATACAAGTATTTATGAAGATTATTTAAGAAAAGGTACTCAAAATGAATATTGGCTTGTGAATACTAATAAAGTCGTGTTTAAATTTTACAATAACTATTGGTTTATGTAGAATGTAAATATTAAAGGTTTAGTATTTACATTTTGCAATAATTTAAAATAAACTGCATAATTTTAGTTTTTACCACCTATACTTAATTAGGAAGTTAGGGGTGGTTGATATGGTTGAAAAAATTATACCTAGAAATGTCCAATTAGAAATTATGAAGTTTTTTTTGAAAACGAGCATACCAAGAATATTAAACTCAAATATCAAATCTATTTAGTAAATAGAGGAGGATATTTATGATTAATAAAACAATAACAGGTATTTATATTCGTGTTTCAACAGAAGATCAGGCAAAAGATGGGTTTTCTATTCATGCTCAAAGAGAAAAACTTACTAAATATGCAGAAGCAAATGATTGGGACATTTTTGATTATTATGTAGATGATGGTATTAGTGGTAAAGATTTAGATGGCAGACCTGAGGTTACGAGATTAATTAATGATGTTAAAGAGGGTAAAATTAATAATGTTTTAATATATAAGTTAGATAGATTAACTCGTAGTGTTCGTGATTTAATATATTTAATTGAGTTATTTGAAAAATATTCTTGCACTTTTAACTCCCAAACTGAAAAAATTGATACCTCAAATGCCGTTGGTAGAATGTTTGTTAAAATAATTGGTATATTTGCTGAATTTGAAAGAGAAAATTTAGCAGAAAGAGTATCATTTGGTTATGAACAAAAAACGAGAGAAGGGAATTATACTAATACATGTGGAGTTTATGGTTATGATTATTTAGGTAATAATGTATATGTTGTTAATGAAGAAGAAAAAAATTTGGTAAATAGAATATTTGATTTATATATAGATGGTTTATCTTATTATAAGATAGCAAAAAAATTAAATAATGAAAATCTTCCTACAAAAAGAGGTGGACATTGGGCAACAGGAACTATTAAATCTATTATTACTAATCCACTTTATATAGGTCAAGTTAGATATGGAGTGCAACCTAAAAATAAAGATAAATCTTTTTCGGTAGAAGGAAAAAATATTGAAGCAATAGTTGAAGTAGAAAAATGGGAGTCAGCAAATAAAGCCGTAGCAACTAGACAAAAATTCTGTATGAGAAGATATTCAAGTGATAATTCTTATTATTTTCATATAATTAAATGTGCTAAATGTGGTGGTGGTATTGGTGCAAGACAACAAAATCAAAAAGGAACAAAGTATATTACTTATAGATGCTATAATGCAAGTCGTGGTTTTTGTGAATGTGGAGGTTTTTCTCATAAAATAATGGAAGATACTTTTATGGAATATTTAGATACATTAGGAAATATGAAACCTGATGATAGCATATTTGAAAAAAAGAATAATTTAGCTAATTATCAAAAACAAGAAGAACAATTAAAAAATAAAATTGATAAATTATATTTAAAAAAGAAAACAATTAGAAATCAATTTGTTAATGAATTATTAACTATTGAAGAATATAGAGAAATGATAGAAGAAATAGATAATCAAATCTCAAAATTAAATGATTCACTTGTTAATATAAATGCTAAAATTGGAGAAAATACAGAAGAATTTTCTTATGAGGAAGTTAAAGAATTAATTACAAATATTAAATTAAATTGGGAAAATTTAACAAATAAAGAAAGAAAACATTTTTTAGAACAATTTGTTGATAAAATAATGGTTGAAAAAATCAATGATAAAGTAATAATAAAAAATGTAGAATTTAAGAGGTAGTTTATGAATGAAAAATTAATAAAAGTATATGATTTAGTTATAAATAATGATAATTTAGTTATAACTTTAATAAAGAAAAATAGTTATTATATTTTAGAAAAATGTATTATTAATAGTAATGTTATAAATTTAATTTATCAAAAGAAATTTAAAAATTATGAAAAAGCATTATGTCAATTTAAAAAATTAATGACATAGTGCTTTTTATATTACAATTTGATTTTTATATTTGTAAAAAGTTGTAGAAATTCTTTATAAAACCTTAAAAGTATGGTATTATTTAATTATGGTAGAGGTTAGTATGATTGATAGAATAAAAGATATATTACAAACTAATAATAGTGTAGAATTTAGGATATATGGTTTAAATTATATTATTGAAAATAAAAATACAGATTATATCATTTATCCTAAAAATGATATTGATAGGGAAAAAAGTTATAAAAGTATAGATGAATTATTTAAAAAGTATGAAATATATAATGAGAGTTTAAAAGATAATGAGAAAAAAATTCAAATTTAAATATTGTATCTATTGTTGTATGTAAGAATTTTAAAAGAAAGTTTGTAATTAGGAGTCTAATGTGGGAAAGAAATTAAAAAAATATGTTGTTGTATCAATAATTAAAACTATTATGCTTTATACTATTATTACACTAATTTTAACTATAATTGGTATTTGTCTTATTCCAGATATTGTTTCATTATTCTTTTTTGGACTAGACATCATTTGTATAATAATGTTAATGTATAAAATATATAATTATATATTGAACATAAAGAATATCAAATTAAATGACTTTAAAAAAATAGAAAAAGAGCTTTTGAATCCTATTTTAATTAAACCATTTAATTATATTTTAACTGACACATACATCATTAATTTGAAAAATAGTCATTTATTTAAATACGAAGATATTGAAACTATGTATAAGAAAGTTGGATTTAGTTTAAGAACTAAGCATTTACATTTAGGCAAATATTTATGTATTATCACTAAAGATAAGAAAAAAGATAAATTTTTTATAGGTTATGTTGGAAATATTTCAAATTCATTTTATGATTTTTCAAATATAATAATGAAGAAAAATATATGGGTTAATTTTAGTAAAGATGGGAAGTAATAGTTTATGAATTTTTCGTTTAGTAATTATTTAAAAAAATTTATAATAAAAAATTGTATTATTATAATTGTTTGGATATTATTTTTTACTTTTTTTATAAAAAAGGATATATCGAGTTTAACAATATTGTTAATCGGAATTATCTTGATGATTTATAGTCTAGTAAAGGGAATTTATCAAATAAAAAATTTACAAAACAAAAAAATAATAGAAAAAGAATTAAATAATTGTTTATTTAATATAGGTGAAGTTTATTTTACTGATAAGTATATATTTAATTTAGATACTTTATCAAAGGTATATTATGAAGATATTTTAGTATTAGTTCCATCTTTTGGAATGCCAATAAAAAAACATTCAAGTATTTATTTGTATATAACACTTTATTTAAAAAATGGAATGAAAGAAAAATTTACATTAGATGGTGATAAAGATCAAGATTTCTTAAAATTTGGTGAAATTGTTTTGGAAAAGAATCCCAATGTATTTATAGGAACATTAAAAGAATATGAAAAAAGCATAAATAATAAGGATGGTGATGAAAATGCCAAAGAAAGATAAATGTTTATTTAAAACAACAACAAAATTAAATGATGAAGAATTTTCTAAAATGAATAAAGTTTTTCCAAATTTATACTTAAATTTAGTAATATATGGAACTATTATTAATTTAGTTATGTCAGGTATATTATTTCTAATATTTAGAAAAATTTTTCTTGTTATTCTATTTTTCATAACCTATCA
>JAFXOW010000013.1 GCA_017528315.1 Bacilli bacterium
GAGACAGGAGAGTATTATACAAATAGAAGTAGTTATACAACCAGTAAATATAAAGTAGAATATGATGGAACACTAGATGAAGATGATCATCTATTAGTAGGATTTATAGCACCTAATACAACAGCAGGAACCATCGAAGGAGTAAATGGAACGATAAATATAAAAGCTTATATTGATAGTGATAGAGTATTAATAAGTGATACATATCCAGAAGGAGAAGTAACGATAGGAGGCCATACATACTATAATGGAACACCAACAACAGATAAGATGGTATTCACAACTACTGAATGGAATAGTATAGCTGGAAATAATTCATTAACATTTAAAGTTAAAGTAGAGGCTCATCAAGGTACTTGGGTAGAAAATCCTGTAGTTACCCCAACATTAATTGAAAATGCGACAGAAGCAAGCTGTTTTACGACAAGTGAAAATCAAAATGGAACCCTTACGATAACTGATTATGATGAAATAACATGCGGAACAGATGTAGTAATACCAAATATTATAATGGATAATAGCACTTGGAAGAGTGTAACGACCATAGGAGATGAAGCATTTTATAATAAAGGACTTACTTCATTAACAATACCTGATAGTGTAATATCACTTGGAGATAGAGCATTTCAATCAAATTCTATTTCAAGCTTAACACTTAATATAATTGATTTAGAAAGTTTAACTCCAAATATTTATGTTGAGAACCATGCTTTCGATAGTTCTTCTTATGAAGATGGATATTTGGATTTAACGATCAATAATACGATTCGAATACCTAGCCTTTTCCAAGAAAATTTTATTAATGGGTGCGAATTGGAAAATTTAACATTAGGTGAAGGTATAGTAACTATTGGGGCTAGTGCGTTTACCTCTAATAATGATTCGAACGTTAATTATTTTGATACTTTAGTTATTCCCAATTCTGTTACGACAATTGAAGAATACGCGTTCAACCAGAATCGTATAGAAACTTTAGTATTAGGAAGCCATGTAACAACAATTGGTGAAGGTGCTTTTAATGAAAACTTTAATCTCTCTGCAACGATTCCTGAAAATGTTACAACGATAGGTTCTGATGCGTTTAATTCGACGAATACACTTAGTTTTTTAAATAAAACGTGCGAAGTAATTGAAGAAATGCAAAATTATTCTTGGGGAGCATCAAACATACGTGGATCAAACAATGAAACATGTAATTAATTTTTCTAATTGCTAAATGATATAAAAAATGACGTATTGATAACGTCGTTTTTTTATTAAATATTAAAAAAAATATTATATTGATATATTTTACATAAATTTAGATAATTTAATTATTTTTTAAAAGATACTTAACATTTTTATAAAAATATGATATCATACTGTTGAATGGTATTAAATATTTATATTAAAAAATGAGAGGTATATAATGAGAAAAATAGTTGGAAATAATCAGAAAAAGATGCTTATAACAATTATTGGATTAGCTAGTTTATTATTAATTAGTAGTAGTTATGCTTTATTTCGTAGTAGTGTTATAGGTGAAAATACATATACGATGAATGTTGGAAAACTTGAAGTATCTTTTAAAGATTCAGATACAAATGCTTTATTACTAACTAACATGCATCCTATGAGTGATAAAGAAGGTTTAGATGAAGCTAAAGAGTTGTATTTTACAGTAGAAAATACAGGTAATATAACTGCTAAATATAAAATTTATATTGAAGAAACAACTGATAAAAGTAAAAATCCTGATTTTTCAAAAGTTATAAGATATGCTGTTAATAAAGATAATGAAGGCTATGGAGATGTTAAAACTTTAGAAGAAGATTCTACTATTGATCAGAACTCAAATTTAATTGTTGGAGGGTTTGCTAATTATAAAGTAAAGGCATGGTTAGCAGAAAATGCTAATTCAACATATATGAATAAAGAATTTAAGGCTAGGATTATAATAGAAGTAAATCAATAAAAATGACCAAAGATGAAATCACTTATAATTAAGTTAAGTGATTTTTATATATTAATAAAATATACTTTACAGATTAATATCATTTATGATAATATGAAATTAAGCGGGAGGATATATGTATATAAATAATAAACTATTAATTGGAAAAAATGAAAAGTATGAAGCAGTTTTATTACCAAAGATGTCTAATCGTCATGGATTAGTTACTGGGGCAAGTGGTACCGGTAAAACAACTACCGTAAAAGTTATGGCTGAATCATTCAGTGAACTTGGAGTTCCTGTTTTTGTTGCCGATGTAAAGGGAGATTTATCAGGTTGTTGTAAAGCAGGGGAAGAAAATGAAAATATTTTAAAAAGAGTAAAAGACTTAAAACTTGAAGATTTTGATTTTAAAGCATTTCCAGTTCGATTTTGGGATTTATATCAAAAAAATGGTCATGCTATTAAAGCATCAATTTATGATATAGGTGCATCTATATTATCTATGATGCTAGGATTGACGGAAACTCAAGAAAGTATTTTAACGCTTATATATAGAATTGCTCATGACGAAGAAAAAATGATATATAATATAAGTGATTTAAGAAAATTACTTCAATATGTTGGAGAACATCGTAATGAATATACTTTGAAGTATGGAAATATAACGACTCAGAGTATAGGAGTTATTGAAAGAAGTTTGTTGGCTTTAGAAGATCAAGGAGCTGATAAATTCTTTGGACTTCCAAGTTTTGATATTAAAGATTTATTAAAAACTAAAGATGAAATGGGATATATTAATATTTTACATGCAGTTGAACTATTTAATTCGCCAGACTTATATGTTTCATTCTTATTATATTTATTAACCAAACTTTATAAAGATATGCCAGAAGTTGGAGATTTAGATAAACCAAAAATAGTTTTCTTCTTCGATGAAGCACATTTATTATTTAATAATATGCCAAGTTATAGATTAAAACAAATAGTAGGGATAGTTAAATTAATTAGATCAAAAGGAATAGGATTATATTTTATTAGTCAATGTCCAAGTGATATACCAGATGAAGTACTATCTCAATTAAGTAATAGAATTCAACACGCCTTAAGAGCTTATACTCCAAGTGAGCAAAAAGCTGTTAAAGCAGCAGCTGATTCATTTAGAGTTAATCCTAATTTGAAAACTATGGATGAAATTTTAGCTTTAGGAACCGGAGAGGCATTAGTATCATTTTTAAATGAAAGTGGAGAGCCAGAAATTGTTAATAAAGTAAAAATTTTACCCCCAGAAAGTTTTATGGGAACAATTGATGCAATGGAAAGAAATAAAATTATTAATAATTCAGAATTTGTTGGTAAATATGAAGAAGAAATTGTTAAAGATGATGCTGCTCATTTAGTACTTGATAAAATATATACAGAAGAAAAAGAAAAACAAGAGGCACTTGAAGCAGCTAAGGAATTAGAAAAGCAGAAAAAAGAAGAACAAAAAGCACTACTTGAAAAACAGAAATTAGAAGCTCAAGAAAAACGGGAAGCTGAAAAGAAGAAACGCGAAGAAGAAAAAGCTTTAAAAAGTTCAGTTGGTTACAAATTAGGTAAAAAAGTTGTTAATAAAACTGTTGATAAAGCAATTAACAAAGGACTTAATTCCATTTTTAAAAGTATATTTAAATAATTAAAAATCTAAATATTCCTACTTGATTAATAAAAGAAAGTATGATAATATATAGACAAATCTAGTGAAGAGAAATGTTATAAATGATTTTTCTAAGTGAACTTGGTATAGTGAGAACAAGTGTTAATAGTTTATAACTCCTGTCTTGGAAGATAATATGCAAATATTCGGGATATCCGTTATCAAATAAAGTTAAAATAAGAATGGTACCGTCGGAAGACTTCTTTGTATCATTCTTTTTTGTATAAAATAAAGGAGAAAAGTATTATGGAAAACAAAAAAATTACTAGTCGAGATGTTGATTTTGCTAAATGGTATACAGATGTTGTTATGGCTGCAAGTCTTGCAAGTTATACCAGTGTGAAAGGGTGTATTGCAATTGAACCAAATGGATATGCTATTTGGGAAAAGATGGTGAGTATTTTAGATCAAAAGTTTAAAGAACTTGGACATACAAATGTTCAAATGCCACTTCTAATACCTGAAAATTTACTTCGAAAAGAAGGTGAGCTTGTCGAAGGATTTGCTCCAGAAGTAGCATGGGTTACTGAAGGTGGATCAAACAAATTAGAAGAAAGACATTGTATTCGTCCAACTAGTGAAACTATGTTTAGTGATTATTTTCAAAAACATGTTAAATCTTATAAAGACTTACCACTTTTATATAATCAGTGGTGTAATGTTCTTCGTTGGGAAAAAGAAACAAGGCCATTTTTAAGAAGTCGCGAATTTTTATGGCAAGAAGGTCATACAGTTCGTGCAACGAGTGATGAAGCCGAAAAAGAGGTTTATGATATGATGGATGTTTATAAATGGTTTCATCATGAAATACTAGCAATTCCTAGTATAACTGGCAAGAAAACGGAAAAAGAGAAGTTTGCTGGAGCTGAGTATACTTTAACCAATGAAGCCTTAATGTATAATGGAGTATCACTTCAAGCCGGAACTAGTCATTATTTTGGCCAAAAATTTTCCCGTGCTTATGATATTAAGTTTCAAAATAAAGAAAATAAGGAAGAGTATGCATATCAAACATCATGGGGAACAACTACTCGGATGATAGGTGGTTTAATCATGGTTCATGGAGATGATAAAGGATTAGTTCTTCCTCCAAGAATTGCACCACGTCAAGTGGTAATAATTCCAATTGGCAAAACTGATAAAGTCATGGAACTTGCTTCTAAATTTAATAAAGAATTGAATGACAATAATATAGTATCATATATTGATAAATCTGAAAAAACACCAGGATTTAAATTTGCTGAAGCTGAAGTAAATGGAATACCACTTCGACTTGAAGTAGGAGAACGTGATTTAGAAAAAGATAATATTACGTTTACTCGTCGTGATACATCAGAAAAAATAATTGAAAATGTTAATATAAATATTGTTGAAGTAACTCGTCTACTTCTTGATAAAATTCAAAATAATTTATATGAAAAGGCTTTAAAAAGACGAGAAGAGTTGACTTTTGAAGCACATAATTTAGATGAAATGAAAGAAATATTAGAAAACCATCCTGGATTTATTAAAGCTGATTGGTGTGGAAGTGAAGAATGTGAAGTTAAAATAAAAGAACTTAAAGGTTGCAAATCAAGATGTATAACGGAAGATAAATTAATAGATGGAAAATGTGTTTGTTGTGGAAACGATGCTAAACATAACGTTATTTGGGGACTTCAATATTAATGAAAAGAGTAGTCTCTCGAGGAATAATTTTTATAGATCAAAAAGTTGTTCTTTTAAAAAGAATTAGAAAAGATGGCAATAAATATCTTCATTATTATGCTATACCGGGTGGTGGAGTAGAAAATGGGGAATCACTTGAAGAAACCTGCACTAGAGAAGTTAAAGAAGAAGTAAATCTAGACGTATCAATAAATGAATATTTAGGCATGGAAGAATATGAAATGGGAATTTGTCATTATTATCTCGTTAATTATCAAGGAGGAATCCCAATTTTAGGTGGAGAAGAAAAAGAACAGAATAATCCTGATAATTCTTATGAAGTAAAATTAATTAATATAAAAGATATTGATAAAATATTTATTTATGGAAAAGGAATTGACATGATAAAATTAGCCTATCAAAAACACTTAAAATCTTTTAAATCACTCAACGAGTGATTTTTTTCATAATTGTTCTTGTTTTGCTAACACTAATAAAGGTGATAGCATGATTGAAAAATATGAAATAAAAAAGATAAACGGAGAAGAGCAATTAATATTATATTTTAATTTTAACTATGAGTTTGGATTACTTGGTAAAATGAGAAATAAAAGTATTAAAAAAACTATTAAAGATTATTTAATTAAAAATAAAATAAATTATAAAGGTAGTATTATTTCTATTATAGTTGGAGGAGTATTAATTGGAAATTTAGTTTTAAATAAACCAATTGTTAATAATGACTATCAATATAAACCAGATATTATAGAAGTAGATAAACTTTTATATGTACCAAATATTATAGAAACTGATATAGAAGATCTAAAAGTTTTAGAAGAACCTAATGAAACAAGTAATACAAATAATGAACAAATAGAAAATAATAGTAATTTAAATGTTGCTAATAAATATACTAGAAGTAAATCAAAATCTAATTTTAATAATAGTAATTCAAATACAGCTAATAGTAATTATAATGCTAATACAAATACAAATATTAATTCATCTACCAATAATTCTATTACCGAGAATGAGGTTATAAAAGATGAAATTATTGATAACAATATATATGTAAATTTAAAAAGACGAAGTGGAGAGATTCAAAAAATTGAACTTGAGGAATATGTAATAGGAGTAGTAAGTGCTGAAATGCCTGCCTTATTTCATGAAGAAGCTTTGAAATGTCAAGCAATAATTGCTCGTACTTATGCTTTAAAATATATTGAAAGTGGTAAAACTCTAACTGATACAGAAAGTACTCAAAGTTATAAGGATATATCAGAACTGAAAAGTTTATGGGGAAGTAATTTTAATACATACTATAATAAAATTAAAAGTACGGTTAATGAAACTAAAGGAATATATTTAACCTATAATGGCAATTATATTGAGGCTGTATATCACTCAACAAGTAATGGAAGAACTGAAAATTCCAATAATGTTTGGAATAATTATTATCCTTATCTTTTAAGTGTTGAAAGTCAATATGATAATCTTAATCCTAGTTTTTTAGTATCAAAAGAAATATCTTATAGTGAAATGTCTTTAAAATTAGGTATAGAAGTAAATAGTGATACTAATTTTGAAATATTAGAATTAACTGAAGGAAATCGAGTAAAAACAATAAAAGTTAATGATAATATTTATAGAGGAGTAGATTTTAGAAATATGTTAGGATTAAGATCAGCTGATTTTACAATTGAAAAATTAGATACAAGTGTAAAAATTACAACTAAAGGATATGGACATGGAGTAGGTTTAAGTCAATATGGTGCTAATGGAATGGCTAAAAATGGATTTAGTTATAAAGATATTTTAAAGCATTATTATACTGGGGTAAATATTAATAAAAAATAAAAATATTTATTATAGTATCCAAAATAAAGTTAATATGATAAAATATAATTAAGATAAACTTAGATGGAGAGTGAAATAATGAAAAAATGTCTTGGATGTGGAATAGAACTTCAAAGTGAAAATATTTTAAATGTTGGTTATACGCCTAATATTGAAAATAATTATTGTATGAGGTGTTTTAAAGTGAAAAACTATGGAGAAGTAATTAATATTGATTCTAATGATGAAGACTATCTCAATATTTTAAAAGGTATTTCTAATACAAATGATTTAGTTTTATATATAGTTGATATTTTAAATATAAAAGAAAATTTAAATGATATAAGAGAATATCTAAATAATGATATTATACTAGTTTTAAATAAGAAAGATATTTTACCTAAAAGTGTTAAAGATGAAAAAATTATTAATTATTTAAAAGAGAGATATGATTTTAAAGATTATGTAGTTATTAGTAGTTTAAATAATAATAATTTAGATTTATTAATGACTAAAATAAAAAAATATAAAACTAGTAATAATGTTTATGTAGTAGGTGAAACTAATGCTGGTAAAAGTAGTTTAATTAATAAAATAGTAGGGAATTATAGTAAAAATATTCCCAGTTTAACTGTTTCTAATATGCCTGAAACAACTCTTGAAAAAATAAAAATAAAAGTTACGGAAGATTTAACTATTATAGATACTCCGGGAATAGTTGATAGAAATAATATTATAAATTATTTGGATAAAAAGTATTATAAAATATTAAATACCAAAAGAGAAATAAAACCTAAAACTTATCAAATAAATATTCATCAAAGTTTATTAATAGGAGATTTTTTAAGAATTGATTATATAGAAGGGGATAGAAATAGTTTTACTTTATATATTCCAAATGGTATAAAGGTTAAAAGAATAAATTCCAAACATGGTTACTTAAAAGAATTATCATATAAAGAATATGAATTAAAATTTCAGGAAGATTTAGTTATTTATGGATTAGGATTTATTAAAATGGTTATAAATGGTAAAATAGGAATATATTTAAATAAAGATGTTAAAACTTTTTTAAGAAAAAATTTGATATAACTTGCTATTTTAAATAAAAAAAGATAAAATGTTTTTAGAAAGGATTTTTATGGAAACAGAAATATTAAATGATTTAGAAAATAATTTAAAGAAAAGTATTGAGAGTTTGGATGGAAGACTTAAAAAGATAAGTGCTGGAAGAGCTAATCCTGCGATACTTGACTCTGTAATGGTTGATTATTATGGTAGTCCAACTCCTCTTAAGAGTTTAGTAACGATTTCTATACCGGAAGCAAGGCAGCTTATGTTAAAACCTTTTGATAAATCTAGTTTATCTAATATCGAAAAGGCTATTTTTGAAGCGGATTTAGGATATACTCCTAATAATGATGGAGAATGTATTAGAATAATTATACCAGCTTTAACAGAGGAAAGACGTCGTGAACTTGTTAAGCAAGCTAAAGCTATATGTGAAGATAGTAAAGTATCTATTAGAAATAATCGACATGATGCTATTGAAATGTTAAAAGATGCTGATTTACCAGAAGATGTTGAGAAAAGAAGCGAAGAAAGAGTTCAAGAAAGTGTTAATAAATATAATAAAATTGTCGATGAAAAATTAGAAGAAAAAACAAAAGATCTAATGACTGTGTAAGTCTTAGATCTTTTTAAAATTTAGTTTATCGTAATAATTAAATTTCTTTAGTCTCAATATTATATTATAGGAGGTAAAAAAATGTTTAACGAAAATAGCAATAATAATTTTAATCCCAGTTGTCCTAAAGTTATATTTACTTTGTTACCAACAGGTGTAACTGGTCCAACTGGTCCAACCGGAGCAACTGGTGAAACACCCACTTTAACAATTGGAACAGTAACAACTGGAGCACCTGGGAGTGATGCAGCAGCCTCAATTACGGGAACTGCTCCCAATTTTGTATTAAATCTTACGATACCCCAAGGTCCAACCGGTCCAACAGGTAGCGTTTAGACAACTATTTAAATTTGTAAAGTAAAAAAATTATTATTTAAAGATCTGATACTTATTGGTTATTAGATCTTTATTATTATAAAAATGTAAATAATTATATATTTTATTGTAATTTTTAAAATTTGTTTATATAATTAAATAAAGGAGGATAGAATGAAAAAGTATATTTCAGAATTTGTAGGTACTTGTATGCTTACATTAATTGCTTGTGGTGTAGCAGTTTTAGTTGGATGTGATACAGCAGCAGGAATTGTTGCAACATCTCTTGCGTTTGGATTGGTAGTAGTTGCTATGGCTTATTCAATTGGTAATGTTTCAGGATGCCATATAAATCCAGCAGTATCATTTGGGATGTTTATAGCAGGCAAGATGGAATTTAAAGAATGTCTTAAGTATATGGTAAGTCAATTCTTGGGAGCAATTCTTGGTTCAGCAATTCTTGGAGTTTGTATAGGAAGTTTTGAAACATTAGGTGCCAATGGATATGGCGGAATTCTTCCTAATGGTATGATTGTTACAATGTGGATGGCAATTCTTGTTGAAGTTATTCTAACATTTATCTTTGTAACAGTGATTTTAGGAGTTACTGATAAACCATCAAATGGTCATATTACAGGACTTATTATTGGGCTTACTTTAGTATTAGTACATTTATTTGGTATATCTATAACTGGTACTTCAGTAAATCCTGCTAGAAGTTTAGCACCTGCAATATTCCAAATGGGAGATGCTGTAAAACAAGTTTGGGTATTTATAATTGGACCACTTCTTGGCAGTGTACTTGCTGGATTATTCTATAAAAATGTTTTAAGAGAAAAGAAATAAAATTCTTTTCTTTTTTTTATTTTTTTCTTTACAATTAAATTTTGTTATTATATAATTAATACATAATAGGAGGAAAAAATGAACAAGGAATTTAAAAAGAATTTTTTTACATGCTTAATGGCTGTATTACTAGTAGTATCTAATATTATAGGAATGAAATTAACTAATTTTTTAGATATTACAATTGGGGTTGATTTTATTACATATCCATTTACATTTCTATGTACATTAATGTTAATTAATTTAGGAGGTAAAAAAGATGCTTATAGAAGTATACTAGTTGCAAGTGTAATTCAATTATTAATTACAATTAGTTATGCTATTATAGTTGCTTTAGGTACTCAAACATTAATGCCGGATAGTAGTTCATATGTTAATGCATTATTTAAAGTTAATCAATTGAATATATTAGGAAGTGTTTTAGCATTTATTGTTTCACATTGTCTACTTATTTATATCTATGAAAACTTTAAACATTTTGGAAGAGAATTATATGGTTTAGTAATTGGATTACTTGGATCATTATTCTTGAATTCCGTTATTTATCTATTAATATCTTTAAGAGATTATGAAGCAATATTTGTTATTAATATGCTTTTAAGTAATGTAATAATTGATATTGTTATGATTGTAATTATTACAGTATTATTCTATATTCTACGTGAAAAAAATAGTGAGAAAGTAATCATTAAAGGTGAAAAAGAAAATACTAGTATGGATTTGGGAACAGAAGAAATAATGATAAATAAGACCATCAAAGAAAAGAAAGAAACTCCAAAGACAACTAAAAAGAATACTAATAATCGTAAAAGTACCAAAACTAACAATAGTAAAACAACTAGTAAAAGTGGTAAAAAAACAACCAAAACAGTAAATAATAGTAAAAAAACAGTCAAGAAAGAAAATAATTAGTAAAAAAGTTGTTAAAAGTGTTGATTTAAATTATTATTTATGGTAAGTTGTATATGTAAGCATAAATGTGCTTAACGGATTCGCTAATGAAGGAGGAACATAATGAAAAAAGTTGAATTAGTTGAAGCTGTTGCAAAAACTGCTGGATTAACTAAAGCAGATGCAACTCGTGCAATCGATGCAACATTCGGTGCAATTACAAAAGCATTAAAGAAAGGCGACAAAATAACTTTAATCGGTTTTGGAACATTTGGTGTTTCAAAAAGACAAGCACGTACTGGACGTAACCCACAAACTGGTGCTGAAGTTAAAATACCTGCTCGTAATGCTGTAACATTCAAAGCTGGAACTCAATTAAAAAATGAGGTTAACTAAAAAGTGAAAACTTTTTAGTTTTTTAGTATAGGGTATATATGAAAGATATTGCAATAGAATTTATTAATATAATAGAAGAATCAGGATATAAAGCCTATATAGTAGGTGGTTTTGTTCGTGATTATTTACTTGGTATTAGTTCAATTGATATAGATATTACCACTAATGCTACGCCTAAAGATATTAAAAAAATATTTTCAAATGTTAATTTAAAAAAAAGTGATTATGAAGATTCTAATTATGGTTCAGTTTTAGTTATTTATAAAAATATAGAATTTGAAGTAACAACTTTTAGAGAAGAATCATATTATTTAGATAATAGGCATCCTTCTAGAATAAAATATATTAATGATTTAGAAAAGGATTTATTAAGACGAGACTTTACAATTAACACAATTTGTATGGATAAAAATGGTAATATTATTGATTTATTGAATGGTGAAAAAGATTTAAAGAAAAAGGTTATTAGAACTATACTAGATAGTACAAAAAGTTTTCATGATGATTCATTAAGAATTCTTCGAGCTATTCGATTTGCTGTAACTTTAGATTTTAAATTAGATGAAGAATTAATTAAAGCTATAGAAATAAATGGAAAATATTTAAAAAACATTTCTTATGAAAGAAAAAAAATAGAACTTGATAAAATATTTGGAAGTTCAAATGCCAAATATGGAATAGAATTAATTAAGAAAATGAATTTAGAAAAATATTTAGAATTAAATAATTTAGATAGAGTTAAAGATTATACAGATTTAATTGGTATTTGGGCAATGATAAATTCAGATGTTTATAGATTTACCAAAGTAGAAAAGGAATTAATAAAAAAAATAAATGTTGTTTATGATTTAGATAATTTGGATCATTTTATATTATATAAATATGGATTATATGTAAACGTTTTAGCAGGAATTAATAAAGGAATATCTAAAAAGAAAATAAATTTAGAATATAAAAAATTGCCAATTAAAAGTAAAAATGATATAAATATTACAGCTCAAGAAATATGTGAAATATTAGAAAGAGTTCCAGGAAGTTTTATAAATGTTGTTTATAAAGATTTAGAAAAAGAAATATTAATGAATAATTTAAAAAATAATAAATTATCACTTATTAAGTTTATAGAAAAAAATAAAGAAAAGTATTTTAAATAATAAAAAAATATGTTAGTATGTAATAGAGGATAAAAATATGAAAAAAGTATTTTGTTATTTAGGTATATTGTTAATAATTTGTTTAGTTTTATTTCCACCAGTTTTAAGAATTGTTTTACCTGAAAAAAAGAAAGAAGAAACAAAAGTTGTAATAGAGACATATTTACTATATTGTGCTAATGAGGAATTTATTGTTATTAATACCTATGATGGAGATAAAATTAAGTTAATTAATTTAAAGAAATTAAATCAAGCAGATAATTATAAATATGAAACAGGAAATGAATTATTAAAAATCTTTAATGGTGTCAAAAATAAAGGTGATACCTTGTATAATGTGTTTGAAGATGGAGAATTAATAACTATTGATTTTTCGGTTTCTAGTCATCCTAAATTAGAAATTGATAATTTAACAGGTAGTTTAGAAATTCAAAAAGAATATTATGAAAGTCAAAATCTTACTTGTGAAGTTAGAAAATAATTATATTAATTATAGATAGCACTTATTTTTATTAAAAAAATATGAGTGCTATTTTAATGGACTCTGATCTAGCATTATTATATGAATGTAAAAATGGAACTAAAGATATTAACAAATCAATTAAAAGAAACAAAGACAAATTTCCAAGTGATTTTTATTTTTAATTAACTAGAGAAGAATATTATGCCTTTACAGAATCTGGAGTAGGTATGCTTGCCTCTGTTCTTCATACTGATATATCAACTGAAGTTAGTATTAAAATTATGAGAACATTTGTATCTATGAGACATTACTTAAAAATTACATAGTCAAGAAACTAAATTAATAATAAATAAAATGCTAAAAATATTTAAAAATGATTAGCACTTGTTATTGACAAGTGCTAATTTAAGTGTTATTATGTACTTATAAATGGAGGAGACAATATGAAGAAAAAAGAATTTAAAGCAGAAAGTAAAAAAATATTAAATATGATGATTAATTCTATTTATACAAACAAAGAAATATTTTTAAGAGAATTAATATCAAATGCTAGTGATGCTATTGATAAATTATATTATTTATCTAGTACTAATGGAGAATTAAAAGTTAATAAAGATGATCTTGAAATAAGATTAGAAATTGACAAGGATAATCGTACTTTAAAAATAATTGATAATGGTATTGGTATGGATAAAGTGGAACTTGAAAATAACTTAGGTACGATTGCTAAAAGTGGAACAGAGTTATTTAAAGAATCTAATTCTGATGCTAAAAACCTAGAAATAATTGGTCAATTTGGTGTTGGTTTTTATTCAAGCTTTATGATTGCCAAAAAAGTTGAAGTGTTAAGTCGTAGTATAAATGGTGAAAACGCTTATCTTTGGGAAAGTGATGGTGTTGATGGTTATACTATAACAGATGCAAGTAAAGATACTAATGGTACCGAAATAACCTTATATTTAAAGGATAATACAGATGATATTAATTATGATGATTATTTAGATAATTATACAATTGAAAGAATTGTTAAGAAATATTCAGATTACATTAAATATCCAATTAAAATGGATGTAGAAGAAGAAAAAGAAAAAACTAAGAAAAAAGAAACTATTATTGAAACTAAAACTTTAAATAGTATGATACCTATTTGGAAGAAAAAACCAAAAGATGTAACGGAAGAAGAATATCATGATTTTTATATTGATAAATTTTATGATTATGAACATCCATTAAAAGTAATAACTTCCAGTGTTGAAGGACTAACAAGTTATAATGCTTTATTATTTATTCCGAGTCATGCACCATTCAATTATTATACAAAAGAATATGAAAAAGGGTTAATGCTATATTCTAAAGGGGTTATGATAATGGATAAATGTGCTGATTTACTTCCAGATTATTTTAGTTTTGTTAAAGGAATTGTTGATAGTGAAGATATAAGTTTAAATATATCAAGAGAAACTATGCAAGAAGATAAACAAATTAAATTAATTGCTAAAAGTCTTGAAACTAAAATAAAAAAAGAATTAGAAAATATGTTAAAAGAAAACCGTGAAGACTATGAAAAATTCTATGAAGCTTTTGGTGAACAAATAAAATATGGAATTTATTCTAGTTATGGAATGAATAAAGAATTGTTACAAGATTTATTACTTTTCTATTCATCAAGCGAAGAAAAATTAGTAACCTTAGATGAATATGTTTCTCGTATGGATAAAAATGATAAAATTATTTATTATGCATCAGGTGAAACAGTTGATAAGATCAAATTATTACCATCGGTTGAAGAAGCTTTAGCTAAGGGATGTGAGGTTTTATTCTTTACTAATTATTTAGATGAATTTGTTATTAAAACAATGGGTGGGTATAAAGAAAAAAACTTTATGAATGTAAATGATTCTAATTTTGATTTATCAACAGAAGAAGAAAAAAAAGAACTAGAAAAGAAAAATGAAGAAGCCAAAGACTTATTTAATTCTATGAAAGAAATATTAGGAGATTCCGTCAAAGAAATTAGGTATACAAATAAATTAAAAAATCATCCTGTTTGTCTAATAACCGAAGGTGATGTATCTCTTGAAATGGAAAAAGTATTAAATGCCATGCCAAATTCTGAAAATGTAAAAGCCAATAAGATTTTAGAAATAAACGAGAATCATCCTATTAGTAAAAAGTTAAAAAGCTTATATGAAGAAAAAAAGATAGATGAAATTAAGCAATATACTAAGATTTTATATGCCGAGGCACGTTTAATTGAAGGAATGAGTATTGAAAATCCAACTGAGATAACTAATTTAATATGCGATATTATGAGTAAATAACAATATTATAAAGAACTATCAATAGTTCTTTTCTTTTTATAAATCTTGTGTTATAATATGCGATATCTAAGGGGGAATAGATATGAATTTATTAATATTAATTGTCACAATGCTTTTAAGTCTAATTTTATTTTTATTCATGAATTATATTGGTGAAGAGAAATTAAATAGAATGGATACCATATTAATACCTAATATTAGTATGATTATACTTGCAAGTATTTTTACTAAACTAAAAAACTATATGATATTATTTCTTATATTTTACTTAGTATTTGATTTTATTTATACATTTTTAATTAGTAAAAAAGAATTATTAATAGATACTAAAAATTATTATATTAATAGTATTATTACTTTAGTAATTGGAATAATTATATACCAGTTTTTCTTAACTAAAGTAGCCTATTCATATGTTGATATGGAAGTATTTAAAAACTTTATTTGGGTTATGATAATACTATATTTTTATAATAAATTAAATATAAAAAGTATAAAGTTCGAGCAGTTTGAAAATGATAATAAAGATATTTTCTTTAAAGAATATGTCATAGTTAATTATGCAAAATTAAAAAATAAATATGGTTATTTAATTAAAACTAACAAAGAAATAGAAAATATTTTATATAGTTTTATTATTAACGAATCTTTAAAGAAAAAAAAGAATGTTATTAATTTAATAAAAGATGGAATTAATAATAAAAATAAGATGACTATGGAAGAAAGAATTGTTAATACCAAAGAAAAATTAGAAAATAAAGTTAAAAAAATAAAAAATAAACAAAATATGGTAGATAATTTAATAAAAGATAATTATAAAGATAAAAATGACATAGATAATATTAAAAAAATATTTGATATAATTAAAGAATTTTAATTATACAATTGGATATCAAAAAAATCACAAATAAGGCTGCCTTAATTTTACCATTTGTGATACTATATTTATGAACAATTAATTAGTTAAATGATATACAATAAAGAAATTTATTGGCAACACTCAACCTTGCAAATTAAGTGTTGCTTTTTATTTTATGTCAATTTCACTTGACATATACATGATAGCATAAAAATAAGAAAATGTCGAAAACAATTTTATACAGTAAAGTTTGTTTTGATTTTATTGCTAGAATGTTATATAATACATATAGATTTGGAGGAAGAAATATGGATAAATTAAGTAGAGAAGAAGTATTACATGTTTTAAATTTAGCAAGACTTAATGCAAGTGATGAAGAAATAGAAAAATATCAAGCAGAATTAAAGAAAATGATTGATGAAATAGATAAAATTAAAGATTTAAAAGATTTTGATGAAAATTTAATGATTGCACCTTGGAGTGAGTATTCTGATTTTAGAGAAAATGGCAGTTTAGAAGTTGAAAAAGAAGATATTTTAAAAAATGTTCCAAATAAAAAAGGTAATTTTATTGAACTAGATGTGGAGGTTTTAAAAGATGAGTAAATATTTGGATTTAAGTATTAAAGAAATTCATTTAATGTTAGTAGAAAATAAAATTAAACCTATTGATTTAGTATTGGAAGTAGAAGAACGTTATGAAAATAATAAATTAAATGCTTTTATTACTTTTGATATAGAAGGTGCTAAGAAAAGAGCTTTAGAACTTGGAAATATGGAAGTAGAAAAGGACAATTTATTATTTGGAATACCTATTGCTATTAAAGATAATATTATGGTTAAAGATTTAAAGTGTACATGTGCATCTCATATACTTTCAAATTATGAAGCTGTATATGATGCTAGTGTTGTAAAGCTTATTTATAACTCTAAAATGATTATTGTTGGAAAAACTAATATGGATGAATTTGCTATGGGTTCTACTAGTGAAACAAGTTATTTTGGAACACCTATAAATCCTTGGAATAAAGATAAAGTTCCGGGTGGTTCAAGTGGAGGATCAGCTGTTAGTATTTCAGGTAAAATTGTACCTTTAGCACTTGGAAGTGATACAGGAGGATCGATTAGACAACCTGCATCATTTAATTCAATTGTAGGAATGAAACCAACATACGGAAGAATATCGCGTTTTGGATTAGTTGCCTTTGCTTCTAGTTTAGATTCTATTGGACCAATGAGTAGAAATGTTTATGAAAATGCAGTTTTACTGAATGTTATAGCTAAGAAAGATAATAAAGATTTAACGAATTTTGAAACTAATGAAGATTTTACCAGATTAATTGGAGAAGATGTTAGAGGAATGAGAATTGCTATTCCAAATTATTTTGTTTCAAATATTGTTGATAATCATGTGCTAGAAGTATTCTATAAAACAGTTGATAAGTTAAAAGAATTAGGTTGTATTATTGAGATGGTTGATGTTCCATATATTGATAAAGCATCAGTTTTATATCAAATAATTGCTATGGGTGAAGCTAGTAGTAACTTAGCTAGATTTGATGGCGTAAGATATGGTTTAAGTGAAAAAGCCAATACAATTGATGAGTTATATAAAAATACTAGAACGATTGGTTTTGGACGAGAAGTTAAAAGAAGAATAATGGTAGGTTCATACATATTAAGTGGTGAGAATGCTAAAATTTATTATAATAAGGCTCTTGAGATGAGAGATGATTTAAAACATAGTTTTGATAATATATTCAAAAATTATGACTTAATAATTGGACCAACTAGTAGTCGACCGGCTTATGATTTAAACAGCAATAATGATGATCCTCTTAAATGCTTTATGGATGATATTTTAGTAATGCATGCTAATATGGGAGGATTTCCTTCTATGAGTATGCCTATGGGATTTATAGATGGATTACCTATTGGGATTAATATTATGGGTAAAATGATGGATGAAGCACTTATTTATAAATTAGGATATGCCCTTGAAGGTAAGTTAAAGATAGGAGGATGTGATGAGTAATTATAAAAAGACGATTGGAATTGAAGTTCATGTTGAACTAAAAACTAAAGAAAAATTATTTTCGCCAGAAATAAATAATTATGGAAATCTTGCTAATTCAAACGTTAATATAATTGACTTAGGACTTCCTGGAACTCTCCCTAGTTTAAATCGAGAGGCTATTGATTTAGCAATTCGTGCTTGTTACGTGTTAAATTGTAAAATAAGACGAGAAATGCATTTTGATCGTAAAAATTATTTTTATCCAGATAATCCTAAAAATTTTCAAATTACTCAAGAAAGAACACCAATTGGCTATGATGGATATGTTGAAATAGAAGTTGATGGAGTTAAGAAAAAAATTGAAATACTTGAAATGCATATTGAAGAAGATACAGCTAAAAGTATTCATGCTAAAGATAATACTTTACTAGATTTTAATCGAGCAGGAGTACCTTTAGTTGAAATCGTTACTAAACCTTGTATTTCATCTAGTAAAGAGGCTATTTTATATCTTGAAAAATTAAGAGAATTATTATTATATGCTAATGTTTCTGATTGTAAAATAGAAGAAGGTTCCATGAGATGTGATGCTAATGTTTCGATAAGTAAAACAGATATACTAGGAACGAAGATAGAAATTAAGAATATTGGCTCAATTTCTAATGTAGGACTTGCAATCGATGCAGATGCTATTCGTCAAGAAGAATTATTAGAACAAGGTATTATATTAAAAGAAGAAACCAGAAGGTATGATGCTAAAAATAATAAAACGATTTTAATGAGAGTAAAAGAAACTGGAAATGATTATCGTTATTTTCCAGAACCTGATATTCCAATATTTGCTTTAAGTTGCGAATATATTAATAACATTATAAAAGATATTCCAACAAGTGTTAGTGTAAGACGAGAAAAATATTTAAATTCTGGAATAAGTTTAATTAATGTTAATAAAATAATTGCTAATAAAGATATATGTGATTATTTAGAAACATTAGATACTAATTTAAAAACAGCTTCTAATTTATTATTAGGAGATATCAGTGCTTATCTTAATAAGAATAATGTAAGTATATTTAAAACTAAATTAACAAGTGATAAAATGAAAGATTTAGTAGATAAGTTAGATAATAATATTATTAGTAATAAAAACTTTAAAGACATAATTGATGAAGTTATGGAAAATGATTTAAGTATTGATGAAATATTAAAAAATAATAATATACAGAATGTTGTTAATATAACGGATGTAGAAAATTTAATTAAACAAGTTATAAACAATAATTTAAATGTTGTTGAAGATTATTTAAAAGGAAATGAAAGAAGCCTTAAATATTTAATGGGTCAAGTAATGAAAGAAAGTAGGGGAAGTGTTAATCCGCGCCTTGCTAATGAATTGTTAATTAAAATTTTAAACACTTTAAATTAAGTATAAAGATTACTATTTTTTAATAAAAATAAAAAATAATACAAAAATGATAAAAAACACTTGATTATTTGCTACTTTTTAGATAGAATTATCTTGGGTGGTAAAAATGTCTAAAAGAAGAATTATAACCGAAAATTTAGAGAAGTATAAGGAGAGAGAAGAAAGACTAGATTGTCTAGAGCAAGAATTTGTTGATTCTATTGTTAAGTTAAGAAAAGATAAAAATTTAACTCAACAAGAAATAGCAGATAATGCTAATGTAATTAGAGAAACAATTGCTAGAATTGAAAATCGTATTACATCACCTCAAGTTAATACTTTACTTAAAATTTTAGAACCATTAGGTTATACATTAAAAATTACTAAGATTAGTAAGAAAAAATAAAAACTGATTTCAATCAGTTTTTTTATTGGTTTAATATCAAATTAAAAGCATTAGATTACTTTTGAAATAATCTAATGTTTTTACTATTATTTAATATAACCTTGATTAATTAACTCTTGTGCTAAATCTTTTTCGCTTATATATATATCATCTATTCTAGAAAGAGTAGTTTCTTCTTTACCATTTTTAATAAATAATATTATATTAGTATCTTCAAATGTGAATTTTTCTTTTAATGATTTTAAATCTTTTTCATTTAATTTAATAGTATTTAAATAAAAAGCTGTAATATCTTTATCTTTTGATACCTTTGATAAAGTATTTTTTAAAGTCTTTCCATCGGATTCATCTGTTAAATAAAGAATAAAAGTTTCTTTATCGTTTAATTTTTTTTCTAAACTTTTTAAATTAAGAGATTTTAAATTACTACTAGAACATGCACAAGTTAAAATTAAAATGGTAATTAATAATAATATTTTTTTCTTCATGTTTCACCTCAAAAAATATAATAACATATAACAAAAAGGTTGTAAATACCTAAGAAATTTGCTATACTTAGTCTAAAGTAAGGTGAGATAATGAAGAAAATAGAATATATTCTGATACTTATTATAATTTTAAATGTTTTAAATGTTAAAGCAATAGGTAGTTGTACAACTGATCAATTAAATCATTTAAAAGAACTTGCAAATAATGTTGAATTAAAAAAGATAATACACGTTGATGAATTAAATCAAGATGAGGAGAAAACTGATGATTCTAGTAATCTTATAAAAGAAGTGTATTATACCATTGAAGTAGTAAATTATGATGAAAATTTGATTATTTATTATAAAGATGGAGATACTAAATATAAAATGGGAAAAGATGAGATTGATAATTTTGAATTTTATGAAGATGAAAATGCAATTTTCAATATATATTCATATACAAGTGATGGATGTACCAATGATTTATTAAGAACAATATCTTTAAATTTTGACTATTATAATATGTATTATTATGATAATAAAGACAAATGTATAGGACATGAAGATTTTAAATATTGTCAAGAATATTTAAATATAAATGATATGGATTATAAAGAAATAGATAAATTATATGAAGAATATATAGCAAATAAATCCAAAAAGACATCAACTGATAGTAGTATTAGTAATATAAGTTTTAACAAATATTATTTAATTGGTGGAATCAGTTTAATAATTGTTTCGATGTTAATTATTTTAATTATTAAAAAGGTCAAAAAAAATAAATTATAGAATGGGTGTTAGTATGAAAAAAAGAATAATATTTACGTTAATTATATCTATTTTAATCTCATCTTTTAATATAATAAATGTAAAAGCAGAACAAAAAGGTGATTTAAGGTGTCCTACTAATAGTAGTGAATACTGTAGTGAAGATATAGATCAGGATGGAAAAGTCAGGAGTGTTACAGTTAAAACTTATAATGAGGATGTTACTATTAATAAAATAGTTAGTAAAACAGAAGATGTGGGTAGATATAATATTTATTTTAGTATAAAAGGTAATATAAAAAACAAAAAAAAGGCTGATGCCTATATTGTAATTATTATGGATACATCTGGTTCAGTTAAAAATAATATTGGAACGGCACGAACTGCAATTAATAGTGCAAGCCGTATACTTAAAGATAATTATGTAGCTTTAGTTCAGTTTGCAACTAATGCTGCAACTAGAAGAAATTTTTCTAAATCAGAAATTTCTGAAAAAATAATAACTGGTCAGGTTTCTGATATTGGTAAAAGATCCTTTGTTGATAGAGGTTTAAAAAAGGCTTTGTCTTTATTTCAAAGTAAAAAACTAGATTATAATACTCCAAAATATATAATATTGTTTGGTGATGGTGAGTATTACAGTACCGGTTATACAAAATATGATGATATAATGCCAAATAAAAAAAGCATTGAAAAATTAGGAAATGTTCATTTTTATGGTATAAGATTTAAGTCACAGTTTGCTGAAAAAAGTTGTGGAACAAATAATAAATATTGTAAAGATACATTTGAAAAAAATGCTGTAAAGCTTTGTGAATCAGAACTTGCTAAACAGGGATTCCGTTATCCAAAATTAACAGATGCTCTGTCAAAAAAAGTTTATGCTGGTACTGACAATTGGTCACATAAATGTAATCAAATTATTATGAGACAAATAATTGATCAAAATCATTTAATTGATAATACAAATCCTAGTGAATGGAAGAAAGCTTTTGAAGATTTAGCTAATCAAATAAGAGAAGAACTTTATAGTTATAATTACATAGGAACGGTTAATGATGCCATTGGAAGTCAATTTTCTGCGTATTATCAGGAAACAAGTAATAGCACTTCCGTTGAAAGCATGATTAGAAATATAGAAATAAATTTAATGAATGGAAATGAACGATCAGAAGAGTTTGAAATTGGAATAAATAGAAATGCTGAAACAGGTTGGCATGAAACAAATGATGGCTTTGTATTTTCTTATGTTGATCAAAATGGTAATCAAAAGGAATTAAAATCAAGCGTTAACCCAGAAGTATATTGGATTCAAGAAAGATTAAATTTTGATGCTTGTACTGATGAAATTAATTATTCAAAGACAGTTGATGAATATACTCCAATAGATATAGTGGATAATTCTTTAAATTTAAATAAAGAAAGTTATTATAAAAAATCTTGTAATGAAAATCTTAAATTAAATTTAAATATAAATAATCTTGAAACTGGAACTAAAAAATTTCAAATAAAAGATGGTTTAGGAATAAGTTCTAAATTAACATATCAAACAGATATAGTTTGTAAATATACTTTTAATCAAGAAAAATATAATGAAGATTATAATAGATTAAATAGTCTTATAAATGATAATAGTATTGATTCTCAAACTAAAAATTTCTTACAAAAAGTTTTAAATGAATTTAATGATGAATTACAAAAAAAAGAAAAAATTCTGAATGGAAATAACACATTGGGATTAGAAGAATATAAGAAAAGTTTCGTTGAAAAATTACCAGTTTTAAGTGTTAATTACAATTCAAGTGAATTATATAATAGTTCAAGTATTTTTGAAAATAAAAATATAAATGTTCCCTCACAAATTGAATGTGTGGTAAATGGAAATGAAAAGACGTGTACTGCTTCGTTTGTAAAAGATATGGGATTAAAAGAAACATGTATATCAATGCAAGATGGAAATATAGAAGATTGTAATGATGATTTAATTGATCAAGAGTTATTGGGTGGAAATAAATATTTTTTAGAAAAAAATAATACCCAAGCCTTTATTTCGGTTACTATGTCAAATATTGGTTATAGTGCTGATATTGATGTAACGATGGATAATAGTTTTGAAAATGGTGTTTGTGCTGTAGATATTGTTAAAGATAAAACGATTTTTAGACAAATAGATTTAGAAGATCCGTTTTTAACAAAATTTAGTAGTATAAATAAAAGAACGATTGGCAGAAATTTTTCAAATAGTAAATATAATTTTACTAGAATAATTGATAAAGATACTTGGAAAAATAATTATCAATATTTATATCAAATAGGAAAAATAAATATTGATAATATTGTGAAAAATGTTGATAAAGATACTTTGGTTGAAAGCTATTTAGGAACTAATTGTTATATTGATGATAATAATAAATATATTTGTCCATTTCCAAGGGATACAAATTATGGTAATAATGGTTTCTTTTATAATTCTAAAATAAATGATTAAAATTAGTTGATATTTAAAAATACATATTATAAAATATAATTGTTATATTAGGAGGTGGTGTATTGAAGGTCGCCATGTGGATTATTTTTATCTTTTTACTTGGATTAATTGGAATAATTTTAATAAATACTTTTGGAGTAATTACAACAACTAATCAACAAGATTATACTTTAGTGAAAAATATAACGGAAGCTGCTATGATTGATTCTTTAGATTTAGCATCTTATAGAGCGGGATTTTATTTGTGTTTAAGTGATGATTCTAAATCCTATATGGATAAAGATGCTAGACAAATGACCTCTAAAGATGATTATTATTTAGTTTTAAATAGTAAAAAAATAAGTGATGAAGATAAAAATAAATTAAATTTAAAATGTGAATTGTTAGAAGGTGAATATAAATTAAATAAAGATGTTTTTGCTGAAAGTTTTTTAAGAAGATTTGCTAATAATGTAAACAATAATAAAAGTTATCAAGTTACAATTCAAGAGATAATTGAATATCCGCCGAAAGTTAGTATTAGAATAGATACATATAATACCTATAATTCAGTGGAATCAAATACATTTGATTTTAATTTAAATCCCGATTATGATATTAGAAATCAGATAGATGCAATATTAGAAGAAAAATAGAAAATAAGCTATATTAAAAGAGAAAATAATAATTTAAAATATAATATTTCTCTTTGCTTTTTTCTATTTTTTTAAATTTAATAAATTATTAATTAAAGTAACATGTAAAAATTTGTTGTAAATACATGAGAAATTTGTTATACTTAACTTAGAGTAAGGTGAGATAATGAAAAAGCTAAAGTATATTTTAATGTTTATTCTAATGACTAGTGTTTTAAATGTTAAAGCTATTGATAGTTGTACAACAGATGAAATGACAAGACTTAAGGAACTTGCAAATAATGTTGAAATTAAGTATAGTTATGAAATAATTACGGATGAAAATCTTGAAGATGATGAAGAAACAGAAGATGATTCAGAAACTGATGAAGTTGAAGAAGAAGATAAAGATATACGAGTTTTATATAAAATAGATGCTTACAATTTGACGGATGATTTAAGATTATACTTTGCTGATGATTTAAGTGCACCTATAGATATTTCTAATATTAAAAGTTATGAATTTTATGAAGGTGAAAATATTAATATAAAAATATATTCACATACAGTAAATTTATGTACTGATAGAGTATTAAGAAATATAAAAATAGATTTACCTATCTATAATCGATATTATTACGAAAATAAGGAAAAGTGTAGTAAAACTCCTGAATTTAAATATTGTCAAGAATTTTTAGATGTAACAATGGAATCATCAGAAATAGATAAATTATATGATAAATATGTTCAAGGTATGGTAATTGAAGAAATTAAAGAAACAGTCAATTATAATATCTATTACATAATAATAGGCTTAATAATTATTGTAATAAGTATCATATTTATTATAATTAAAATTAGAGCAAACAAGAAAAAATTAAAGGAGTTTAGATGAAAAAAATATTATGTATTTTATTAATTATTAGTATAATTGTATCTACTTTCGTGCCAAATGTTAAAGCCATAGAAATGGAAGAATTTGAAAATGGTGATTTAAGATGTCCTGTTGATGATAAAACTAGTAGTTGTTCTGAATCGTACGCTAATAATAAAGTAGTGGAAGTTAAAGTAACTGTTAAGAAAGATAATTATACGGTAACTAAGATTGTTAGAAAAACAAGTACTCTGGGACGTTATGAGGTGCAATTCTTTGTTACGGGTGATGGAGTAATTGAAAAAAAATCAAATAAAAAAGCATATATAGTTTTAGTTTTAGATAATTCAACTACTATGGGAAGTAAGTATGTAGATTATGCTGTTCCTGGAGCCTATGATTTTGGTGAGATAATTTTTTCAAAAGGGCTTGATCCTAAGCCATCTTTGGCTGCATATAGGTTTAATGAAAATGCTTATAAAGTTCGAGGCTTTAAAACCAAAAATATTTCAAAAGAACAATACGTTAAGGATAGAGACCGTCGTTCAGGTTCAAATCTTGATGAAGCATTGTCGAAGGCTAAGAGTATATTAAAAGGAAAAAATGGAGAGAAATATGTTGTAATTTTAGGTGATGGGGTATATGGAGATAAAACTCATAGCAATAACAAAAGCTATATAAAGACTATGAAGAAATGGGGAACTGTTGTATATGCTTTAGGATTTGGTAGTGCCTCTAAATCTAAATATAAAAAAATATTGCAAGCATATGCTGATGATGGTAAATATTTTTATGTAAAGAAAAGTGAAAAAAGTTTTAAAACTCAATTTACAAAAATTGCTAAAGAAATTGCTAATAGTATACAAATAACTCAAATTCCAATTTCGGGAGTTATAGAAGATAAATTAGGGACTAATTTTAGTTTACAAAATGGTGATAGTAGTTATAGTGAAAGTATTCCTAAAATAACTAAGGAAGGTGTTTATTCTAAAAAATTCTATATTGATTTTAATAATGTTATGACAACTAATGTTGAAACAATTCCGACAAATACTTTAGGCCTTCAAATTGATGAAGATGATAACGATATTGACATTCCTAAGTATTCTTTAATAGATAATATTTCTCAAGATGGATGGTATCCAACAAATAATGGTTTCAAATTTACTGTTAATACAGGTACTGGAACCAAAATAATATCTTCTAATGTTAATCCTGAAGTTTACTTTAATGTTCAAAATAATAAAATAAATTCTTGTAGTGGATCTACAACCTTAAATAAGCAATATATAACAAGAAGTGATTATTATTCTATTACTTGTGCGGAAGGATTTTTAAAAAATAATTCTTATTATGATGGATATAGAGTAGATATAAATGTTAATAAGTTAAATTCTGGTATTAATAAATTTGATGCAACTTTTGGATTTACTTCGGATATTTCAATTACATCAAATTTAAAATGTGTATATTCTTTTAACAAAAGTCTTTATGATTCAAAACATAATGAAATTTCAAATAAACTTAGTAAGTCAACTGATAAGTATGAACAAGCAAGTTTAACTGTTCAATTAGATAAATTGGAAGAAATATATAATAATTATCATGAACAATCAGATCATGGATTAGATAGGTATGTAACAAATTTCACTGATGATATTAAGGCAACGTTATTTGTTAGTCAGGATTCTGAGCGTCAAGAAATTGCTTTTGAAAATAATGGAAATACAGTATGGAATATTGAATGTCCAGCGAATGAAGCATGGAATATTGATGGAAAAGAAATAAAAACTTGTTATGCTTTTCTATCTAAAAAAATGCAACTTCCTAGAATGTGTCTTAATATAACTTCAGGAGAAGGTGAACAATGTGGTGATTCAAATAATCAATTATCAGGTGGAAATAAGTATTATCCAGTATTATTCCTTAATTCAGGTAGTTTGACAATAAAGATAGATAATGCAACTTATGATTTAATAAGTTCTATTGATCTTGAAAATTGCTCATTTAATCTTGGAGCCCAAAAAATATTTTATAGACAAATAGATATTGATGATCCATTTTTAATAAAATTTGATAGTATAGATAAAAGGACTATTGGTAGAAATTTTTCTAATGATAAATATAATTTTGTTGAAATGATGTATTCAGATTCAGAAATAAATGTATGGAATAATAAATATCAATATTTATATCAGTTAAGTAAAGCTAATGTTGAAAATATAAAAGATAATTCACCTGAAAGTTATTTAGGAACTGATTGTTACATTCAAAAAGATACTAATAAGTATATTTGTTCTTTTGTTAGAAATAAATCTATTGGGGAAAATAATCAAAGTTATTTTCATGCTTATGATATAATTGATGAAACAAATTAAAAAAATGTTGAAAAACAAATAAATATATTATATAATAAAAATATAATAGGAGGTGGATTTACGAAGGTAGCAATGTGGGCTATATTTATCTTTCTACTCGGATTACTAGGACTTTATTTAATAAATACATTTGGGATCATTACAACAACTAATCAGCAAGATTATACTTTAATAAAGAATGAAGTAGAAGCTGCAATGCAAGATTCACTTGATTTAGCATCATATAGAGCAGGTTTTTACTTATGTATTAAAGATTCGTCAATTAATGAAAATAATACTCCAATTACATTTAATGATAAAAAAGATTATTCTATTGTTTTAAATAGTGATGCTATTTTAAATGATGTTAATTATGATGAAAAAAAATGTAAATTAGTTATTGGAGAATATAAATTAAATAAAGAAGTCTTTGTGGAAAGTTTTATAAGAAGATATGCAAACAATATAAATAATAATAAAAGTTATCAAATTACTATCCAAGAAGTGATAGAATATCCACCTAAGGTAAGTGTTAAAATTGATACTTATAATACTTATGATTCAAGTGGATCAAATAGTTTAGAATTTAGTACAGGTGATTTTAATATTAGTAATAAAATAGATGCTATATTAGAAGAAAAATAAAGATAGAGAGGGAAAAAATATGAAAAAGTTAAAACAAATATTATCGAATAAAAATACAGTTACTTTAATAGGAGCTGTCTTAATCGTTGTTGTATTATATATATTTTATAATATAAGAGTAAATCAAGCAACAAGTCCAGTCAAGATTCCATATGCACTTCAAACAATTGGACCAAGAACAGAAATAACAGCTGATATGATTGGATATTTAGAAATAACTCAAACATCAATGAGAGGAAATGTCTTAACAAATGCTAATACACAAATTCTTGGAATGTATACTAAGGTTAATTCTGTAGTTCCAGCTGGTAGTTTATTTTATAAGGATGTAATTATTCGTAAAGAAGAATTACCTGATGCCTTTTTAGTAGATATTGAAGAAGGGCATGTAGCTTATAATTTTGATGTTTCAACAAAATCAACATATGGTAATTCAATGTATCCAGGAAATTATGTAGATATTTATTTTAAAGGAATGGATGATGATGGTTTATTAATGGTTGGAAGGCTGCTTGAAAACGTTAAAATCTTAGCAGTAAAAGATTCGGCAGGTCGTGCAGTATTTGATTCAGTAAATGATGATAGAAGTCCTAGTCAAATAATTTTCTCAGTAACTGAAGATATTCATCTTTTGCTTCGTAAAGCTGAGTATATTAAAAATGTTGAAATTATTTTAGTTCCAACAAATGTTTCTTTAGAACTTAAAGATGGAGAGAATGCTCCAATTCAAGTTACAAGTGAGACAATAAAAGAATATATAGAATCTCGTTCAACAACTATAGAGTAGGTGTATTTATGAATACAGGTTTAAATGTTTATGATATAGCTGGTAATAATAATCAAGATAAGACAAATATCGAAATAAATGAAAGTTTGTTTTCAAGTATTGATTTTGGACCTTTAAAAGAATATCTTGATGATGATAATATAACCGATATATCTTACAGTAATAATGGTCAAGTATGGCTTAAATCGTTAGATCGAGGAGTATTTAGAGTAGATAATCCAGGAATTAATAATGAGCTAATGGAAAAGATTGCTTTTCAATGTGCTAATATAATGGGTAAAACTTTTAATATGGCAAGTCCATTACTTGATAGTGAATCATCTGAACTTCGTATGAATTTTATTCATGATTCAATTGCTAGAAATGGCATAGCTGCTGTATTTCGTAAAACACCAGCTAAAATTCGTTTAGAAAAAGAAAAAATTGTTGAACAAAAATATATTACAACCGGAATACATGATTTTTTAATTGAATGTGTTAAGGGACACTGCAATATAATTGTTTCTGGTGAGACTGGTTCAGGAAAAACAGAGTTAGTAAAATACTTAGCTAGCCATACTGCTTTTAATGAAAAAATTATAACAATAGAAGATACATTAGAACTTCATTTAGATAGAATTTTTCCAGAACGTGATATTGTTGCCATGAAAACTAATAATATTGCATCATACTCTGATGTATTAGTTGGCTGTATGAGACAAAATCCTAAATGGATATTACTTTCAGAAGTACGTTCAGCTGAAGCTGTTACAGCTGTTCGTAATTCTATTTCATCAGGTCACAATATTTTATCAACAATTCATGCTGATAAAGCATCTAGTATTCCTTATCGTTTATATAGTTTATTGGAATCAAATATTGATGTTGAACAATTTATGACAACAATTTATCGTTATATTCAACTAGGTATACATGTAAGAGCAAGATATGATAAAGAAACTGGTAAATTTATGAGAGAAGTATGTGAAGTAACAGAATTTTTTGTAAATGACGAGAATAAACCAGAATCTAATACAATTTATCGTAAAAATGTTGATGGAACAGAAATATTAAATGGACCATCAAATCATTTAATAGATTATTTAATGAGTCAGGGTGTTGATTTAACTAAAGAAAAAACGTTAGATAACGTAATGTCAAATGGAAGTAATATTCAAGTTCAAAATAATAATACTGTTAATCAAAGTAATAATGCTATTAATACAAATAATGTTACTTCAAATAATAATATGGATGATGAAATTTTATAGAAAGGGGACATTGACATGGAATTTTTGGTAATTTTACTAATTGTCTTATTTGTTGTTTTATATCGCAAGAGCAATGGTGAATCTTTATATAATTTTATTACAACAAGTATTGGAAATATTTATGATAAATATGCCCCTTATTCTTTTAAAACAGTAAGAGAAAGATGTAAAGAAATGGGACTTGAGTATTCAAAACGTGAATATACTATTCAAGTTGTAATATTTTCAGGGCTTGCATTTGTTATTTCATATTTATATTTTTACAATATAATTATATCTATTTTCTATGTTTTAGCAGTAATATCTATAATACCATATCTTGCCTATTTAAGATGTAAAAGGCTTTATAGTGAATTTATCTTTGAACAAGTTCAAGTGTATGTAACTAATACCATAATGGAATTTCAAACAACGCAGTCTTTTGTAAAAGCTCTTGAAGGCGTATATGATTCAGGTGTTTTAGAAGAACCACTTAAAACTGATGTAAAAGTAATGATTGATCTAGCATACCATAATGGTGATGTTATGGAATCAATTACTTATATGAATAGTAAATATGATTTTTATATGACAAGAAATATGCATCAATTCTTTTTACAGGTAACTAGAGAAGGTGCTCATGATACAACTCAAGTTTTAGATAATATGCTACTTGATGTTGACCAATTAGTTGAAGGTGTACTTCAAGATAGAATGAATAGAAATGCTTTTCATAAAGCCTTTGTTCAATATGGATTATTACTTTATCTAATGGTAATGCTTGTCCAATGGTTAATAGGAAAAGATACTTATATAGATTTAGTTAACACTAACATATTAATGCAAATAGGACTTCATATAGTTATTCTATTTAATAGTTATTTTCTTCTTTCAGGAGAAAAATATTATAACGAGAATGTAGGTGCTGAGTAATGGAATTTGCTATCGTAGTTATAATAGTAGTATTTGTTTTAAGTTATAGTGGTGCTCTTAGTACTAAGAAATTATATGAAGATAATAAAAATTTCTTTATGATATTAAAAGAAAAAGATTATGATTTTTTAGTTAAAGCTAAATTTGGTGGAGATTATGATCCAGATATTTATTTTGAAAAAAGAGTTCAAAGTACTATAAAATATATTATAGCAGTACTAGCTATTTTGTTATTTAATTTTACTTGGATAAATTTAATTATTGGATTAGGAATAATATTTGTATTATATAAAAATCAGTATACTAATTTAAAAAGTTATTATAAAAAGAATTTAACAACTATTAATCAAAATTTACCTTATTATTTAAAAAGTATTGAAATACTTGCCCAACATTACACGATACCCGTTGCAATTCAAAAGTCAATTGAAACAGCTCCTGATTTATTTAAAGAAGGACTTAATGAAATGGTAAAAAAGATAGATGCTGGTGATTCGTCAATTAATCCATACATCGAGTTTGCTGAGAAATATCCTGTTTCTGATTCACTTCGTATGATGAGACTTTTATATAGACTTAGTATTGGTGCTCAAGAAAATAAACAAGAGCAGTTGTCAGTTTTTTCTAAAAGTGTTTCTAGTCTTCAAAATAAAGCAAGAGAACAAAAATATGCTGAAAGACTTGATAAAATGGAAAAGAAAACCATGCTTATGTTAGTTGTAACTGGTGGTGGAACAATGATGGTACTTTTCTTTGCTATGGTTATGATGATGATGAGTTGGATGTAAATATTAGTAAATATAATTAAAAAAAATTGATTTAAAAAAATTATAATGATATACTATTAGTGTAATAAAATATGAAAGGAGAAATATAAATGAAAGAAGCAAGTGGAGAATTATCAATGACTTTAATTGTTATTGTTGCAGCCGGTGTTATTTTAGCAATATTTTTAGCATTTAAAGAACCAATTACAAATACTATCAATAATATGTGGGGTAATTTTACTTCTGCTGGTGAAAAAAATAGTGATTGTAAAACATATGGTACATGTTAGTTTTAATAGTTTATAATAAAACATAAGGAGTTGATAGTATGAGAGAGAGCGTGGGTGGAACAGTATTATTTTTCGTTATTTTAGGATTCTTGTCATTGCTTATAATATTTATAGCTATGATTATGAACTATGCTTCTGCTTATCGTACTAGTAATTATGTTGTAAATATTATTGAACAAACTGAAGGAAGAGTTGATTATAACAATAGTGATGAATCTTTAGTTCGATATTTAGAAAAAAATAAATATTATAATCGACTAGATGTCACTTGTAGTGAAATTGAAGATCAGAATGCTTCAGTATTTCATGTTACAACGTATATTTATTTTGAAGTTCCTATGTTGGGATTAAATTTGGAAATACCCATTAAAAATGATACTAATGCAATATATAATGTAAGATGTAGTGATGAAAGTGTCAAAGCTTGTAATGGAAGTTGTTAAGATAGATGTCAATGACATCTTTTTCTTTATTAGATATTGTTAAAATTATTATTATGTGATAATATATTTATATAATATGTTATTCTTTGGAGGTTTATTATGAGAGAAGGAGTAGGTGGCTCAATATTGTTTTATATTATTTTGGGTATTTTAGCTATTTTTATAGTATTTATAGCTGTTGTAATGAGTTATGCGACTAATTATCGAATTAATAATTATGTTGTAACCATGATTGAACAATCAAATGGCCAAAAAGTTTTTGGTACTGAAGGGGACACTACTCAAAGTAATACTTTAGTTGGTTATTTAAGAAGTAATCATTATTATAATGGATTAGTCGTAACTTGTAATAATAATAGTAAAGGAGCAGTATTTCATGTTACAACTAAAGTTAATTTTGAAATACCTATGTTAGATGTTAAGATACCAATTTATGTTAATAATGATACTAAAACTCTTTTTAATGTAGATTGTGAGAATGTTAAATCCAAAGGGGAATGGGAAGGAGAGTAATAAAATGAATTTAATAGTTACGAATAGATATAAAGATTTAATTTATAATACTAATATTGAAGTTTTAAAAGAACTAAATGGTGTTTTTAAAGTAAGTCAAATTGCTAATAGTTTTCAAGGAGTTTTTTATAAAAAGATAATAATAGATGGAACAGCATTAGAGAACTTTCCAAAAGAAAGTGTTTTAAAAGAATTACTTGCTACATTTGATGCTGATAAGTTAATTTTGTTTTTACCTCCTGATAATCCACCACCAAGAAAGTTTTTATCATTTTTAGTTAGTATTGGTCTTTATAATTTTACAGATAATCCAAAGGGACTTGTTGAATTAATTAAGAAAAGTAATAATAAAGAATCGGTTGAGCAATTTTTAGAACCTGCTACAGAAGCATCTAGCAATATTGAAACGGAAAATTTATATGATAACAATGATGCTCCTGGAAGAATAGTTGTAGGATTTAAAAGTGTAACTGAAAACAGTTTTGTAACTGAGTTAATTTATAATTTAAAAAGAACTTTAGAAGAAAAATATAAAAAGAATGTTTTAGCAATAGAAGTTGATAAAAAAGAATTTGTTTATTATAATCAAGATCATATGTATTCAGTATCTAAAGATAAATTTAATGAAGTTTTGAAAAGTAATTTAAGTTGGGATGTTGTTTTAGTGGATTTAAATGACTCTAATAATAGTAGTATTAACGATATAATTTATTTGGTTAATCCTTCTTTATTTACAACTAATAAATTGTTATATAAACAAAGAGATGCTCTTATAAAACTTAAAGGAGAAAAAGTAGTTTTTGTAAATAGTTTATTAAATAATAATGATGTAAATGGATATGCTAAAGAAGCTGGAATTAGTGTTTATTTTAATTTGCCTCCTATAAGTGATCGTATTCACAATGATGTATTAGATGCCTTTTTAAGTAAATTAGGAATTGTAGAAGGAGAAACTAAAAATACGAAAAAAGGTCTATTTAATATATTTAAATAAATAAGTATTCCTTGCTTTTATATAGTATTTATAGTATAATTTACTGTGAGGGGATTAATATGTGTAGTGAAGAATTACAAGTAGTAATGAATATTGTTATACAGGTTTTAGATGTTGTTCATTTCTTTGTACCAATTGTTTTAATTATTTTTTGTACAATTGATATTTTTAAAATAATTGTTTCTAAAAAAGAAGATGAAGTTAAGAAATTAAGAAATGATGTATTTTGGAAAATCTTTTATGCAATTATGGTTTATTTAATTCCATATATAGTACCATTTGTTTTAGGGGCTGCTGATAAGATATTACCAATGGATTATGATAATAGTTGGCAAGAATGTTATAATTATGTCAAAAAGAATCCAAAAAGTTATTAATTTATCAAAAAGACTTGATTTATTAAAAATAATTTAGTATTATAAATATAGATTGGGAGGAGAAAAATATGTTTCAAATATTAAGTTTATGTACTGAGGAGATGTCAGTTCTTGTTGGTGCAGTTAAAACCATTTTTACTTTAATACAAATTGCTATTCCAGGAGTTTTAATTGTGCTTGGTACAATTGATATGTTTAAGGCTATGGCTTCAGGTGATGAAAAGAAGACTAAGGAGGTTCAAAGAACATTTATTAGACGTTTAGTTTATGCTGTAATTGCTTTCTTAATACCATTTATTATTCGTTTAGTATTTAACTTTGTTGCTCACAATATTGGAACTTCTGAAGGTCAAGCTGGACAAAATGCTTATAATGAATTCTTTGCATGTTGGAATGGAACAGCAACTGAAAGTTAATTAATTATATAATTTTGAAGTTAAGCAATTAACTTCTTTTTATTTAAAAGATAGATTTAAAAAGAAAAAATAAATTTAATTTACAGTAAATTAGTGTCAACTAAATAGAAAAAGTTGTTGAAAATACGACTTTTTTTTTATATAATATAATGCGTTAGGAGGATATTATATGAAGTATGTTTATTCCTTTAAAGAAGGAAACAAAGATATGCGTAATTTACTTGGAGGTAAAGGCGCAAATTTAGCTGAGATGGCTAATCTTGGTTTACCAGTTCCTCATGGATTTACTATTACAACTGAAGCATGTACTGCTTACTATAATGATGGTAAAGAAATAAGTGAAGAAATTAGAAATCAAATTGATGAATACTTAGCTAAATTAGAAATTGAACAAGGAAAGAAATTTGGAGATACAAGTGATCCATTACTAGTATCAGTTAGAAGTGGTGCTCGTGCATCAATGCCTGGTATGATGGATACAATTTTAAATCTTGGACTTAATGATGAAGCTGTTGAAGGATTTGCTAAAAAGACCAATAATCCTCGATTTGCCTATGACTCATATAGAAGATTTATTCAAATGTTTTCAGATGTAGTTATGGAAGTACCAAAGAGTTTCTTTGAAAAAATAATTGATGAAGTAAAAGAATCACGTGGTATTAAATACGATGTTGAATTAACAGTTGAAGATTTAAAAGAATTAGTAACTAAATTTAAAGAAGTTTACAAAGAAAATATGAATGGTGAAGAATTTCCTCAAGATCCACATACTCAATTGATGGAGGCAATTAAAGCTGTATTTAGATCATGGGATAATCCAAGAGCTATTGTCTACAGAAGAATGAATGATATTCCAGGAGATTGGGGAACTGCTGTTAATGTTCAATCAATGGTATTTGGAAATATGGGAGATACATCAGGTACTGGTGTTGCATTTACTCGTAATCCATCAACTGGTGAAAAGGGTATTTTTGGTGAATATTTAATTAATGCTCAAGGAGAAGATGTTGTAGCTGGTGTTCGTACTCCTCAACCAATATCTAAACTCGCTGAAGATTTACCGGAATGTTATGCACAATTTATGGAACTTGCAAATAAACTAGAAAATCACTATCATGATATGCAAGATATGGAATTTACTATTCAAGAGGGAAAACTATATTTCTTACAAACAAGAAATGGTAAGAGAACTGCTCCTGCTGCTATTAAAATTGCTTGTGATTTAGTTGATGAAGGAATGATTACTCCTGAAGAAGCAGTAACGAGAATTGAAGCTAAAAGTTTAGATCAATTATTACATCCAACTTTTGAACCAAATGCTCTTAAAAATGGCGAAGTAATTGGAGAAGCATTACCAGCATCTCCTGGTGCTGCAGCTGGATATGTAGTCTTTAATGCCGATGATGCTAAACGTCTTGGAATGGGCGGAAAAGGCGATAGAGTAATTCTTGTTCGTCTTGAAACAACACCTGAAGATATTGAAGGTATGATTGCCTCTCAAGGTATTTTAACGGTTCGTGGAGGAATGACAAGCCATGCAGCAGTTGTTGCTCGTGGTATGGGAACTTGTTGTGTATCTGGATGTGGTGACATTCATATGAATGAAGAGGCTCGTGAATTTACTTTAGGTGGATATACTTTCCATGAAGGTGATTATATTTCCCTAGATGGTACAACTGGAAAGATTTATAAAGGTGACATTGAAACAATGGATGCAACTGTATCAGGTAACTTTGGTCGTATCATGGCTTGGGCTGATGAGTATAGAACTCTAAAAGTTAAAACTAATGCTGATAATCCAAGAGATACAAGAAAAGCTGTTGAACTAGGAGCAGAAGGAATTGGACTTTGTCGTACTGAACATATGTTCTTTGATGAGGAAAGAATTCCAGCAATTCGAAAAATGATTTTAAGTGAAACTGTAGAACAACGTGAAGAAGCTTTATCTCATTTAATTCCATTCCAAAAAGGTGACTTTAAGGCAATGTATAAAGAATTAAAAGGACTGCCAATGACTGTTCGTTATTTAGATCCACCTCTTCATGAATTCTTGCCAAAAGAAGAAGAAGATATTCGTGCTTTAGCAAAAGAAATGGGTGTATCTTATGAACATTTAATTGAAAAATGTAATGAGCTTCATGAATTTAATCCAATGATGGGACACCGTGGATGTCGTTTAGCAGTTACTTATCCTGAAATTGCTCGTATGCAAACTCGTGCTTTAATGGAAGCAGCAATTGAAGTTCATAATGAAGATGGTTATGATATTGAACCAGAGATTATGATTCCACTTGTTGGAGAAAAGAAAGAACTTAAATATGTTAAAGATATAGTAGTAGAAGAAGCTGAAAAAGTTAAGAAAGAATTAAATTCTGATATTAAATATCATATTGGAACAATGATTGAAATACCTCGTGCTGCTGTAACTGCAGATCAAATTGCGGAAGAGGCTGAATTCTTCTCATTTGGAACCAATGATTTGACTCAAATGACATTTGGATTCTCAAGAGATGATGCTGGTAAATTCTTAGATAGCTATTATAAAGCTAAGATTTATGAACAAGATCCATTTGCAAGACTTGATCAAGTAGGTGTTGGTTCACTTATTAGAATGGCTGCAGAAAAAGGAAGAGCAACTCGTCCAGAACTTGAACTTGGTATTTGTGGAGAACATGGTGGAGACCCATCTTCAATTGAATTCTGTAATGAAGTAGGATTAAACTATGTATCATGTAGTCCATTTAGAGTACCAATAGCTCGTCTTGCTGCTGCTCAAGCTGCAATTAAGGCGCATCAAAAATAGGACGTTTAAACGTACCAAAGTAATAAAATGAAAAGACTAGAAATAGTCTTTTTTTTGTTGTATTTAAAAGGGTTTGAGAAAAAATTAAGAATAGATATAAAAATATAAAAAAATAAGATAGGAGGTGTTTCTAGATGGCATAGTATAGTAACAATAAAACTCGGGTGGCTTTTCTTGTAGTCCAAATATGGAGAGCAAAAGTAAAAAAGAATAAAAAGGAGTTGGCTAGTATTAAGTACTAGCTTTTTTAATGGAATAAAAAAATAAGATAGGAGGTATATTTATGAAAAATTATTTTTTTAAACCTGAATTGGAGAATCTTAGTCAAGGAGCAAGACTAAAATTTGTAAGGGAGCTTAGATATATGTCTAAGCCAAATGTAGCAGAGTTTTTAGAGTTAGGAGGTGAAAAACCAACAGATAGTATTGATAAATATGAAAGAAATGCTAGAGAACCACAACCAGAAAGATTAGAAGAATTAGCAGAATTATTTGATGTAAGTAACTATGCAATAAGAAAGTATAATTATGTAGACCCAAATGAAGTTATTTATTACCATATGTGGGAAGAAGAACTATGTCCTTATAGTGAATATATCTTCGATAAAGATGCTATGAAAAAGACATACTACAATGAGGATATTATAAGAGGATTAGAAGAATGGGGAGAAATGAGAGAAAGAAGAATGAAAGGTGAAATATCAGATCAAGAATATATTGAATGGAAATTAAACTATAATTTATATAGCTAATTCTCTTGTTCGGAAAATAGTAATATTGCGATGTAATTTTAAATCTAAAATTATGGTATAATACTATATAAGAAAGTCTGGTGAAAATATGAATTGGAGTGAGTCTATAAAGGCTGCAATAGATTATATTGAGGATAATTTAACTAATGATATTACAA
>JAFXOW010000060.1 GCA_017528315.1 Bacilli bacterium
ACAACATTAATAACAGTATCATAATTAATACCATCCAAACGAATTTTATAATCTCCATCATTTTCAAAATCTGCACAACATATCAAATCATTATTTGAAGCTTTACAAGTAGGTTCAATAATTTCATCATCACTTATAAATAAAAGTGTATCGACAAATTTAGATACATCATTTTCAAAATTCAAAGTAATTAATAATGAATTAGAAGAATCATCTAAATTAAAATTCTTTAAAGCAACAGCATTAGCAGAAACTTTAATATTTTTAATTTCATTTCCGTTAACAACTATATAATAATCTCCATTAGGATATATATTTCCAACACAAGTAGCTTTAGTTTTAATTGAAGAATCAGGAACACAAGTTAATAAAGCAGTATTTTCTTCGTTTTTTAAAAATATTTTAGAAGATTCAATTCCATAATTAGTATCAACAGTTAAAGTAAATGTTATATCATTTTCAATTAAAACTGAAGTTGGAGAAATAGAAGAAACAGAAGATGTTATTGCATCATTAGTTACTGTAATATATGCATCTTGCTTATTATCATTTACATATACATAATATGTACCAGCTGCTGGAAATTTAATTTTATATACCACTCTCATTATTAAATCTTGACTGTAATATTCTTTTACTGCTTGTGTTCCATCATCAGTTTTTAATGCAACTGCAGAACCACGAATATCTCCTCCAATTGAATCTAATATTACTTGAACTATTTCATCTGTTGAGTCTGAAGTGAATTTAATTGTATCATTTACTACTTTTATTGCTTTTGATAAACCTGAACTATGTGCTCTTATTCTTACTTCACTTTGTTTTACATTATTTAAATAAAGGTCATAATATCCCGCATTTGGTATCGTTCCAGAACATGTTATTGTATATGAATCTACTTTAGTACATGAACTTAAAGTAACTACATTATCACTGTAATAACAATCTTTTAAAGTAAAAGTAGCACTATTTAAATTATTAACATAATCAACTTGTAAAGTAAAAGTTGTTGCAGAACTAGAAATTAAAAGTTCATTAGGTGTAATAGAATAAACTTTACTTATTGAAGAAGGTATTTGACTAACAGTAAGTTTGTCAGAAATTTTTTTACCATCAACAAAAATATTATAAACTTCATTTTTATTAAGAATTCCTGAACATTTAGCTGAATAAATTCCATATTCATCATAAGTACATGAACTTAAAGTAATATTTTGATTGGTTGAAGTTAAAGGAACTAAAACAAATGAATGTTCACTTATTTTATAAGAAGAATCAACTTCAAAATAGATATCTTGAGCAGATGAACTAACATAATAGATATCTTTTTTTAAAAATTTAACACTAGAAAATTCAGGAGGAGTTGCAATAGTAATTTTATAATCTGTATTTTCTCCATTAAAACTTAAAACTAAATCATTTCCTTTATTGCTGTCTGTAAAACTATATTCGCATTCAATGTTATTTACTGAATCAGAATCTATTTTGCAATTTGTAATTGATATACTACCTATTTTAATAGATGTAGATGAAGTATATAATTGATTATAATTAGTTTCAAAAATCATTTTACTTTTACCATAAGTATAAAATTTATTATCATTAAAAAACACAAGTTTAATAGAAGTTGGTAAATTAATATTAACTTTAAAAGCAGTTTGTCCATAATCTTTGTATAAAATTTTTTCAAGATTATTCAATTGTTTTTTATCATTAAATGTTATTAAAGTTCTACATACATATTGAGTTTTTGCATCATCTAAATTACAATAAGGCATAAAAAAATAATAAGACCAATCATTTTCTCCTATTTTAATATCTATAGAATTTTCATAACTATCAACAGTAATTGTAAAATCTACAGTTTCTCCAAGAGTTGCTTCTGTAGGAGAAATACCTGTGATTGTTGTTGCTGAAAATATATAGGAAAATAAAGAAATAAATAATAAATATTTTTGGAAGGTCTTCATTTTTAATTAATTAATTATTATCTTCATTTGTATAAAATTTATATATTATATTTTTCAGATTTATTTTTATTATTATTATTATTATATAAATACATTAGT
>JAFXOW010000061.1 GCA_017528315.1 Bacilli bacterium
AATGGGCAAGCAGTTTTTTTGACAGAATTAAAAGATTATCAAATTGCTACTTGTGAACCAGTTATTCAATCACGCAGACCAAATAATCGAATAGATAAAGTACGCCATATGTTTAATAAAAAAGAAAATTAAGTTACTATTTCGCTAAATTACAATTTATCAATTAGATCAGAATATTAAGAGATTACGATAAAATTAGATTAAAATATTAATTAATATTATACTTAAATAAATCAATAAAAAGAAAAATTAATAAGTTTTATTCCATAAAAGAATCTGGAAAATAAATCCGGATTTTTTTATATAAAAAAATTTAATTTAAAGGGGGGAATGTTTATGATAAAAAAAATAATAACTTTTATATGTATGATGATGGTATTTAGTGGTATGTGTTTATTAACATATAATGTAATAAAAGATAAAGAAATAAAGAAAGAAGATAATGAAAAGATAGAAGAATTTTTTAATAATTATTCAGAGGAATTTGAAAATATTGATACTGATGAAAATGTAGAAGATGTCATTGTAAACAATGATATAGATGTATCATCTTATCTTGCTGTAATAGAAATACCAAGTATTTCGCTTAAAACAGGAATTGTAATGAGTGATACAAGTTATAAAAGTATGGATAGAAATGTTAGTATTTTTCCTACATCTGATATGCCTGATGTTAAAGACGGAAATTTTATATTATTTGGTCATAATGGTAATAGTAGAGTTTCATATTTTAAAAATATTTATAAGTTAAATAAAGGTGATGATATTTATATTTATTATAATAATCAAAAATTTAACTATAAAGTTATTAGTAAATATGATATTAGTATGAATAGTGATATTCCTCTAAGTAAAATTGATGGTAAAACAATTATTACACTTATTACTTGTAAGAAAAACAATAATAAATATAGAACTATTGTAGTGGGAGAATTAGTAAATGATAAATGAAATAACAAAAGATAGAGAGAGTTTATTAGAATTTATTAAATATGCCTCACAATTTTATAAAGCAAAATATTTTAATTTAGAAAATGTTTTATATTTATATGAAATGTGTCCACAGGGAAAAGCGTTTGGTCTATATGAAGATTGGAATAGCATTGGAAGAAGAATAATTGGAGGACAACATGGTTATCGTTTACTTGGTGAAAATAATTGGACTTATATTGTTTTTGATTATGCTCAAACTTGGGGTAAACCAATAAAATTTCATTCGTTTAATAAAAATAAAGTCAATTCTATAATTGATAAGTTAATAGATAATTATAGATTAAGTGATTCTAATAAAAAAATAGAAGATAAATTATCTTTTTACAATACTATTTATGATATTAGTATGAAAAATATTGAAAGGAAAAACTATAACTTTAATGAATCTGAAAAAGTATTTGTTTCAACTATAACATCATTATTTGTTTTAAGTAAATGTGATTATGCTATATCAGATTTAATGCCTTATGGCATATTGCAAAGTATAGATTCAAATAATATAGAATATTTATTAGATACCTCATATTACTTTTATCGTAATGTAATGACAGAAATAAACTTTTTAGAAAGAAATATTAAAGAAATAGATATTAAAAAAGAATTAAATAGTGAATTAGAAAAAACACCTAATATTCCATTAACTGATTCAGAAATACAACAAACATCTTTATTTTCATTAAAAGAAGTTAGTCCTAATAAAGAACTTATTAATGTATTAAAAAAAGGTGATCCTTATGAAAACTCTGGAAAAATTATATACAAAATAATTACCAAAGAAGAAAAAAATGATGCTATAAAAGAATTAAAAGAAAGATTTAATTCTTATGGATATACTTATGAATTTTTAAATGGAAAAAGGGGTTATGTTAATTATAGTAATAATGGCGTTTCTATAAATGATGAGGATGACAACGAATTAAAATATAATTGGAATACAATTTATGATAGTTATAAACAATTAATTACTAATAGAGAATATCCAGATAAAAGTTTAATAGAACATTTAGAATTAATTGAAAAAACAAAAGATAATATTATAAATAATATTTATGGAATAACTGATTTAAATAAATGTGAAACATTTTTAAATATATTAGAGTTTAATTTTCCAGAAATTGAAGAATTAAGTGATTATTATAAAAAAGTTGTAAATGATAATTCTTACGTAGAAGATTACTATGAAACTTATGAGGATATAAAAGAAGTTGTTAATTATATAGATAATTTAAGAAAAGAAAATGTAGAATTTAATTCCTATATTGAAAATTATTTAAATAAAGAAAAAGAGAAAGAAATTAAAGAGCCATCAAATATCAATGAAACTACAAATGAAAAAGAAGAGGAAGAAGACTTTGATTATTCAAAATATGTTGGTGAAACATATTTATTAAAAGGTGAAGATATTATAAATATGGCATCAACTGATGATGAAAATGAGGAACAATTTGATACCTTATATAAATTTATGGGAATAGATGTAGATAATGAAGGTTTTGGTTTTGTTTTAGATGTTAATACAAATGAAATAATAGATGAGTATTTAGATGTTATAGTTGAGTCTATTGAAAAAAGAGCAAAAGAAAAAAGTGAATATATAAATTATACAGCAAGATTATATGTAAATATGTTAAATATGGCAGATAATATGCACGAAAATGACATTGAAAAATTTAAATTAAATGTTGAAAGAGATATTCAGGAATTTTGTTTAAAAGAACACTATAAATATGATGAAATAAAAGGTGAATATGATAATGCAGTTTCTAGTATGTTAGAAATTAAAAACGGTCTTGGAACAACTTATAGTAAAGATGATGTTATCTCTAATGAAAATGGTAATTTTATTGGTAATTATAAATTAACCGAAAGTGAATATAATAAACTTCTTAATAAAGAATTAAGTGAGCATAATAATATTCAAGAAGAAAAAGAAGATACAAAGAGTAGTAATGAAAAGAGTATTGTTAAAGAACAAATATCTTTGTTTGCACCAAGAGAAGAAGAGTTAGCCAATAAAATATGTAATATTTTTAATTCCTTTGATACTAAATATAAAGATACATTTTCAATAGAACAAGTTGCAGTTGAAGATTTTGAAATTAAATCAAAGAAAAATAAAACTTTATCAATTGTTCTTAAAAGTCCAATAGCTGAAAATTTTGATAAAGATAGTTTTACTTATTTCAATACTGATAAGACTGATGAAGAAATTATTAATAAAGGAATAGAAAATAATGCTTTTCTTCACGAATTAAACGAGGATAAAGACTTTTCTATAACAATAACACCGAATTTAATTCATATATTTTGGCATAGTTTTGATAAGAAACAATTTGATTTAAATATACCAGATACTAAACTAGTAAATGAAAAAATTAATAAAGAACCTTCTTATAGAGTTGTAGAACAAACAATAATACCAACAGGTAATGGAATTAAGTTATCTAATCCAAAATACACTTATTATGATAAAGAAGGAGAAGTGCTAGATAATATTAATGAAGAAGAAAGTAATATTATGGAAACAACACCAAAAGATAATTATCATATAACAAGTGATTTTGATTATGGTGGAGCAAAAAGTAAGTTTAATAATAATGTTAAAGCGATTAAATTATTGAAAGAATTAGAAAATGAAAAAAGAATTGCAACGAAAGAAGAACAAGATATTTTAGCAAAATATACAGGTTGGGGTGGCATTTCAAATGCTTTCAAAGATGATGATTCTAGTTGGTCAAATGAATATCAAGAATTAAAGTCATTACTTAATCCACTTGAGTATCAAAATGCAAGAGCATCAACATTAACTTCCTTTTATACACCAAATAACGTAATTAAAACAATATGGAAAATAATTGATAATTTTGGTTTTGAAAAAGGTAATATTTTAGAACCTGCTGTTGCAATAGGTAATTTCTTTGGTAATATACCAGAAAAATTAGAACAATCTAATTTGTATGGTATAGAAATAGATAGTATTAGTGGTAGAATTGCAAAACAATTATATCCAAATGCAAATATAGAAATAAATGGTTATGAAGATACTGAATATCTTGATAACTTTTTTGATTTAGCAGTAAGTAATATTCCTTTTGGTAGTATTCCTGTATATGATAAAAGATATAAAAATACTAACTTTATGATTCACGATTATTACTTTCAAAAAACCTTAGATAAAGTAAGAGCAGATGGAATAATAGCATTCATTACATCAACAGGAACTCTTGATAAAGAAGATAATAGAGCAAGAAAATATATAGCACAAAGAGCAGATTTAATTGGTGCTTTCAGATTACCAAATAATACATTTAGTAGTATAGCAAATACAAAAGTATCAACTGATGTA
>JAFXOW010000062.1 GCA_017528315.1 Bacilli bacterium
AAATGAAGAGATAATTTTATTCCATAAAAACTTAAAAATAAATAAATAATAATATTGATAATTTGATGAGGAAAAATACTAAAAATTCCAATAAGTATTCCAATATATCCATATATATTAATCATTATTCCAATAGAAAATCCTATAATGAAGCTTTTAAAATATAAAATAAGTGGATTTATAATAATTCCAATAATACTAATACTACATATAAATATTAAAAGTAAATAGATAAAATTAACATTTAATGAATTAATTAAATTAGATATATAATTTAAATTATTACTTTTTAAATTTAAAATATAATTTTCTATAATATCACCTATTTCTTTTTTATCATTATAACTTATTATATTAGATAGTATAATTCCTGTAATAATTCCAAGTATAATTAAAGTAAATAAAAAGATATATTTATATTTATTTTTTTGTAATTCATTTACTATTTTAACATTTTTCATTTAATCACCAGTTAATTGTATGAAAAAATAAAGAAAAAAGTACCAAACGGTACTTTCTAAAATAATCTAATTATGTCATTTATTGTTACATAGATAATTAAGCCTAGCAATATAAAAAATCCTATACTATGTATGAAATTTTCTGTTTCTGGTTTAACAGGTTTACCTTTAATCTTTTCAACTATTAAAAATAATAAACGTCCTCCATCAAAGGCTGGAAATGGTAAAAGGTTCATTATTCCGACATTTAAACTAAGTAAAGCTATTAAATTCATAACACTATAAAATCCAGCACTTCTTGTTTGATCAACAGCTGAATAGATTCCAACTGGACCAGATAATTCACCTACTGATACTCCTCCAGTAAACAATTCTTTAATGGTTATAAAAATTTGTCTAGTTATTGAATAGAATTTTAAACTAGCATATTTAAAAGATCTAATAAAACCTCTTTCTAAAGTATTATTATATTGAATTCCAAAGCTGTATCCTGCTTCTTTTTTTGCATCTCCAGTTAAAGGAGCAATATTATAGTTATATTCTTTACCATCACGACTTACTGTAAATTTTGTTTCTGATTCTCCAGCTATAACTAAATATAATTGAACATCATCAAGGGTTTTAGTTTTTTTATCATTAATAGATATTATATAATCTCCATTTTTAATACCGGCAAGGGCCATAGGTGAACCTTCAATTACTTTTGGTACCTTAGTAGAAATATCTGGGCTTCCAAAGATAAAGGCACTTAATAGCAAAACAACAAAGGCTAAAATAAAATTATTACCAGCACCAAAAAATAATATTAAAAATCTCTGCCATATAGGACGACCGGTTAATAAATTTTCTTTTTTTATATTTTTATCTTCTTCTAATCCTTCACCTGCTAATTGATTAAATCCTCCAATAGGAATAGCTCTTATTGTATAAAGAGTTTCACTTACCTTTTTACCTTTCTTTCTGCGATTCTTTTGTAATTTTTCACTACTCCAAATTTTTGGACCCATTCCTATTGCAAATTCATAGACATGAACATGAAATATCTTAGCAAATATAAAATGTCCAAATTCATGAACTAAAACAATAAGTCCTAAAATTAAAATAAAATAAATAATTGATACTATCATATAATCCTCCTAAAAAATATTTATTAAAAACCAATATATTAATACAATAAAAATTAAACTATCAAGTCGATCCATAAGTCCTCCATGACCTGGTATTAAATTACTAAAGTCTTTAACTTTTTCATATCTCTTAATAGTTGATTTAATTAAATCACCAAATTCTCCAACTAAAGATAAGATAAAAGTAATTATAATTATGAAAAATATATTTGAATAATTTTTAATAACTAATATATAAAAGATACTTCCAAAAAGTCCTCCTATTATAACTCCACCTATTAACCCTTCTATTGTTTTATTAGGCGAAATATTAGGTGCCAACTTATGCCTACCAAATCTAGTTCCTATAATATATGCAAATGTATCACTTAAAATAGCAATTAATATTAAATAAAGAAGTTCATATAAATCCTTATTTCTAATAGCAATAATTTTAGAAAAAACTAATCCTATAAATATAATTAATCCAATTAAGAAAAAAGTTGCTTTGTAATTATATTTATTTGATTTTATAAAAATTAAACTTCCAAGATATATAAATATTAAAATAATTAATAATAATTCTATATTAATATTTAATATATCTTTTAAAATTAGAAATCCTAAAATAATATAAGATATTATTTTTATAACTATCGGAATTCCTCTAAATTGTAAAAATTCGTTTAATATCATTTCTCCAAGTAATAAAGAAAATATAGCAAAAGGAATATTTCCAAGAATAATAAAAGGTACGGCAATTAATATTAATAAAATAGCACTTATAAACCTTTTTTTCATGATATTCACCAACCTTGCATAATCAATTATACTATTAAAAATTTAAAATATCAATAAAAAAAGAGTAATTTATTACTCTCCATATACATTTGCAAAAGTACGATTTGCTTTCTTTTCAAATTTTACAGTTCCTGATGTTGTTGCAAATAAAGTATCATCACTTCCGCGCTTAACATTAAGACCTGGATGAATCTTTGTTCCTCTTTGACGATAAATTATTGAACCAGCTGTAATAAATTCACCGTCACCAACTTTGGCTCCAAGCCTACGTCCTTCTGAATCTCTTCCGTTAGTAGAAGAACCTTGTCCTTTTTTATGAGCAAAAAGTTGAATATTTAATTCTAATCTCACTTTAAACACCTTCCTTTATTTTAATATTTTTTGGATATTGTTTCTCTAAATCTTTTAATAAAAGCATCATATTTTCTATTAAACTTAAAGTAACTTTATCACTTTTTAATAAATCAATTTCTATTCCTTTATTGGTATTAACTTTAATTGCATCTTTATTAATTATTAATATTCCATTAATAGTCGTAATAACAATACTCGATACAGCACTACAAACAATATCTTTTCCATAGTCTTCATATAATGCATGTCCTAAAATAGAAATTTTATCTTTCTTTTTTTCTACAACAATCATTTTTAACCAATACTTTTAATTTCAACTTTAGTATAAGGTTGTCTATGACCCTGTTTCTTTCTAGTTGATGTAGTATTAGGCTTGTATTTAAAGATTTTGATTTTTTCGCCTTTACCATGTTTAACAATTTCACCTAGAACTTTGGCTCCCTTAATATTTGGTGTACCAATTTTATTATCTAACATTAATACTTCATCAAATGTAACTTTATCTCCAGCCTTACCATTTAATTTTTCAACGTAGATAATACTTCCTTTTTCAACAAGGTATTGTTTACCACCTGTTTTAATAACTGCTTTCATATTTCCTCCTTTATAAGACTCGCTTTTAAGGTACATAAATGTTTTTAAACCTTTTTAATGCGGTTTGAGCTAGAGGCATCAAACATATAAGATTTTATCATATTATATACATAAAGTCAAACATTTTTTTACTAATTAATTTATATTAGTTTCAATTTTTTTAATAATAAAATTATTATCTTTATATATTAAATTTAATCTTTTAGAACCTATATAACTAAAATTATTTTCATCTATTCTTTTTGACATAGCAAATATTATATAAATATTATCTTCATCTACTCTAATATCTACTATATTATGTTTAAATGTTTCATATTCCATATTTTTAAATGTTAAAATAACTTTATCATTATCTAAAAATAATCTCGTTGTATCATCATCAGTAAAATTATAATCAAATACCAAATTTAAACTGTCTAAATTAAAGAAAGCTAATAATTCTTTTTTCAAAGTATTATAATCAATTTCTTTTTTAGTATCTAAACAGTATTCATTATTATCACAATAACTATATTCCGAATCATTATTCCAAATAATATATTTTGAAAAATTATTAATAGTATCAGTATCTATTTTACTATTATCAAACTCTTGAATATTATAAATTATATAACGATTATTTATTATAAATTCACGAACAGTATCTAAATTAATATTATAGTCTTTCTTGATATATTCACTACATACTTCTTCTTTATTTATTTCTGGTTCTTTCTTTAAAAATTTATTATATAAAACAAAGATAAGTATTAATATTAAGAGAAATATAACAACGGTAAATAAAACACTAATAAAACTTTGAATTTTATCATTTATATTATTAGATTTTTCTATCGTTTCATTCTTTTTCCCATTTTCTATTTCTGAATCAACAATATCTTGTCTTATCTTTTTCATTACTTTATCAAAATCTTTTACTTGATTTTTATCATTTGTATCAGGTACATCAATACCATCTAATATTTTTTTCTTATAATTTTTTTTCTTTTTATTACTCATATTACTCTTCTACTTTAAATTCCTTTAAACTTCCATCATCATTCATAATTTTGTTAATAGAATCCGTAGCATTTTTTAATTTTTCATCACATAAAGATGCAATCTTTGATGCTTCATTAAATTTGTTAATAGCATCGTCAAGAGGTACTTCTCCACTTTCAAGTTCTTTAACAATACTTTCTAATTTTTTAATATTTTCTTCAAAACTTAATTCTTTTTTTTCCATTATTTACTCCTTACCATTCTTAATACTTTTTGAAATTCTGAATTATCTAAGTCCATATTCTTATATTCCGTAACTTGTACTTTATCGTATCCATCAATATACTCAAGTAACTTATTACCAACAATTCTTCTATATTCATATAATTTACCTAAACCTGAACTAATTTTTTCGTAATCCTTATCTTTTTTATTAGTAATGATTATATAAGAATACTTACAACTTAAACAATGTTTTATAAAACAATATAAGGTATCTATATTATCAATTTCTTCTTTAGTATCTATAATACTTTTGGCAAATAAATTTTCAACAAAAGGATGAGTTTTAGGAAAAGATATTTTTATATTTGCATCTAAATATTGATTTTTAAAAGTATAATCATAGATATCATATAAAACCCTCTTATCTTCTATTTCAACTTCTTTTTCTTTATAACTTTTGTTTCCTTTAAAATAATTTTTTTCTAATATAATATTATTTTCTTTATTTTCATAAATACTTTTAGTAATCATAGCTAATCCTCTAATAGATATTTTAAATTCATTTAAATATTCTTTATTAGATTCCCTAACTAAAATTGGTAATTTATCATCATAGCATAACATAATTTTATAAGTTTTGGTATCAAAATTATCATCATGTAAATAAACTATTAGATTATAATCATAATCATCAAATATATCTAGTCCTATTACAGCTGGTTCTATTAATTCATAATAGTCAGAAATTAATTCTAATATATATTTTATTTTTTTATAATATTTATCATTCTTACTAAGTAAATTGTTTTTAATCATTTTCATATACTTCCAAAACCTCACATTCTAAATAACCATTTTTGAGTTCATTGGCTATTTTATCTCCTTTTTTTATATCATTTATATTAGTTATTACTTTATTATTCATTTTAGTTATAGAATAACCCCTTTTAATTGTTGTAATGGGATTTAATACTTCTAGTTTATTTAATAAATTAAGATAATTATTACTTTTATTATTAATTATAACTAAAGGGGTTTTAAATACTATACTAGATTTTATTACATCTAGTAGATGCCTTTTATTATCAAGAGTAATATTAAATTGTCTTAATAATTTTTCATATAATATATCAAACATCTGTTCTTTTATTTCATACATTCTTTTGGGATTTTTAAATATAGAACTAGTAACTATGTTATTTAATCTTTCTCTATTTTTAGAAATAATTGTATTAATACTATTATTAAGTCTTAAATTAACTTGATTAATATAAGACTTAACATCAACAATATTTGGAACAGCCATTTCAGCAGCACCTGTTGGAGTTGGTGCTCTCATATCCGAAACAAAATCAGCTATGGTAAAATCTATTTCATGACCAACGGCACTTATTACAGGAATAGTACAATTGTATATTGCTCTTGCAACCATTTCTTCATTAAATGGCCATAAGTCTTCTATAGATCCTCCCCCTCTTCCAACAATTAAAACATCTAAGTCATAGTTTTCGGCTTTTTTAATATTTTCGACGATATTATCTTTTGCAAATTCTCCTTGAACTAGGGATGGAAAAAGAATTGTTTCAACAAGTGGCCATCTTCTTTTAATAGTCGATAAAATATCTTTAATAGCTGCTCCAGTTGAGGCTGTAATAATACCAATTCTTTTAGGTATTTTAGGTATCTTCTTCTTATGTTCTTCTTTAAATAATCCTTCTTTCTCCAATTTTTCTTTTAATTGTTCAAAAGCAATATAAAGATTCCCTACTCCATCTTCTAACATATCTTCTACATATATTTGATAGGCACCACTTGCTTCATAAACAGATAATTTTCCTGTAACTAATACTTTCATACCATCTACTACATTAAATTTAATATTCTTTGCATTTGATTGAAACATAATAGCATTAACACGAGAATGTTCATCCTTTAAAGTAAAATAAAAATGTCCTCTTGTGTGTGCTTTAAAATTAGATATTTCTCCTTTTAAAAATATATTATCTAAATTTTCATCATTATCTATTTTATATTTAATATAACGATTTAATTGACTTACTGTTATATATTTATTACTTTCTTCCATCTAATTCCTCTTTATATATTTTATCCATACAAGCATTTATCATATTAGTTACTTTAGAGTCACTATAAAGTTTACTTAATTCTATAGTTTCATTAATACAAACAATACTAGGTGTATTAGTATACATTAGTTCATATATTCCAAGTGATAGTATGGCTTTATCAACTTTGCTTAATCTATCAATTGTCCAATTATCTAAATATTTATTAGCCATATCAGTTATTTCCTTTTGATATTTAATTACATCATTCACTGATTTATTAACAAATTCATTTTCTATTTCCATTTGTTCTTTAATTAAATCTTCAATATTATATTCTATTTTAGCATTATCTAATATATAAACTTGATATAATACTTTAACAATAATTTCTCTTAACATTGTTCTGTTTTTCATAGAATCACTTCCCAATACGTATTATACAATTAATTAAAATAAATAACAAGAACTATTGAATATAAATCAATAGTTCTTCTATTCTTTTATAATATATAAATTTATTATCCGGCTCCTAATTTATATGAATTTGTTGACCCTGATTTTCCATTACCACCAGTAATAAGAACGGTTGATTTTAAATAGACTACAGGTGAAGCACAATTATTGCTAGTAAGAGTACTTTTTAACGTATTACCAGAGGTACTCTGTATACGAATAGCACTTGGCTCAAAATCATCATCAATAGCAGTTAAAGTCCATCCATAACAACTTTTCGAATTTGTGAGTGTACTATATAACCAGTCTTTAGACGCACAGGAACTTTTATAAGAACTTCCTTTTGTTGACCAACAATCACTTGTTGCAGCATATAAGTATTCATACATCGCAACTAACCCTACTTTTCCAGTCCAAGTTGTATTTCTATTATTTGTATAAGCAGTTGAAGCTGTATTTGCTGTACTTGATGCTTTTCCAATATACCATGAGGCAGATTGCTCTACCATATTTTTAGCATCAGTTGATAAGCTATTTGCCCAATAGGTATTGTATAAATATGTTTTCATTGAACTACTACTCCATGTATTACTACTGCTTGAACTATTCCATACTTGACTTGTTGTTGAAGGTGTAGCTTTTACTATTTTATATTTATCGCCATATACTCCTATTATTCTCCATTGTTGATTATTAAACCATACATAATTATCTGGATTTGCTCCAACAAATCTGTACGCTCCTCCTTGATTTTGAAGTCCATATGTTGATGCACTATTTTTCATATCAGTTGCTGATATTCCAGGAACCTTTACAGTTATACTTACTGTCGCTGTACTTGTATTTCCTTCATAATCATATAAAGTGACTGTTATAGTTGCAGTTCCAACTGCAACA
>JAFXOW010000063.1 GCA_017528315.1 Bacilli bacterium
TTAAATTAATAATTAAAGGAATTATTTTTCCTTGTATATATGGTATAAAAACCGGGTTGATCTTCATTATTTTCTTCGTTTTCTTCATCTTCTTCATTCGGAATAATGAATATTAAGTTGTTATTGATTATATTATTATTTATTTCAAAACTATTACCTTTAATTTCTTTATTATCTAATATTATTTGGTCATCTTTTTCATTATCACTTGATGACAGGATATTTTTTTCATTGTTAGCTATTGCAATTGGTAAATCAATACTTGGTTTAAATTGAAATTCCGTTTTTTTTAACTTTAATAAAATCTGATATATTTCGACTTTAATTTAATATTGAAAAAAAATTATTATTTTTTCTTATAATTTTATTTTTATTTCTGTTTTTAATATCATAATAAAAATTACAGCAATGGGCGCTTTCTTCGTGTCCATCTTCGAAAAGTAATGTTTGGTTTATAATTGGTAAACCATAGTATTTTTCTATACTTTTTTTAATATTTATAGATGATTGATGATCAATATTTTCCATTAAATTAAAAGTAATTAAAGTATCTTTATCATTAATTACTTTAACGAATGGAACACCATTTTTAGCTACAAACAATTCTAAATAGCCATTTGAATATGAAAGAAAATCTTTTTTTATATTTTTTAAAATCATTCCATCATCTAATATTTGATCGTTACAAATTATTATCATTTTATTTTGTTTAATTTTAAATTTTTCAGTAATCAATTTTTTTATATCTAAAACTGTAGAACTTACGCAAATATTGCAATCAATTACATCTAAAATATTCTTATTATAAAATATTCTTAAGTTTAATTTAGAATATCTATAGTTTCTAAATAATTTTAAAGTACTTTCTTTACCGATATTATAATCTTGTAAAGTTTTATAATCTTCTAATAGTTTTTCATAATAATATAATCGGAACATATGAATGCAAGGAATTCCTTCTTTTTCTATTACTTTTTCTTTAATTATTTTAATAGAATCATTTTTTTCAACATCTAAGGTAATAGTAGGACCAGATTCAAGCTTAATGAAGATTTGCATATTTAAATTTTTATTTTATTAAAAAATATTTTATATATATTCAATTTTATACTAAATTTATGATATAATAAAAAAAAAATTATATATTTTTTTAAAATAATAATAAATGGGGATTTGGGATTTGAACAGAATAGTAAACGTCAATGGGGAAAACATATTGTCTTTGTTAAAGCCGACAAGCAAACATTAAATGGTGAACAAGCATTAGCGTTTGCTCGTCACCGTAAAGTAACTAGCTATATGGTAAGTTATTGTGGTAAAACATATACTCAAAATGCCGGTTACTGGAATGACTTTACAAAAGGACAAAATCAACAGATTATTATAAACGCTATGATTAAGAAATTAAAATTATCAAGAGTTATAGTGAAATAGAAGATATTTTAAATACAGTAAGTAAAAATGTTAACAGATAACATTTTATCATTATATAACATGGGTAAAGATGTCTTAAAACGTTCTGCTAGTCAAGATGAAGTATTTGGTATGCAGAAACTATATTTACAAGGTTATGATGCCATGATATATGATTATAGTTATATTAATAACTCTTGTTCTAACTAACTATGTATGACTATGTTATATATAAAGAAAGTTTAGATGCTGTTAAAAAAGCCATGAAAGAAAACTTGGATTTAATTAGTATGACGCCAGTAAAAAAATTCAGTTACTCTATAATAGAAAAAGTAACCGATAACATTATTGGTAAAGGTATTGGTTCAACATCAACCTTAAGTCTACTTCCAAGTCTTGTTGGACATAGTGTTACATATGCTCAAAACTATGCCAATAGTACTGGTATTAATATTGATATCAATTATGTTGAAGGAATGAAAGGAGAAATTGTTGGACAAATATTAAGTCAAAGTGTTCCAGCTAAAACTGATTTAGATATGTTAGGCAGTTATCCAGTTGTCTTAAAAGTAGTTGGTTCTATTAAAACAACAACCCCTCATCCAGAACCGGAACCAGAACCTGAACCTGAAAGCAACAGTAACTCTAACACTAATCCAGAATTGGAACCAGAACCATCAAATGGCGAATAAAAAAGAAGCTAATTATTTAGCTTCTTTTTTTCTTGGTTCTAATTCAAAGACAACATTGGCTTTATCGGCAACATTCTTGGAATGGGTAACAATAATAATACATTTACCCTCTTTATGAGCCAAGTCTTCAAATATATTAATAATATCATTTTCTGTTTCACTCTAAGTTTCCAGTAGGTTCATCGGCAATAATCATTGATGGATTATAAGATAGACTACTAGCTATCGCCACTCTTTGTTGTTCTCCACCTGATAATTTTAAAACACGTCTATCAACATGAGCTCTCGTAAGGCCTACTTCTTCTAATAGTTCTAATGCTTTCTCTTTTTTATTTTTCATATGACGATATTAATATTCATAGGTAAGATTATGTTTTTTAAAGCTGATAAATGAATTAATTAATTATAACTTTGAAAGACTATTCCTATATCACTATTACAATATTTATCTAGATTAACTTTGGATAAATCTTTATCATTAAAATAAATCTTTCCTTCATATCTTTTTTCTAATCCACTAATTAAAGATAATAATCTTGTTTTACCACTACCACTCTTACCTTTAATAGCTTACACTTTACTAGTCCAAAACTATATGATAAATCTTTAAAAACATATTCATCTTTTTTCGCATCTTTATATCGATAAGATACTTTATCTAATTTTTAAATATAATTATTCTTCATTAGCTTCTCTCCTTTAAAATATCTAATGGTGAAAATCTAGATATCGCAATTAATGATGCGATTGAACCAACTAATGTAAACCCTACACCAATAGCAAGTAATTCACCTAATACTTTTAAGTCTACTACAGCATCCATACTTTCTACTTGTTCAATACTATTAGCACCCATTCTATTTCTTGATTCCATCTTATCTGGTGGCACCATACTACCACATTTTAATTTTTATATAAATTAAAGTAAGTTATAATTATTTTCCTTAAAATGAATTTATATAACTTTTTTTATTATAAAAATTGTTTGAAA
>JAFXOW010000064.1 GCA_017528315.1 Bacilli bacterium
GATATAAATATTAGAAATGATTTTGTTAGAGATATAAAAAGAAATGTTGTAAATATTAATTTTTTAGTACAAGCACTTTTAAAATTATCAAAATTTGATGCTAATACAGTTCATTTTATTAAGAAAGAATATAATCTAAAAAATATAGTTGATGAATCAATTAAAAATGTTTCTACTTTATGTGATTTAAGAAATATTAATATTGAATTAACTATTAAAAATGATTCTAAAATTATATGTGATTCTAAATGGCAAATAGAAGCTATAACTAATATTTTAAAAAATTCTATAGATCACTCTAAAGATAATCAAAAAGTAATAATCAATGTTGAAAATAACAATGTTTATTCTACAGTTGAAATTATAGATTTTGGTGATGGTATTTCTAAAAAAGATATATCACACATCTTTGAGAGATTTTATAAAGGCGAAAATGCTACTTCTGATAGTATTGGTATAGGGTTAGCTTTAGCCAAAACAATTATAGAAGAAGATAACGGGAATATTAGTGTTGAATCAAATAAAACGGGAACAAAATTTACAATAAAGTATTTTAAATTATAAATGTTATAAACTTGTAAATTATTATTGCAAATTAAAAAATATAGTTAATGTTAAAAAGCATTGCTTGTAGCAACGACATATTTGTAATAAACTGAATTTGATGAAAGGAGAAAGTGTAATATGTTAAAAGATAATCTAAAAACATTAAGAAAAAACAAAGGGCTTTCACAAGAAGAATTAAGTGTTCAGTTAAATGTCGTAAGGCAAACAATTTCAAAATGGGAAACAGGACTATCTGTTCCAGATGCCGAAATGCTAATAACAATATCAGAATTTTTTGAAACACCAGTTAGTGAAATTCTTGGAGAAAGTATAGAGGAAAAGGAAACAAATGATTTAAAAGTAATATCTGAAAAATTGGAAGTAATTAATGAACAATTATCAACAAATCAAAAACAAAAGAGAAAAAGAACTATAACTTATTTAATAATAGCTGATATATGTATAATAATATTATTTGTTTCACTTGCGTTATTAGGTAGTATATATTTATCATTTGATTATAATAATCCTGAATGGTCAGTTATTGGAACATTATGGCACTCATTCGAATGGATATTTTTTAGAACAGCTCCATTATTAATAATTATAATTACATCTATATTAGTAATATTATTTATAAAAAGAGAAAAGTAAAAAGTATCGTCATATTAAGATATTCCGTTTTAAATAGCAGATGAAAAATCTGCTATTTTTGTGGTAAAATAGATATAGAAATATTAAATTCTCACTTTATGTCCTCTACATAAAAGTTGTATAAATATATAATTTATATTGGAAAGGAGAAATTTTATGAATCAAGAAAAGATTGGTAACTTTATTGCAAAGTGTCGTAAAGATAAAAATATTACACAAGAACAACTTGCAGAAAAGTTGGGTGTATCTAATAAAAGTATAAGTAGATGGGAAAATGGAAAAAATATGCCTGATTACTCTATTTTAAAAGAACTATGCAATACATTAGATATTGATGTTAATGAATTTTTAAGTGGAGAGAAAATTGAAAAAAATGAAATTCAAACACATAGTATTGAAAATCTAGATTTGATTCTAAAAGAATATTATAAGATGAAAAAACAAAGAAATATATTTAAATCCATTTCTATTATAATTGGTATAATTACTATTAGTTTAATTATTGGTTTTAGTTGTATATTTTTACTTATGGGAGGATTAAATACAGATAAAATAATAACTGATACTAATAAATATCAAGAAGTTATAGGAGTTGATGCTAACAATAATTATAAAAATAAATGGGGAATGTCAGAAGAAATATTTCCGAAAGCGATTGATAAATTAAATGTCAAAGATTTTAAAATGGTTTATTTAGATGCATGGGATAAACAATACTTATCTTATTTAGTAGTAGATTATTCTAAAGATGAATATGAAAAAGAAGTTGAGAGATTAAATAAATATGGAATAGAAAATTATATAGGCTATTATGGTGTAACTGGATTTACTAATTACAAATTACTTGCTATGGAATCAGATTCATATCAAGGATTTGTGTATGCAATTACTGATGGCAATAATAGAATAATATATGTTGAAATGATATTTTGCAATTACTTTATGGATATTAAATATAATGAACACATACCACATGAATATTTACCAGATGGATTTGATGCTACTGAAAATAATGCTTATAGAATTAAAATGATGAAAGATTAAGGTGTTTCAATGAATAAACAAAAAATAATTGGATTAGTAATGTTAATAATTGGTATAGTGTATATGATTTGTTTCTTTGCGTTTACAAATTTTTTTGAACAAATAAATGATACATTATGTTTTATATTAACAATAATTAGTGTTATCTGTATTATATGGGGATTTGGTATTTTAATATTCAAAACTCCAGAAGAACATTTTAAAGAACAAGCAATAAAAAATGAAGAAAGTGTTAAAATAAATAAATATTATAAATATAAACCGACAATAACTTATATATTAATTGGAATTAATGTTTTGATGTTTATTTTAATTAATATGACTCATGGTAATGAAGAAGTATTAAAATATGCAATATCTAAAGATAATTTTAATTTCTATAAATTATTTACTTCTATGTTTACTCATGCTGATGAGACACATTTAATTTTTAATATGTTGGCATTATATATTTGTGGAAGTAAATTAGAATCATTAATAGGAAATATTAAATATGCTATTGTTTATATGTTATCTGGATTAGGAGCATCTATTCTTATAGTATTATTATCTAATAATCCATGTGTAGGAGCAAGTGGTGCTATATTTGGATTATTTGGCTGTTATTTATTAATTGCATTTAAAAATAGAAAAATTATGAAATACACTTATAAATATGATTTATTACCAACAATTGTTATTAATCTTATTGTTACATTTGCAATACCAAATATTTCAATTATTGCTCATGTTGGAGGATTAACTATTGGTATTGTTTGCAGTCAAATATTGTGTAGAAAGTTTGTTTTAGAGTAAGGGTGGTAAAATGGATTTATTATTTGAGGCAATATTTGAATTAATTTTAGAAGGAAGTTTTGAGGCTAGTAAAAGTAGTAAAGTTCCTAAACCTATTAGAATTATTTTGATATTATTAATAGCATTAGTATATCTATTAATAATTGGATTTTTATTTTATATTGGAATTATAGGTTTAAGTAAAAATTTGCTTGCAGGAATAATATTAATAGCATTTGGATTATTATTCTTGATTTTAAGTATTATAGAATTTAGAAAAGCATATATAAATAAAATGAATAAACAATCGGAAGATTAAGATATTACGTTCATTTTATATAGAGATGTTAATATAAATACTTATGAACTAAATTTGTCAAAAGTCATTTTTTATGCTATACTATGTATAGTTAAAATAGAGTGTAGGTTTTCATAAAAATGGAAGACTATACTCTTTTTCTTTTCATTGACAAAGGAGGAATAATATTATATGTTTGATGGTTTAATAAAAGAGTTAAAAAAATTAGAACATACTTCTTATAGTATGAAAATATTAGCTGATGAAGAGGGATATGTTGATAAGGAATGTCCAGATTCAAAATGCTTAAAAAAATTTAAAGTATATTCAGAAGATTGGAATTCACTTGCTGAAGATGCGATAATACATTGTCCTTTTTGTGGGTTTGAATCAACTATAAATAATTGGTTTACAACTGAACAAGTTAATCAGGCTAGGGAACAAGCTATTCAAAAAATACATTGTGACATTAATAATGCGCTAAAAAAAGGTGCAAAGGAAGCTAATAACAAATTGAATAGAAGTTTTAATAGAAAAAGCTTTATTAAGATGAATATTAGCTATAAAGGAAATAATGCTTATTTTTTTGATATGCCAGCACAGGCACTTGATGAAATGCAGCAAAAAATAGAATGTCCATTTTGTCACTTTAAATATGAAGTTATTGGGTCAGGATTTTTTTGTCCGAAGTGTGGAGAAAACTCTGCTGAACAAACATTTACTAATACTATAGAGAAAGTAAAAGGAAATATTAAGAATTTACCAACTATATATGATTCAATTTCATCAATTAGTAAAGATGAAGCCGCAAGAACATGCGAATCGCTTAGAATTAATTCATTAAATGATCTAGTGGTTGCATTTCAGAGATTATGCGAGTCATTATATAGCAAAATAAGACCAACGGAAATCATAAGAAGGAACTTGTTTCAAAGATTGGATGATGGAAGTCAAAAATTTAAAGACGCTATCAATTATGGATATGATGATTTGATTAATGCTTCAGAGTTGCAACATGTAAAAACTTGCTTCCAAAAAAGGCACTGTTTCACGCATAATGATGGAATTGTAGATGAAGATTATATAAATAAAAGTGGTGATAGTTCATATAAATTGGGACAACATTTAAATGTAAGCGATTTTGAGATTCTAAACTATATGGAAATTGTAGAAAAACTTGGTAAGAAATTACTAGGTCTAATAAAGTAATTAAAATATTATGGTATAATAGATAGTGAAAGATGGTGATATTTTGGAATATAAACATGGATATTTAAAAGATGCTAATCCAGGATTATATGCTGAACTAGATATTGAAAAGAATAAAGGTATAGATATAAGCCAATTATCAGCAACAAGTGGGAAAAGAGTCTGGTGGAAATGTAAAAAATGTGGATATTCATGGCAAAAAAGAGTAATTGATAGATTTACAGGCAAGGGATGCGCAGTATGTGCTAATCAAAAATTACTTAAAGGATATAATGATTTGCAAACAAAATATCCAGAACTATTAAAGGAATGGGACTATAATAAAAATAATCTTGCCCCATCGGAAGTAATAGCAGGTGGACATACTAAATACTATTGGATATGTGAAAAAGGTCATTCATATGAAAATAGAGTTTTAAAAAGAGCTAGTGGAGTAGGTTGCCCAATATGTGATGGCAAAGTAGTTCTTAAGGGATATAATGATTTACAATCCAAATATCCAAAACTTGCTGAGGAATGGGATTTTAATAAAAATAAAGAAGCTCCTGATAAAGTACATTTTGGTAGCAACAAAAAAGCTTATTGGATCTGTAAAAAGGGACATAGATGGGCGGCAACTATACAAAGTCGAACTCTTGTTGGTAATAACTGTCCTGATTGTGCTAAAGAATTAAAAATATCATTTCCTGAAAAAGCAGTTGCCTACTATTTAAAAAAAGCAAAAGTTAACATTATCGAAAACTATAGACCGGATTTTCTTAATGGTAAAGAAATTGATATTTATATACCAAATAAAAAAATTGGAATAGAGTATGATGGAAATAGATGGCATAAGGATATAAAAAAAGATAAGCACAAGGATAAAATTTGTAATGAAAATAATATTACATTATATAGAATTAGAGAAAATGAATGTCCAAAGTACAATTCGACAAGTAAGATGATATTACTATTAAATCATACTTTTGATGAATTAGAAAAAAGTATAGATTCTTTATTTCACCATTTAAATATAAAATGTATAGATATTAATATAAATAGAGATCAGGCAAATATAGAAGAAATGATAGAAAGAAGCGAAAAAAAGAATTCACTAGTAATTATGAGACCTGAACTTGCGAAAGAATGGGACTATGATAAAAATGGTATTATGAGACCTGAAAACTATTCGTGTAAAAGTGATGTTAAAGTATGGTGGAAATGTTTGAAATGTGGTAGTAGTTATCAACTACCAATTAGATTAAAATATAATAATGTTAATTCTTGTTCCTTTTGTGCTAATAAAAGATTAATGTCTGGTTATAATGATTTGGTATCAACTCATCCAGAACTTGCGAAAGAATGGGATTATGAAAAAAATGAAATAAAACCAAATGAAGTTATTTCTTATGGTGATAGAAAAGTCTTTTGGATTTGTAGAAATTGTGGATATAGATGGTCAGCTACAATACATTCTAGAAAAAGTGGATGCGGTTGTCCTCAATGTAGTAAAGAAAGGCGAATTATTAAAAATTCTAAAAGTGTTATTCAATTATCTTTTACTGGAGAAATAGTTGGTAGATACATTAGTGTAAGTTCGGCATCTAAACAAACAGGAATTAAGCACATTGATGATGTGTGTAGAGGAGTAAGAAAACAAGCCGGTGGATATATTTGGAAGTATGAAAATAAAAAGAAGTAGAAATACTTCTTTTTCTTATTACCAAAATCGCACAGTAAACAAATTTTTATAAAAATGATATTTTTTAGTAGAGGTGATGAAAATGAATAGAAAGGTTGCTATATATGCTAGAGTATCTACTGAACATGAAGCTCAATTATCAGCATTAGATAATCAAGTTCAGTACTATGATGACATATTAGATAAACATCCTAACTGGATTCTATATGATAGATATATAGATGAGGGTATAACAGGAACTTCTATTAAGAAAAGAAAAAATTTTATAAGAATGATGAAAGATGCCCACGAAGGTAAGTTTGATTTAATTATTACTCGCGAAGTGTCAAGGTTTGCTAGAAATACAGTTGATACATTACAAGAAACAAGAAAATTAAAAAAGATAGGTGTTGAAGTATATTTTACTGAAGATAATATTTGGACATTTAAAGATGATGATGGGGAACTAAAACTTACTATTATGGCGACACTTGCACAAAATGAAAGTAAGAAAACTTCTCAAAGAGTAAAAGCTGGTTTAAGAATTGCTTTTCAAAATGGTATTTTTATGGGTTCAGGTAATATTTTGGGATATGACAAAATTAATAAAAATACTATGGTAGTTAATCAAGAACAAGCAGATATAGTTAGATACATATTTAAAGAATATTTAAATGGTGTAGGAACTACTACTATAGCTAAAGATTTAGAAAGGAAGGGTTATAAGACATCAACTGGACTAAATAGATGGAATGCAGCTTATATAACCCGAGTATTAAGAAATCAATTCTATGCTGGAACAATAGTTTATAACAAACAATATATTCCAGACTTTCTAGAACAAAAAGCAAAAAAGAATAGAGGAGAAATAGAACAGATAGTTGTTGAAGGTACACATGAACCAATCATTTCAAAAGAAGATTTTGATAAAGTACAAGCCATATTAGATAGACACTCCAAACCAACGGCATCTGGTGATAGGACTGCAATAGGAGTGCCTAAATATGTATGGAGTAAGAAAATGGTATGTGAATGTGGTTCGAAATTTAATAGAAGAAAAGATCATACAACTAATAAAGGGAAGACATATGCTTATGCCTGCTATAATAGAAAAACTCATCCTAAAGGTGGAAAATATGAATATGGATATAAATATTGTGAAGTTAAAGAAGTTCAAGAATGGAAACTTGAGAAAATGGCTGAATTTATATTTAGAAATCTTGTAGAAGATGACCACAATAGAATAGAATTAGAATTAATACTACTAAATGGTATAAAAATAGATACACATGAAGCTGATGAATTAAATAGTGAAATTAAAAGATATAATAAATTAATAAAAGAAGAATCTACTAAATTAGATAGGTTATTGAATTTATATTTGGATAAGAAAGTAAATCCAAATGATTATGAATCATTTCAAAAGAAATTATCTGATAAAATAGAATTATATAAATTAGAAATAGAAGATTTAGAAAAAGAATTAAAAAGATTAGATCCACCTGAAGTTAAAATTGAAAAAGCTAAACAAAGTGTTAGAAGATTATTAGATTTTAATTACAATGGAATTAATGATTTATTAATAGAGGAGGTAGTAGAAAAAATAACAGTACATAAAGATTGGTTCGAATGGAAATTAGTATTTTTAAATGAACCA
>JAFXOW010000001.1 GCA_017528315.1 Bacilli bacterium
ATGAGTGCTTCAATTCATTTATTTCAACAAAAAATGTTGAATATGGAAGAAAACCAAAATGATGTATTCAATTACGATGAAGTTGAAAAAATGTGTAAAGCAAAATGTAACGACATTGGAATTGAATTAAGAGATAATATGATATATAAATTCAATGAATATTGTAAAAATAAATGTAAAAATCGACAGGTTGATTTTACTGAAATGTATTTAGGTTATTATAGTATTAAAATTCTTGCGAAAATTATAAAAACTTCCGATAGAATTTCATATCTAAATCTTACGAGAAATAATATAGGTGATAAAGGTTTAGAATTATTAGCAAACGCACTAAGTAATTCTAAAACTTTAGTGGCATTAAATCTAACTTCGAATTCAATTTCACATAAAGGAGCAGATAAGTTATTTAAAATATTAGATAAACAAGAAAGTTTAATATATCTTAACGTTTCTTCGGTAGAGGGTACTAATAGAAATAGGATAGGGTATATGGGGTTAAAGGGTATACCTAAAATGTTATCTCATAACTTCTATTTAGAGACATTAAATTTAAGTGGAAATAGCATAAAAAACGAAGGAATAAGTCTTATAATGAAAGGATTGAATCATAATCAAACATTGAAAGTGCTCGATTGCTCTAATAATGATATAGATAGTGAGGGTATACAACTTGCTTTTGAAGAGACACTAAAACAGTCTAAGATAAATGAGTTATATCTCAATAATAATAAGATATATGATGAGGGTATAATTAAATTAACAGAATCGTTCCCGAAGTTCCAGAATATACATAAATTATGTATATCTAATTGTGGCATAGAATTTAAAGGGTTTCACTTTTTACTTACTCATTTAGAAGATGTGAAACGTATAGAGGAATTAGATATCTCATGTAATGACATACATAGTGATAAATTCGATTTGATCAAACCCATTTTTCAAGTTTTTGGGCTAAAAAAGATAAACCTATCTAAATGTAATTTAGGAGATAAGAGTACGAGTATACTCGGAGAGAGTATAGGTATAAACGAGAGTTTGAAGAGCATAAACATATCAGAGAATAGAATAAATGATAAAGGTTTTAAAACGTTTGTTAATATATTTAAAACTAATAACATAATAGAAAAATTAGATGTGAGTCATAATTACATATCCGATGCCACTGTTAAACCTATGATAGAGAATTTAAAATATAATCACAGTCTTCGACATTTGAATTTGTTTGATAACCAATTAAAAAACGACATTGGAACTGTGATTTTAGATTTATTAACTGTGAATAAGACTTTAATGTACATTAATGTTTTGTATAATAGAGTTCAAATGAAGAATATTGAAGAAATAAAACGAAGATTGAAATTAAATGCGGAGAAGATTAAAAAGAAATTCGTGCCTAATTTACAAAAGCAAATTAAAGAAATTAATGTTCATCCTGATAGACAAAAGTTTCTTGAAAAAAAGATATGTGAAGAGCAGAATTTGGAAAAGTTTCTTAAAATAAAAGTCGCAGAAGATGATAAAAATTATAAAGAAATGAAAATTGAAGATCAAGAAAGAGTGAATAAAACAATAAAAGAAAATGAAATGATAGAAAATGAAATAAAAGAACATAATCGATTTTTAAGTGACATTAATAGTGAATTAAAAA
>JAFXOW010000065.1 GCA_017528315.1 Bacilli bacterium
GATTATAAAGTGGATTTATTTAAAATAAATAAAATTTAAAAATATTTAAGAAAATAAAAATTATTCTTTCTTTAAAAATTAAATTTTAATATTTAACCTGAAGCCTTATTTTTATCTTCGGGACTATTTTTATTTTGGTCTATTTTATCAATTTCAATTTCTTCTGAATTTTCACTTTCTGCCTCATTAGATTCTTCTTCTCCTTTTTCTAATTCTTCAGCTCCACTTACAAATTCATCTGCTTTATCTTCAGGAGTATAATATTTTACTATTTCAGGAGGATAATATGAATTAATAGTATTTATTAATCTTAATAATTTTGAACGTATGGGACTTGATTTAATTTTTTCATCAAATCTCAATTCTTGTAATTTTTGAAGACCTCCATTTTGTATAAAGTTCTTCAGTTCTGTGTTATTTGTTTTTAAGTATTTAATATATTGATTTAAAATATGCTTAAGTATTTTATCTGGAGATACTTGTAATAAAGGCTCTAAAGCACTTAGATTATCACAATTATTAATTATTTTTTTTAAAGAAGACTTAGCTTTATCTCTTAAATAATCATTCATTTTTTTATCTTGGTAATAATATAGCATTAATGATAAAACATTAGCATCAGATACTTCCTTAGCATGTTTAGTGCTATGTCTTCCAATATGACCTAATGAATAGCAAGCTGCAGCTTTTATTTGAGGATTCAATTCGTTATGTAATGCATCAAATAATTGATTTATTGCTTTTGCTTCTATAACAGTCCAAGCTAATTCTTTTTTAAATGAACTTATGAAACCAAGAGCTAATATTCCATATAATCTTGGATCACCTTTTACATTAGTAATATAATCTACTAGTATACCTGCACCACCTGAATCACATATTACTTGTGCATTTTCAGGTGATTTATTTACTAATTCACATATACAAAATGCTGCATTTTTTTTAACAATATCATCTGGATATTTTAAACAATTTAATAATTTTTGTGGATTTTGTATTCTTGCAATTATTTGGGCAGATAATTCAGCACTATGTCTGGCTATATTACCCAATAATTGGCATATATTTCTTTTTAATTGAGTATCATTATAAGATAAAAAAAATATAATAGTATCAAGGCCAAATTCAGCCACAGGTTTTGCTAATTGTTCACTATGTGAAGCTATATATGATAAAGTAAGTGCTGATGCTCTTTTTAATAATAGATCTGGCTCTTGAAGACATAATACTAAACTATCTACTGCTCTTGCCTGGATTACTTTATGAGCCAGTTCTGGACTATGCTTGGCTATAAAACCTAATGCCCATGCTGCTGCTTCCTTTACTCCAGTATCAAATTCATCTAAACATCCAACTAAAGGTTCAAGCGCACCACTTTTTACAACTTCTTCAGCTAATAAAGCACTATGTTTTGCAACACTTTTAAACACATAACATGTTACTTTTTTAAAAAATTTATTTGGTTTTGTTAAACTGAAAATTAATTGAGGAATTATATTATTTTCCACAACACTAGTAGCTAATTCTTCACTATAATTAGCTAATCTTCCAATTGCTAAAGCTGCACTTTGTTGTATTGAGGGTACTGTATCTAATAATAAAGGTCTTAATAAAGCCATTACCCCTGCTGCATTTAATGCCTCTATATTTTGTGATTTTGATGCTAAATCAGCTATAGTTTGAACAAAATTTATTCTCGCTTTTTGATATTCTTCAAAAGGTCTTAATAATTCTCTTGACATTTTAAGTTATTAATTTAATTTTATTAAATTTATAATTTTAGGTTTGTATATATAAATTATTTGAAATAATTTATTTGCTTTAATTATATTTACTATTTA
>JAFXOW010000066.1 GCA_017528315.1 Bacilli bacterium
AATTTTAATGCTTTAATAAAGGAAAAAATTAGTTATAATAAATTATTGTATGAATTAAAAAAAAGAGGAATAAAAGATCCTAGTTTAGTTGATTATTGTATAAAGAAAGCTAATAATTATTTAATTTTTAGAAAAAATAGTATAAAAAACTATCCTATTAGTTTAATTATAGATGGAAATATTATAAAAGATAATTTGTTTAGTATTCATAAAAATATTGAATGGATTAATCAGAAAATAGAAGAAAATAATTTAGATTTAAAAAATATTAATTATGCTTATTTTAAAAATAAAGAAATATATTTTATTGTTAATTAATGTAATGTTATCCTTAAACTGCAAATTTTTTAAAATTAGAAATTTAAAACTAATTCTTTTTTTGTATAAAATTAGCAATTAAGATAATAATAATATTGGTGATTATATGGAAAAGAAATTATATGATAAATTAGTTATGAGTCATAAACCAATAGAGCATCGGGGAGAAAATGCTGTTATTGCTTTTTTAATAGGAGGACTAGTTGGAGTTATTGGACAAATGTTAGTCGAATTTTATTCATATTACTTACATTTATCTTCAAGTGATGCGTCGGTTTTTATGATAATAACCCTTATTTTTTTGGCTAGTTTATTAACTGCTTTAGGATTCTTTGATCAATGGGTTAAGTTTGCTAGATGTGGACTTATAATTCCAATTACGGGATTTGCTCATTCAATGACTTCAGCTGCTATTGAATATAGAAAAGAAGGCTTTATTACAGGAGTGGGTGCCAATATGTTTAAACTTGCTGGAACAGTTATTTTATATGGAGTAGTATCAGCTTATATCTTTGGCTTTATAAGATTAATTATCATGGGAGGCGTTTAATGACAACTAAGTATAAAAATGTTTATATAAAATCAACTGGTGTAGTAGTTGGACCTTATGAAAATAAAGGGCCACTTAGTAAACTCTTTGATAAACATTATGATGACATGTATTTTGGAGAGAAAACTCTTGAACAAGCTGAAACTAAAATTATGAGTGATAGTATAGAAGTGGCTTTAAATAAAGGTAATTTAAAAACCAATAATATTGATTTGTTTATAGCAGGAGATTTACAAAATCAAATAACTTCTAGTACATATGCTGCTAGTAAATTAAATATTCCGTTTTTAGGAATTTATACAGCTTGTGCTACTAACACGGAAGGATTAGGAATAGGTGCAACTTACATTGAAAGTAAGATTTGCAAGAATGTAATAGTTTCAGTTAGTAGTCATAATATGGTATCAGAACGTCAATTTAGAAATCCAACTGAATATGGAGCACCAAAACCAGGAACTGCAACCTTTACAGCAACTGGTGGAGCAACTTGTATTTTAACTAATAAAAAAAGTAAAGTTAGAATAGAATCAGCAACAATTGGAATACCAGTTGATTATGAACAAACTGATCCAATGGATATGGGAAGTGTCATGGCTCCAGCCGCTGCTAGTACAATTAATCGACATTTAAAAGATATGGGAAGAACTGCTCTCGATTATGATTTGATTTTAACGGGAGATTTAGGCACATTTGGAAAGGAAATACTTAAAGATTTTATGAAAACCGAGTATGGAATAGAACTTAAAAATTATAATGATTGTGGAGTAATGTTATATGATCTTAAGAATCAAAAAGATGTTCAAGCGGGAGGATCAGGACCAGTTTGTAGTGCTTTAGTTATATACTCTGATATTATTAAAAAATTGGAAAATAAAGAATTAAAAAGAGTTTTATATGTGGCAACAGGAGCTTTATTTAGTCCAACAACAGTATTTCAAAAATCAAATATTATAAGTATAGCTAATGCTATAAGTTTGGAGAGTGTTGAATAATGATATATATATATTCATTTTTATTTGCCGGATTTGTATCAATGCTTGGACAACTAATTTTAGATAATACTAAATTAACTCCCGGTCATATAACCAGTCTATTTGTAATAATTGGTGCCTCTCTAGATATTTTTAATATATATGATCTTATTGTCGTTCATGTTGGAGCAGGGGCTTTGGTTCCAATTACCTCATTTGGTCACTTGTTAATTCATGGAGGACTTGTTAGAGCAAGTGAATTAGGTTTTGTTGGTCTTATGATGGGTGTCTTTGATTTAACTGCTTCAGGCATTACTTCAGCCATTTTCTTTGCTTTCATTTTCTCTCTTTTCTTTAAACCAAAGGATTAGACTATTGTCTTTTCTTTTTTTTGATTATATAATATATCAAAGAAGGAGATAGGAGTATTATGGAAAATAATATCAAAATATGTTGTAAATTAATTTTAAATTATATTGATTCATTAATTGCTAGCAATAATTCTCAAAATATAATTTTAGATTTTTTTATATCAGAAAATTATTTGTTTTTAAATACCAAATATAAAAAAGGTTCAAATATTGTTATAACTTATAAAACAAAATTAAATATAGACGTTGAAGAAGTATCTTTATTTTATCAAGAGTTATTTGATCAATTTAAAGGTAGATATGTTGATGATAATAGTATAAAAGTTCAAATGTTAAAAAAAATAGATTTTTGTAAACCTATATATTATTTAAGTTGTAAACTTCATGATAAACATTTAAATGAAGTAGATTTAAGATTTAAAGATTTAGGTAAAGAAAAAGAAGTAATAGACAATATTGAAAATCAAATTATCGATCTTTATACAAAAAAGAAAACAATTAGAAAATAGTCTATTTGTTTTTTATTTATCAATAAATTCATAGTAATATTCTTCAAAAGTAATATTATGTTCATGAATGTAATTGGCAACTTCTAACCCAACATATCTATAGTGCCATGGTTCATATATATAACCAGTTATTGAAGAATCTTTAGGATATCTTAAAATAAATCCATATTTATAAGCATTATCCATCATCCAGTTAAATTCTTTCGTATTTTCAAAATTATTGAAACTTAAAACTTTGTTATCTATATCAATTGCTAGTCCAGTATGATGTTCAGAGTATCCTGGTCTTGCTGAATAAGTATCAGCTTTTTCTAGACCATCATTTTTAACATAGTTATTATATAGATTTTCTTGATAATCAATTGTTCTATAAGTAGAAATGGCTCGAATATTATAACCAAGTGCTTCAGCGTCATGCGCCATTTTTATAAAAGCATCTTTACATTCTCTATTTAAAAACATATCCTCTTTAGAGAAAGATTCAACTAAAACTAAATCATTAGGAATAAAGGTATTAGTTACATAATTATATTTATTGATAAGCATTAAAATATTAAATTCTGTTATTTCTTTAGTTTCCGTATAAAAACCATGATCAAGTCCAATATTAACTCTTAATATTATATCTTTATTCTTTAAAGTCGGAAACTTTATTTTATAACTTTTATATCTGTCAAGATTTTCTTCTTTATAAAAACTATAACTACTTAAAGGAGTTGTTTCTAAAACTTTTTTAGCTTCTTTAATAGTTTCTTTTTTATCTTTTTTTATAAGACATAAAATACTAAGAATAATAATTAAAGATAATGTTATTGCTAAATATTTTTTCATAAAACTTATCTCCTTTTCTTTATTATACAACTTTTTTATATAAATTAAGTATCTTTATTTTGTAGTTCAGTTATTTCTAAATTTTCTATTAAAACATCACTATAAGTAAATGATTTTATTCTAGAGTCTCCATCAAGTTTTATAGTAAAAATATAATTATAAGTATTTTCAATACAACCATCAAATTCCTCAATTTGATTTCTTGCTCCATTAAAGCGAAAATGTAAAGGTTTACCTTGTAATTCTATTAGATTATCTTTAATCTTTGATATCATCGAGGATACCCCACATACATACAACCATTAGTGATGATACCACCAATTCCTTTAGCACCATATTTGGTTTTTTCTAAAATATTGATTAAATCAATAGGTTTATTTTTATCACTTAAAGCAATAGAGGAGGCAATAATAGCAGGATCTAATGCATGAATATTAATTCTTTTAGGACTTGATGCAAAGTTAGCACCAGCTTTAATTAATTCTTCGTAATTTGATTGACAAGCTCCAGCAATAATTATAAGTTTATCTTGACTTTCTAGTTTTCTTGCAGCTTTTACAGCATTTATAAAGTTTTTAGTGTTTTTGTAATTATTGTTATCACTTTCATTTCCTAACTTTTTATAATAAGCATCATGTCCAGTTATTACTAAAATATCAGGATTATATTCTGATAGTAATTCTTTAATTTTATCAGCAATTTCATTTTCTTTTAAATTAATTCCCAAAGCTTTAACGTGGACTTTATTATAAAAATCCATACAACGAGATAAATAATCTTCATCAGAATCTACATGAACAACTTTGCCAGGCAAATAAAAATATTCATCACGATTAAGAGTAACTTGAAATCTATCTAAAAAATTTTTATCATCGTTGATATTATCATTTATTTCAACTTTTTTTAAATCAGAAAGAACACTATCAGCTTCAAGTCTTACATTAACTCCTTTTAAATAAGCTATTTCTGAATCTATATCTACTATTTTAAATATAGTATCATTATTATAAGAATTACGAGTTACCAAATCACCTATATTAAAAGACATATAATCATCTCCGAATAATTATATGTCTTAATTTTAATTTTATTAATTTTTTAAATTATTAGCAAGTTCGACAAATACTTCTAAAGGTATCTCTTCAGCACGTGATGCTAAAGAATAATTATATTTATTTAATATTTTTTCTAAAGTTTTTAAATCATAATTTTTTAAATTATTTTTAATAGTTTTTCTTTTATATTTAAAGGAATCTTTTAATAATTTATTAAATAAATTTATATCATTTAATTCTAGTAAATTATCTTTTTTTATTAAAGAAATAACAATGCTATCAACATTAGGTTTAGGAATAAAAGCATTCCTTGAAACTACAAATTCACGTTTTATATCAAAGTAATAATTTAAATAAACAGTTAAAGAATTATATTCTTTGGTTTTAGGAAGAGCCATAAAACGTTCTCCAACTTCTTTTTGAATCATAATGGTAAGCTTTTTAAAAGAAAGATTCGACTGAATAACTTTTTCAATAATTGGGGTAGTTATATAATAAGGAAGATTTGCCACTAAATATAAATTATCAAAAGAGAATTTTTCTATATCAGTCTTTATATCTCTTTTTAAAAAATCATCATAAATAATCGTAATGTTTTGAAAATCTTTTAGGTTTTCATCTAATATTTCTTCAAGTCTAGTATCTATTTCATAACATAAAACATGGATTGCATATTTGGCAATAAATCTTGTTAAATTACCACTTCCAGGTCCAATTTCAATTACTAAAGAATTACCTTGAATGTTAGCAGAAGAAACAATTCTTTCTAATATATTTTTATCAGTCAGGAAATTTTGACCTAAACTTTTTTTAAAGTTAAAATTCATATTTACACCTATTTATCGCTTATTTTATAAGCTACAATAGAACTTAAAATTAATAGAATTAATCCAATTATTATTTCTAAAAATCCTAAATTAAGATTAAATAATGGTTTGATAATAGCAATTATACTTGCAATAACAAAGCCAAAAACTGCAAAGTAGGTTTTAGTTTCATGTTTTTTTAGTAAAAGTTCAATTAATTTAGAAATAAGTACAATTCCAATTAATACCCCTATACCAAAACTTCCAAGAACTAACAGATTATGGAATATTTTGCTAAAATCTGTAAGACTTCTTATAGTATCAATTATTGGTTTATAATACCCAAGTAACATAAGAACAAAACTTCCACTAATACCAGGAATAACCATGGTAGCAGAGGATATGATTCCAACAATAAATAATAATAACATTTCTAGTATTCCAAGATTATTAAAATTAACATCATTGCCACTTTTAAGCATAGCAAACAAAATAATAAAAGCAAATGATATAAAAGTAATAATATAATTACTAACTTTTTTTGCATCTTTATTTTTATTCATGTTTTTAATAATTAAAGGTATACCTCCTATAATTAAACCAAGAAAAACGCAGGTAGTTGCAAATGGGAATTTTTCTAAGGAAATACCTATTATTTTACTGAATAAAAGTAATGCTCCAATAACTCCAATTCCAAGGGGAATAATAAATTTTAAATTTTTCTTAAAATTACTAAAGAAATGACTGATTGTTTCAATTATTTGTTCATAAACTCCTAAAGTAATCATCAAAGTTCCACCTGATACTCCTGGTATCACATTAGCAAGTCCTATAATCATACCCTTAAGTATTAATATTAAATTTTTTTTCATAAATAAATTTCTCCTTTTTAACTATTAAAGTATATCTTATTTAAATAATAATTTCAACTTTACGATTATTTACATAAGTATAATTTTATTTTTAATTAATAAAATTAATTGAGGTGAATATGCAAACAAGTGAAATAATTGCTTTTGTAACTTTTATTGTAACTTTTATTTTAGGATTTTTTTCTAAAAAGAGTGTTTTTATTAGAAATGAACTTATTCCCATTCAAAATATTTTGATAGGATTAATTGTTGCTATAGTAGAATGGATAATTACCAAAGACTTTAAAACTGCTATAGCCTTAAGCGGAATACTTGCTGGTGGTACTTATGATATTTTTCATAATTTAGAAAAAATTCTTAGAAGTAAACAATTGACTTAGACTGAATTAACCTAAGTCAATTTATTTTAATGATTTAATAAGTTTAATTAAATCTTCTTCATTTGAATTTTGATCATAATGTTCATTTTTAATTAAAGTCTTAATAGCATTACTGAATTCAAATTCACTTGGAAGTAAATGATATTTAGATAAATTAGCATCAATAACAGCTATTTTTTTATCTAATTCAGAAATTGTAATAGTATAAAATTCTTTATTTTCTAAATCTTCTTCAGATTTAAATAAATTTCTATAAAGAAGTTCTCCAAGTTCTCTTTGAAGTTGTAGTTTTATATCATATATTTCTGTTAAAAGAGTTTTTATTTTGTTATTTATAATACCAAGTTTATATAATTTTTTGATTTTATAAAAAACAAAAAAATCTTCAATTGTATAGTTTTTATAAGCATATAAATTTGAAATAGGTGATTCAAAATTAATATCTCTTATATTTTTTGTATACATTTCATTTTTTAAATAATTATTAATTAAATGTAAAATTATTTCGTCATTTTCCATTTATTATCTTCCTTTCATTTGCTATGTATTATAGCATATTTTTTTTGAAAATTTCAGTTCAAATTAATAATTTGAAATTTTTTTTATTATATTATAATTGGAAGTGATTTTTATTATGGTAATACTTGTACAAATTTAGTTAATATTTGGTTTGTAATAATGTGTATAATTTAATGGATGTATCTAATTATTGTGATACAACATGATTAGTAATTAAAGGAGGATAAAATTTATGCCATAGAAACTATATCAAATTCATTTGAAGGAAATGAAATAAGAAGCATTTGGAATAATCGAACCATTAGAATTTGCTATATTAACAAATGAGATTTATAAAGAATGGTCAGGTATGATGGCAAAGAATATAAAGAGTTTAATGGTCTTTGAAAAGAATAAGAGATAACATGGATAGTATAGAAGTAATACTAACGGATTTATCAGAAGAATCAGGTAAAAGATTAGCTCAAAAAAAGCCTAAAGGGTTGGAAGAAAATAAAAAAATTGCTCGTCAGGGAGGTAAAATAGCCAAAATTACTAGAGATAATTTGGAGGAAGCATTAGGAGAATCAGTTATTACGAAAAGTTACAAAATTATAAGTATATTGATGATAATAAGCAAATAGAAAAAATTAGTAATAAACAATAAAAAATGATTGTAATTATTTATAGTTGTTTTTCATATATTTAAATGTGATAATTATGGATAAAGAAATTAGTGAATATTTAAGTAAAAAAAATAAAAAAGAAGAAGTACCTAAAAAAAATTTTTTAATAAGTTTTATGAATAAAATACTTGTTTGTTGTATTTTAGTAATAACTTGTTTAATTTTAATGAAAAGTAGTACTAAGTTTAAATCATTACTAGAAAGTAAAGTATATCATGATAATATGTCATTTGCTTATTTTAATAATTTATATAATAAATATTTTGGTAAAGTATTACCTAGTTATGAAACAGAAGAAGTAACACCTGTATTTAATGAAAAATTAGAATATGAAAGTGTAAATAGATACTTCGATGGTTATAAATTAGATGTTAAAAATAATTATTTAGTGCCCATAATTGAATCAGGAATTGTTGTATATTCAAATGATATGGAGAATTTCGGTAAAGTTATAATAATTGAAGGAATAGATGGCGTAGATATCTGGTATGGAAATCTTAATAATATAAATGTCAAGTTGTATGATTATGTAACAAAAGGGAATTTTTTAGGTGAAGTTAATGATAATACCTTATATTTAGTATTTCAAAAAGATAAGGAATATTTAGAATTTGATAAATACTTTAAAAATTAAATTTGATAATTCTTTTTATTATTTTTTACTTTTAATTATAATAACTGGAATGTTTAAAGAATTTAGTTTTGTTTTTCTACTTCTACTTTTTCATGAATTAGGTCATGCTATAACTGGAATATTATTTAAATGGAAACTTGTTAGTATTACAATTTATCCATATGGTGGAGTAACTATATTTAATAAATTAGAAAATAGTAGTATTATAAAAGAAATAATAATACTTTTAGCAGGTCCATTTATGCAAATAATAACCTATTTAGTATTAAATTATTTTTTTAAATATAATTATATTAAAGTTTATCATTTAAGTATTTTAATATTCAATTTATTACCTATTTTATCACTAGATGGAGGAAGACTTTTAAATTTAATTTTAAATAAATTTTTAAATTATTTAACAAGTTTTTATATAAGTATCTATATTTCAATTCTAACTATTATTCTACTTATGTTATTTTGCATATTTTACTTTAAAAATTTAAATTTATTTTTAATGGGAATATTTTTAATATTTAAAGTAATTGACAGTTTAAAAAATATTAAATATTGTTATCATAAGTTTATATTAGAGAGATTCCTATATGATTTTAAATTTAATAAAAGAAGAGTATCTAAGGATATTTATTCTTTTTATATGGAAAATATTCACTATATAGATTTTAAAGATGAAAAGAGTTATTTAAGGGAATATTTTAAAAGTAGTAGATAAAGTTATCTATATTAGGTAACTTTTTTATTGAAAAAATATTTAAAATTTAATTGATTTTTTTCAAAAAATTTGTTAGATTAAAAAGGTACATTTAAAAATAAGAAATATAATTTGTGTCAAATAAACGTAAGTAGGACTTGCTACTTTAATTAAGGTTAGTTATAATATTAATGGAATTTAAGATATAGATATATTAAATTAGGAGTGATATAAATGGCATATGATGAAAGTTCAATTAAAATATTAGAAGGATTAGAAGCAGTTAGAAAAAGACCAGGAATGTATATTGGCTCAACTGATAGAAGAGGATTACATCATTTAGTTTGGGAAATTGTTGATAATTCAATTGATGAAATTATAAATGGTTATGGAAATAGAATAATTATTACTATTCATAAAGATAAAAGTATTGAAATTGAAGACTTCGGACGTGGTGTTCCAGTTGGACTTCATGCAAGTGGTAAATCAACACCGGAAGTAATTTATACAGTTTTACATGCAGGTGGTAAGTTTGAACAATCTGGTTATAAGGTATCAGGTGGTCTTCATGGAGTAGGTGCTAGTGTTGTAAATGCACTTTCAAGTTGGATGGAAGTAACTATTCATAAAGATAAGGGTGAATATTTTATTCGCTTTAAAGATGGAGGTAAAGTAGATAAACCTTTAAAGAAGATTGGTACTACCAATAAAACAGGGACTAAAGTTAGATTCATGCCAGATTCTAAAATTTTTTCAACAACCAATTTTTCTTTTACAACTATTTGTGAGAGAATGCAAGAATCAGCTTTTTTACTTAAGGGTTTAACAATTGATGTTATTGATTTAGAAGATAACAGGGAAAGTCATTTTCATTATGAAGAAGGTATTAAAGAATTTGTTAATTATTTAAATAATGATAAAAATCCTTTACACAATGTTGTTTATTTTGAAGGTGACAAAGATAAGATTCACATGCAAATAGCTTTTCAATATACAGATTCTTATAATGAAACAATTGAATCATTTGTTAATAATGTTAAAACAGGTGATGGAGGAACTCATGAAGTTGGATTTAAAACGGCTTTAACGAAAGTTTTTAATGATTATGCTAAAAATAATGGATTTTTAAAAGCTAAAGATAAAAATTTAGAAGGAAGCGATACAAGAGAAGGAATAACGGCTATTATTAGTTTGCAAATTCCGGAAAGCTTATTGCAATTTGAAGGACAAACAAAAGGAAAACTTGGAACTCCTATAGCTCGTCCTGCGGTTGAATCTTTAGTAACTGAAAAGTTACAATTCTTTTTAGAGGAGAATAAAAGTGTTGCTACTAGTATTATGGATAAAATGATTAAAAGTAAAATTGCTAGGGAAGCAGCAAGACGTGCTAGAGATGAAGCAAGAAACGGAAAATCCAAAGATAAAAAGGAAAAATTATTAAGTGGAAAACTCGCTCCTGCAGGAACTCGTAATCCTAAAAAAAATGAATTATATTTAGTTGAGGGTGATTCGGCTGGTGGAAGTGCTAAAAGTGGTAGAGACAGAGCTTTTCAGGCTATACTTCCTCTTCGTGGTAAAGTTTTAAATACTGAAAAAACTAGGATGGAAGAATTATTTAAGAATGAAGAAATTAATACAATTATTCATACGATTGGAGCGGGAGTAGGATCTGATTTTGAAGCTGATGACTCAAATTATGATAAAATTATTATCATGACAGATGCTGATGATGATGGAGCACATATTCAGATATTATTACTTACTTTCTTTTATCGCTATATGAGAGGGTTAATTGAAGCTGGTAAATTATTTATAGCACTACCTCCTTTATATAAAATTGATTATGGAACAAAAAAGACCTTCTACGCTTGGGATGATGATGAGAAACAAGCCATTATGGATAAAGAAAAAGGACGTGCTACAAACATTCAACGTTATAAAGGACTTGGTGAAATGAATGCCACTCAACTTTGGGAAACAACAATGAATCCAGATACTAGAAGTTTGATAAAAGTAACGATAACTGATGCATTACTTGCTGAAAAACGAGTAAGCGTTTTAATGGGTGATAAAGTAGAACCAAGAAAAGAATGGATAGAAGAAAACATCGAATTTTCTTTGGAAGATAATTACGTTATAAGTAAATAATATTGTTGGAAAAATTGAAATTGATTTAAAAAATAGTAGTATAAAAAATAAAAAATTTAATAAATTCAATTATAGGAAGTGATAGAATGAACGAATTAATTAAAAGAATTTATGATAAAACTTTAGAAGATATAATGGAAGATAGATTCTCAAGATATGCTAAAGCCATTATTCAAGATAGGGCAATACCGGATGTTCGCGATGGATTAAAACCGGTTCAAAGAAGAATATTATACGGAATGTATCATGACTCTAATACCTATGATAAACCAACTAGAAAAAGTGCTAAGACAGTTGGTAGTATAATGGGTAACTTCCATCCTCATGGTGATTCATCTATATATGATGCGATGGTTCGTATGAGTCAATGGTGGAAACAAAATACACCTTATATAGAAATGCAGGGAAATAATGGTTCAATGGATGGAGATAGTGCTGCTGCTATGCGTTATACAGAAGCGCGTCTATCTAAAATTAGTAATGAATTATTAAAAGATATTGATAAAGATACAGTTGTTTGGGCACCAAATTTCGATGATACGATGAATGAACCAACCGTACTTCCAGCTAAATTTCCTAACCTTCTAGTAAATGGTTCAACAGGTATAAGTGCTGGTTATGCAACAAATATTCCACCTCATAATTTAGGGGAAGTAATCGATGCAACCATTAAAAGAATTGATAGTCCTAATTGTCACGAGGATACGATATTTGATATTATTAAAGGACCAGATTTTCCAACCGGAGCAATAGTTGAAGGACGAGAAGGACTTTTGGAAGCACTCAGGACGGGACGAGGAAAAGTTGTTGTTCGAAGTAAACATGAATTTGTAAGTAGTAAAGGTCACGAACAAATTATTATAAGAGAAATACCATATGATGTTAATAAAGCTAGTCTTGTTAAAAGAATGAGTGAATTAGTTCTTGATAAAAAAGTTGAAGGAGTAGCTGAAATTAGAGATGAATCAGATAGACATGATCCGGTTCGGATAGTAATTGATTTAAAAAAAGATGCCAATCGCGAAATGATTTTAAATTATTTTTATAAAAATAGTGAATTACAAATCAATTATAATTACAATATGGTAGCAATTGTTGATAGATGTCCAGAAACTTTAGGAGTAATTGGAATACTTGATGCATATATTAAACATTTTGAAGAAGTAATTACTAGACGTACTGAATTTGATTTAAAAAAGGCTAGGGCTCGTATGCATATTGTAGAAGGTATGATAAAAGCCATTGATATTCTTGATAAAGTAATTAAAACAATCAGAGCTAGTAAAAATAAAAGTGATGCTATCCAAAATTTAGTTAAAGAATATGATTTTACAGAAATACAAGCTGAATATATTGTAACTTTACAACTTTATCGTTTAACTAATTCTGATATAAATGACTTTATAGAAGAATATAATAATTTAAAAAAAATAATTGAAGGATTAGAAATTATTTTATCAGATAAAGAAAAATTAAAAGGAGTTATGAAAACAGAACTTAAAAATATCAAACGTGAATATGCAACACCAAGAAAAACAGAAATAAAAGATGAAGTAATGGATATATCAATTGATGAAAAAGCTATGATTTCTAAAGAAGATGTAATAGTTTTAGTTACAAAGGATGGTTACATTAAAAGATGTAGTATGAGATCATATACATCCAGTGATTCTGAACCAGTTTTAAAAGAACATGATTATACAATAGGTTTCTATGAAGCAAATACCATGGATACAATGTTAATATTTACAAGTCTTGGCAATTTCTTATTTATTCCAGTTTATACTATTCCAGATATGAAATGGAAAGACTTAGGAAAACATGTTAGTAATTTAGTACCACTTAGTGATGGTGAAGAAGTAATATCATGTGTAAGAGTAAAGGATTTTAAAGAAAATCTTGATATTACGTTAGCAAGTAGGAATGGTATGATAAAAAGAACTAAGTTATCAGAATTTGAGTTATTGAGATATAATAAAGCTGTTAATTGTATGAAATTAAAAGATGATGATACTTTAATTCAAGCCTTTGTATCTCGTTATAATAATATCTTTGTTTCAACTACAAATGGATATGGACTTTGGTATGATATAACTGAAATTCCTATTGTTGGACTTAGAACCAGTGGAGTTAAATCAATTAACTTAAAAGAAGATACAGTTGCATCAGTTAATAATTTTTCAGAAATTGATTATATATCTTTAATTACTGATAAGAAAACTGGTAAACGTATGAAAATATCTGAATTTGAAAAATCAACTAGAGCAAGACGTGGGTTAATGATATTAAAAGAAGTAAAGAGTAAGCCATATCATGTATTGAAAACATTTACTGAAAATATAAATAGTCATTTAATAATTAGAACAGATGAAATAAATGAAATTAAATTAACGGAACTTCCTATTATGGATAGATATTCAACGGGAAGTAGTATTTCTAAATCCGATATTATAGATTGTAATATTAAAGTAAATTTAACAAAACTTGATGATAAAGTAGAAACTAAAATAAATGAAAATACTGAAAAACCTAAAATATCTTTAAAAGAAATAGATGAAAAATTGTTGACAATAGATGACTTTTTATAAAAACGAATAAATTTTGTTCGTTTTTTTCTTTAATTTTAAAAAAATATGATATCATAATAATATAGGAGTTTTATATGGGAAAGAAAAAGGTTAAATTAAAAAAGAAAAATACTTTTTTATTTATACTAGTTGTTTTATTATTTATAGGAGCTTGTATTTATATTTTTCAAAGTAAAGATAAGTTTACAAATACTTTTTTTGAAAGTAAAAAAGAAGGATTTATTGCAAGCAATCAAAGTAAGTTAATGGTACAAGAATTAACTATTAATGAAGAAACTAAAGAAGAATCATTAATAGATGGGAAAGAATTTGTTCGAGGTACTAAAATTAATTATTTAGATTCTAAAAAGAAAATAATAGGAGAAAATGAATATACCTTATTTGATTATGAAGATAAAACCTATTATATTTTATCCACTAATGTTGTGGATAAAATTTCCAATGTTGTTTTAGAAAAGGAACTATATGTAAGAACTAGTTTTAATTTGTTAAAAGACTTTGATGGTAATCTGGGTACTTTACTAAAAAAGGGTGAACAAGTTGAAATAGTCGGTTATAATGAACTTGAAGAAGATGGGACAGTTGATTTATATAAAGTAAAAAAGGGTGAAGAAGAAGGTTTTTATTATAGTGATTTTTTAGTTTTGACTGAAGAAGATGCTAAAAAGAATTATGATGAAGATGGAATATATAAAATACATGTTGCAAGAACTAATAAATATGGAGGAGGAAATGGAGGCACACTTGATTATTATCCGGTTGTAAAACCTACTTTTGAAGACAATAAGATGCCTGATGAAGTATATGCTTTATATATAAATGGCTCTAAAGGAATAAGAAATTCAGTTGATAATTATATTGAGTATGCTAAAACCACTAAAATAAATGCCTTTGTTGTTGATATAAAAGATGATCAAGTTCCAGCATATGCTAGTAAAATATATGAAACATATTCTCCAACTAATTTTAAATATGCGTATAATAGTGTTGATGATTATAAATATGCCATAGATAGACTCAAGGAAGAAGGTTTTTATGTAATAGGAAGAATAACGACATTTAAAGATGATTATTATGCTCTTGATAATCCTAATAATGTCATCAAAAAAACAGATGGAAATTTATTAAAACATAATGGTTCATATTGGCCAACAGCATTTAACAGAGATGTTTGGAAATTTAATGTTGATCTTGCTAAAGAAGCTATTAATTTATTTGGTTTTAATGAAATACAATTTGATTATTGTCGTTTTCCAGATCGACTTAATACGTATGAGAAAGCAGGTACTATTGATTATTCTAATATTCATGGTGAAGAAAAAGCAGAGGCTATTCAAAAATTTTTAATTTATGCTACCCGTGAACTTCATAAGTTAAAAGTTTATGTATCAGCTGATGTATTTGGTGAATCAAGTTGGGGTTATGTAACTGGTTATGGGCAATATTGGCCAGCTATGTCAAATGTTGTTGATGCTATAAGTGCTATGCCTTATACTGATCATTTTACAAAAGACGAAACTTATTGGAAAAATCCTTATCAAACTATGCTTAATTGGGGTAAGACTGCAGCTGAACGTCAAAAAGAAATACCGACTCCAGCAACCCCTCGTACTTGGATAACAGCTTACGATACACCATATTGGAATCCAACTGTAACTTATAATGGTGAAATGTTAGAGAAACAAATTCAGGGATTATATGATGCAGGACTTACAGGAGGTTACATGACGTGGAACTCTGGAAGTAATTTAGCTAAATATAAATCTCAGGCTTCAGCTTTTAAGAAAACATATAGTAGTAAAAACTAAAAAAGTAGGTGAATTATGAAAAACAAAAAGGAAATACAATTAGAAAATAACAATTATGTGGTATTAGAAAATAAAAATGATTGCTTAAATATGGAAGAATTAAAAAATAAATATACAGATTATTTTATAGATTATGATTATATTTTAGGAGATTATGCTTATAATAAACTTCGTTTAAAAGGATTCTGTGATAAAATTAATAAAAAATTTAATAATATAAATGATATTAATACTAAAGATGAGTATCTAAAGGATTTATGTGCTTATCAATGTAATTATTTTCTAATAAAAAAGATTAAAAAATAGATTTTTTATAACAAAAATTATATGAATATTAAAAAAAAGTGATATAATATAGCATTGATTTAGGTGATAGGTATGTCTAATGATGTAATTTTAGAAAAAGCAAAAGAAATGTTAAATAATAATATAAATTCAAATCTCTACTATAAAGTATATTCGTTTGCAACTGAAAATATTAATGGATATATTGATTATTTTGATTTAAAAAATAAAAGTTTACTGACAGTTGGTTCCAGTGGAGACCAAATATTAAATGCATATTATAAAGGATGTCGAGATATAACTTTAATTGATGTAAATCCATTTGCAAAATATTATATTAACTTAAAAATTGCAGGAGTTATTTCTTTAACATATCAAGAGTTTCAAGAATTCTTTTGTAAAAATTTATCTGAAAAAAATAATAAAAGATATAATCTAAATTTATTTAAAAAATTATGTTTAACTTTAAAAGAAATTGATTATGATTCATATTATTTTTTCCTTTATATATTAAATAATTATAGTTGTGATACAATAACAAATATTTTAATAAATGATGATCAAGATAAAATAAAGGTAATTAAAACAATTAATAATTATCTATATGATGAGAAAAGTTTTAATTTGTTAAAAAAAACCTTAAATGATTTTAATTTTAATTTTAAAAATGAAGATATTAGAAATTATAAAAGTAACAATAAATACGATAACATTTTTCTTTCTAACCTTTGTACAATATTTGAACTTGATGAATTAAAAAAATTATTAATTAGATTAAAAGATAATAATTTAAACAAAGAAGGTAAAATTTTATTAGCTTATCTATGGAATATTAATTATTTCAGTGAAGAAATAAATTTAGATTGGATACCTATTTATAATATGGCTACGACTAGAGGTGTTTTAAAAGATTTTATAACTGAACATTACAATATACAAGGAATATATGATATAGCCTTTAATGAAAATAAACAAAGTGATTTAGTAATGATTTATAAAAAATAAATCTTGTTGACATAATTTTACATATAAATTTTTAATTAATAAAAGTTAAAATTTATCTAGACAATTAATTAATTTATACTAGAGAAAAATTATATTTAAATAAAAATAAAAAGAAAAATAAGAAATTAAAATTGAAAAAAATTTTTTTCTTATTTTTTTTCTTTATTATCAATTAAATTTATTAATTAGGTTGTTTTTAGGGTTGAATTTATTTTTTTTTGATTCAAAAAAAAAATAATATATTAAATTAATAATTATTTTTGTAAAAAATATCAATTTACAAAATTTGACATTAGATTAAACATATATTAATATGACCTTGCAACCGAAAATTTGGTTGTAGATGGGGGAATATATGACAAAAATATTTGTTTTTATGTTTAGTATTATAGCATTTATAATTTGTATAAATGTTAAAGCTGAACAATTAGTTATGAATTATTCTGGTAATCCATACTATGTTATTAGTGGTAATGGAAATTATCACTCAAGTATTGTTACTTATTTTGACATTAATGGAGAAGTAGCTTATTGTGTTGAACCAGGTATTTTAATAACGGATTTTAATTATTATGAAGAAAGTATTAATACTTTACCTTATAATGATAATAAAATTAATTTAATTAAACTTATAGGTTACTATGGATATGAATATCCAAATCATCAAACAAAGGAATTTAGAATGGCTACTCAAGCTTTAATATGGGAAACTATAAAGGAAGAGAGTGTTGAGTTTTATACTGAAAAAAATGGTGGAGGAAATATAGTTGATGTTTCTAATGAAAGAAATGAAATAATGAGACTTGTTAATAACCATTATACCTTACCAGAATTTGGGAATGATTTAATTTTGTCAATTAATCAAGACAATATTTTAATTGATAATAATAATGTTTTAGCAAACTATGAAATTATTAATAGTAATCGTAACTTAGAAGTTTATAAAGAAGGAAATAATCTACATATTAAAACTAATGAAATAGGTGATTATCAAATTACTTTAAGAAAAATAAAATATGATAATAATACGACAAGGTTATTTATTGCTAGTAATGGAGTGAGTCAAAAGTTAATGAAACTTAGGTTTGATGATAATGTTGAAACGACTTTAAATATTCATATGGTAGGAGGAAAATTATATTTACAAAAATTGGATTATGAAACTAATACTAATAAAAGCTTAGGAAATAGCACGCTTTTAAATGCCAAATATGGTATTTATGATCAATCAAATAATATTATCGAAGAACTAACAACAAATGAATTTGGTGAAAGTGTTAGTAGTTATTTAGCATATGGAACATATTATTTAAAAGAAATAACTCCTAGTTATGGATACGAACTAGATTTAAATAAATATGAATTTATAGTAAATAAAGATAATTTAAATATTAATCTTAATGTATATGAATCTTTGAAAAAACAAAATATTACTATTATTAAAACTTTAGAAGGTGATTATAGTATATTAAATGGCGAAAATGATATTACTTTTGAAATTTACTTTAAAAATAACAATTTATTATATCAAACAATTACAACTGATGAATCAGGAGTTACTAAGATAAAATTACCTTATGGAGAATATATATTTCATCAAGTAAATACTAGTGAGGGTTATTTAACAAGCGATGATTTTATAATTGAAGTTGATGAAAATACAGAAGATGTTTATAAAGTAATATTAGATAAAAGAGTTTTAGGTAAAATACAAATAATTAAAAGTGATGAAGATACAGGAGTAAGACTTGCTAATGCTTTTATAGAAGTTTATGAAGATGATGATTTAATTTATTCAGGATATACCAATGAAGAAGGCTATATAGCATTAAATAATTTATATGTTGGAAGTTATAAAATTATAGAAAAAGAAGCTCCTTCTGGTTATATTATAAATGATAATGAATATTTAGTTGATATTACAAATGATAAACCTGATATAATAGTAGAAATAAAAAATAAACATGAAGAAGTAATAGTTCCTAATACAAGTTTAAATGAAAGCAGTAATTTAAAGATTTCTAGTATTGGAATATTCTTTATCGGATTCTTATTAATTTTACTTAGTAAAAAAGATATTCTATTTAATATAAAAAATAATTTATAACTAATTTAAAGCTAACAATATGTTGGCTTTTTAAATATATAAAATAAAAACATCATATAATTTAATATGAATAAATTTATATCAAGTTTTATTTTAACAAGTATGGCTGGACTTTCTACAGTACTTGGATTTTTTATGATTTTTTTACCTTTTCATAAAAAGAAAATAATTATTTTTTCTTTAGCTTTTTCTAGTTCTGTTATGGTTACAATATCAATAATTGATTTAATACCATCATCCTTTAATTATTTAAAAGATTATAATTTTATTTTTAAAATTTTATTAATATTGTTTTTTATAATACTCGGAGTATTTCTATCAAATTATATATCTCATAAGATAGATGATAATAATAATTTAAAAAAAATAGGAATAGTATCTTTAATTGCTATTATTCTTCATAATATACCAGAAGGTATAATTACATTTATGGTAAGTGGAGTTAATATATCTCTTGGAATAGAACTAGCTATTGCAATTGGAATGCATAATATACCAGAAGGAATTAGTATTGCTATTCCTTACTTTTATGCAACCAATAAAAAATTTAAAACATTTATAATAGTTTTAATAGCTGGACTTTCAGAAGTTCTAGGAGCAATTATTTGTTTTATATTTTTAAAAAATATTGTAAATAATTTTTTTATAGGTATTTGTTTTGCTTTAATATCTGGAATAATGATTAATATAAGTCTAACAGAATTATTGCCAGAAGCATTAATATATAAAAATAAAAAACTAGTTGTAATTGGACTAGTTCTTGGCTGTTTAGTAATGATTATAAGTCATATATTGTAAATTAAAAATAATTATCATTTAATATTTTATAATTAATATTATAATTATCTAATTTATTTTTTTCTAAATCATTTACTAAAACTTTAAAAGTAATATTATCTTTATAAGTTTTTTCTATAATATGTTCTTTATTAATAATATTTTCTATTAGATTAATTTCTTGATAATTAGTGGTAATTTCAATTTTAAATAATTTTTCTAACTCAATAATATTGGTTTTTTTTAAGGCTTGACTAGTACTATTAGAATAAGCTCTGACAAGACCTGAAGCGCCTAGTTTAATCCCTCCAAAATAGCGAATAACAAAGCAAGCAATATAATTTAATTTATTTTTCTTTAGCACGTCATATATTGGCATACCAGCTGATCCATTTGGTTCATTGGCATCGCTATATTTTATTTCATTATTAATTATGTAGGCATAACAAATATGTGTAGCATCTTCATATTGCTTTTTTAATTTTTCATAATATTTTAAAAATTCATCTTTATTTTTAACTTTATATAAATAGGTAATAAATTTTGATTTATTAATTATAATTTCATTTGAAACATTTGAATTTATTATCATAAAAACTCCTTTTCTTTATTATATATTAAATATTTGAAAAAATATAGTGTAAAATTTATGTCAACATCAAAAGTTTCAAATTAGTTTTTTTAAGTAAATTTTTAATTAAAAGACACTTATTAAATAAATAAAAGATATTAATTTAAAAAAATAAGGAACATATGTTTTAAAAAATTTTATATTTATAAAAAAATATTTTTAATTTTTAATTTTGATTTATTTTAATTAATTTGTTATAGTTAATTTGTTTGGAGGTAATTATTAATTACATTAGAAGTGACAATTATATTGATAATACTTTAAATATTTGTTATTATTAAATTAGAGAAAAATCATAGTGATTTAGTCACGAAGTATTACAAGGAGGAATATGAATAATACTAAAAAAGATGCTGATGCATCACTTGAAAAGGTTTTACAAGATTTAGAAAAACAGTTTGGAAAAGGAGCTGTAATGAGACTTGGTGATAATACTCATGCAAAAGTAGAAGTAGTATCAACAGGTAGTTTATCTTTAGATATTGCACTTGGGGCTGGAGGATATCCTAAAGGAAGAATAATTGAAATATTTGGACCAGAATCAAGCGGTAAAACCACTTTTGCTCTTCATGCGATTGCTGAAGTTCAAAAAAAAGGAGGTAAAGCTGCTTTTATAGATGCTGAACATGCTCTTGATCCAGTTTATGCCAAAAACTTAGGTGTTAACATCAATGAACTTTTGCTTGCTCAACCTGATACCGGGGAACAAGCACTTGAAATATGTGAAGCATTAGTCCGAAGTAATGCTATTGATATAGTTGTAATTGATTCGGTTGCAGCACTTGTACCTCAAGCTGAAATAGATGGAGAAATGGGGGATTCTCACGTTGGACTTCAAGCAAGGTTAATGAGTCAAGCTTTAAGAAAACTTGGAGGAACTATAAATAAAACTAAAACAATTGCTATTTTTATAAATCAATTAAGAGAAAAAGTTGGTATTATGTTTGGCAATCCAGAAACAACTCCTGGTGGACGAGCACTTAAATTTTATTCGTCGGTAAGACTTGATGTTAGACGAAGTGAATCAATTAAAGTTGGAGATTCTATAATTGGAAATAAAACTACTGTTAAAGTTGTAAAAAATAAAATAGCTCCACCATTTAAAACGGCATCTGTTGATATAATGTATGGTGAAGGTGTTTCAAAAGAAGGAGAAATAATTGATCTTGGAGTTGATGCTAACGTTATAGAAAAGTCTGGATCATGGTTTTCATATAAAGGTGAAAAATTAGGTCAAGGAAAAGAAAATGTTAAATTATTATTAAAACAGAATACAGCATTACGTGATGAATTAGAACAAAAAATTAGAGAATTTTATAATATAGACAATAATAAAGAAAGTTAAAAAATTAATTTTCTTTTTTTGTATTCAAAAGAATATACATTTGCATATATTATTATGAGGAGGATTTATGTCTAGTTATAGAGAAATAGTTACAAAAGCTGTTTTAGGTAAAGGGAAAAAAGTCTTTACAAACAAACATTTTATTGAAGTTGCTAATATTCCTACAAATGTCCTTGGTTGTTGGGTAATAAATCACAATTTTAAAGGTGAAAAAAATGATAATAATATCACGGTTACCGGTAGTTATGATATAAATATTTGGTATTCTTATGATAATGATACTAAAACAGATGTTGTAAAAGAAACATTTAATTATAAAGAGTCTGTTAATATTCGTGAAAAAGATGGAGTCGATTATACTGATGCATCAATTATTGTAAGAAGTTTAAAAGATCCTACTTGTAGTGAAGTATCAATTGATGAAAATAAAATTAATTATACAGTTAAAGAAGAAATTGGTATTGAATTAGTGGGAGATACAAAAGTTAAAATTTTAGTTGATGAAGAAACTGATGATTGGGAAGAAATAGTTGATGAGAATGAGGCTTTAGATAAAATTGATTCCGAAGTAAATGAAAATTATTTGAAGGATAAAATTAACTGAACCATAAAGTAAAAAAAACTTTATGGTTTTATATATCAAATTAATTATTTAAGATAGACATAGAGAGTAAAATAAAAAAACAACTAGACAATTTATTAATTACATTAATTATACTCAAAATTATATTTATAATATTATCAATACCTAATATAAATATAAATTAAATATTTAAATAAAGACGAGATTTAAGTTGTCTTTATTTTTTTATTATAAAGATTGTAAATATTTGTCAAAGTATTATTTTTATAGGAGCGTTAGAATTTTCTTTTGGTACCTTTCTTTTATAAAAGAAAGGTAAAAATGGATGAAACTGATATTCTTATATCTGATATTAGATATGAGAGGGAAACATTTATCATGATAAATGTTAATTGAATATCCTATAAAACATATTTTATAGGGTAAGGTGCAACTATTGCAATAGTTGCAAGAATACCAACAATAGATACATATATTGCAGGAAAGATATTTTGTAAGTGTAAAAAGGAGCTTTAAATTCCCAGTAATTTAAAGTAAAAATTTTCATATCTACTAGTAGATATAAAAATAACAAATTACATATAAGATATCTTATATGTGTAATAAATAAAGTTATTAAATTGAATAATACTTAAAGAAGGTGTAGTTTTCCTGTTGAATTGCAATATATTTATATTATTTTATTTGTTTTTTTAAATCTAATTATAATTATTAATTTACATCTTTTTTTATAAATGATATAATTTAGAAAAGAGGAAGATATGGAAAAAATAAGACAAATAATAAATAACATAAAAAAATATTTTGAATTAAATGAACAAGAATTAATTGATACTTATGATTATATTAAAGATAAATATAGTAAGGAACAACTTGATGAAGTATGTGATACAACTTTAATTTTAACTACTATATATGCTGATATTGAAACTATAATTGCTAGTTTAATTCATAAATTATTAATATATGAATTAGTAAATAAGTTTGAACTTGAAAAAAAATATTCTAAGGAAATAAATAAACTGGCAATTGGGGCATGTAAATTATTAAAACTTATTTATTCAACTGAGAATGAGTATTTAATTGAATATTATAAAAAAGTAATTGTTGGAATGACAGAAGATGTTAGAGTTATTATGATTAATTTATCAAGTAGAGTTACTTTAATGCACAATATTTCTAAATATAATAGAGAGAAACAAAAAAGAATAGCTAAGGAATCTTTAGAAATAGTAGCACCTATTGCTCATCATTTAGGTATTTATAAGTTAAAAAGTGAATTAGAAGATCTATCATTAAAAGTATTAAAACCAGATGTTTATTATGATATAGTTGAAAAACTTAATAGTACCAAAAACGAGAGAGATAATTTAATTTATAAAATGGAAACCGGAGTTAAAGAGATACTTGATAATTACAATATTTCTTATGAAATAAAAGGAAGAAGTAAAAGTATTTATAGTATTTATAATAAACTTGATAAAGGTCGTAAATTTAATGATATATATGATTTGTTTGCCCTTCGTATTATGGTAGCTGATGAAGCAACTTGTTATTTGGTTTTAGGATTAATTCATTCTAAATTTAAACCAATTCCAAAAAGATTTAAAGATTTTATTGCTATGCCTAAAAGTAATGGTTATCAGTCACTTCATACTACGGTTTTTGGTGTTCAAAATACTTTATTTGAAATTCAAATTAGAACTTTTGAAATGAATGAAGTAGCCGAGAATGGATTAGCAGCTCATTGGTCATATAAAGAGCATCGAAGTGCTGATAAACTTTCTTCTACTGATCAAAAATTAGAATTTTTTAAAACCGTTATTGATCATTATCAAGAAAATGTTGATAATAATAATTTTTTGGAATTACAAGATGATAAAATGCATGGGAATATCTATGTTTTTACACCAAAAGGGGATGTCATAGAATTACCATATGGTTCAACTCCAATAGATTTTGCTTATAAAGTTCATACGAAAGTTGGAGAAGAAATGATAGGATGTGTTGTTAATAATAAAATAGTACCACTTAACTATATTTTAGAAGATAACGATGTTGTAAAAATTAATACTAGTAAAGGTAGTACTCCAAAATTATCTTGGTTAAAAATTGCCAAATTAAATCAAACTAAAAATAAAATAAAATCTTATTTTAATAGAGAACATAAAGAAGAAATAATTAAATTTGGTGAAGTTACTTTAAATAAATATTTAAAAAGAAAACATTTAATCGAAAAAGAAGTATTAAGTGATGTAAATTTAAAAAAGATTTTAAAGGAATTAAAATGTAAAGATTTAAATGATTTATTATTAAATATTGGAAATGGTAAATATAGTCCTAAAACCATTATTGATATACTTTATCCAAAAGAAAATAATACTTTAAATAAGCAAGTAATAAGTAAAAACAATAATGATATTGAAGTATTAGGAATATCAGATATTAAAGTGTTGATTGCTTCATGTTGTAATCCAATACCAGGAGATGAGATAGTTGGAGTAATAACTAAAAGTAAAGGAATAACAATTCATAATAAAAATTGTTTGAATCTTAAAAATAAAGAAAGATTAATTAAAGTTAATTTTAAGGAATTTACTAAAAATAGTTATCTAACCAAAATTAAAGTTTATACGATAGATAATCATAGTCATTTAGGAGACTTGATTGGAAAGATCTCTAATAGTGGTATTATAGTTAATAATGTTACTACTAATATAGTTGATTTAAAATATAATTATTTAATTAGTTTTCATATTAAGAATAAAACAGAATTGGATTATCTAATTAGTAATATTAAAAAGTTAGATTATGTTTTAAATGTAGAAAGGATTATTAAATGAAAGTAGTAGTTCAAAGAGTTAAAAATTCAAGTGTTCATGTTGATGGTAAACTTGTAGGTAAATCAGGATATGGTTTTATGTTACTTGTTTCATTTACTGAAGGTGATAATGAAGATATAATTAATTATATGGTTAATAAAATAGTAAATTTAAGAATAATGGATGATGATAATCATGTAATGAATAAAAGTATTTTAGATATTAAGGGAAGTATTTTATCAATATCCCAATTTACTTTATATGGTGATACTAAAAAAGGGAATAGGCCTAGTTATATTAAAGCTTTAAGAGGAGAAGATTCAGTTAAATTATATGATTTATTTAATGAAAAATTGAGTAAATATGTACCAGTTGAAACTGGAATATTTGGAGCTTTCATGGAAGTTAGTTTAATAAATGATGGACCAGTTACAATTATACTTGAAAAGGAGAATTTATGAAAATATTATGTATAGGTAATACATCTTATGATATTACAATACCTGTAGAAGAGTTTCCTATTGAAAATAAAAAAATACGTTTAAAAGATAAATTGGTAGAATGTGGTGGAGGTTCAGCATCAACAGGAGCAATTCTTCTTTCTAAATGGAATATTGATACTTTTATAGCTAGTACTATTGGTAATGACTTTTATGGTGAACAAATAAAAAAGGAATATTTAGAAGCAGGAGTTAATACCAAATTTTTACAAACTAAAGATATTAAAACGACAACTAGTTTTATTATTACTAATGTAACCTCTGGAACTAGAACCATTTTAACTAGTAAGGATGAAAATTTAACATATGATAGGAATATTGATTTAGATTTTGATTATATATTAGTAGATGGAGAGCATATGGAAACTGCTTATGATACTATTATTAAAAGACCAAGTAGTAAAGTATTAATTGATGCTGGTCGAGTGAATGATAATATTTTAAAACTTTGTACAGTTTCAGATTATATTGTTTGTTCAAATGATTTTGCAAAAGATTATACTAACATAGATTTTGAATATAGTGATTATGATACTTTAAAAATAGTATATGATCAAATTCAAAAAGATTTCAAAGGTATAGTTATTATTACTTTAGAAAGTTATGGTTCAATGATTAAAATTAATAATGAATATAAAATTATTCCAAGTATAAAAGTTAAAGCGATAGATTCAACTGGTGCTGGAGATATTTATCATGCAAGTTTATTATATTTTATCAGTCAAGGAATGGAAATAACTTCTGCAATGAGATATGCAAATATTACTGGAGCTATTTCAACAACTAGACTTGGAGGTCGTAATAGTATACCAAGTCTTGAGGAAGTGCTTGCATATGTTAAATAATTATCCAACCTTAGATTTACATGGAGAATATTTAGAAAGTGCTATTATTTTAACAAAAGAATTTATAAATGATAATATTTCTTTAAAAAATGAATATATTAATATAATTCATGGAATAGGAACTGATACTTTAAGAAAAGGCATACATGATTATTTAAAACACGAAAAACGGGTATTATCTTATAAAAGGAATTTCTTTAATTTAGGTGAAACAATCGTTAGATTAAAGTTAGAAATGTAATTTTAGTTGATTTATTAATAATAATATGTTAGTCTATGAAAAAAGAAAGGAAATGTTATGAGTAAATTAGTTGTAATATCAGGGCCATCTGGTGCTGGAAAAGGTTGTGTTGTTAAAGAACTTTTAAATATTTATAAAGAAAAAAAAGATAAGGTACATTTATCAGTATCAGCAACTACAAGAAGTCCAAGAGAAGGGGAAGTTGAAGGAATAAACTATTATTTTATAAAAGAAAGTGACTTCTTAAAGAAAATAAAAAATAAAGAATTTATAGAATATAATAAATATGGAACCGGAAAATATTATGGTACTTTAAAAAAGCATGTTTTAAATTATTTAAATAAAGGATATGATGTAATTTTAGAAATTGATATAAATGGATATAAACAAGTAATTAGTAATTATAAAGAGGCTTTAGGAATCTTTATCATGCCACCTAGTTTAAAAATACTTGAACAAAGATTAAGAGATCGGGGAACTGAAACTGAAGAACAGATAAAAAGTCGTTTAAAAACAGCCGATGAAGAAATAAAAAATAAAAATATTTATCCATATATTATCATAAATGAAGATGGCAAAGTATATGATGCAGCCCTTAAGGTTTATAATTTAATAAAACAATGAATTAAAAGTTTAAAAAGACTTTTTTTTCTTTTATTTTTATAGTATAATCTATTTAAGAATAGAGGGATATAATGATAATTAGAAAACCATATGCTTTTTTAATAAAATATTTTAAAATTATTCATATAATTTTATTTGTTTTAATGAGTTATTTAACTTATAAAACAAGACTTGTTTATTTTTTCTTTAGAGATTATGCTGGAACTGGAACTTATACTTATATTAATAATATAGCTTCATTTTATGTGAATATTTTTATGGTTTTTGTAGCATTGGTATTAGTTGTTCTTTTAATATTAATTTATTTATTAATGAAACAAAAAGAAAAGAAAGTTTTAATTTATTTATTAGGAACAATATTTTATTTTTTATCTTTTATATCATATATTTTCTTTATTACGGTTTTTAGAAATTTAGAATATTCATCGTACAATACTCAGATATTGTTATTATTTAGAGATATTAGTCTATTTATATATTATTTAAATTATATTTTTATAGTCATTGCCTTTATAAGAGGTTTTGGATTTAATATAAAACAGTTTAATTTTGGAAAAGATTTAATGGAACTTGATATAAGTGATGAAGATCGTGAAGAAATAGAAGTTAGTAGTGGTATTGACTATGAAAATGTAAGTAATTTTGTTAGAAGAAGAAAACGTAATTTTATGTATTATATAAAAGAAAATTCGTTTATTTTAACATTTCTTTTAGGTATGATTTTAGTATTTTTTGGAGCAAAGTTATATATAACTAATTTTATAACTGATAAAGTTTATAGTATAGGAGAAATTGTTAATATTCAAAATGTTGAATATGTTATTAATAATTGCTTTATTATTAATAAAGATAGTAGTGGAAATATTATAAAAGAAAATGCTAATTATGTTATAATTGATTTAAATATTATAAATAAAAATACTAATGATATAACCATAAGTAGTAATGTTCATAGATTAAAGGTTAATAATAAATATTATTATAATATAACTAATGTTAATAGTAATTTTGATGAATTTGGAACTATATATAAAAATAAAATTTTAAAAAGCAATGAAAATAATAATTTGATACTTGTATATGAAATTGAAAATAATTATCAAAATATGTTATTAGAATTATTTCAAGAAAGAGAAGAACACGGAAATGAAGCAATTTTTCATTATAAAAAAGTAAAACTAGAACCTTATGAATTTAAAGAAATTGATTTAGGAAGTTTTGCTTTAAATCAAGTAATTTCTCTTAATAATTCTTATTTTGGACAAGGTGAATTTAGTATTTTAAATATGGATATTAAAGAGAATGTATCTTATAAATATAATAAATGCATAACGGAAGATAAATGTTATGAATATGAGAAAATTATCATACCTAATCAAGGATATAATATTTTAAAAATAAATTATAAATTAGATATTGATAAAAATTTATTTAGATATTTAATTATTAATAATAAAACTTTAAAAAATATTACACCAAATAATTATGAAGAGAATAGTGTTTTATTAGAAATTCCAAATGATATAAGTAGTGATAATTTAATACTTAATTTTAATATAAGGGGAGTTAAGTTTAATATAGTGAGATAAAGGTATATCTACTTGAAAAAATAAATGTTTTTTGATATACTAGTCTATAGTAGAGGTGCGTATGAAAAGAATAATAACTTTTTTATTGATAATAGTGATGTTTTTAAGTTTTAATATAAATATGTTAAATGTTAAAGCTGAAGGTGAAGAGAACGAAACTAGTGAAACGGGAGAAAATGATGATTCATCTGATGAGTCAGGAGATGAAGGAGAGTCTGGTTCTTCTGGCAGTGGAGATAGTACATCTTTGGAAAGTGATGCAACTTTAATAAATATTACTATTAATGGTGAAAATATTGTCTGTGAGAAGTTTGTTTGTGAAAAAATTATTACTGATAATGAAGTAACTAAAGCAACTATAAAATATGAATTGAAAAATCCTAAAGCTAAGATAGAAGAAGGTAAAGAAAGTCCTCAAGTTTTAGAACTTAAAGAAGGAGAAGACAATGAACTTAAAGTAAAAGTTACAAGTGAAGATAAAACTAAAACTAATACATATACTTTTAAAATAACTAAAAAAGTTATGTCTACTGATAGTACGTTAAAGAAATTAATTGTTAATGGAACTGAAATAAGTTTGAATGAAAATGAAACTAAATATAAGACAACAGTGAGTTTCAATACAAAAAAAGTTGAAATAGAAGCAGTACCTACTAGTGATAAAGCAACTGTTGTCGATTTTAAAAATAATAAAGCCAGTTTTGATTTTTTTGAAAATAGTAAAGAATTTAAAATAAAAGTTAAGTCAGAAGCAGGAGATATGGTAACTTATACTGTAACGGTTACTAAGAGAAGCGAAGCTGATATAACATTAAAATCAATAACTATCAAAAATCATGAAATAGATTTTGACAGTGAAGTAACTGATTATGAAATAAAAGTTTTAAAAAATGTTGACAAGTTAGATATAACTGCTAAGGCAACGGATTCAAAAGCAACTGTTAAAATAACTAATCCTAAACTTACAGTTGGAGAAAATGAAGTTAAAATTGAAGTTTCTAATGATGGTAATAAAAGTGAATATATAATAAAAGTTATTAAATTAAATGAAGATGATAAGACCCTTGCTAATTTAAAGTCATTAGAAATAGATAATTATGAATTGAATTTTAAACCTGATAAATATGAGTATACTTTAAAAATAGAAAATGAGAATTATTTAGCTATTAAAGCTATTGCAAAGCTTACTGAAGCTGATGTTGAAATAACAGGTAACTTGGATTTAGAAGATGGAAGTATTATTAAAATAAAAGTTACTTATGATGATGAATTTTATAATGTTTATAAAATTAATATTGAAAAATCAGGTAGTAGTTTAGTATCACGTAATAAAATATCGAAAAAAGCGATAGTTGCTGGTATTATATTTAATATTTTTTGTGGAATAACAATAGGAATAGTTCAATTTATAACTAAGAAGAAAAGAGAAAAGAAAGCTCTCGATATAGAAAAAATAAAAGATGAAGAAGTAATAGATATAATTTAAAGGAATGATTTTATGGTAAGAAAACTTGATAAATGGTTAGTTTTTAGTGTAATAATTTTATTAATTATTGGACTTGTTATGATATTTTCAGCATCTAATGTTACAAGTTATATGAAGTATGCGAAAAGTCCATATTATTACTTTTTACGCCAATTTATCTTTTTAATACCTAGTTTAATCATTTCTTTTTTTATTTTAAAAATAGATACTAAAGTTTATTATTATTTTAGTTTTCTTTTAATGTTAATTATTATTGGTTTACTTGGAGTAGTTTTAATATATGGAAAAATTACCAATCAAGCGAGAAGTTGGTTTGTCTTATTTAAAGTAATAACATTACAACCATCTGAATTTGCTAAAATAATAACCATTGTATGGTTTAGTTGCTATTATAGTCTCAAAAAAAATTGTAATAACTTTAAAAAAGTATTATTTCCCTTATTAATAGCTTTTGGAGTTGCTTTACTTATTGCTATTCAACCAGATTTAGGTACAACAATTCTTTATTCAGGAATAGTATTTATGATGTTTTTAGTCTTACCAATTAAAAAGAAAATAAAAAGAAATAGTTTTATTGGAATAATTGTAATTATTGGAATAGCTTTACTTTTACTTTTAAATAATGGAGTTAAAATTCTATTTGATAGGCAAATGGAAAGATTTGAATTTTTAAGGCCATGTGAAAGAATATATGGAAATGGTAATCAAGTGTGTAATGGTTATATTGCTATTAATAATGGAGGACTTTTTGGAAAAGGTCTTGGTAATAGTACTCAAAAATATTTATATTTACCAGAAGCTTATACTGACTTCATTTTTGCTATTGTTGTTGAAGAATTAGGGGTTATAGCATCTATTGGTATTTTGTTATTAATGTTTATTGTTTTATGGAGAATATTTTTAATAGGAAAACGGAGTAAAACTTCAAGGGGTTCTCTTCTTTGTTATGGTATATTTTGGTATATATTATTACATATTCTAATCAACTTAGGTGGACTATTAGGACTTATGCCTTTAACGGGTGTACCTTTACCATTTCTATCGTATGGTGGATCATATTTAATGTGTTTAATTGCTAGTATTGCCGTAGTTTTAAGAGTTGATTTAGAAAGTAAGATTAGTAAATAGGAGAAATATATGAATTATTATTTAGTTTTTCATTTAGATAGAAATGGTAAGAACGGAATTGTATTATATCATACCAATGATTTAGAAGAGATGGATGAATTTATTGGTGTACGTTTTAGAAATAGAAATGATGTTATAAAAATATTTAACAATGATATTGGTGAATTTTGTCTTGATAGAATGGATTCGATAAAAAATGAAAATTTAAGAAATAATCATAATAGATTAGGATCCGTTTCTCTTTTTTGTAGATATCAAAATAATTATGGTACATTTACTTATAAAATTCCTATTATTTATAAGAATGATAAAAAGTTACTACCAGATGATGAATGTTTAAAGAAAATTGAAAAGTCTTTAAATGATGATAATAAGTTAAAAAAATTATTTAATGAAAAAAGTTACTTACTTTCTAAAAATGAATATGAGTTAATTATACTTTATTTTAGACATCATGATGAACGTCGTAAAAAAGAATTTATATATCATTTTATAAATCGTATTCTAGAAATGAGTGATATAAAAAAATATTTTTTCTTTCGTAGTTTAATGAATGTATGTAATTTAAATCAAGTTATTGATAATGATCTAGAAGTTAAAGATAATTTGAAAAAACCTAAAAATGAGAGTTATTCTGATGATGATTATTTTACAAGTTTAGTTGAAAAATCAGATTATGATATGCTTAATAAATATTATGATTTAGAAAAAATTATGAGAGATAGTAATATTTATAAAAAATAGGTATTAGCAATTAAAATAAATATTATTTTAGGTTTTTCTAAATCAATGATGTATGTTTTGATAAAAAAATAGTTGTTTTTAAAAGCAACTATTTTTAATTATCTTATATATTAATGTTGCTTTTTTTTTTAAAAATGGTATTATATAGTTCAAGATGCAGAAACTGTGCTAATTTTATAGGAGAAAATATGGTTATAGGAATAGTAGGTAATACTGAAAAAGGAAAAAGAGAAATACAAGAATATTTAATAGAAAAATATAATGTTAAGTATTATGACGTTGATAAAATATTAAATATGGCTTTTAAAGAAGAAGATTTAAATTTAAATATGGTTGTTAATGCATATGATATTTGTAAATTGAAAGAAAAGATTAATCAAATTATTTTAGAAAAAATTAATATTCAAGAAAATAATATTATTGTATTGGATTATCAATTTCTTTTTGATACTGTTTTTGGCGATATATGTGATGTTAGTTTTAGAGTCAATAATCCAGTCAATGAAACAATTAATTTACAATTAGATTTATTTAAAGTTTATCAAAAAGGTGTTATTGAATCAAATTATCAAAACTATGATTTTAATTTAACATTAGATTTAAATGAAAATTGGAAAGAAAAAATAGATAATTATTTTAATTATAATTTTTTCTATAATAAAAAAGTATCTGTCGTTGTTCCTATTTATAATACGTTAAATTATTTATCAAAATGTGTTGATAGTATTTGTAAGCAAACATATAGAAATTTGGAAATACTTTTAGTAGATGATGGTTCTACCGATGATTCATTAAAATTGTGTAATTATTTATCCAAAAAAGATTCTAGAATAAAAGTAATACATCAAAATAATAGAGGGCTTGCAGAAGCAAGAAATACAGGAAAAGAAAAAGCAACAGGTGAGTATATTTGCTTTATAGATTCGGATGATTATATAGAAAAAACGATGATTGAAACATTACTAAAGGCAATTGAAAAGACTGGTGCTGATGTTTGTGAAGGAAGTTTTTATATTCATTTTAAAAATGGTGAAATAAGAGATGTTAGTTCTGAACAAAAAGGAATTAAATACATAGAAAATAAATTAAATTTAATTAATGCATATTCTGATGCAACTATACTAATACCAGCATGGGATAAGATATATAGATTATCGTCAATTAAAAAGATTGATTTTGACAAGAATTGTTTTAAAGAAGATACTGATTATATATATAAGCTTTGTATGTCAGGGAAAACATTTGCATTAGTTAATAAACCTTTTTATCATTATATTAAAAGAACAAAAGGATCTATTACCGCAGATAAAATATCACCAAGATTATTCTCATTAAGAAATTGGGGATGGGATGCATATAAGGAAGTTTTATCTAATGGAACAGAATATACTGATGCGGCAGAAAAAATATTATATAATAGTTTAGTTCATATATTAAGATATTTTATGCGTGACTATAAGAATAATGTATTAGAAAAAGATGAATATAAGAAAGAAATACATATTGTTGTTAGTGAATTACTTGAATTATTACTTAAAGCCAATAATGTTTCAAAATTTAGAAAATTAGAAGAAGTATTGTCAATAATAAATGAATTATTAGACAATAATATTTTAGATAAGGGTATGTTGCCTGAAATAAATGTTCCTTGTGTTGGAATACTATGGAATTCATTAAACAATGAAATGATGAATGAAGCAATTGAAATGATAAGAAAGTATGCTAGTATAGAGAATGTTACTTTTGTTGATTTAGAAGATAAATATAGAGAATTTATTAATGATATATATAAATATGAACCAGAGTTTTATGGTATACCTGTTCTTAAAGCTGGAATTTTAATAAATAGATATGATAGTAATACGATTGCTATTTTAAATATGGTTATTAAAGTATCAAATTACATTTATTACAATAAATCCAAAGGATTCATTTTAAAGGAAATATCAGAATTAAAAGAACTAATAAGAAGATACTTTAAACCGAAAATTATAGATTATGCATATGATAATATTTTTCACTTAACTGTAAATGAAGAAGAGAATAATTATACTAAAGAAGTATGTAAAAAATATATAAAAAGTTAGAATAATGGTGATATGGATGGAAAAAGATAAAATTTCAAATTTTAAAAACTATAAATCTGATGATCAAATTATGGAATTATATAAAAATGCTTTTAGTGATAATAGTAATTTAATAATTACTAAATTAAGTGGTGGAATGAAAAATTCAGTTTATTTGCTTGATAATAGTGGTGAAAAGGTTGTATTAAAGATAGCTCCAAAAGATGAATCTAAAATGATTTCAGTTGATCGAAATGTTTTATGGTGGGAAAATGAAATGCTTAAATTAATGAAAACAATTAATTTTCCGTCTCCTGAATCATTGTATTATGATGAAAGCCATAATTTGTGCGAGTCTCCTTATTTATTTATGAGTTATATTCCGGGAGTTAATTATCTTGAAAATAAGAATAGTATAGATAATAAAGTAGTTAAAAATATTGAATATGAAATAGGTAAATTAAGTTCTAAAATATCAGCTATTAAAAAGGATTGTTTTTTCTTACCAGCTTATCCGAATAAAACTTTTGAGAATAATTATGAATTTGTTAATTTTTTGTTTGAATTATTATTAAATGATGCATCATCGGTTAGTTTGGATTTAGGGAAAAATAGTTATAAAGATATAAGAGATATTCTTAAAATTTATAAAAATTCATTGAATAATATTTCTAATTTAACTCTTACACATACTGATATATGGGATGGAAATATAATAATTAACAATAATAGAATATTGGGAATAGTAGACTTTTCAGATTTATATTATTGTGATGAATTAATGAATTTTTATTTTCATACTATTGATGGTAAAACTAGTGAATATTTTTTAAGAGGATATGGGAAATTAAATCTTAATACAGACGAACAAATTCGTATAGAAATATATAGAATGTATGTAATTTTAAAAATGATTGTTGATTGTAAGTTAAAAAGTTATGGTAAATTTGATTGGATGTATAATAATTTAGATACAAGAATTAAATCATTAACAAAGAAAATTTAAAAATGCTAATAGTATTTCGTGATTTATTTTGAAAAAAATGTTATTATATTATATATAAGGAGAAAATATGCTAAAAGATAAGAAATATAAACAATTAGGAAGTTATGGTTTAATAATTAATGATGACAAAATTCTTTTAATTAAAAAAAATGGTGGTCCATATGATGGTAAATTGGATTTACCAGGTGGAACAATTGAATTTGGTGAAAGTCCCCAAGAAACCTTAAAAAGAGAATTACAAGAGGAAGTTGGAATAATTGTTAAAGAGTATAAATTGTTTGATGCAAATTCGGTTTTTTTTAATTGGCAATATGAAGATTTAATAATAAATGTTCATCATATTGGAATATTTTATAATGTTTTGAAATACGATGGTAAAATTAAAAGTAAAGTTGATATTACTTCAGAAAATGATGATTCATTAGGAGCTGATTTTTATCAAATTAATAGTTTAAAGAAAAAGGAATTATCTGAGATTGCAATAATTGAATTGGAGAAATTGGGGTATAATATATATAATTGAAAATTTAAAATAATAGTAAAATTTATTACAAATTGATATGTGTAATAAATTTTTTTGTAACCACTAATAAATATATTCATACAATATATTGGGTGAATTAATTATATGAATAATGGATATAGAATAGTTGTTGATGCTGGACATGGAGGATCAGATCCTGGTGCAGTATCTGGAAATTTCCGTGAAAAAGATTTTAACTTAAAAGCAGCTAATTATATGTATAATAGATTTAAAGAATTAGGAGTTCCGGTTACAATTACAAGAAGTGATGATACTACTTTAAGTAGAACAGAAAGAATTAATAAAATGAAAAGTTTAGGAACAGATTCTAATGTAATAGTACTTTCTAATCATATAAATGCTGGAAATGGGGAAGGTGCAGAAGTTGTGTATCCATTACGTACATCAGCAACTCTTCCTTCAATGATACTTGATGAAATAGGAAAGCGAGGACAAATAAAAAGAAAATACTATCAAAGAGTACTACCTGAAAATCCTAGTAAAGATTATTATTACATTATGCGAGAAACTCCAAATACAACAGCTTTATTAATTGAATATGGGTTTATCGATAATTTTAATGATCAAAGAAAACTACAAAATAATTTACTTGATTATGTTGAAGGTGTAGTAGAAGCAGTTTCTAATTATATAGGTATAAATTACGTACCACCTGGTAAAAATATAACTGAAACAGATGGATTATATACTGTAAAAAAAGGAGATACTTTATATTCGATTGCTAAAAAATATAATGTTTCAGTAGATGAATTAATATCTTATAATGAGTTACCAACAAGTATATTAAGAATTGGTCAAGTTTTAAGAATACCAAGTATTAAAGTAAGTGATTTAGTTTATACTGTTAAATCAGGAGATACATTATATAAAATTGCCAATAATTATGGAGTAAGTATTGATGATATAAAGCAATTAAACAATTTAACAAGTAATATTTTAAGTATAGGACAAGAGTTATATATCCCAGAAGGAAATACAATTGAAGAAACTGACTATATTGTTTATCAGGTAGGTTCTGGAGATACTTTATATAAAATAGCTAAAGAATATAATACAACACCAGATGCTATCAAAGATTACAATAACTTAACAAATGATATTTTAAGTATTGGTCAAACACTTCAAATACCATATCCTAGTATAAAAACAGAAAATGCAATTTATGTAGTAAGAAGAGGAGATACACTTTATCAAATTGCTAATAGATATGGAGTAACTGTTTCAGAGATAATGAATTTAAATAATAAGAATACTACTTTAATAAATATAGGAGATACCTTATTAATACCAAATCGTCCTACCGAATTTTAGATGATAATTTCATCTTTTTTCTTTATTTCAAAGTATATAAAGTGTTATATTTTGTCAAAAAATTTGTCAAAAATACCATTTAGTGTTATAATTATTACAGAAAGAAGGAAATATTATGAAAAAAGATGATCAAATTGCTAGAAAAATTGAAAGTAAATCAAAGAAAAATAATGAAAATGTTGAATTTACAATCAAATTTAACAAGAAAAAGGCATTACAAAGAATAGGAATAATTTTGGTTGTTGTAGCTGTATTAGGACTTGCTTTTGCTGTTTCAAAAAAGTCTGAAAGTAGACCAACAACATCATTTGAATTTGTAGATATTAATATTGATCAATATCTTGAAAAAATGAATTCTGAGGAAAAATCAATTATTTATATTGCTCGTCCAGGATGTTCTTGGTGTCAAAAAGAATCTCCTATTGTTAAAAAAATAGGTGGAGAATATAATTTAACAATTAACTATTTAAATACTGATCAATTCTGGGATAGTGATGCTAATACCTATACTGAAGAAGGAGAAAAATTCATGAAATCATCAGAAAAATATGCTGAAGGTTGGGGAACTCCTAATACAATCATAGTTGGAAATGGTGAAATAATTGATGGAGAATTCAGTTATGTTGATGAAGCAACATTAAAAGATTTATTTGTAAGAAATGGTTTTATAAATGAGTAAAAAAGTATATAAATTAGCAAGACGTTTTAAAAATAAATATTTTGGAACGATTGCTTTTAGAATTAGAGCTCACAGTAATATAGTAGAAGAACATATTAATTCAGATGAAAAATTATTATATGTTTTCTGTGGACAAAAAGGCGGATCAAATAGAGAAATATTTTCAAGTTGTGTTGTAGCCTTAACTAGTCAAAGAATTATAATAGGTACTAAAAGAGTACTATGGGGATATTTTTTAACAACGATTACCCCAGAACTCTTCAACGATTTAAAAGTTCATTCAGGAATACTATTTGGCCGAGTATTAATTGATACAGCTAAAGAAAAGGTAGCTATTTCAAATCTTGGAAAAGGCTCTTTAAGAGAAGTTGAAACAGCCATTTCAACTTATATAAATAAATATAAAAATAAAAAACTTCAAAATATAGAAGAATCAAAGACAAAATGATTCTTTTTTCTTTTAAAAAAAAATATCTTTTGTTATAATAATATTAGAAATGTTTAAAAATATTAAATAGGAGGTTAAATATGTATATACCACTTTTTAATAAAACAACTTATACCTTTTTATCAAGTTTACTTGAAGTAGATGATTTAATTAAGATAGCTAAAGACAATAATTTAAAAGCTATAGGTATCTGTGATGATAACATGTATGGCTCATTAGAATTTATTAAAAAATGTGAAGTAAATAATATTAAACCTATTGTAGGAGTAGATTTTAAAACAAGACTTTTATATGCTAAAAATTATCAAGGTTATCAAAATTTATTAAAATTAATTAATATTCAAAGCGAAAAAGAGTTAAGCAAAGAAGATTTTAATAACTATAAAGATAATTTGATTTGTATACCATTTGGAGAAATTGAAACAGAATATGAAACTATATTTTATCCTTTAAATATAGAAAATTCTAATAATCAAAATGTTATCTTTTTACCTGAACTTCTTTATAAGAATAAGGAAGATGCTGAGACACTTAAATATTTAGAATTATTGAGAGATAATAAAACTATAAATGATGAATATGAATTAAAAAAAGATAAATATTATAAAAAAATAAATACTTGTGGACTACCACTTGATAATACTTTTAAATTAGTTGAACTTTGTAATTTAAAATTACCTAAATATTCATTAAATTTAGGAATATATGATAAAAAAATAGATGCTAGTAGTTTTCTTACTAATTTATCATTAAAAGGACTTGAAAAAAGATTAGATGGTAATATTCCAAATCTTTATAAACAAAGACTTAAATATGAACTTGATATAATAAATAAAATGGGATTTGCTAATTATTTTTTAGTAGTTTATGATTTTATAAAATATGCTAAAAGTAAAAATTATTTAGTCGGACCAGGTCGTGGAAGTGCAGCGGGATCTTTGGTTAGTTATACTTTAGGAATAACGGATATTGATCCAATAAAGTATGATTTGCTATTTGAAAGATTCCTAAATCCAGAACGAGTTACCATGCCTGATATCGATACGGATTTTCCCGATATATACCGTGATGATATTATAAAATATGTTATTAAAAAATATGGTAAATATAATGTTTCTAATATTGTAACTTTTGTAACTATGGGTTCTAAACTTTGTATAAGAGATATTGGACGAGTTATGAATGTCTCTTTAAGTGATGTTGATAAAATTACGAAGATGATTGGAAGTCGTAAAGAAAGTTTAAAAGAATTATTTGAAACTGATCAAAGTCTTAGAAGATTTGTTGAATCAGATATAAAACTTAAAAAACTTATAAGCATTGCTATAAAACTCGAAGGAATTAAAAGATTTACAGGAACGCATGCAGCAGGAATTATAATTTCTAGTATTCCTCTTAATGAAATTGTACCTTTAGTTAATGATGTTGATACTAATTCTTATGTATCAGGATATGAAGCTATGTACTTAGAAGAATTAGGTTTACTTAAAATGGACTTTTTAGGTATTAAAAACTTAACAACTATTATGGAAATAATTGAAAGTGCATTTCAAAATGAGCAAATAAAAATTGACTTTCGAAGTATTCCCCTTGATGATATAGATACTTATAAATTATTTCAAAATGGAGATACCAACGGAATATTTCAATTTGAGTCAACAGGAATGAAAAGCTTTTTAAAAGAATTAAAACCTAATAATTTTAGAGAGTTGGGTGATGCGATTGCTTTATTTAGACCAGGTCCTGCTAGTAGTATTCCATCCTATATTAAAAGACGAAATGGTGAAGAAGAGATTGATTATTTTACAGATTCCTTAAAAAAAGTTTTAGAAAGTACCTATGGAATAATTATTTATCAAGAACAGATCATGCAAATTGCTAATATTATAGCTGGTTTTAGTTTAGGAGAAGCAGATATATTAAGACGAGCTATGTCTAAGAAGAAAAAAGAAATACTAGATAGTATGAAAGAAAAATTTATTCAAGGTGGAATTAACAATGGTTATCAAGAGGAACTTGTTACTAAAATATATAGTATTATTGAAAAATTTGCTTCATATGGATTTAACAAAAGTCATAGTATTGCCTATACAACTATTTCTTATAAAATGGCATATTTAAAAGTTCATTATCAAAAATATTTTTATGTAAGTTTACTTAATAGTGTTATTTCTGATACTAATAAAACAATAGAATATTTATATGAAATGAAAAAATATGGGCTTAATATTTTAAAACCTAATATAAAATATAGTACTAATATTTACATTATAAAAGAAAATAAAATAATTGCTCCTTTTAACTTAATAAAAGGTATTAGCAATGTTGTTAGTAATAAAATAATAAATGAGAAAAGAGAATTTGATACAATTTATGATGTGTTTGTTAATTTAAATACCTTAACTAAAAATAATTTTGAAGTATTAATAAAAGCTGGTTGCTTTGATGACTTTTATAATAGAAAAACTTTAATAGAAAATTTAGATAGTCTTTTAAACTATGCTACTTTATGTAAAAAGTTTAAAGATCAAGTTGATATGCGACCTGAAATAATAGAGTATCCGGAATATTCAAATATGGAATTAATTGAAATGGAAAAAGAATTATATGGTTTCTTTATATCAAATCATCCTAGTGTAAATTATAAAGCAAAAGATAAAAGTATAATTAATTTAAAAGATATTGAAAATTATTTTAATAAATATATTATATCAGTAGTACTAGTTGAAAATGTCCATGAAATCACTACTAAAAAAGGAGATAAAATGTTATTTTTTAAGGGAAGTGATGAAGAAAGAGTAATGGAGTTTACAGTATTTCCGGATACTTATGAAAAATATTTTAATATTAGAAAAAATTATTTGTTAAAAATATATGGTAAAGTGGAAAAAAGAAATGGTGAATTTCAAATAATTGTTTCAAAAATAGAAAATTTGGAGGTATAAAATGAAAAAAACGAAAATAATTGCAACCATTAATGAATTAGCAACTAAAGAAATTTTATTTAATATGATTGAAGAGGGAGTAGATGTATTTAGAATTAATTTAAGTTATATTTCTCTTGATGTGTGTGATAGTTTAATAGATAATATAAGATCAGTAGCCAAGAAAGCTGGTAGAATAATTGGCATAATGTTAGATTTAGATGGACCGAGTATTAGAATTGATAAATTAAAAAATGATATTTGTTTAGAAATAGGTGAAAGTATCAGAATTTATGATTATCATGTTGTATGTAATAATACACAGATTTCAACTAATTATAATAACTTAACAGAACTTGTAAAAATAGATGATATTATTAGTATTGCATCAGGAGATGTTAAATTAAAAGTTAAAGAAATTAATTCTGATAATTTTCTATGTGAAATAATTGATACAGGAATAATTAAAAGTAATAATACAATTCATATTGAAAATTCTTATTTAAAATTACCATTTATAAGTGATAACGATAAAAAAAATATTTTATATGCTATTAAAAAAGATATTGATTTTTTAGCTCTTTCTTATGTAAGAGATGAACAAGATATCTTAGAAGTTGTGGATTTATTAATTGAAAACAATAATGATCATATAGAAGTATTATCTAAAATTGAAACTAATGATGCTTTTGAAAATTTGGAAGAAATATTAAAGGTCAGTGAAGGAGTAATTGTTGCAAGAGGTGATTTAGGAGTAAATGTTCCTATGGAAAAACTTCCATATTATCAAAAAGAAATTTTAAAAAGTGCTTCCCATAGTGGTAAGATTGGACTTGTGTCAACTAATTTTTTGAAAAGTATGGTTAAAGAAAAAACACCTTCACGTGGTGAAGTATCCGATATTTATAATGCTGTTCTAGATAAAGTAGATGGTTTAATTTTAACAGATGAAACAACAATAGGAGAAAATGCTATATCTTCAATTTCAATTATGAATAAAATTTTAGTTGAAGCTGAAAGTCATTTTGATTATAAAGAGAATTTAGAAAATACTTTTAAACAAGGTAAACTTGATGTAACTATGGCTATTTCTTATTCCGTAGTTGATTCAGGATTACTTTTAAATGCTAATTGTATTTTAGCTAATACTATAAGTGGGTATACTGCTAAAAAAATTAGTTATTTTAGACCATTAAGTCCTATTTTAGGATTAAGTCCTAATAAAAAGACTTTACAAACCTTAACTCTTAATTATGGAGTAATACCAGTTTTAGCAAAGAAGTTTAATGATACTGAACAAATAGTATCTGAATGTATTAATAAATATAAAGAAATTATGGATTATAAAGTTGGTGATATAGTCATTATAACCGGAGGACTACCAGTTGATACTAAAAGTACTGATTTTATGAAAATAGAAAAAATAACTGAATAAATAAAAAAATGATACAGTATGAATTATAATTCAATAATATAAGTATAAATAATAAAAAAATAATTTAATATAAAAAAATAGTATAAAATAAAAATAATTACTTATACTATAATTGGTACGAGTAGTACTAGTCATATTTAAATTTAAAGTTAGGGTGATAAAATGAAAAAATCAATGATAATGGGACTTGTTACAGCTTCAATGATTGGAGCTGGATATGTAGTATATAATTATGTTTTAAGTCCTAGAACCAAAAGAAAACTTATGTCTTTAGAAGAAGACATGTGTGAAGACTTTAAAGATATGATGGATGAATAGAAAGAAAAATTCTTTCTATTTTTTCTTTTATAATGTATAATGTTAATAGGTAGGAGGATTTATGTTTAGCATAGGAAGTAAAGAAGATAATAAAAATTATGAATTAGATTTAAAAGGGGTTAATAATTTAAGAGGATTGGCTCTTGATATGATAGTAAATGCTGGAAGTGGACACGGAGGAATTATTTTATCAGCTGCCCCTATTATATATACATTATATAAATATCATATGAATTTAGACTTTAATAATCTTAATTATATTAATAGAGATAGATTTATTTTATCAGCAGGTCATTCAGTACCTTTGTTATATGGAATAGATTATTTTTTAGAATTACTGGAATTAGATGATTTAAAAAAATTAAGAAAAATAGATTCTAAAACCCCAGGACATCCTGAACTTGGAATTACACCTTTAGTAGAATTCACAAGTGGTGCATTAGGTCAAGGAGTGGGAACTTCTGTTGGATGTGCAATAGCTAGTAAATATTTAAAAGAAAAAACCAATAATTTAATAAATAATTATACTTATGTTCTATGTGGAGATGGAGAACTTGAAGAAGGAATAACTTATGAAAGTTTAGCCATTGCTGGAACACTAAAATTAAATAATTTAATAGTTTTAGTTGATTGTAATAATGTTACTTTGGATAGTAATTTAAATGATTCATCTTGTGAAAATTTAAAAATGCGTTTTGAAGCCATTAATTTTAATGTTATAGAGTGTGACGATTCTGTTAAAAATATAAATGAAAGTTTAGAATTAGCTCACAAAAGTGATAAGCCAACTGTAATACTCGTTAAAACTATTATGGGATTATATTCTAAATATGAAGGCACAAATAAAGCTCATGGAATGGTTCCAGATTCTGAAGATTTATTGAATATTAAAGAAAAACTTGAAATTCATGAAGCATCATTTACTGTTAATAATGAAGTCATTAGTGAATTTAAAAAAGAAGTTGAAGAAAGAAGTAATAAACATTTAAAAGAATTTAATAATAAATATCAAGAATTAGAAGATAAAAGTTTAGTTGATAAATTAATTAATCATGAAGTATCTTATAATTTAAATGAGATAGATATTTTTTCAGAAGAAAAATCTTTAAGAGAAAACTCAAAAGATTTATTAAATAAAATAGCCAATGACTTTGAATTACTTATAGGAGGAAGTTGTGATTTATCATCATCATGTAAGACTTATTTAGAAAATTTAGGTGATTTTAAAGAAAATAACTATAAAGGACGAAATATATATTTTGGAATAAGAGAACATGCAGCTGGTGCCATTACCAATGGTATGGCTTTATCCGGACTTAGACCATTTGTTAGTACATTTTTAGCTTTTTCTGATTATATGAGAGCATCAATTCGAGAAAGTGCTATTATGAAGTTACCAGTTTTATATATTTTTACTCATGATAGTATAACAGTAGGACCAGATGGACCACTTCATCATCCTATTGAACAATTACCAAGTTTAGAATTAATTCCTAATTTAAAAGTGTATAGACCATTTGATTTAAATGAGCTTATTGGATCATATATAGATATATTTAAAAATAATAATCCTGCTTGTTTAGTGCTTCCAAGAGATTCAAAAAATATTTCTGCATATACTAAATCCAGTGAAGTAGCAAATGGAATTTATGAAGTAATTAGAAATGATACAGATGATTTTATTAATTTAATTGCTAATGGAGAAGAATTAGGTATTGTTTTAAAAGTATCTAAAAATTTAAAAGAAATGGGAATTGATAATAAAGTATTAAGTATACCTTGCAAAAAAAATGTTTCTAATATAAAAGACTTATTAAATAATCAAAGAACAATAGCTATAACTTTAGCAAATCCTGTATATTTTTATGATATAACAAATGAAGTTATTGGAATAAATGATTTTGGTAAAAGTGGATCTAAAGAAGAATTATTGGATTTCTTTGGATTTAGTGAAGAAAAATTAGTTACTCAAATATTGGAACTTTTAAAAAAGTAAAAAGTAGCAATAATAGTATTGTAGGAGTGATTTTATGAAATTTAAAAAACGACTACTAATACTTTTTTTTACATTAATTATACTTCCCATAAATACCTTAGCTTATTCTAAATATTTAGTTCCTGGTGGAGAAAATTTAGGAATTAATATTAAAAATGAAGGTATACTAATAGTAGGATTTTATGATGTAGATTCCAAAACAGATTTACAAATAGGAGATATAATTGTATCTATTAATGAAGAAAAAGTAACATCTGTTTCTGAAATGGTCAATTTAATTAAACCAGAAAGTGATAATATATCCTTAAAAATAGGATATAAAAGACTTGGAAATATTGGGTATACTAATTTGAATCTTAAAAAAGATAAAAATGGTATTTATAAAACAGGTTTATATGTAAAAGATAGTGTTACTGGGATTGGGACTTTGACTTTTATTGACCCTTTAACAAATAAATATGGTGCTTTAGGACATTCAATTACTGATAGTAAAACTAATATTAAATTTGAAATAAGAGATGGTAAAATATTTAAAGCAGATGTTACAAATATTGATAAAAGTATAGATGGTAAAACAGGAGAAAAAAATGCTAAATTTTATTTTGATACTAATTTTGGTACTATAGAAAAAAATTTAGATACTGGTATATATGGTATTTATACTAAAAAATATGATAAAAATGAAGTTTTAAGTGTTGCGAGTATATCCGAAATTGAACTTGGTCAAGCTACTATTAAAACAACTCTTGATGATAATAGAGTGAAAGATTTTAATATTGAAATAATTAATATTGATGAATCGAGTCCTACTAAAAATATTTTATTTAAAATAACTGACGAGAATTTGTTATTAAAAACTGGAGGTATTGTTAAAGGAATGAGTGGTTCTCCAATTATTCAAAATAACAAAATAATTGGAGCAGTTACGCATACAGTTATAAGTGATAATACAAAAGGATATGGTATAAGTATAATTAAAATGTTAGAAAGTATGGAATAGGAATATATTTCCTATTTTTATTTTTAGTAGATATTTTTTTTATAAATAATGTAAATATTTGTCAAAGTATTAAATAGGTACTTGAATAGAAATATATACATATGTATAATTAAATTGACAATAAAAGGAGGAGTAAAATGTCAAATGAAAATAAAAAGAAAAGAACGATAATAACAATAGTAGCTATGGTATTATTAGTTATAGTAACAGCATCTGTAACGTATGCATTCTTTAGTTACACAAGAACCGGAAGTGCAAATACGATATCAGCCGGAAGGATAAGTTTTAATTCTCAAGAAGGAAATGCTATTAATTTATCAAATGCTTTTCCAATAAGTAGTACACAGGCAGCTACAGATACAACTAATGCTAAAACAC
>JAFXOW010000067.1 GCA_017528315.1 Bacilli bacterium
AATAAAGAGAAAATATAAATAAAAAAATTAATAAAAAAAATAAAATAATAATTATTTTTAAAATTATTTTTTTATATAGTATTTAGATTTTATTAATAAAAAAAAATAATATTTCTTAATTAAAACTAAATTATATATTATCTAAAAGTTTCCATCAAATTAAAAGATTAATTTTTTCAATCTTTGGTAACTCCCATTTTTGAACTGGAGCAAAAGAAATAAGAGATATACATTCATGAAATGTACCTATCATTTGCTTAATTATTCTAGTTATCCAATTTGAAAGACCTTCTATATTAGTTAAAGATACACATCCAGAAAAAGTTGAGTTCATATAAACTAAACTACCAGTATTCCATTTTGAAAGTCCATCTACTGATGTTATCAATTTACAATTAGCAAAAGTTCTATTCAAAAAATTGACACAATAAGTGTACCATTTTGAAAGTCCATCTAAAGATAATAATGAAGTGCAATTTGCAAAAGTATAATCCATATTAAATACTTTAGAAGTATTCCAATTAGAAATATCATCTAAAGTTTGTAAAGATTTACATGATGCAAATGAAGAAGCCATGTTTATAACATTAGAAGTGTCCAATTCTTTAAAGAATTCAAAGATGATATTAAAACACAGTTACAAAATGAAAAACCCATATCCTTAAGTTTAGAAGTATTCCATTTGGATAAACCTTCTATAGATAATAATGAATTACATTCATCAAAAATATGATTAATGTCTTTGAGGTTGCTAGTATTTTTATAAAATATTTTTTCCAGAGATTTTAATAAAATACATCCAGAAAACATATAACTCATATTTTCAACATTACCTGTATCCCAATCATTTAATCCTTCTAATGATATTAATGATTTACAACAATGAAACATATAACTCATATTATTAACGTTAGTAACATTCCAGTTTCGTAATTCTTTTATAGATTTTAATGATGAGCAATAATAAAACATATTATTCATATTTGTAACTTGACTAATATCCCAATTTTCTAATCCTTCTAAAGATGTTAATGCTGAACATTCAGAAAACATATTATTCATATCATTAACTTCTCCAGTATTCCAATTTTTTAAATTTTTCAAAGAACTTAATGATTTGCATTTTGAAAACATATAACTCATTTTTCTAGCTCTACTAATATCCCAATTTTCAAATCCTTCTAAAGATGTTAAAGCTGAACATTCAGAAAACATATGATTCATATAAGTAACTTCACTGATGTTGATTCCTTTCAAAGATTTTAATGAGGAACATTGAGCAAAAATATAGCTTAGATTTGAACTTAATGTTAACTTTCCATTTATTTCCTCTAAACTTTCGCATTTATAAAACATATAACTCATATTACTATATCTATTAGTAATATTCCAATTAAATCCTTTTTCTATTATCTTTAATGAAGAACACTCACTGAACATATAACTCATATCTTTAACACGAGGAAGGCTCCAATTTCTAATTCCAAATATAGATTTTAAATTTGTACATTTACTAAACATTCCATACATCTTTTTAGCATTTGTAGTATTCCATAATGAAAGACTATCTAAAGTTAATATTGATGTGCAACCTAAAAACATTCCTTGCATTTTTTCCACATTAGAAGTGTTCCAATATGATAATCCTCTTAATGATGCTAATGAAGTACATTCACAAAACATAAAACTCATATCTTCAACATTAGAAGTATTCCAATTTATACAACTATTTAAATCTTTTAATTTAGTGCATTTATAGAACATGTAACTCATATCTTCAACATTGGAAGTATTAATATATGATAAACTATCTATAGAAATTAAAGATGTACAATGATAAAACATACAATTCATGTTTTCAACCTTTGCTTCGCATAAACATTGGCATTCTTCTATAGAGATTAAAGATGTACAAGATTCAAACATATTACTCCAATCTGTAATATTATTTAATCCTCTTAATTTTATTGTCAATATATCTTTTTCATCTTTTATTTTAAAATATTCTTGTAATTCATATTCAACTTCTTTTCCGTTTTCCTCTCTTATTATTACACATTTCCCTTTGTTATTATAAACGAAATTTTTACCAAAAATTTTTACCTCATGAGCATATGTTAATTTATATATAATAGTAATTTCATCATTATTTTTATCATAGCATTTATCTTGATTAATTTCATCATAATGGTTTATGTTTATCCGACTTCCTTTCTCCTTTTTGCAAACATTTATTGTTATTATGTCATTATTATCAATATTTAATTCAGAAAAATTTTTCTCAACATCAATTGGATTACTTTTATATAAAAAGTCTACATCTTCTATTGGTATTTCATTTTGAATGCAAAATAATGGAATAATATCTTTTATCTTTTCTGATTTATTAGATGCTATCAAAGTAGACTCACCTTTATAGTCAAAATATACATAAATATCTTCATTTTCCATTTATTATAGAATAAATAAAATTTATTAGT
>JAFXOW010000068.1 GCA_017528315.1 Bacilli bacterium
ATCTATTCCTTATGAAAGTACTAAACCAATGTATCTTGCAGATGATGTAGATAATCAAGAAACATTAAGAGATATAGTATTAGATACTTGCAAAGATTTAAAAAAGTAAAATGCTCGGAAGATTAAGATATTATGATTAATACAAATTATTAAATTCGCACATTTTATAAAATAGAAAATTATGCTATACTTATTTCAGTGAACGAATGTGGTCAATGTCCACATATAGTCCACAGTAGATAAATACTATAAGTACAGATAATACTATAAATACAATAAATACAGATGATACCTGATACCGGAATACAATAAATACAAATAGTACTATAAATAACATAAATATAGGAATGTTCAGTTCATGTGGTAGCGGAAAAAAGTACAAACAATGTCACGGAAAGTAGTAAAAGCCCAGTAATTATGGGCTTTTTTCATGTTCCGAATACTTCAGAATATACTTTAGATACCTTTTTGAATACCTTCTGATAAGTATCTAAATGGTATCTAGATAGCCTTTTTAGTACAATATTCGCAATTTTTTAGTTAGAACTTAAAATGTACCATTCCTTTTATTTATAAGGGATTGTAGGCGATTTTGCTTTGATACAATATAAAAATATGTCCATTGTCAAAGTGACATGGAACATTATTAATTTAAAAACTATGATATAATTGATATAGGAGTTGATTTTTATGCTTAGTCCGAAAATAGAGACTGAAAGATTAATATTAAGAAGATATAAAGAAACTGATATAGACGCAATATATGATATCATTACAGATAAAAGATTATCTACATATATAAAATATCCTGAATTAACTAAAGAACAAGAATTAGAATGTATTAAAGAATGGATAGAAGAAGCCGATGATTCTAAATATGAAAGATGGGTTATCGAAAGAAAAGAAGATGGAGCTATCGTAGGAAATATTGATGTTAATACAGTGGTTAAGAAACATAATTATTGTAACGTTGGATATACAATTAGATATAACTATTGGGGGAATGGATATGCAGCTGAAGCATTAGAGGCAGTATCTAATCACTTGTTAGAAGAAAGTGGATATTATTTAGTTGAATGTTCATGTAATGAATTGAATAAACAATCATCTAGAGTAATGAAAAAAGCAGGATTTAAAAAGGACGGTTATATAGCAAATAGAAGATTGAATCAGGATGGAACATATTCAGGAGTTGAATATTATAGCAAATGTAAAAAATAGGAGTTGATAACATGATAAAGATATTAGTAAGTGATTTTGGCAATTATGAAAAAGTAAACGGTGAAAAAATTACTCATCCGATGAGTAATGAAAATGGCATTGTTGATCAATTGAAAGAAAATTTGAAAGGTACAAATAAAGTTGTATTTGTTTCTTCTGATATTAATTCTACACCTGAAAGTGTATTGCCTTATGCAAGAATATTTTTTGATAGTATGAAAATGGTTGATATTAAATTCAATCAATATTTAATAATAGAAGGAACAAATTATGATAAAGCTTCAGAATACATTGAAGGAGCAGATTTAGTATTCTTATGTGGTGGGGATACATATAATCAGCACAAATTATTCTCAAAAATGAATTTAAAACAAATATTAAGTAGTTATTCTGGAATTGTTATGGGACAAAGTGCTGGTGCATTAAATATGGCTGTAGATGTTTTTAACAGCCCAGAAGAAAAAGAAGAATCCGAACCTATTTTTTATGAAGGATTAGGATTAACAACTATTAATATAGAACCTCATTTTAAGTTAGATGACACTAATTTTGATGACAAAGAAAAATATCAAAGAGATGCTATTATAAAGGAATCATATAATAGACCTATATATGGCCAATGTAATGGAAGTCATATTCTTATAGATGAAGATAATGTAGCAACGATTTATGGTGAAACCTATTTAATTATGAGTGGAAAAATAAAAAAAATTTGTGATAATCAAAAAAGTTTAATTGTTAATAAAGCATCATATTTAAAAAAATAAAGCTTTGCTAAAAAAATGCGAAAAATCATTAAAATGGTATTTTAGATACCTTCTGCTAGGTTTCCCAAGTGCTGTCGGAAGCTCCCAAGTGCATTCAATAGCCAAAAAGAGCCACAAAATGCTCTGGAAAGCTACCAAAATACCTACTATAAAAAGCTATGTAGAAGCGGGAAAAAGTACAAAAATTGTTGTGGTAGATAGTTAAAAGCCCATAAAACAAGGGCTTTTTTTGATGCCTAAAAATTTAAAAATATTTTAGATACCTTTTTAGATACCTTCCGCTGAGTATCTAAAAGGTATCTAGATACCAAAAAAAGGGATAAAAATACAAAAATTTTGTACGACTAAAAATCACAATATTTCCTTTATTTATAAGGATTTGAAAAGATTTTGGCTTCAAAAAAAGATGAAAATGTGTCCAGTGCAAAAATGACATTGATAAATAATTTTAAAAACATAATTGATTAGTGTAAAATAATCAAATTATTCGAAAATGTGATATAATTTAAATGAGGTGGAGCAATGAATAAACTTAAAGCTATAACAATAGCAGATAATGAAGCATTTTTAAGACAAATTTCTACTACAGTAGATTTAAAAGATAATGAATTGATAAAAGATATTTCTGTATTGGAGCAATTTTGTAAAGAAAATGATGTTATGGCAATGGCAGCGGTACAATTAGGGATTCCAAAAAGATTAGTTTATTTAAAAAATACAAATCTTGAAATTATTAATAAAATGCAGACTAATAGTGAAACAGAAGAAGAAAAAAATTATAATGAAGCGAGAGTGTTAATAAATCCAGTCATTATATCAAAAGAAGGACTAACTGATTATTGGGAAGCATGTGCAAGTTGCTTGGATAATATGGGTCATGTAAAAAGACCATATAAAATTGGTGTTGATTATTTAGATTTAAATGGTAATCTTCATACTGAAATTTTTGAAGGATTTGAAGCAACAGTTTTATCACATGAGATGGATCATCTTGATGGTGTATTACATATGGATATTGCTGATGAAGTTTTAGTAATGCCAAGAGAAGAAAGAAAAAAATTTAGACAAAGTCATGGATATAATATTATTTCTAAAAATGGTAAATTTGAAGAATTATTAAAGAATACTAAATCACTAAAAAAAGTAAAATTATAGCAATACAAAAAACATTTGAAAAAGCTAGTTTTTAAATTTTAGATACCTTGAGAGTAAATTCCCGGGTGCTGTCGGAAGCTCTCAAGTGCATTCAATAGCCAAAATGAGCTACAAAATGCTCTCAGAAGCTATCAAAAACCGCAAAATACAAGCCATGTGGCAGTGGTAAGAAATACAAACAATGTTGTGGCAAATAGTCATTTAAGTCAATAAATATAAGGGTTTTAGAAGATTTATCAAAATCAAGAAAGTTGCAATTTATTGCAATTTTTTTGTTTTAGATACAGTAAAATTGTTTAAATATACCATTGCCACATAGATAAGGGTAATTTTATGTTATAATTAATCTAGGGAGTTGATAATAATGAATATAATTGAAGAAGTAAAAAAGTATGTGTTAGAAAAGATAGAAGAGTATAAAAATAATAGTGAAGATCACTATGACTTTTGGAACGAGCATATAAAATATGTTTATCAAGAAAGCATAAAATTAGCTCAAACATATAATGCTGATGTAGAAATAGTTTCACTTGGTGCATTACTACATGATATAGCATTAATAAATAAAGTAGGAGATAGAAAAGATCACCATATTAATGGTGAAATAATTGCAAGAGAATTATTAAGTAATTTAAATTATGATGAATCTAAAAAAGAAAGAGTATTAAAATGCGTTTATAATCATAGAAGTAGTAAAAATGCTACAACTATAGAAGAATTATGTGTTGGAGATGCAGATATACTAGCACACTTTGATAATATTCCAATGTTGTTCAATTCTGCTTTTGTAAGAAATAATGTTAACTTAAATGAGGTAAAAGATTGGATGAAAGGTGCTTTTGAAAAAGATTATAATGATTTAAGTGACAAGACAAAAGAAGTATTTAAAGATAGATATAAAACTATATGTGAAATAGTTATTAATGAATAGGAGTTGATAGTATGAATTTGTTTTTAAAAGAACCAACATTAGAAGATAAAAAAGAAGTATTAGAAATGTGCAAAGAATTGAATGAATGTGGCGATGAGTATCCGTTTGAAGGAGCGGGTAGATTAGAAAAATTATTAAATAAGCCATACGAAGAGTGGTTAGTAGATTGTGAATCAGATAAAACAGTTGAAACAATAAATCCTGCGTGGTCAAATGGAACAAACTATTTACTTGTTGATGAAAATAATCATGTATATGGTTTTTCACAATTGAGACATAGTTTAAAAGGAGAACTAATTAATATTGGTGGAAATATTGGTTATGTCATTAGGCCATCTGAAAGAAGAAAAGGCTATGCTACTATTCAATTACAATTATTATTAAAAAAAGCAGAAGAACTTGGATTAGAAAAAGTATTAGTAACTTGTAGAGATAATAATATTGGATCAAGAAAGACAATAGAAAAGTGTCTAGGTGAACAAGATAAATCAGTTCCATCTAGATATCCAAATATAATGGAATTAAGGTATTGGATTAATACTAAAACATTAAAAAAATAGGATTATGTAAAAGTTGCAAAATATTGCAATAATCCAATTTTAGATACAGTTTACCATAAAAGCCAAGTGAAATAACGTGAAGCCAAATGAAAAGCAGCAAGAAAAATAGGGCTTTTGTGAATCCAAGTGTAGCCAAACAGAGCAAATTTTTTATCCATGTGGCAGTGGTAAAAAATATAAACAATGCTGTGGAAAGTAAGTAATATCAACGGTTTGCGAAAATCTAGAAGTGAAGAAACGTGAATTAGATACCTTTTAGATATCCTGAAAAAGACCAATAAAGGTCTTTTTTCGAACTTTAAGAAAGTATGATATAATAAATATAGGGTGAATTGATATGTTAAAAGAAAATATAAAAAGAATACTTATGAATATAAAAAACTCAAATAATGAATCGACTATTAATCACATATTAGAATCCATTGAAAAAATAAGTGAAGAAGATTTAAAAGTGATACTTCAAAAACAAAATGTAACAGAACAAAATATAGAGCAATTTATAAAAAATAAAATTAAAGAACAAACAGAACAAGAAAATTCATCTACCAAATTTACACCTGTTAATCAAATGTTTAGTTATGGAAGAACTGGAAACACATTACATATGCATCTTATACCAAAAGATTTAAGGCCTTTAAAAAATAAATTAGGAGATGAAGCCTTTTATGATTTTTATAAAGAACAATTAGAAGATTTTCTATCAAAACTTCAAAGTATATTTTTAGAAGATATTACTATTCAAACATTATTTGCTGTTTCACCAATATTTTTTAATAAAGATATCACTGCTGTTCACGAAATTTTAGGATTTGATAAAGTGACTGAAATAGATTTAAATAATGAAAATGATGATATGAGTAGAGAGCAAAAAGAAAACTTTATAAATATGTTTAATAAGGATGGTAGAAATACAAGAAATGTATATTACACAAAAATGAGCCGAGAAAAACTTTCAGAAAGTACATATTCACAAATTCCCGAAAATAAACCACCTGTAAAATTCTAATAAAAAAATGAAAATTGGATACCTTTTTGGATACCTTCCGGTGAGTATCTAAAAGGTATCTAGATACCCTTTTTAGTGGTAAATTCGCAATTTTTTAGTAAGAACTTAAAATGCAATATTTCTTTTATTTATAAGGAATTATAAGCATTTTTGCTTAAAAAGAATATAAAAATATGTCCATTGTCAAAGTGGCTTGGAATATAATAATTTAAAATATTATAAATAATGATAATTGCAGAAAAGATATCAAACAAAATCAATATATGGTATAATTGTTATGATAGAAAGGAGTATATGATATGGAAGGTAAATCAAAAAATACAGGATTAATTATTGTGCTAGTTATTTTCATTATGATTTCATTAGGATTAGGAGGATTTATTGTATATGATAAATTAATAAATAATGATACAGAAAGTACTAAAATCACAGAAAAAGAAACTAATGAAAAAACTACAACGACTAAAGCTGAAGAAAACACACAAAAAGATACCTATCAAGTGTTATCACTATCACCAATAAAAGGACATGCAGTTGTATATAATGGTGAAGTATATGTAAATGTTTATGACTCAACATCAAATATTGATAATGTATATGGAGAAGGAAAGTTTCAAGCATTAGTAAAAACAAGAAATAATTATCAAGAATATAGTTTTGGTGATTTGACTGTATCGGTAGATAATACAAGTAAATGGTTAAAACTAAATGTAGCAAATGTTAAATCAATATATAACAATGAATATGGTCAAGCACTTTCAAGTACAAATCCAAAATATGGTATAGTAATGATTAATTCAGATAAAACAGTTTCTTATATTGCTATAAAAGATTTAATTGAAGGTAATGTTAATCCTACTAAATTAGATGCAACAGATATTTCAAACGTTGTATCTGAAGGTAAGGGTGGTATAACTACATATTTAGTAAAATCAGACGGAACTAAGATAGATGTTAATACTCTAATTAAGTAAAGACATTTGTCTTTTTTTATGGTATATAAAAGTTGTAAAAAATTGCAATAACCTAATTTTAGATACAGTTTTAGATAAGTTTTTTGACCGACTTGCAAAAGTTTTTATTATGATATATATAATAACTATTAAGAACACAACACTAAAACCATGGTATAATGATATTAAGATAGTTGGTGATAAAAAATGTTAGAAAGTGAATTAATGAAGTTACTTGAAGAAGCGAAGAAGATAAGACGACAATCAATTGAAAATGAATCAGCAAGTTATTATGATGATGTATTCGATAATTTAAGTAATTTTGTTTTAAAAAAATTAAATAGTTCATTATTTAAGAATAAAAATGCTAAAATAATAGTAGATCATTTTGATGAAATTCTTCCATATATTGTTATGTCAAACATAGATATTCTTCTATTAAACACTAACTTATTAATAGAACAGTCAAATTTTAAAGAAAAATTCATTGATGGATTAAAAAAATACCCATATACACATGAGATTGATCAATTATTTTATAATATTTGGGTTTGTTTAAATGATGAACCAGATAAATTTGATGACTTTATTGATGATAATATTTTAAAAACAATATCAACTATGGATGTAAGTAGAATGTTTTATCTGGATATATTAAATAAATTAAATGAAGATAATCAAAGAAAATTTTTAAATTTATTAGTTCAAAATAAATGTGATATACCATATTCATCAATTGAATATAAAGGAAATAATAAGCAAATAATTTATGACAATCTAACTTTATTTATTGAGAATGCTCAAAACTTATATACTTTAATGAATTTTGTTAAAGATAATCCTGTAGCACTTTCTCAAGTAAAAGATTATATTGACAATAATGAAGAAAAAGCAATAAATTCTATATTTTGTGAAACTGATCATCTTGTAAGGATAAAAGAACCAACATTAAAAGAAATAATTAAATTAATGATATTAGATGTTATGAAAAATGAAAATGCAAAGTTTTCCGATATTACTTATAATGGCGGTGGCTTTTCACGTATATTATTGATAGGTGATAAAGTTATTAAATTAGGTGATAGAGTTACAAAAAGGTTTCCTAATAATCCGTATATAATAGCTCCATTACTTCGTCAAGAATTTGCGATTAATAATGAAAAGTGTTTTGCCGAGGTTACCGAACGAGTAGATACAGATACAAAACCAAGTGAAGAAGAGTTATATCAATTATTTAAAAACCTACGCAATTTGGGTCTTAAATGGACAGATATAAAAGAAGCAAATGTTGGACAATTAAAAAGAAAAAATATAATATATTGGAATGAAAATTTGGATCCAACTGACGAAGTTTTAGGATTAGGAGCTAAAAGAGGAACAGTGATTTTAGAAGAAGGCGAATTAGTTGTTTTAGATGCAGATTTTATTTATGATGAAAATGATCCAAATATTAATTATACAAATAATAAGCCTTTATATGATAAATTTGAAAAGAGATATCAAAAGGAAATAAGAGAATTAAAGGATCGAGAAGCGGATTCAAAAATAGGAATAACAATAGAAACAAGTGTTGATATGAGCGATCATAGAGTTATACATAGATAAGTACAAAAGGTTTTGTGGTGATAAATCTATTTTTTAGATAAGTTTTTAGATAAGCTTTGGTAGGTTAGCCGAGTGCTGTAGAAGGCTAAAAAGGGCTGTAAAGTGCCAAAAAGTGCAAGTTTAATCAGCCAAAAGCTCCAAAAATCCCCAATTCGTATGCCCATGTGACTCTGGTAAGAAATACAAACAATGTTGTGGTAAATAGCCATTTCAGCCAATAAATACAATGGTTTTAGAAAAAATATCAATTTCAAGAAAGTTGCAATTTATTGCAATTTTTTTGTTTTAGATACAGTAAAAACGTCTAAATTTACCATTGCCCCATAGGTAAGGAATGTTTTATAATATAATAATTTTAGGAGTTGATATTATGACAAGATATTATTGTAGTGGATTTGATATAAATAATGCATTTGGTCATGGATTAGGAAATATGTTTTTAAATGAATTAAAAAATACTAAAAGCATATATATATTCCTGGTGGTGCAGATAAAATGCAAAAGGTTAGAGAAAAATACGTACCAACATTTACCCAACATTTTAAAAATGTAGGTATTCAATTTGATAATAGTATAATAATAGATCCTGATATGTCACAAAATGAAGCTCAAAAGGTTGTTAGAGATGCATGTTTCATAATGCTAATGGGCGGCGATCCATTCAAACAAAAAGAATTATGTGAAAAGTTAGGATTATTAGAAGACTAAAAAAATATGATGGTATAATGTTAGGGTTTAGTGCAGGAGCTATGCTTATGTCTAAACATATAATTGTTACTTCTTGCAGCGAGGAATATCCTGATTTTCATATTGACGATGGATTAAATTTAGATGGTATTTCAATTTATCCACATAATAATACTAATCAAGAAGATTATCCAGATACCTTAGTAGTTGGTGATGAAACCTACCAAAAATGTGATTTAATTAAAGCTGCTAGTGATTATGGCGATTATTACTTGCTACAGGATTATCTAGGAGAAGATGGACTTACGGATGTAAGTATCATCAAATCAACAAATGGCAAATTGTAATTTTATATAGAGAATAATGGCAAAATATGGTTAACTACACCAAGTGAGATTCGAATTGCAAATTCTGTTGAAAAAGTAATAAAAAAATAGCGGTTACTAAGTATTACTAATTTTATGTGGCTCAGGTAAAATAACAAAGTTGTGGTAAATAAACTCGTAAATTCCCTAAAAAAAGGGAAAAACGAGTTTTTCTTTGTAAAAAAAGAAATTATATATATCTTTTCCATGTATTTTAAAAAATGGAATTATGGAATAATTATATTAGGAGTTGGTTATAATGCGCATCGCAATTTTTTCAGATATACATGGTAATAAAGAAGCCTTAACAGCAATCATTGAGGATATAAAAAAAGAAAATATTGATGAAGTAATATGTTTGGGTGATACTATTGGAATTGGACCAAATCCTAAAGAATGTTTGGATTTAATAATTAATAATAACATTAAAATGGTTTTTAGGAAATTATGAATTATATTGTTTAAATGGTAAGGATATTGGATTTTATAATGGTATTGCTCATGAAAATGGTAGTTATGAAATTGAAAATATTTGTCTTGTTCCTGAATATCAAGGAAAAGGAATTGGCACACAAGTATTAACAGATATAATGGAATTACATAAAGATAAGGATATACATATTCAGTATTTTAAACAAAATCCAGTTGGTGAATTATATAAAAAATTAGGATTTATACCAAATGGTGAAACAGAATATCATTATCAAATGACAAAATCCAAACAAAATAGTATAAATAATGATGCAGTAAAAGGTAATAAAATATAACAATCATAAATAAAAACATTTGTAATAATGATAAAGTCAATATCAATTAGATATTGACTTTTTTTGTTGTTTGTAATGACGAATTATCTTTGCTATTATTATCTTAATATGTTATAATTTTATTGTATTATACAGTATATGAGGGTATGATAATGAAGAGATTAAAAGAAATATTTAGAATAATTAATATTAGTCAAATTATAGATTTTATTTTTTTTCCTATAATTTTATTAATAAGTTTAATCTGTAAACCATTTTGTAAAAATATATGGTTGGTAGAAGAAAATTCAAATGAAGCATGTGACAATGGATATATATTTTTTAAATATTTAAGAAAAGAAAGAAAAGATATAAATGTCTATTATGTTATAAATAAAAAGTCCAAAGATTACAATAAAGTTAAGTCTTTAGGAAATGTTATTCAACATCGAAGTTTAAAACATTGGATTTATTATTTAAATGCTAAAAAAATAATTGTAACTCAAAAATATGCTAATCCATCACCAGCTCTTTTTTATATTTTACATACAAGAAATATTTTAAAAATTCCAAGAATATTTTTACAACATGGTCTTACTAAAGATGACGCTAAAATGTTTTATTATAATAGAACCAAATTTAAATTATATATATGCGGTGCATTAAGGGAATATAAATATATAAAAGAAAAATTTGGATATCCTGATGATTCTGTTGTATATACAGGACTTGCTAGATTTGATAATTTAGTATTGAATAATGAAATAAATAATTATATTTTAATTGCTCCAACATGGAGAAATTATATTAATAAACAAAATGATTTTGATACATATATAAAAAAATATTATGATATACTAAGCAATCAAGAATTAGTTAATTTAATCAAAAATAAGAATATAATTATTCAAGTTGTATTACATAAAAATATGAATAAATTTAAAATTAATTGTAATTTTAAAAGTAAAAATATTAAGATAAATCATAATCATGAAGTTGATATACAAGATATATTAAATAAGGCTGATTTATTAATAACTGATTATTCCAGTATTTTTTTTGATATAGCATATAGAAAAAGAGGAATTATATATTATCAATTTGATTATGAAATGTTTAGAAAAAATCAATTACAAGTTGGATATTTTTCTTTTGAAAATGACAGTTTTGGGGATGTTTTTGATAATTGCAATGATGTAATAGAAAAAATAAAATATTATATAAATAATAATTTTAAAATAGAAGACAAATACGAAAAAAGAATGACTGATTTTTTTGAAAGAAAAGATAAAAATAATTCCAAAAGAATACTAGAGGCAATTGAGAGGATAAAATGAATGAATTAATTACAGTTATCATTAATGTTTATAATGGTGAAACATTTATTAATAAATGTCTAGATTGTATTATAAATCAAACATATCAAAATTTAGAAATATTAGTTGTAAATGATGGATCGAAAGATAATACTTTAAATATTTTAAAAAGTTATAAAGATAAAAGAATTAAAATAATAACAACTAAAAATTTAGGATTATCTTTATCGCGTAATGTTGGAATAGATAATGCAAAAGGTGAATATTTATATTTTATTGATGTCGACGATTTTATTGAATTAGATACAATTGAATATCTTTATAAATTGTGTAAGGAAAATAATACTCTAATGTCTTCTTGTAGACCAAAAGATGTATTTGATTATAATATTAAATTAAGCAAAAGTAATGAAGAAATAAAAGTATTAACATCTGAACAAATGATAAAATTTCTTTTGCTTGGAAAAAATAGGACTGGTACAATTTGGAATAAATTAATCCATAAATCATTATTTAATAATATTAGATTTGAAAATAGAATAATTAATGATGTTGTAGTTACACATAAAATTATAATTGAAGCAAAAAACATTGCATATTCTAATCAAATAAAATATTACTATTTAAGACATCGAAATAGTATAACTGGGAAAGAAATTAAAAACACTAAAAGATCAATTGATGCATATAAATCATTAGTAGAAAGATATTATTATTTAAAAAAAATATATCCTAAAATGAAGGAAAATGAAATTTGCCTAATTAGAATTTTTGTTATTTATTTTTTAAGGGATGATGATAAATTACAAGAATATCTAAAAGAACAAAATGTTAAAAAATTTTTTAAAAAGATATTTACATTTAGGGTGTTTTTTTGTGATATAAAATTAAAAGAAAAGATGAAAATATTATTATTTCTAATAAGCCCTAGGTTATGTAGAATAATTGATAGAAAATATAAATCATCATATTATAAATACAAAATGTAGGTGTAAAAATGTTACAAATGTCTAAAAAAAATATCTAAAAATATATCATTTGTTAGATGCGATTTTTATATTGCGTTTGATAGAATCTATTTTGGCGAAATTACTTTTTATCCTCAAGCTGGATTAGGGAAATTCAATTCTGAAATTTGGGATTTAAAACTTGGGGAAATGTTAGATATATCAAATGTTAAATAAAGGAGTAAAAATATGAGAAGTAAAAAAGCACTATATAATATTATTTCTTCTGCATTTTTGCAAGTAATTACTGTTATTTGCGGTTTTATAGTATCCAAATTAATAATTAGTAATTATGGTTCTAATATTAATGGTCTTGTTTCTTCAATAACTAATTTTTTAGCATTTATTACTTTATTAGAGGCTGGTTTTGGGCCAGTAATAAAATCATTATTGTATAAACCAATAGCTAATAATAATGATTATGAATTAAAAAAAATATTAAAATCCTCTCTTAATTTATTTAGAAAAATATCCTATATATTTATAATATATGTTTTAATATTATGTGTTATTTTACCAATTTTTTTTAGCAATGATTTTGATATTTTATATACATTTTCTTTAATTATAATCATTTCTTTAAGTACTTTTTTTGAATATTATTTAGGAATAACATATAGATTATTTCTTCAAGCAAAACAAACAGATTATGTTCTTTCCTTAATTAAAATAATAACACTCATTTTACATACTATTGTTATAGTAATATTGATTAATTTAAATGCTAATATTCATATAGTAAAACTTGCAAGCAGTTTAATATTTATCTTAAGACCAATTGTTACATATTTATATGTTAAAAGAAAATGTAATATTAATTTAAAAAATGTTAAAGTTGAATATAATATAAAACAAAAATGGGATGGATTAGTTCAACATATTGCTCATATTATTCACAAAAATACTGATATAGTTGTTATAACATTTTTTTGCTCTCTTAGTGAAGTATCTGTTTATTCAATATATTATTTAATACTTAATAGTCTTAATAATTTTGTTTGTTATCCATTTATAGGTGGTGTTTCGGCTGCTTTTGGAGATATGATAGCAAAAGGAGAAAATGATAATTTAACTAAATCATTTAATGTATTTGAGTGTATTTATTTAACTATTGTGTCAATTGCTTTTATATCAACTCCATTTTTAATTGTGCCATTTGTTAAAGTCTATACTAATGGAATAACTGATGCAAATTATATTCGCCCAATATTTGCTTATATAATAGTTTTAGCAGAATTTGTATTTGTTATTAGACAATTATATTATAGTTTAGTAAAAGTATCAGGAGATTTTAAACAAACTAAAAATGGAGCAATTATTGAAGCTTTAGTAAATGTATTATTGTCATTTATCTTAGTATGGAAATTAGGTATAGTTGGTGTTGCAATTGGAACATTAGTAGCAATGATAATAAGAACAATAGAAATAGTTATCTATACTTCTAAAAACATTTTAAAAAGAAGTATAAATATTTTTGTTAAAAGATTTTCTTTAATTGTAATTGAATTTTTATTAATTTTATTAATTGTTAATTTATTACCTCAAATAGACGTAAGTAGCTATTTTGACTGGATATATAAATCTTTAATAGTATTTACAATATCATCATTAGTAATTATTCTAATAAATGGTATAATATATAAAGAAAATGTTTTTTTATTAATTAATAAATTACGCAATAAAAAGTAATGGAGGCATTCAATGAAAAAAGTAAGTGTAATAATTCCTGTTTATAATTCTTCAAAATATTTAAAAGAATGTCTTGATAGTGTAATTAATCAAACATATCAAAATTTAGAAATTATTATAATAAATGATAATAGTAATGATAATAGTTTATCAATTATTAATTCATTTAAAGATAAAAGAATTAGAATAATTAATTTAGATAAAAGAAATGGTGTTGCATCATGTAGAAATAAGGGAGTTGATTGTTCTACTGGTGATTACATTTGTTTTTTAGATAGTGATGATTTTTGGTATTTAGAAAAAATAGAAAAACAAGTTAAATTCATTGAAGATAAAGCATTTATTTATAGTGATTATGAATACTATAATGATAAAAGAAGACATCGTGTCCATGTTCCTAAAAAAATAACATATAATAAAGCTTTAAAAAATACCACTATATTTACTTCTACAGTTATGCTTAATATGAAATATTTAACTAAAGAGGATTTATATATGCCTAATGTTAAATTAGGTCAAGATTCATCAACATGGTGGAAAATATTAAAAAAAGTAAAAATTGCTTATGGAATGAACGAAGTATTATCAATATATAGAGTAGGTAATAAATCATTATCATCAAATAAAATAAAAGCTGTAATTGGAACATGGAAAATATTAAAATTAGAAAATTTAAATATATTTAAAAGAATACATTGTTTTATTTTTTATATATTTAATGCTATAAAAAGGAGAATTAAGTAAATAATAATATAAACTTTTGTCAATTGTAAATTGAATAAGTATATAAAAATATTGAAATAATAATATATATAATGTATAATTTAGAATAGGTGAGATTGGAGAATGAAAACAAATAATAAAACAATAAATAAAACAAATAGTAAATTAGATAGTAAAACAATAAATAAAACAAATAGTAAAAACAAATTTAATATAAATCGAGTAGTTATTTGTTGCATTATTGTTTTAGCAGTAGTTGTGATTGCACTATTTTTTATACCTGCTAAAGAAAAAGTAAATGTAACAGTTTGTCATAGCACAATAGATCAAAGTAAAAGTGGTTATACAATAAAGACTGATTACAAAATTAGTTCAGTAAAAAAAGCTGTCAAAAAAGTTGAGATAGTTAATAATATTAAATCTTCTAATAAAACTGTACTTAATTATTTTGAAAAACAATATAAAGGTATGTATGAAGAACAAAATAAAAGATATGGTGGTTATACTATTACAACTGAAAAAAAGGAAAATTCAGTTGTTGTTAAAGTAATAATTGATTATTCAAAAGTAAAATTAGCTAAACTTGCAGAGGATAATCCAAATATTGCTGATAGTATAAAAAATGATAAATTATCATTAGATGGAGCAAAAAGTATATATAATAGTTTAGGAGCTACTTGCGAATAATTATTAAAAATTAAAAGGAGAGTAGAAATATTCTTCTTTTATTATTAAAAATAAATTAAAAAGGAGATAAATATGAAAAAGAATTATAAATTATTGATACTATTAGTATTACCAGTATTACTTTTATCAGGATGTTTAAAAAAAGAAACATTAAAAGATCTGATATATGAGGATGTAGATTATAAAGTAACATTTGGGATTAAAGAAAAATATGATTATAAATTAGTTATGGATAGAGATTATTTTAGAACATCTAGAGAAGAAGGTATGATACTTGGCAATAATTTTAGAATAGGAATAGAGTTTAATCGTGATTTAGCTCTTAAAAATACAACATTTGATAAATACATGAAAAAATATGAAAAAGAAGAAGATTTTAAAAAGGTAAAATATGGTAAAATGAATGGATTTCAGTTTTATACTAAGTCTTATTTAAGATATGAAATTTATTTACAAGTTAATGATGAATTAATATTAAGATTAAATATATATTCACTAAATGATAATAAAAAAGCAACAACAGCAGCTTTAGAATCAAGTGAAGTACAAGATATTTTAAAACATATAACAGTTGTAGTTAAATAATATTTGGGGTATTGTATGCAAAAAAATAATAATTTATTATTACCAATTTACCTAATATTAAATATTTTAACTACTCTTGTATGTAGTTATCTAGTAATAGACAAAACTATCAATCTATATAAATTGTCTAGATTATATATTGTTATGCTAGTTATAAATATCATAATATTGGTCATAATGCTTATAAAGAATATAATTCAAAAGAAAAAAACATCTTACAAAAGCAGTGATTTGTTTTTACTGTTTATTGTAATTTTCAGTTTAATATCTGCTTGTTTTGCAATTAATACAAAAGTTGCCTTTTTTGGATTTAAAGGTAGATATGAAGGTTTTTTTCAAATAATGTATTATTTTTCATTATTTCTATTGGCATCTTTAACAGATAAACAATATAGAAAATATATTGTTTATGCAATTATTTTTAGTGGTTTTATTGAATGCATTTATGCAATATTACAAATAAAAGGTTGGTTGCCTGTACATATACAATATCGAAATGGTAACCCTTGGGCAAATGGATTTACAATAAATCCTAACTTTTTTGGTACTTTAATGTTATTGTGTTTGTCCTATGTAATTGGTTTATTTATTGATTCAGACGATGTCAACACTAAAATTGTATTTGGATTATTAATAGCAGTATTTATGATTGGTCTATTAATTAGTAATACTCTTAGTGTATTAGTTGGATTATCCATAGTATATATATATGTATTAATATACTCCATAAAAAATAAAAAATATTTTAATTTTACTATATTAACTGCTATATTAGCTATTATATCAATTACCTTATATGCTACTGGTGATACATATTTATTCAAAAGTGTTGCTAAAACAAACAATCAAACTGTTGATATAATTAAGGGAAATGCTCAAGATAATTATGGTACAAATAGAATATTTATTTGGCGAAATACTCTTAAAATAGTTCCAGAAAATTTATTACATGGTGTGGGAATAGATAACTTTTATTACGCATTTGGTAAAAAACCATTAACAATGAATAAATGGGTATTTGATAAAGCTCATAATGAGTATTTGCAAATATTAATTTGTGAAGGTGTTTTTTCATTAATAGCCTATTTGATATTTTTTGGCGTAATTACTATTAAAGGAATTAAAAAAAGTTATGAAAATAAAGAAATTTATTTAATATTGCCTATTATTGGCTATTTGGTTCAAGCATTTTTTAATATAAGTGTTTTAGAAGTAGCACCATTTTTTTATATAGCTTTAGGACTATGTATTAATAGAGAAAAAACAAACAAATAATAAAAAAGCTTTGAATTTTTTTCAAAGCTTTTTTATGTAAAAGTTTTACACTTTAGTGTAATGTAATTAAAAAATTTTTAAGTTTTCTTGCAAATATTCTAATAAATGGTATAATAATAGATAATAGGAAGGTACGTGTATATGAGAAAAGTAGTAGTGTTTTTTGTGTTTATGTTAGCTCTATTAGTTAATATAACAGTCGCGAGAGCTGAATCCTTTGATATAAAGGTTACAGATGCAAAAATAATCGAAAAAGGTGGAACAGTAATCGCAAAAGATCCTGTAATATCTGGAAACGATATTACAAGTGAAATATCATTCAATCAAAAGGATGATTATGTTATCTATGATTTTGAAATATCTAATAATGAAAGTGATAAGTATAAGATAGAATCTATCGTAGATAATAATAGTAGTAATAATTTAGAAATTACTTATGATTATAGTAAAGATTATTTTACTGGTAAGACAAATGTTAAAGTAAAAATGCTTTATAAAGAAAATATATCTAAGAATAGTACTATAGATTTAAGCGATTTAACATTAAAAATTAGTCTTGAAAAAGAAGATGGAAGCCAGAGTGAAATAATAATTAATAATCCAACAACTGGAGATAATATAATAAAATATATTATGTTTTTTGGATTATCAATTTTGGCTCTTGTTTTAATAGCTATAAAATTTAAACCAAAAAGAATTAAATTAGGATTAGTAGTATTAGGAGTATCATTACTAGTATTACCAGCTATTATATTTGCAACATTAAAATATGAAATTAAAGTTAGATTTACTAATGTTGAAATAAATGGTATATACGATACTTATGAAATACCAATAGATCCTGATAATGGAGACGAGGCAGAAGTAAAGACTATTAAATATGGTCAAAAACTAGGTGAATTACCAAGTGCTCCAAGTAAAGAAGGTTATAATTTTGATAAATGGGTAGATCAAAACGGAAATGCAGTTACTGAAGAAACAGTCGTAACAGCTCAACTAGAAATTTCTGCTCAATACAATGCAATAGAATATTCAATTGTATATGAATTAAATGGTGGAGATGTAACAACAAATCCAGATAAATATACAATTGAAGATGAAATTACATTAAATAAACCAACTAAAAATGGTTATACATTTATTGGATGGACAGGTTCTAATGGAACAACTGCAAAAGAAAATGTAACAATTAGTAACTCTACAGGTGATTTAAGTTATGTAGCAAACTATGAAGCTAATGAACTTGATTTCAATGGAAATGATACAATAGGTGAAATATATAGCGATGCTGCTCAAACATTTACTATTGAAGCTGCAAGTAATGGAGCAGGAGAGTATACATATGAAATTACAGATGGAAATGATAATAATTATTTTGAAATAGATGGAAGAACAATAACTGTAAAAGCAAATACACCTGCTGGTGAATATACAATCAAAGTAAAAGCAAAAGATACTGAAACACAAGCAGAAAAAGAAGCAACATTTAAAATAACAATTTCTAAAAAAGCATCAGAGAAAGTTACAAATTTAAGCGTAAATTCCAATGGTGAAGTAACATTTACAAATGGTAGTGATTCTGATGGATATTTAATAAGTGTTGATGGAGTAAATTATACACCAGTATTACCTGGTGATGAGACAACAACATATGATTATTTAAATGAAATAACATCAGAAACTGGAACAAGAACAATATATGTAAAATCAACAAATAGTGATGATGAAAACTATGAAGAAAGTGAACCAGTATCAGTAAATGTAACTGTATATTCTTTAAGTATTAATGTTAATAATGATGATTATGGAACAGTTTCTGAATCAAGTGTTAATGTTATAAGTGGAGCAACTTATACTACAAATAATGATACATTAACATTAAGTGATAGTAGAGAAATCACTACAACTAAAAAAGATGAAAATGGTTATGTAACAACATTTGCTGGATGGTCTTCTGAAAGTGGAACAATAAGTCAAGATACAACTATTACAGCAAATTATACAAGAGAAATAAAAAATAATACCTTAACAATTAATTCAATGGGTGGAACAATTGAAGAAACTGAAGGATGGACAATAGAAGATGAAACAGCAACAACAGTAATTCCTGCAGGTGCTGAAATTGATACAATTCCAACTGTAACACTACAAGGATATATATTAGCTGGATGGAATACAGAAGAGGATGGTTCTGGTGATGATGTAACAGAAGAAACTGTTATAACAGAAGATACAATAATATATGCTCAATGGATTGAAGCACAAGCTACATTCATAAATGGCACAAACTTTAATTCTAAAATTAAAAGACTTTCTGGTTCATCAAATGCTTATTACTCTAGTAATAATAATATAAAATCATTTGAAAGATCAACAACAAAACCAGATATATCAACAATGACAGATGCTAATTTATTATCTACAAGTAATTCTACAGCACCTATATATGGCTGGTTTGATAATGGAACAATATATTATTGGACTGAAGATTTAAATCCATCACTTAATAATAATAGTTCTTCAATGTTTTATTATTTTAATGGTATTACTAATATTGATTTGACTAGTATAGATACAAGCAATGTAACAAATATGAGTTCTATGTTTACTAATTGTTCAAGTTTAACAAGTTTAGATTTAGGAGATAATTTTGATACAAGCAATGTAACAAATATGGATTCTATGTTTACTAATTGTTCAAGTTTAACAAATTTAGATTTAGGAGATAATTTTGATACAAGCAATGTAACAATTATGAGTCTTATGTTCTATAATTGTTCAAGTTTAACAAGTCTAGATTTAGGCGAAAAATTTGATACAAGCAATGTAACAAATATGGGTTCTATGTTTTATAATTGTAGTTCTTTAACAAGTTTAGATTTAGGAGATAATTTTGATACAAGCAATGTAAC
>JAFXOW010000069.1 GCA_017528315.1 Bacilli bacterium
ATACGATTAATTTTTTGTGAATCTTCCGTTCTAACCATAATATCAACAATACCATCATTAGTTTTTGCTTTTTTATTAATAACTGCACAATAAAGTATTCCATATCTTTTTGCTTCTTCAGTAAATTTTCTAAAATCTTCTGTTTTTAATGAAAAAATTTTTAATTCTTTTCCTGACCTTAACATTTTATTAAGAGTTGTCTTACCAGATGTTTTATTGTTATTTTTTACTATAGAATAAAAAAGGACAGCTGCCTCTTTTGCACCCTCTCCTGTTATTCTTGCAATAACTTGCACTCCATCTAAACTCATTTTCACAATTTGCTCTGCTGCATCACTTGATTGGCTCATTTTTATCTACCTCCTTTTCTTCAAATTCTCTTAAATTAGTTTCTATACTTTCTTTTCTTAATTCAATTTTTTCACAAGTTTTAATTTTATTTCTTAATGATTTAGATTTATTATTAATTTTATCAATACTTATTCTAATTTGCTCTTTATCTACATCATCTTTTTTTATTTGATACTTTAATTTACTTTTATAATCTAACATATTATCTAATTCTTTAATAATTTTTTCTTTATAATTAATTAAATCATCTTTAGTAATAATATTGTTCTCTACCAAAAATATTGCTTCATTAGATAATTCATCAAGTATTTTGGAGTCTTCTCTCATACTTGGAGATAATTTAATTCTTCTAATATTACTTGGATATATCTTTAATAAATAACAATAGTAATGATATAATCCTTGCAAACCATGATACTTTTTATTAATTTTCTTTTTAATAATACTTTTAGTAATATGATTATAAATAATACTACTTTCTCTATTTTTAGTAATATCCTCTATTCTTTTTTTGATATTATTAATAGAATATTCTTCTCCAAATCTTCTTTCAATTCTAATTATTTTTTTATAAGAATTTCCTTTAACAGATAATTTATCATATCTCTCATACACAGTATAATCTAAATCTCTTAATAAATTCAAAAAATCTTTATATGATACAGCTTCATTAATACAATAATCAATATCTAATTTAGTTAATGAATAATAATCTAATTTACCATCTAAATTCTTTTTTAAATAATTCTCATAATTTATATTCTTTCTTGTCTTTTTTTCTTCTAAAACAGATAATCCATATTCTTGACATATAGAATCATTAAGATGCCTTAATTCTGCATAAGAACTCCTTGAATACTCACACTTTTTACCATCAAGAAAAGATACAGAATTAATTACAAAATGATTATGGACATTTTCAGTATTAGTATGAGTTGCAATTAATACTTGAAATCTATCTCCCCACATCTCATTTGCAAGCTCTACTCCTATTTGATGAGATAATTCTGCTGAAACCTCTCCTTTAGGAAATGATTGATATGCATGGTAACCTAAAATACCATCTTCTTTTAAAAATGATTCCTTCGTTATTTGCATTTCTTTAAAAGCCGTTTTAGTATTACAATTAATTCCTGTTATAAAATGATTTACTTCTTCATTATTATCACTATTATTAATAGTATTATGTAATTCTTTGATAAAATCATTTTGTTTTATAGTCTTTTCTTCATTTGAAATATAATTAATTACTTGTTTTAAGTTGGAACTAATTTTCCATATACCACATGTTGCAATAAATATCACCTACCTTCCTAAAAATTTTATTTAAAAGAAAAAAGCCAACACCTGTCAGCTTTTTCAATCACAATATCTTAATCTTCCGATGTTTTTATTTTTTAGTCTTTTTTAAAACTATTCCTCGCTCATTTGCTTCTTGCTCAATTAGTTTATTGTTTTTATTAATCCAATATGCTCTAAAAGTTCCAATGCCTATTGGTACAACTGCGACTGGTGGACAATAAAACAAACTAGCACCAGATACAATAGCAAGAAATGCACTATTTCCAATAATTCTTTGTCTATTTAATACATATTGTTGATTTAATTCATTATCAGACATTTCATTTAATGTCTTGCCATGATATTTTAATTCATTATTCATAATTACCCCTCTTTTTTATTTACTTATTACTTTCTTATGCCAAGACTTCTTGCCACATTTAGGACATTTTAATTTTCTTGTTCTTCCCATATGTTGAGCCCATAATACACTTTGATATGTTGGAACATATTTATGATTACATTCTGGGCACTCATAGTAGCCAGCAACTTGTTCTATTTTAACTGCATTAAACATGCCAAGTGCAAATATAATAATTCCTATTACTATAAGTAGTATACTTAACCATGTATCCATTTTCACATATGATGCTACAAATATTAAAGTTAAAAAAGTAATTGAAGCAGTATAGCCAATTACAATTTCTAATCTTAATAATTGCTTATCTTTTTCTTCTTTTAATTTTGCCATTTCAAGCAAATTTTCTTCTAATTTCTTTTCATTATCTTTCATATCTACTATTTCACCACTAAATAGATCATTGATAGAAATATTTAATATTTTACAAAGTTCGGGCATTGTTCCAGCATCTGGTAAACAATTTCCATTTTCCCATTTTGATATAGATCTATCCGTTATATTTAATTTCTCTGCTAAATCACTTTGAGTTAGTTTTTTCTCTTTCCTTTTTTCTTGAATAAATCTTCCTATTTTTTCTTGATCCATATAGTTTTCTCCTTTCATGACTTAAATATACTCTATATCATAAATAATTAACACGAACTAGAAGTTGAGTTTTAATAATAATTATATTTTACCATAGAAAAAGAGAATGATTTCATTCTCCTAATATCTTAATAGTGCGATTAATTACTTTTTTCTTTTACGGTATATGTATCTCTCCTGATAGAAATATCGAATGTTATTTTATCGCCATCAGGTGATTCTAGTATAAATTCAGTTTTACCGGCTTTTTTAAATTCTGCATGAACTTTCCAATCTTCAATACCACTTTCATATCTGATACTTAATTCACCATATTTATTATCAGTAAGATAAACTTTATAATTATCATCAAACTTATATTTTTCGCCATTGAATAATATATCCGTACTATATACTGGTGGATTTATTATACATATAATTGTAAGTGCAATAATTATTATACTACTTATTACTACCCCAGTAATTTTTATTTTTTTATTATTAAATATAGCTAATGGATAGATTATTAATGCACTCATACAAAAAATAGTAGTTAATAGATGTCTTGGAAAAGAAAACATCGTTTTAGATAAATAACCAGCACACTCTTCTCCAGTTAATAATAACATCGGAATAAGAATTAATAATCCCCACCATTTATCTTTTTTCATGTAATATCCTATAAAACCCATAGGAAGACAAGCTATTGTCCATAAAAACCAAAATCTATAATATGTATTAAATAAATTACTTTGTTTAATTATATCCTGAACTAAATATACTAATGGTTGACTAATTAAAAAGAAGATAAAACATTTCAATGCTGAATCTTTAGGAGATTTACTATTCATAATAATAAATATTCCAAAAAAGATCCATACTTCAAAGGTAACAGTTAAATCATTAAATGAAGTATCTTTTGCTATTGGTAACATTGCCATAACTGCTGTATATATACCTACAAATATTGAAAACACAACCAACTTTTTCCAAGTTAAATTAATTCCGCCAAATAATTTTTTCACTTTATCACGCTCATTTCCATATCATTATAACACACTTTTACACTTTTTTATCGGTAATTAAATATATCGTAAGATTACTATTTTCCGATTTATGTAAAATTCAATAAATTTGGAAAGTTTAGGGGTACTGCTAATTTTACTACGTTACTACTAATCTTCGTTATTATCTTCTAAACTGCTATTACATCTAATACAATAATTTATTGCAACTAATCTTAAAGCAATCCAAACTAATGAATCAAA
>JAFXOW010000070.1 GCA_017528315.1 Bacilli bacterium
AATACTATGATAGGTTAAGAAAGGTTTGAATTTTATAAATATTATGATATAATTTTATAGAATAGGAAGAGGTTATTATGAAGAATAAATTATTAAAAGTATTTTTATTTTTAAGTTTGCTTTTTATTGGTATAGGTACTGTACATGCAGAAGATACTAAATTTATATTTTCTATTGGTGGAGCAAAAGATGTTAAAGCAGGAGATGAATTTACAGTAGATGTAACAGTTACTGGACCAAATGAGGCCTATTCATTAAATGGGTTTGATCTAGATGTTGTTTATGATACGAGCAAATTAACTTTACTAGAAGGAGCTCCAAATAATAAAATTATTAGACCAGAACAGGGATCTATTAATTCCGATTTAAAGATTACAACTATTAAATTTAGAGTTAATGATGGAGCAACTGAAAGTAAATCAAATCTAGAATTAAAACCAGTTTCTGTTATAAAAGATGGTGAAGAAGTAATAGGTAAAAAAAATGAAAAAGATTTGGTAGGTTTTAATGGTAGTACTGTTTTAATAAGAAATATAGGAACTGATAATACATTAAAGTCATTAAAAATACCTAATACAGTTTTAACACCTGAATTTAATAAAAATGTTCATGATTATAAAGCAACAGTTACTGATGTAAATAAAATTGAAGTTAAAGCAGAACCAACTGATGGTCATGCAACAGTATGGACTAATGGTGTGGATGGTAACTTACAAAAAGGTGAAAATGATGTGGTTATAGCTTGTAAATCAGAAAGTGGTCAAGAAAACCTTTATACAATCAAAGTAACATTAAATGTAACTCCAACAGAAGCTGAATTAAAAGCAGCAGATACTACACTTTCAGGATTAACTATTAAAGGTCAAAAAATAGAATTTACACCAACTGAAAAGAAATATTATATAAGCGTTGATTATGAAACAACAAAAATAAATGTTACAGCAACACCTACAAATCCTAATGCAGTTGTAGAAATAACTGGTAATACAAAATTTGTTGTTGGTAAAAGTAATATAGTTAAAATAAATGTAACTAGTGAAGATAAGACAAAAACTGATACTTATCAAATAGTAGTTACTAGAGAAGAAGAAAAAAAAGAAATAGTTAAAACTTGTCCAGATGAAACTAGTAATAGAGAATGGATAATTTTTACAGCATCTTTAGCAGTAATTTTTACTCTAGGAATTATACTTGGTTATGTTCTTGGTAAGAAAGATGTATTTGGAAAATTATTTAAGAAAAAGAATAAGACTGAAGAAGCAGTTGAAATAAATACTTTATCTGATACTATTGATTTATCTGATACTGTTAAAAAGACAGCTTCTGCATCTAAAAAAGATGAAGAAATTGAAACAATTGAAACTGAAAAATAGGATTAGTAATAATTACTAAATCCTATTTTTTTGTTCATATAATCAATAAAGAAATTAGTCTTTAATGGAAAATAAGTAAATAAAGTATTGATAATAATTATTAATATGATAAATATAATAAAATATTTGTTTAGAAATAAATCTTTCTTCATATTTAATATATAATAACTAAGTATTAGAGTTAAAATTATTGATATTAAATATATCAATAAAGTAATAAAAAGATTATGATCAAAATTTATAAAAATGGGATAGTATAATAATAAGAATATGACAATATTAAAAGTGATTGATATGATAATATTGCTTTTAAAATTTGTTTTATTATCTAATAGCTTATATTCAATTAATGACCATATTAAATAACAAGTACTAATTAATTTCATATGCTCAAATAATGATTCGTTTATAGGAAAAAAGATACTAGTTAAAAAACTTGGTATTAGATTATATCCATAATGCACTAAAAATGATAATAGAAATATAGATATAACTGATATTATTTTTAATTTTTTTATACTCATAAAACGTCCTTTCTATTAAAAAGTTTACGCAAATTTTACACAAATATTAAAAAAATTAATTTTTTTTGAAAAAAACAGGGGAATTTCTTATATTTATCGAGAATATAATAATTGGAGTGATTTTTTTGAGTAAACCATCTAATGAAGAAATATTTGATATACAAAGAAAAGT
>JAFXOW010000071.1 GCA_017528315.1 Bacilli bacterium
GCACTAAAGAATTAATGGCAAGAGTTAATAGAATATTATTAAGATCTAAAAAGAAAAGTATTATTAAAATAAAAGATATATCTTTCGATATGGATAAGTTAGTATTAACGAAAGATACTACTCCTATTGAACTAACTGCACTTGAACTAAAACTTGTAAACTTATTATTTAATAACTTAAATAAAGTCGTTAGTAGAAATGTTATTTTAGATAAAATTTGGGATTGGACTGGAAATTATGTTGATGATCATACAGTTACAGTTTATTTCAAAAGAATAAGAGAAAAAATAGGAACAGATATAATTACTACTATTAAAGGTATGGGATATAGAATAGATGAAAAATAAAATAAGATTAAAACAATATTTCATTTCTACCCTAATAGTAGCTATATGTTTATTTGTATTGTTCCTAGCATTAAACATATATGAATATAAAACTTATACGAATAATTTTAATAATAAGATTGGTGCTATTGTTAATGTAATTAAAGATAAGTATCCAGAAATAACAGATAAAGAAATTATTACGATATTAAATAGTAATGATTTTGAATCAAATGATTTTTTTACTAAATATGGAATTGATATAAACAATAAATCTGTACTTTTAAATAATGATAAAGATTATCATACATTTTTAATAGTTAATATGTCATTTTTAACTTTATCTATAGTAATATTATTAATTGTATTTATTAGATATAATCATAAAAAAGAAAATGATATTAAGGAAATTATAAAATGTATAGAACAAATTAATAAGAAAAATTATGAATTACAAATTGATTCGATGTCAGAAGATGAATTATCTATTTTAAAAAATGAAATATATAAAACTACTATTATGTTAAAGGAATCTGCTGAAAATTCTAATAAAGATAAAATGAATTTAAAAAAATCATTAGAAGATATTTCACATCAATTAAAAACTCCACTTACTAGCATATTAGTAATGTTAGACAATATTATCGAAGATCCTGATATGGATATTAATATTAGAAATGATTTTGTTAGGGATATAAAAAGAAATGTTGTAAATATTAATTTTTTAGTACAAGCTCTTTTAAAATTATCAAAATTTGATGCTAATACAGTTCACTTTATTAAGAAAGAATACAATTTAGGAAGTATAGTTGATGAATCAATTAAAAATGTTTCTACTTTATGTGATTTAAGAAATATTAATATTGAATTAAATATTAAAAATGATTCTAAAATTATGTGTGATTCTAAATGGCAAATTGAAGCTATAACTAATATTTTAAAAAATTCTATAGACCACTCTAAAGATAATCAAAAAGTAATAATTAATGTAGAAGATAATAATGTTTATTCTACAGTTGAAATTAAAGATTTTGGCGATGGTATTTCTAAAAAGGATATATCACATATCTTTGAAAGATTTTATAAAGGCGAAAATGCTACTTCTGATAGTATTGGTATTGGTCTAGCTTTGGCTAAAACAATTATAGAAGAAGATAACGGAAATATTAGTGTTGAATCCAATAAAAATGGAACAAAATTTACAATAAAATATTTTAAGTTGTAATGAGCGTAATATTAAGATATTCCCGTTCCAACTGATGAGAGAAATCTCATCTTTTTTTAGTAATCTTGCGATGCTTTACTTTTGTATAAAATAGGTATATAATTAAGTATGAAAAGTATAACTTGTTATACTTTAAAGGAGGCATATATGA
>JAFXOW010000072.1 GCA_017528315.1 Bacilli bacterium
AATAATAATATTTAATTAATAATATATTACTAAATTATTATTTATCATGTAATGAATTTTAAATTAATGATGAAGTTTTAATTAAGAAATATATTTATTTATTCATCTGGTTCTTCAGTATAAATTCTATTTTTAAATTTTTCGTTTTTTTCAGGTTTATCTACTTCTAAAATATAATTCTCTTTTTTCTCATTATCTTCAGGGTGAAAACAAGTATAAATACATAAAAATATACCAATACCACAAGCAACAAATGCAAGACTTCCAGCTATAAGGGCCACAGTAAAAGGATTCATATATCTTAAAGTTAATAAAACTACAATAACATATACATTAAGAGGAATTCTAAACAAATTCATAAGTAAAGCTCTGTATTTATCAACTAAAATATTTGATTTAACTATTGAATTTAAAGGATTATAAAATCCAGTCATTCCATTAAATAATGCTAAAAATATCATTCTAGCTAAAAAACTATTTACATAATAAGTAAGGAAAAGTAAACTTCCTTGGATAAATAAACATCCTGTAATTGACATGTAATAATCAAAATTGCAATAAACTATTAAAACTTCATATGATTTAGTTCCAACAATCATAGTTAGTACCATAGTTGTATAGATAAATCCTACATTCATTCCTCCTGGAGTAGATTGCTTTAAAATTGGAGTCCAAGAAAATAGATATATATTAAGTATTGCCATAGCTATTCCTTCTATAAGTCCTATACATAAGACATTAACCTTTTTTAATTCATTAAAAGCTTCCTTTAATTGTTCTGATGTATTTTCTTTGCTTTTTGCTAAAGGACAATTTTCATCCCATAAAATTTGTATTACAATAAAAGCCAAAGCGCTTAAAACTATACTTATCCAAAAAGGAGCATAAATTCCCATGAAAGAATAAATTACTGCACAAATTCCAGATGTTATAATACTAACTGCAGCATCAAGAACATTTGAATTTTTAAATAATCTTTTTCTAAATCTTTCTGCTTCTCTTTGATATCCTTCAAATTCTTTTTCTGACTCAGATACAACCCAAGCTTCAAAAGTTGTACAAATTAATCCAGCTCCAAATCCAGTTACTATTTGAGCTAAATATGCTAAAATTCTTGAGCCTTGCATCCTTAATAATAAATTTATAATGATACTAATATTATAACAATGGCAAAATAATTTCCTTCCATATTTATCGGCTAATTGTCCTGTAATAGGACCAAAAATAAGTGCAGCTACAGCATCAACTAAATATAATATACCTATTTCAGCCATCGAAAATTTGTGAACAGTCATAAAAAGAGTATATAAATAAGGTGCTTTAGCCCACATAGCAGAACGGGTCAAAACAAATGCAACTAAATATCTTGATTTCAAGCTATTTTTACGAGTTTCTAAAGTTATGGAATAGTTCATATTATTTTGTAAAGTTTTATCTAAGGAAGCATTCATATCTACTCCTGATTCTCTTCTAAGTTCTTTAAGTAGCATAATTATTAGTTGTATAATGAGTAATATAGTAGCAACTCCTACTATAATTGGGAAATAATAGGAATTTTTAGAAGGATCAGTTAAGTTCAAGGTAAAATCAAACATTTATTTAAATATTATATA
>JAFXOW010000073.1 GCA_017528315.1 Bacilli bacterium
CTATCAATTAGTTATTTATTTTTTATTTTTTATTATTATTAATTTATTATCAAATAAAATCTATTTTAGGAATAAAATTTAAAAAGAAAAAACTATATATTGTTTTAGGAATAATTTCTTTCTTAATTTTTCTTTCAAGTTTAATATTTTAAAAAAGAACCACTTAATTTAGTAGTTCTCTTATTGGGATATCCCCATCTATATTAAACGCTTAAGAACGTTAAGCGTCACATTATACTTTATGATTAAATATTTATAATTGTTCCACTTTTTTCAAAATATATTTTTATTTTAAGTAATTAGAATCTATTTTTAAAGGAAAAAAGAGTTATTGCTTTTTTCCACATTGGTTGAAAAATTAATTATGAACTGATTATCAATTGGTAAGTCGAATAAATTATAAATATAATATTCCTAGTCTAATGTTTTATATTATTTTTAAATTAAAGTTTTATTCCTAATATTAAATTAGTTCATATTCTCCATGTGGGGATATACGTTTATGCATACGGATTTAGAAAAAAAAAAAGAACCATTATTTTAAAATGGTTCTAATTATTTTTATTATCTTTTAAAGATAGTACTCTCGATTTCGATTGTTCTCCATCACTTATAATATATTTTATAAAGATGTCATTATCTAAATTGTGCAATAATTCTTTTAAATCAATTTCACTCATTCTATTCAATAGGGTTACTACCTCTGTTTTATCTAAAGTGTCAAAATAAGATTGTTTCATACTATCAATATATTCATTTTTCATTGATTTAAGGGATGGTGTTTGTTCTGAATAAGTATAATAGCTTTGAAATAGCAAATATAAATATTGTTTTTTTAATTCTGTGTTTTCAAAAGTCAAATCTAAACCAATATCACCACAATTAATACCTTTAACACTTTTATCAGACCAATTAATAGCAAATTTTAAATCTAGCTCTTTACCATAAATATTTATATCCTTAATTACTTCATGATCTTCAAGGATAAAATCTATTATATCTCCTATTTCTTCAAAACTAATAATATAGGAATATGTTGCTTGTTCTGGAATACTTGATTTAAAAGTTCTAGTGCCAAACAAAAACATTAATTGTGATTCATTACTATTTAAATTTATTTTAATATCCAGTTGTGGTGACATTGCGTTACCTAAAATTTCTAATCGATTTTCCGTATATGGACAATACTTTAAAATTACATTTTTAATATATAACATTAAACCGTCACTATGCTTTATAATATTGCTCATAATTACCTCCAAAATATATAATTGTTTTCTATTATATCATACTAATTCATATTCTCTGACCACAATTCTTTCATCAGAACAATATTCTATTACAAATTTATTTTCTTTCTTACAAATCAGTATGCCTATTGTATTGTTATGATTTATTTCTTTTATATTTTTATCTATATAATTCATATACTTTTGAACTTGTGAAATATAATCTACTTTAAACTCAGTAACTTTTAATTCTACTACTACAAAACAGTTATATTTATAATTAAACAGAAGAATATCAATGTAGTGATTTCTATCACCTATTTTTATTTTGTATTCACTTCCAATAAAACTAAACGAATTACCAAGTTCTTTCATGAATGATTCAATATCTTCTAAAATTAGTTGATGTAATGCTTTTTCTGTGACTACATCTATATTGTTTTTATTCTTTATTAATATTGGATTAGGTACCAAATCTTTTACTTCTATCTTATCTTCAATTGTTAATTTGTTTTTTGTTTCCGATGGTAATCTTTTATATTCATTATTTCTGATTTTCTCTCTTAATAAATCTCGTCCAATATTTTGCTCTTTACAAATATTTATATAATACTTAATTTCATCAATATTTTTTAAAGGTAATAATTCAACGTAATGACTCCATGACAATTGTGTCGCAAGTTGCGACACTTTTTCATCACTAAACATATTATAAAATTGTTTCATTCTAAATAAAGTTCTTCTATTATATTTTTTACCTACTTCTATAATTAACTTTTTAGAATACTCATCTATAATATTATCTCCATATTTACCGCCAGCTTCAGTAAGTAATCTACCTATTTCAAAACATGTAATTACTTTATGTCTTTCTTTTGAGTAATCTTTTACTTTTGAATAAATCTCATTATCTATTAATTTGTTTTTTATCTCATTATAATAATTCATCTTTACTCCTCTCTATGGACTACATGTTTCTATTTCTAATCTGTTATTTTTAATCTTAAATATAATACTACCATCTTGATCTGTTCTAAATATTTTTGATTTTTCTAGATTATTTAACACTTCTTTATTCGGATGACCATATCTATTGTTCTTTCCAACACTGATTATGGAATATTTAGGATTCATATCATCTATAAAGCTTTTACTACTACTTGTCTTAGATCCATGATGTCCAACTTTTAATACATCAACATTATATATATTATATTTATCCGATATGTCTTTTTCTTTCTCTATTCCTGCATCTCCCATAAACATAAATTTATAACCATTTATTTCTGTATAAATAACATTTGAATTATCATTTTCATTATCATATTCTTTTGTTTGAAGAAAATAGAGTTTATTATCATCAATATTTAATTCTTTAATACAAGAGTAATATGGTATTTTCTTTTTATCTAATACTTTAATTAAATCTTGTTCTAAATTATTAAACTCTCCACAATTAAATATTACTTTCTCTACTTTAAAATTATTTACTAAGTTTATTGCTTCTCCCATATGGTCATAGTCTCCATGAGTTAATAATAAACTATCTATTTTTCTAATACCAAAAGATTTTAACATAGTAATAATATCTTCAGATATATTTTTATTATATATTCCTCCTGTATCTATTAAAATACACACATTATTACTATAAAACAAACTAGAATCACCTTGATTAACATCAATTGTTATAAAGTAGTTATTTGGAATAATTGCATTTACATTATAATGAAGAACTAATATTACAATTAGTAATATTAGTCTATTTTTTTTATAATTAAAAATACTATATATAATATAAGTAAATATTATCATATACAATAAAAGTATAATTACACTCATCTTCTTTAAAATCAATATTCCAAAAGTAATATTATTAAGGATTTGAGAAAATTTAATAACAAAATTAAATATATTGAAAAATATATTATCTAAAAATGGTATAAGAAGTGTTATTAAAGATAAAGGATAAATAATAAAATTAATAATTGGAATAAAGATAACATTATAGATAATACTTAATAAATTAATTGAATAATTATAATATATATTAAAAGGAATACTATATATAAATGATAAACTAGCTATTTTTAATAATTTAATTAAGTAATTACCTTGTAATTTATCTTTATTTAAAATGATAATAAAACTTATACTATATGAATAAACAAAGCCTTTATTATATATGTAAAAAGGATTAATTATTAAAGTAATAATAGTTGTTAATAAAAATAATTTAATAATATCTAAATTCAATTTTAATTTTTTATTAAGAAATTTAAGTATTAAAAATATAAATATTCTTAAAACTACGATAGAATAATTGGATAATAAAAAATAAAAATATATTAATAACAATATTATTATGTTAGAGGTAATATCATTTAATTTTATTCTTTTAAATAATTTATATAAAAGATATATTAGAATATTTATAGGCATACTACTAATTGATAGTAAATGACAAACACCATTTATTTGAAATGATTTATAAATATTATTATCCAAGTAACTTGTATCTCCAAATAAAAAGTTTTTTAAATAATCTTTAGACTTAAAATTATTAATATAACTTAATAAACTATTTTTTATTTTATATATTAAATTAGTGTTTTCTTTTATTAAAGAAATATTATCTACTTTTAATATATAATATATTTTTTTATATCTTAAATAGTCTTTATAATTAAAATTATTAGGAATAGTATTATTTTTAGGTTCTTCCAAAATTCCTTCTAATTTAACATAATCACCTAATTTATAATTATTTCTCTTTACATAAGCAACTAAGTTTTCCCGACTTTTAATAGTTAAAGAGTATCCATAATCGTTTTCTTTAATATTAATAATTGTTCCTGTAAATTCTTTTTCACTTAAATTATAGATACTCTTTCTTTCTACTTTAACATTTATAATTACAAATACTATAGTAAATATTATAATTAAAAACCAAAATAATTTAAACTGTAATAAGCTCTTTAATTGTTTCAAATAAACTATCTCCAATACCTTTAACATTTTTGATTTCAGTTATATCTTTAAAATTACCATTTAAAGTTCGATAATCAATAATAGCTTTAGCTTTTACATTACCAATTTTTGGTAGAGTTATTAAAGTACTTAAAGTAGCTGTATTAATATTTATTTTAGAGTCAACTAAAGTATTATCATCCTTTCTTACATTCTGATTATTAATATCAGGTACTATAACTATTTCAGGATTATTAGATATACAAGCATCATTAATTGTTTCTTCCTGGCATATTTCCTTATCTAATTTTTGATTTTCTTCTAACTTTTCCATATTTTGAACTTTTTCTTTAGAATAAACAATTATAACCATTTGATCACTTAATTTTAAACTAAGATTAAGAAGAGTAGTATCAGCATTACTACTTAATCCTCCGGCAATGTTAATAGCATCAACTACTCTCTTATTACTTTTTAAAGAATATACACCTGGTTTTTCTACTTCACCTTTAACATCAACATAAATATATTCTAACTCATTTGAATTATCTTCATTACTATCATTTTCTTCTTTTTTATTTAAATTAGCAAAAACAATACTTTCGGTTTTAGTTTTAGTCTTTTTATCAATATTTAAAAACATAAAAGTTGAAGATATTAAGATAATAATAAATACCATAACTACTAACAATTTAATTTTATTTTCTTCAACAAACAGTTTAATGATATTGAATTTATCCATGAATCTTCCTCTTGGTAAATACATGTGTAACTATTCCACCAACATATGAAACAAATAAATAAAACATACTACTTAATTTATTTATATAATTTGTATCTTGTTTATTATCCATAAAAACACTCTCCAAAAGATCATCTTCTAACACCTCCCCATAATTTGTTTTTTCTTCTTCAACACTTAAATCATCTTCATTTTGTAAAAGACGTGATTCTTTTTTCTTTAATTCATTTTCTTTTAAGGACAAATATCTTTTTAAAGATTCTATTTCTTCTTTTTCACGATTTATACTTTCTTCTAAAGATTTATTTTCATTACTTTTTAATGTTAAAATATTACTTAAAGCATTTATGCTACTTTCTTTTATTACTAGTTGGTTATCTGTATTTTCTAACTCACTTTCTTTTTTCATTAAATATTCCTCCTTAGTATTTAAATTATCATTTAATTCCAATAATTCTAATTCTTTATTATTTAATCTATCTTCTAATTCTTTATTACCTTCAATCCTAGAATTTAATTTATTTTTTTCTTCTTCTAGTTTCTGTTGCTGTTGATTTAATAATTGTTCTTGTCTTTCAAGTTCAGCGAGTCTTTCATTTAAATCATCTTTTTCCAAATCTAGTTCTTCCTTTATTTTTTCAAGTTCTTCTAATTCTTTAATATTATTGTTATTTCCAATAATCAAATATTTATCTCCTTCTAAAAGGCCATTATGATAATTAATATTATCAACACTTCCTTTACAATTAATATCTAAAGTATTAAATTTATTTATATCAAAATCATCACTTAAAGTAATTAAAATATTAGAATTATCATCTACATAATAGTTATTTTTATTAAAATCATTTATATTTGATACTTTTAATGTAGAATTATTTAAATTTAAAGAATTAGTTTCTTCACTTAAAAGTAATGAGGTATTTAATCCAACAATATTAGAATTATTTAAAGTAATATCCCCATTTACAACGTCAAAAATGTTATTACTCTTTAGCATCATATTAGAATTATTAATGTTAAATTTAGGATTATTTACTCCGATATAGGTACCACTGTTAAATTTAAATATAGTACCTTCTACATTACCTGTTAAAGTAACATCATTAACTTCTAAGCTTAAAGCTTTAATACCATCACCAACAGAATTTAAATTCAGTGTACCATCTCCATTAATAATAATATTACCAGCCTTTAAACAAGCAAGTCCTTCTGTTTGATTATTAATAACATTATTACCAATTAATGTAATAGTTAAATTGTAATCAATTTCAAGTTCAAGACTGTGATAATTAGCATTATTAAGTATTAAAGTGTTATTAATTGCATCATAGGATAAATCATTTAAGGTTAAAATGTCAGTAACATTATACCTATTTTGATCTATTGATATAACTTTAGCAAAACAAACTGAAGGTGTTAAAAATAATAATAGACTTAAAATTAGTTTTAATTTTTTCATACAATCATATATCTCCTCCTATCAACCGGTTGATAAATTCATAATATTATAAGTTTCAATCTTTGTCAACTTTTGTAAATTGGCATTTTGTTGACATTTTTTATCAAATTTTTCTTTTTTATTTTTATTTTAAATTAATCTTTATAATTAAGATCAAAAAAGAGATCAATTTTATAGATTGATCTCTTTTTTTTAAGAAAAAAAGGTAAAAATTTTTTTTTAAAATTAATTCCCAGAATTATCAGAAATGATACTAACATTAAGTTCAGAACTCATTGCACAATATTGTTTTAAATTATCTAACGATGTAATTGTATTTGGAATATTACACACATCAGTAGTATTATCTTGTCCCATTATTTTTCTTTTAGAACCAACTATACATATACAATATTGATATTCATTATTAAAATAAGCAATATGTACAAAACCATTTTGAAAATCTCCACCATCGGAATCTTTATCAAATTCTCCATCCACATTTAATTCCATAAAATTATACGTAACGCCTTGACTTTTTACTTTTTCTCTATCAGCTTTATTAATTGCTAACAAATATTCAGCTTTAGCAATCATTCTTTTAGAATCCAGTAAAAAGGAATTCTTTCGAGTATTATTCATAGATGTCATAACATTAGGTATTGCAATACCAGCTAGTAATGCTAGTATTGTTATAACAGCAAGTAATTCTATAAGCGTAAATCCTTTTTTATTCATTATTACCTCCTGCAAGTTTATCTAAAGCCTCTCTAGCTGCCATTTGAGATGCCTCTTTCTTGCTATTTCCAATTCCTTTTCCATATATTATATTATCAACTTTTACAATAACCGTAAAGGTTCTATCATGAGATGGTCCACTTTCATCAACAACTTCATATAAGAAACTTTTTTTATCACTTTGTAAAGCTTCTTGAAGACGTGACTTATAATCAGTAAAAAAAGTTACTTTAGGATTTTTAACATAAGGAACAATTATATCAAGAATTACTTCCTCAACTTTTTTAAATCCTTCTTCTAGATAAATAACAGCCATAATTGACTCAAAAATATCTGCAACAATTGATTCCTTTATATCATTTACTTCTCCATTACCTAACTTAATATATTTAATTAAATCCAAATCTTTCATATATTGGTATAGTGCTGCCTCGCAAACATAACTAGCTCGAATTTTGGTCATCTTTCCTTCAGAATCACTATAATTTTTATATAAATAATCACTTACAACAAGTTCTAATACAGCATCTCCTAAAAATTCTAACCTTTCATAATCAGTCTTTTTATGATGTTCATTAACAAAGGAAGCATGAGATAATGCTGTCTCATATAATTTATTATTTTTTATTTTAATATTCCACCTACTAAGAAAGTCATTCACTTAAATCAACTCCTATTTTAATTTTATCAAAATACCTTATTAATGTCTATAATTTCCTAATTTTTTTCTTAAAACACTTAAAAATTCTTGCTATACTTTTAAAATAATAGTAAAATTATTCTAGGTGATAAAATGAAAAAAATTAAAATATTTATTTCTTTATTTATATTATTATTTATAGTAACAGGTTGCTCTTTATTTAAAAGAGATAATATGGAAAATATAAATATCATAACTACTAATTATTCTTTAGAATATGTAACTAAAAGTCTGTATGGTGATAATTCTTTAATTACATCAATATATCCAGATGGAATAAATATAGATGACTATAGTTTAACTGATAAACAAATTAAAGATTATAGCAAGAAAGATATGTTTATTTATATGGGACTTACTAAAGATTCAGAAAAAGCTGTTACTTTTTTAAATAAAAATGGTTCTATTAAAATAATTGATGCAACTTTTGGTATGCGTTATGAAAAAAGTGTTGATGAACTTTGGTTAAATCCTTCAAACTTACTTATGATGGCTCAAAATGTTAAAAAAGGTTTAAGTGAATATATAACTAGTACTTATCTATTAAAAAATATTGATAACCTATATGAAGAATTAAAAGTTAATTTATCAACACTTGATGCTGATTATAAAAAATCTATAGAAAATGCTAATTATAAAACTATATTTGTTAATGATGATACTCTTAACTACTTAAATAAATATGGTTTAGAAGTAGTATCTCTTGATAAAGATAACTTGAGTTATGATAAAAATATCAAATTATTTAAAAGCTATATTAAACAGGATAATATTAAATATTTATATATTTATGAAAATACTTCTATAAATGAAGAAATTGAAAATATTTTAAATGAAAATAGTATTGAAAAAATAGTTTTTAAAAATTTAAAAAATATTACTGATGAAGAAAGAGAAAATAATCAAGATTATATTTCTCTTAGTCATGAAAATCTTGATAACATAAAAAAAGAATTATATAAAAACAGTTAATATCACAATTAACTGTTTTTTTTAATTAATTTTATTTCCTCATTATTATCTATTTTTTCTTTTCTTTTTAAATTCTTTAAATATATTATTGTTACATATACCAAAAAGAAAGTTGGAATAATTGGAAGTATAACTAATATAACTGCAAGTAATATATAATCATTTAAAATTCTATTAACAATTAAAATTTGCATAGTAGCTATACTATATCCAAATAACAAACAAAATAGTTGCCCACAAAAGATTATTCCTAATGTACTATATACATAATCAACAATATAATTATAATATTTTGTTCCTTTTTTCTTTCTATATACTAAGCTAAAAATACTATATGCAACTAAAATTAAAATCATTGGAATGACAACATAATATATTACCTCTTTAGGTAACCAAAAAAAATTATAATTAATATCACTCACACTACCATCTCCTATTATAAATAATATCATATATTTTATATTTTGACTAGAATATTTTTAATAATTATAAAAAAAACTATCAAATGATAGTTTTAAATAAATTCCATTACTAAACTAATAATAAAAAACATTATACCAAGAAATAAAGTTATACGACTTATAACAAGCTCACTACCTCTTTCTTTTCTTTTATTAAACAAATCTATATTACCACCACTTATAATTTGACTAGCTGGCTCAGCTTTACCACTTTGAAGTAATACTATTATTATTAATAAAATGGAAACTATTAATAAAAATATTTTCATATCTCTCCCTCACATGTATAAGAATATATCATATTTTACTCAAAATTTCAAGTAAAATCTACAAATTCTACTTTAAATCTTTTTTTAGTTCATATAAAAAGTTTAAAGCGTCAATTGGTGTTGTATTCATTACATCTAATTCTTTTATTTTCTTTAAATGTACATCTTCTTCTTTTGGTGAAAAATCAAATGATGTTTGAACAATCTGAACTTTATTGTTATCTTTAGTTTTAGTATCATCCTCGTAAGATGCTAATATTTCTGTTGCTTTATTTATAACAGAATTTGGTAAATGAGCAAGACTGGCAACATTGATACCATAACTTTTTGACACTGCTCCGTCTACTACCTTATGTAAGAAAGTAATATTACCTTTTTCTTCAATAGCCTCAACATGAACATTTTTTAATCTTTTTAGTTTTTTAGTTAAATCAGTTAATTCATGATAGTGAGTTGAAAATAATGTTTTAGCATGTATTTCATCATGAATATATTCAAGGATTGCATAAGCAAGACTCATACCATCATAAGTTGCTGTTCCTCTTCCTAATTCATCAAATAAAATTAAACTGTTTTTAGTAGCATTTTGCAAAGCATAATTGGCTTCTTTCATTTCAATCATAAAAGTAGATTCACCACTTACTAAATCATCACTCGCTCCAATTCTCGTAAAGATTTTATCAAAAATGGGAATAGAACACTTGGTACATGGAACGTATGACCCAATTTGAGCCATAATGACTATAATTGCAAGTTGTCTCATATAAGTTGATTTACCAGCCATATTAGGCCCAGTTATTAAAAGACAATCGCATGATTTATCCATAATAATATCATTTGGCACATAGTCTCCGCGAGTTACAGCATCAACAACAGGATGACGTCCATCTATTATATTAATTTCATGTTTATCATTAAAAGTTGGTCTAACTAACTTATATTTATCAGCAAGTGTTGTTAAAGATACTAAAACATCTACTTCACCTAAAATATCACTTATTTCTTGAATATCTTTAATATGTTCTAAAACTTTCGATCTAATATCTGAAAAAATATCATATTCTAAATTTATTATTTTTTCTTCAGCAGATAAAATTATTTTTTCTTTTTCCTTTAAATCACTGGTAATATATCTTTCTCCTGTTGTTAAAGTCTGTTTTCTAATGTAACCAAATTCTGGTTTTACATCTTTAATACTTCCCTTCGATACCTCAATATAATAGCCAAATACTTTATTGTATCCAATTTTTAAATTCTTAATACCAGTTTTTTCTCGTTCTAAAGCTTCTTGATTTAAAATATATTCTTTACTATTTTTCTTAATATTTCTTAATTCATCTAAATCTTTACTAAATCCATCTTTAATTAAATTTCCTTCTTTTAAAGTTAAAGGTGCATCAGGATTAATTGATTTTTCAAGTAATTCTTTTAATTCATCTAAAGTCTTTAACTCTCTATCATATTTAATACTTTCAAGTTCCCCTTTTATTTTAGGTAATATACTTAAAGACTTTAATAATTGAATTAAGTCTCTTGCGTTTAAATTACCATAACTAATACGAGATGTAAGTCTTTCTAAATCATAAATATCATTTAAATCTTTAGATATATTTTCATGAGCTAAAAAGTTTTCTAACATGATATCAATATAATCATGACGTCTTTCAATTTTTTTTAAATCTTTAAAAGGAGAAATTAAATTATCTTTTAATAAGCGTCCTCCCATAGCTGTTTTTGTTTTATCTAAATACCATAAAAGAGAATTATTACGAGAATTATCCCTAATGGTTTCCGTTAATTCTAAATTTTTTTTAGTATGATAATCAAATAATAAATAATCATTTTCTTTAGTTTCACTTGCAACTTTTAAATATTTCAATTTACTTTTTTTCGTTTCGGTTACATAAGTAAGTAAGTGTTTAATAGATTCTTGTAGTCTTACATCTTTAATATTTTGATATATATAATTATATTCAGAGTATTCTTCAATTTTATCCGTTATGGTTACTAAAATATTATAAAGACTTTTTAAAGTATATAATATTTCTCTATCTGTATTGCTACTGGCAATTACTTCTTTAATATTATGATTAATTATTTCACGATAAACACTTTCTTTATCAGTTAAAAAACTGGCTGAAATTTCACCGGTTGAAATATCTGCTAAAGTTAGGGCATAAGAATCTTTAAAAGAATAAATACTAGCAATAAAATTATTATCATATCCGCTATAATCATCCATGATAGTACCCCGAGTTATTACTTGGACAACATCACGGAGAACCATACCACGGGACTCTTTGGGATCAGTCAACTGCTCACATATAGCTACTTTATAACCTTGTTCAATTAGTTTTTCTACATATCCTTTGTAGGAATGATAAGGAACTCCACACATAGGAACTCTTTCTGAAAGCCCAGCTTGACGTCCGGTTAATGTTAAACTTAAAAGTCGACTTACAATCTCTGCATCTTCAAAGAACATTTCATAAAAGTCACCTAATCTAAAGAAAAGAATGGTATTATCGTCATAATTATCTCTAATTTCCATGTACTTAGCCATCATAGGTGCTAACTTTTTTCTATCTACCTCTTGCCTTTTCATTTTTACCTCTTTCATAAATATTATAACAAAAATATTTGCAAAATTTAAAGAACTACTACTTATTTTGACACTTTATTTTATTGCTAAAGATAGCTATTATTTAAGTTTAAAATTATCTATTTCTCTTTTAGTATTTGTATTTGCTAAATTACTATTAAATAAATAATCATATCTAAAAAGGGTATAACCATTATACTTAGATAAAGTTTTAGAATAATTTATTTCTCTTCTAATAATATTACTATTATTAACCCATTCATCTTTTCCGCCTCCTGCATATATATCAGTTAATCCAACTTTATAAAAAGCTAGTACCGGTATTAATTTAACATTATTGGTAATTAAATTATTCCATTCCAAAGTTACTTTTTCAAAAGGTTTTGATTCATGTTCAAATCCATAATATACTTGAGGCATTATTATATCGACATATCCATCTTCACTTAACCATTTTTTTACGTCTGCGAAATGTATTTCATAATTATTTTCTATATTACCATCTGGAGAAATACTAAAAATAATATCTTTATTATAACTTTTAATTAATTTATAAATACTTCTAATTGTTGTATTAATTATATTTAAACGATATTCATCTAAAGTTATATTATTTTCTAAAAAATATTTATCGTATTCTTTTATATCAATAGAATTATCTGGATAAAAATAGTCATCTATATGAATTCCATCTACTTTATAATTAGTAATTATTTCAGAAATTTGTTTTAAAAGTAAATCTAAAACACGTGGACTTGCTGGATTATAATAAATTCCTGTTTCGCATATTTTAGCATCTCCATTAGAAATAAATTCTAAAGCTATATTATTATTTGATAATTTCATAGTATCCGTTGTACTACTTATTCGATAAGGATTAATCCAAGCATGAACTGCTAAATTTCTTTTATGAGCTTCCTCAATAAAATATTTTAGATAGTCTATTCCTGGATTATTTCCTTCAATTCCTGTTAAGGTATATGAATAAGGAAATAACTTAGAATTATAAATTGCATCACTAAAGGGAGAAACATGCAAAAAAATAGTATTAAATTCTAAACTTTCAATATTATCAAGCATTTTATTAATATATGCTTTATTAATATTAACAGAGTTCCCTTGAAAATAAGTTAAATATTCTAAATAAGAAATATATATTCCTTTTATCTCCATGTTATTATTAAAAGAAATATTATTATTTTTTTTACTTATAACATAAGCATTTCCAATAAAAAAAATTCCAACTATTAAAAAAACGACTGATATCTTTTTCATAAAATCACATAACTATTTTATAAAATTGATTAGTCGAATTTTATCACATTACATTCTATCAACAGGATTTATAGCTAAAATATCAAGTAAATTTTCTAAAATATTTAAAACAAGCTTACAAGTTGCAAGATAAGTATTTTTTATTTTCTCATCTTCTTCAGTTAAAATATGATAAGTATTATAAAATTTATTAAATAAACTTGCTAAATCAAATAAATAATCAGTTATATAATTTAAACTTTTATCATTAAAAGAATGATTTAAAATACTTGGTATTTCTAAAATTTTAAGTAATATATTTTTTAAATCTAAATTATTAATAACTTCTAATTTATAATCATTAGTTTCTACTTTTCCTAAAATTGATTTTAAACGAACATCGGTATATAAAATATATGGACCTGTTTTTCCATCAAATGATGAAAATTTAACAGGATCAAAAATGTAATCCGTAGTTCTGTTGGACATCAAATCAGAGTATTTTAGAGTTGCTATAGTTAATTTTTCTTTAATTTCGGCTCTTTTTTCTCCAGTTATTTCTTCTTTAATTTTAGGTTCTATTTCGTTTCTAATAATATCAAGTAAATTATTCAAGTACATTACCCCACCATCTCTAGTTTTATAAGGCTTTCCATCTGATCCATTAATAGTACCAAATCCTAAATGTAATAATTTATTGTGTTCGCGAACTAAGCCTGACATCCTACTAGCCCTGAAAACTTGCTCAAAATATAAAGATTGACGAGAATCAACAACATACCATATTTCATCTGGATTAAATCTTTTAATTCTTGAATAAATTGTTGCTAAATCTCTAGTCGCATAGATAGTTGCTCCATCGTTTTTTATAACTATTAAAGGTGGTATTTCTTTTGTATCACCATCATTTTTAACATCCATAACCATAGCTTTATTTGATTCATATAAGTAAGGTTTTAATACAGTAAGCATCGGAGGTATATCTTTAAAACTATCTAGTTCCCCTTCCCATAAATCAAAATGACAATTTAATTCATCATATATTTTTTTAATTTCAACAGAAGATATTTCCACTAATTGTTTCCATAAAGCTAAATATCTTTCATTACCTTTATCAATTTCAGCAGTTATTTCACGAACTTCTTCCATTCTTTTTTCGTCGTTACTTGCTTCTATATTAGCAGAAACATACATATTTCCTAAATTCTCCGCTGTGTAGTTTATTTTAGGATATTCTCCTTTATAATTTTCATCAAAAAATACTAACTCTGGTTCTCTTTTTTTTATTTCTGAAATAAGCATCCCCGCTTGACGTCCTAAGTCACCTAAATGGACATCGCTTATTGTTTTATAACCAAGTGTATTACAAAGTCTTCTTAAAGCTTCTCCAATATTAGCTGATCTCATATGTCCAACGTGAAGAGCTTTAGCTGCATTGGCTCCACCATAATCTAAAAAAATGGTTTTTTCTTTATGTTTATCATATAAACTTTCAAAATTAGTAATACTATTATTCAAATAATCTATTAAATCTTGATCTTTAAAACTAAAATTAATAAAACCAGGACTAGCTATATTAATATTACTAAAACTACTATCCATTTTTGAAATTATTTCACTTGCAATTGTCATAGGATTCTTTTTATATTTTTTAGCTAAAGTCATAGCAACATTTAATTGAAAATCACCAAGTTCCTTCTTACTACTTGGAAGTATTACAATATCACTTTCATAACCTAAATCTTTTAAAATATTTTTTAAAAAATTTTCTTTTTCTTTAATAAAACTCATATTATCTATCCTTTCTTATTTAAAAAGAGATAGTACCAAAGGAGTCAATAAAGACGGTACCATCCCTAATTTTACTTAATTTGATAAAGGGTCATTCCCTGAAATATGAAAGATACGTTCATAAAGACTATAAAAAGATTTTCACCAACCATCTTCTCACTAAATTATATTATTTTTATTACTACTTCTTTCTTCGTTTCTTAATATGAATATACTATATTTCTTTCTTGATGTCAACTACTTTTTTTAAATCACTTCATCATCATTTGATTCAAGTTTAACTAATACTTCTCGAGGTTTTGAACCATTTTGAGGACCAATTATTCCTCTTTCTTCTAATAAATCAACAATTCTTGCTGCACGATTATAGCCTAATTTAAATCTTCTTTGAAGAAGCGACGCACTTGCTTTACCGCTGGTTATAACAAACTCAACTATTTCATCATACAATGGATCGTCATATTCTTCTTTAACATCTGTGTTAGCATCAATCTTACTACTTTCAGATGGTACATTTAAATTTAGTAATTTTTCATCATACATAGCTTTTTGTTGACCAATTGTAAAATCAACAATTCTTTTAACCTCTTCTTCTGTTATCCAAGCACCCTGAATACGAGTAGGAGTTGATTCACCCATTGGTAAAAATAACATATCTCCTCTTCCAAGTAATTTTTCAGCACCTGTCATATCAAGAATTGTTCTGGAATCAATTCCCGATGAAACTGCAAACGATATACGAGATGGAATATTAGCTTTTATAACACCGGTAATAACATCAGTTGAAGGTCTTTGAGTTGCAATTATTAAGTGGATTCCAGCAGCACGAGCCATTTGGGTAATACGCATGATAGAATCTTCTACTTCTTTGGAAGCAACTAACATCAAATCGGCAAGTTCATCAACAATTACTACAATATAAGGCATTTTCTTTAATTTTTCACCATCTATAAGATTTTTATTTTTCTTTTCAATCATCTCATTATAAGATACTATATTTTTAACGCCTTTTTCTTCAAAGATATCATATCTATCTTCCATTTCTTTTACAATCTTCGATAAAGCTACACTTGCTTTCTTAGGATCGGTTACAACTGGAGCAAGTAAATGTGGTACCCCATTAAAAACTGATAATTCAACTTTTTTTGGATCAACAAGCAATAATTTTACTTCATCCGGTTTGGCATTCATTAAAATACTAGCTAAAATACAGTTAATACAAACAGATTTACCTGAACCAGTAGCTCCTGCAACTAATAAATGGGGTGTTTTATTTATTTCACAATAAATAGGTTTTGATAAAATATCTTTTCCAAGTACTACCATTAATTTATTATCAGATTTTAAAGAAACTAATTTTTCCATAATTTCTTTTATATAAACCGTTGTCGGATTATCGTTTGATATTTCTATTCCAACCGTACTTTTTCCGGGAATTGGTGCTTGTATACGAACATCTTTTTTGGCGAGTGCTAAACTAATTTCTTTATTAATACTTGTTAATTTACTAAGTTTAGTTCCTGCTTTAAGTTCTAATTCATATTGGGTAAAAGCTGGTCCAACTGTTACTTCAACAACATGTCCAATTATTCCAAATTCTCTTAAAACCTCTTCTAATTTCTTAATATTATTTTCAATCCCTGCTTGATTATTATTTTTACTTTTCTTTGGTGTATCTAAAATATTAAGAGGTGGTAATTTATAATTTTCATTTGTTTTAACAACTTCTACTTCAGGTACAGGATTACTTTCTACTTGATTGTTATCAACAATCTTAGCTTTCTTAAGCTCATTAATGTCAGTAATAACAACCTTTTCTTTTTCTTCAGGTTCTTCTACATTATTATTAATTTTAACATCATGCATTTCTTCATCAATTTTATCTTTATGTGGCATCATTTTCTTACTATTTTCAACAAACTTAGTTATTATATCAGCAATACTAATACCTGTAATTACTAAGGCTCCAAAAGAAATTAAAACAATATAAATTATTTTAACACCTTGAACATCAAAAAGAGTCGTAAATAAACTTAAGAAAAATCCCCCGATAATTCCTCCTCCAATGTTTTCAAAAGCCAAATTTCTACTTGCACCATTTACAATATCAAAAACATGCATAGAATTTTGAAATGTTTTAGTCATTGTATTTCCAAAACCAATAAATCCTTCATTTATATAAGAAATATGCAAAAGCATCAAAAATCCTATTAATAGTATATAAAAGCCAACTATTTTCGTATTCCAAAAATCTGGATACTCTTTCTTTAAAATTATATATAATCCAATTAAAATCAAACCTATTAAAAAAACCAAATATAATTGTCCAAAGAGAAATGCTGCAAATGCACATATTAATTCTCCACATGGACCATATCCACAAATACCAAGTATTCCAAGCAATATATATAAAATACCAAAAAGCTCTACTTGATAAGTAAATTTCTTTTTAGATTCTTTTTTCTTTTTTTTCTTTGCCATCTCTATCCTTCCTTTACTAATTAATTATACTATTAAAAAAAGAAATAAACAAGATTATCTTATTTATTTCTTCAAATACTTTTACAATATTTATTTATTTTTTCTAAAAAGATTATTTTTATATTCTAATACTTTTTCTTTAGATACTTTTTCATAATCATCTAATTCATCATACCAATCATGATTTAAAACTGTTTGCCATTCTCCTGTTTTATTATTTAAAAATTCTAAATCTAATCCATATATTTGTCTTAAATAAATAGGACTTGATACCATTCTTTTATAATATTTAATTGATGATTCAATGTATTTAAGAGCCTCAGATTTATTTATTTCTTTAAAATTAACAACTTTATCAACAAACATATCTTGATACCATTCACGACTTGGAATCCAACCTCCAACTCGCGGATCATAATATTCAAGTGAATCAGTATAATTATCAAGTTCAGCTATAACTCGTACTATTATTTGATCTTCACAACAAAAATATTTTATTTCAGCATTTTTTTCCATACTACTTACTCCTCCTAATATCTCTATCAAACTGATATTCAAGTGCTCCATCTGGTATCATAATAAATGTTTGTAAATATCTTCTTAATTTATCTGCTTTAAGCCTTAACCATTCAGGTGCCCTTTTATCCCTTGATACTTGATATAAAGCTCTAGTTGATCTATCGCTATTACTTTTAGAATCCCCTTCTTTAATCCTATAAGCGAGTGGCGTATGAAATTGTATCTCAAATATATCATTATTATTCTTAGCTACTAATCTTACATTAATTCCTTTAAAGTCAGCTGCCCTCCATTTATTTTTAAATTCTACTACCTGATAACCAATATCTTCCAACCTATGTAGACATTTATCAATATTTTCTATATACTTATCATCTGGGATAACAAAAGTATATCTAACTGAATCATTTATATTATTAGCTGCTCTTTTAAAAGAACCACCATAATCAATAATACTGTCAGAAACTGTCTTTTCTAAAATTCTATCAAATGGTTTTATTCTATGCTCTAGTCCCTTTAGTACTCCTATTTCACTTTGTAATGACATTAAATCCTCTGTAACCTCTTCTTCAATAGCAAAAGCTTTTTTTAAGGCCAATTCTGAATACATTAAAGCAAGTAATTTATCAGTTGGTGTTAAAAAATCAAAATCTCTTGGATATTCTCTTTTTTCTTTCTTTTCTAAATATCTTTTTACTAAAAAATACGTACTATTAACTTCTTCTTGAGTCAAATTAATCACCCCTTGTTGACTTTTTATATATTTATAATATAATAAAATTAAAGAAATGTAAAGGATATTTATGAAAGTAATAATTAATAATAAAAAAATAGAATTAATTCTTGCAAAGAGTTTTTTTCAAAGACTTAAGGGTTTAATGTTTCAAAAAAATATAAATTACTGTCTAAGAATTAAAACTAATAGTATACATACAATATTTATGAAAGAAAACATTGATATTATAATGACTGATAAAAATAATAATGTTTTATATATTTTTAAAAATGTTCCTAAAAATAAAATAATTATTAAAAAAAATATTTATTATACATATGAATTTCCTAATAATTTTATTGATAAAAATATTAAAAAAATCAAGATTCAAAACTAATCTTGATTTTTATTTTATTTAACTAAAACTTTTGGATTTTCAAATCCTTTACTATCAATTAATTCAGCATAGTTATCAATATTTTTATATCTTAAATATAAATATTCTACCATATCTTGATAATCATTAATTGCTTCATTTATCTTATTAAATCCAATATTTATACACACTTTAGTTAAATAATTTTCAAGTAAAAATTCGCATATTGAAACTTTATCTGAATCACTTCTTAACATATCTGCAAGTTCTGGTCCATAAGTATTATATAATGTTGCTTCTTTAATTGTTGTTTCATCTTCTCTTACTGTTGAAATCAAGGCACTTATCTCTTGATATATTCTATTATTCTCGTCAATTCCTAAAATATCACATATAGCAGTTAATATATAATATCTCGTTAATTTAATATATCTTTGATAACAATCAACAACACTTGGAGACAATTCCTTTAAACGACTACATGTATTTTCTCTCCATGAAACTGAACTACCTCGTTTAGTACATTTATACTTCTCTCCAAATAATACACTACTGCTTGTACGATTATTAATATCAAAATATTCACATGATGCACATTTACCTGCAAAATACTTATAAAAATATTCACTGCTTCTTCCGGCATTAAAACCTGATCCACTTCCAAATAACCATCCCATAATTTATAACCTCCAAAACCTATTGCATATTATAACACATCTATCTTTAATTTGCAAACTTTTTATTAATCCATTCAATTCCTATTATATTTATTCTTAATTTTAAAAATAAATATATTTCATATAATAAATATTCATAATCACTTTGCTTATTAACAATTATTTCTATATCTTTATCATCATTTTTTTTATTAATAATACTATCATATAGATCAAAAAAGAAACTGGGATAAAGCATTCTAATATAAAAATATATTAAATCTATATCACTTAGTTTTAATAATTTTATAGAATTAATTATTTCATTAATACTTATTCTTTTATTAAAAAATAAAGATTTATAATACTCTGTTTTATCCCTTACTTTATAATCAATTACTAAATTCATTGGATTATAAAATTCTCTTAAATTATCATTAACATTTATTCTTTTATGACATACTCCTATATTATTATTATTTAGATTTATATATTTTAAATAACTAATAGCATTCTCGGTTAATCCTATATAATAAGAACTATAATTATATAAATAAGGATATTTAGATTTTAAATGATTAAGACTATATTCAATATTATCAATTTTATTTGACCAAAGATAATACCAATTAGTTCTATTTAAAACATTTATATTAATATTCAACTTATTAAATTCTATTATATTATTTAAACTTATTTTATCTTTACTATTTATTAGTAATTCTACTAGTATATAGTCTTTATTATCTTTTTTAGTTAAAATATTTCTATCTTTATTTAAAATAATTCTATTTATTTTAAAATTATTAAATAACATATAATTATTTAAATTAAAAAGAGCATCTATATTATTTAAGGAATTATTATATAAATAAAATATAAATTCATGATTCTTAAAAGTAAAATAATAATTACCATTTTTCATGCCAATTTTATCTGGAATTATAAAATAATAGTAATTTAATAAGTCTTTCATAACTCACCATTAAAGTATATGAAAGACTTATTTTATTTATTTCTTATTCTCGATTAATTTTATTATTTAAATTGAGTTCTATCTTTAAGTCATCAGTAACCGGTGTACCTTCTTTTATACTTTGACTTTCAACATATCCATGACCAGTTATTTGATAATCAAGATTTAAATATTTTAAAATAACTAGAGCATCATTTTTAGAATAACCAATTAAATTTGGTACTACAAGATTACTTGAATTAGTTATTAAAAATATTTTTTCTGATTTAGTAACTTTAGAGTTTACTGGATACTGATTAATAACCGTATCTCCATCTCCAATTAAAACAGGATTTAAATTTAAATTTTTTAGTATTTCAATTACATCATTAGTTTTTAAGTTGGTAAAATTATCCACTTTTATAGTATCATTTTCTTTTTCGGATTTTTCATTATAAATATTATAATATTTAGCTATATTTTGAATTATTTCTTTAACTGGTTCTGACAAAGCATTTACGGTTGTTGATTTTTTAACGGCTCCATAAATAATTATTTCTGGTTCATCTTTCGGAAACATTAAAGCTATACTTCTGATAACTTCTCCTTCTCCTGTTAAATAACCTTGTCCATTGGTACTAGCTATTTGAGCTGTTCCCGTTTTTCCAATAATATCATAGCCTTCAAGAAAGTAGGCATGAGCTGCTCCATCAGAATCATTTATCGTATGCCACATCAAATTTTTCATATATTCGATAGTTGAAGCTGAAGCAACGATTCCTAAACTATTTCTTTTATTTTCTTTAATGGTACCATCAGCATAGTTAATAGTTTTCACAATATAGGGATTTAATAATTCTCCATTATTGCTAATTGCTGTTAAAGCTTTAATATGTTGAATAGGTGTTGTTGTTATACCTTGTCCAAAAGCGGCATTAAAGACTTCTGTTTCATATTTAAAATCTACTTTTCCACTTGCTTCATTAGGTAAACTTATACCTGTTTTACTTCCGAATCCTAATCTTTTTAAATAATTTTTTAAAGAGTTAGCATCTAAATATTTATCCATTATATTAACAACCGCGGTATTACTTGAATATATAAATCCTTGATCATAGGTTATTCTACCCCAACCTACCTTATTCCAGTCACGAATAATCGTTCCATCTTTAGCTTCAAATTTTCCAGAATAATAAGTGTCACTTCCTTTATAAACACCAGCTTCAAGGGATGCCATAAAAGTATATATTTTCATAGTACTTCCCGGTTCAAAAGCAACGCTTGAATTAGGATCTAAGTAATTTTTAATATCTCTTATATTAGGATCAAAACTAGGAGTCGACGTATATCCTAAAATTTCGCCAGTCTTGGCATTAGCAACTATAATATCTAATTCTTCATATTCATAATTTGACCTTGATTTATTAACAGCTTCTTCTAAGAAAAACTGAATTCCATTATCAATTGTTAAATGAATATTTACGCCATCCTCTTTATCTTCTGTCATTTCTTTGGTACTAGCAATTTTATATCCTTGTAAATCTTTTTGATAGACTGTTTTACCATTTTTTCCAGTTAATTCTTCATTATAATATTTTTCAATTCCCATTTCCCCTTTAACATTTCCATTCTCATCTTCTTTAGCATAGCCAATTAAATAGGATAAGAATTTTCCATAAGGGTAATATCTTTTTTTGGTTTCTATAAAATCAATTCCCGGAAGACTTGCTGCTTTAATTGTATCTTTCTCAAGTTCAGTAAGTCCCCTTCCCTTGACACCAAATTCCGTTTGATAAACTCCTTCCTTTTTTAAATAAGAAAGAACTGTCTCAGTATCCATATCTAAAAGTTTACTTAAAACTAAAGCCGTTCCTTCTTTATCAACTACGTGTTTAGGATTATTTTCATCAGTTGTTCTTTTAGAATCAAGATAAGCAATTACTGTATAACTCGAAACATCTTGAGCTAAAATATTATTAGAATTATCAAATATTGTTCCTCTATTGGCTTTAAGAATAGTAGTCTTAGTTGTTCTCTTACTAGCAAGTTCTTGAATATTTATATTATCAACTGTAGGAGAAACCCCAATATAAGCAAGACGTGCCGATAAAATAACAAACAAAAAAAGAGCCAAAATTAAAAATAGATTACTAATTTTAATTCGATTCTCTTTCATATGTTCCTCCCTTAATCAATATTTTTTATATTATCATTATTATACTCTAGTCCTTTTTCTTTAATAATTTTTTGAATATTCTCAAGACTAGCCAATTCATTTATTTTCATTTGTAAACTTTCATTTTCTTTTTCTTGAGATGTTATTTGTTTTTTTATTTTTTCAACATCATAATTCATTTTAGATAAAGTTGATTTTTCAAAAACAATTATAAGAGGAGATGTAATTACCAACATAATGGTAATAAAGTACAAAAATTTTTCAAAAGGAGATAATTTACTTTTTTTCTTTTTTGACTTTTTCATTTTTAATCCTCTTTAATCCTTTCTATAACCCGAAGTTTAGCTGAACGACTTCGATTATTTTCTAATAGTTCTTCATTACTTGGTAAAATCACCTCATTAACAATCTTAAATTTAGGTTGATATTCCAAAGGTATTTCTGGTAATTCTCGAACTAATTTATCAACACTTGTAACTTCTCGAAATACTTTTTTAACAATTTTATCTTCCAAAGAATGGAAAGTAATAACTGCAATTCTGCCATTAATATTTAATAAACTTAAAGCTTTTCTAATACTTTCATCAAGTATGTCTAATTCATGGTTAACTTCTATTCTAATAGCTTGAAAAGTACGACGTGATGGATTTTTTTCTAAAGTATCTTTAAGTGGCATACTATGTTTTATAATATCAGCAAGTTCTATAGTTGTCTCAATAGCCTTTTTCTTTCTTGCCTTAACAATATTTCGAGCAATACTTTTAGCATATTTTTCTTCGCCATAATCTCTTATTATTCTAACTAAATCTTTTTCTTCATAGTTATTTACAACACCATAGGCAGATAAAGGATTATCTTGATCCATTCTCATATCAAGACGAGCCTCTTTTAGATAACTAAAACCACGACTAGCATTATCAAGTTGAGGCGAACTAACTCCCAAATCAAAAACAATTCCATCTACTTTAGTAATACCACGTTTTAATAGTTCTTCTTTCATGTATAAAAAGTTGCTTTTAATGATTTGAAAATTAGTTCCAATACTTTCAAGCCTTTTTGTACTAGCCTGAATTGCCTCAATATCTTGATCAAAGGCGAAAAGGCACCCTTTTTTTATTCTTTTTAAAATTTCACTTGCGTGACCAGCATAACCTAAAGTTGCATCTACATATATTCCCTCACTTTTTATATTAAGTGATTCAACTACCTCTTGTAACATAACACTATAATGCATAAAACCCTCCTAATCTCTTAAAATAAAAAGTTAATAGTAGCAAAATCTTTTTATTTTAGCTTACTATACTTAAATTATAGTAACTTTTATATAATTTGTAAACCTTTTTACATTTTTTTAAAAAAAATTTACATAAAAAATGTAAATTTGTTTATATTATTGTTAGAAAGGATAATATAATGGATGATATAAAGATAAGAGATTATATAATTAATAATTTTAAAGATGATGATGAAACAACAATTAAAAATGCCATTGAAGAAAGCATTAAAGAAAATGATGAAGTAACTCTTCCAGGTATGGGCGTTTTCTTTGAAATTATTTGGCAAGACTCAACTGATTTAGAAAAAGAAAAAATTCTTACCACACTTAAAAAGAGATTTCAGAACAAAAGTTCTAAATAACCTCTTTTTTTATTATGTTGTATTCGTCATTAATTATACCTAACATCTTTATTAGTTCATCTTCATCTATAGCTTTTGGGTTGCGATACTATAGGTATAGTTGAAATCCATATTTCACCAACTTTAGCTCTTATCTTTGTCATATTTCTCCTCTCTTTTTTTAAAGCAATATAACTTTGGAGTTATTTTTATGAGGTGTTCTTAAAAAAAGGATAAATAGAAAATTAGATTTTATAAGTTATATTGCTTTAACTTTTATTCCTTTAAAAAGGAATGAAGCTACTATAACAGACAATAATAAAAATAGCAAAATTGATAATTTAATATGTTTTAGTTAAATTTATTAAAAAATTTAACTAAAAAAACAAAATTATTCTAGGAAAAAAATTTAATTAAATAAAAAAAATTTTGAAAAAATATATTTTCAAAACTTTATCTTTTTACAAAACTTTACACTATCTTTTTTCTAAATTTATTTCTATCTTGGAATTAGCAAGATTTATTTCATGATATGTAACACCACATTCATCAAACATACGTTTACTTGCTTTCACTGCATCGGTTTCTTTTAAAGTACCATCTTTATCTTTAAACTTATCTGATAAGAATAATACTTCTTTAATACCCGCTTGAATAATTAATTTAGCACATTCATTACATGGAAATAAATCAACATATATTTTTGATTTTTCTAATTCATGACGAGAACCTCTATAATTTAAAATAGCATTCATTTCAGCATGACAAACATAGGCATATTTAGTATTTAACATATCTCCAGTTCTCTCCCATGGAAATACTCGATCACTAAAACCATTTGGTGCTCCATTATAACCAATTGATAAAATACGATTATCAAGTCCAACAATACATGCTCCTACTTGAGTAGATGGATCTTTACTTCTCATTGCTGAAAGTCTAGCTATAGCCATGAAATATTCATCCCAATTTAAATAATCCTCTCTTGCTTTATTTAGATTCTTCATATATACTTCCCTCCAATATTAAATTATCTATTTTTTTTATTTTTACTTTTACTATTTTATTACTTGAAATATTACCATCTATTCTTACTTTTAAGAAATTATCAGTATGACCAATGGAAAAATTATCATTATTAGTTTCTACTAATACTTCTAAAATATCTCCTATAAAAGTTTTCATATATTCTTGTTCTAATTTGTTACTTAACTCTACTAATTTCTGAACTCTATCTTTTTTTATATTTTCTGGTATTTGATTATCCATTGTTTCCGCTTTGGTTCCATGTCTTACTGAAAATGGGAATACATGTATTTTAGAAAACTCTATTTCTTTACATAATTCTAAAGTTTCATTAAATAATTTTTCTGATTCTGAAGGAAATCCAACTATAACATCAGTCGAAATTGCAATACCTGGTCTAATACTTCTAATAGTATTAATTTTTTCTCTATAATAATTAGTTAAATACTTACGATTCATTGCTTTCAAAATGGTATCACTTCCTGCTTGAAGAGGAATATGCATATGATTTACTATCTTTTTTTCAGTTTTTAAAACATTTAAAAAATCATCATTTAATTCAGTTATTTCAATTGAAGAAATTCGCAATCTTTTTAAACCATCTATTTTACATATTCTTCTTAATAATTCAGGAAAAGTTGTATCTAAATCACTTCCAAAATGACCAGTATGAATTCCAGTTAAAACTATTTCTTGATAACCATTATTAACTAAAGTAGTTATTTCCTCTATAACTCTATCAGGATTTTTGCTTCTTTGACGACCCCTTGTATAAGGAATTATACAATAGGAACAAAAATTTTCACACCCATCTTGAATCTTCACATATGCTCTAGTATGATCATGCATAGTTTCAATAAACATGTCTTCAAATTCAAGATCAAAGTCTGAATATAATTTTTTTTCTTTTTGATGATTTTTCATATATGTTTCAACAAGTTCTACAACTTTTGATTTATCTTTATTACCTATAATAATACTTACTTTATCATTTTCATAATCTTTATGTGCTTCAATCATACATCCCATAACAACAACAATAGCACGAGGGTTTTCTCTAGTTATTTTATTAATTACTTTTCTTGATTTGGCATCACTCGTATTAGTAACACTACAAGTATTAATAATATAAATATCAGCTATATCATGAGTTATTTCATAACCTTTTTCTTCAAATTTAGATAAAACAAATTCTGATTCATAAGCATTAACTTTACAACCAAGTGTAATAGCTTTAACTTTCATATTTTTTCCTTTTTACTTTTACGGGAACCTCTATAAAGTATTCTTCACGTTCAATATTTTTCATAGCATTTTTAAAATTAGGTTCAATTCGATTGTTTTTTCTCTCATAATATAGATCCCAAGATTTCTTTAAATTATGATACTCAGCAACCATAAGCCAATTTATAAATCTAGAGATATCATCTAAATTACAATCATTTTTTAAAACGTAATTAAGATTTTTAAATTCGATGTACTTATCTATTTCTTGCATTTTTAATTCATCATGACTAAATTTTTTCCCTCTCATTCTTTCTATTGCAATAAAATGTCTTACTAAATGTGAGGATAAATGATTTCCAAACACATAATATCCACTTGCTAAAATTTGATCAAAGATGTTCATAATAATTCCTCCCATAACAGTATATTATAAAGGAAAAAGAAAAATCAATCAAGATTTTTCTTTAAATCATTTAATATTGTCAAAAATTCATTTGTCTTTCTTATTTCCTTATCAAGTTTTTCAAGGTTAGCTGTATTTTCAAGTTGAATTTCTGCTAAATCTTGAACTGATTGATTAGTATCATTTTCATATCCTACAATTGGTGACAAGTATGGTGTACTAGTAAAATCACCCTTATAAGCTTCATCAACCGATATAATATTAATTTCATCACTAACACTTTTCTCATTCTTAAGAGGCTGTTCACACATATTCATAATCTCTGTAATTGAAATAGGCTCATCACCACTATCAACATTTACAATATTTAATTGTTTAGTTGTTTCTAATAATTCTTGATAACTAATAATAGCATTTTCTTCTTCAATTGCTTCTAAATCATATAAAGTATCCTCTAAAGACTTTGGATTTTTTAATGATTCTTCAATTTCTAATAATTCAAGTTTAGCTTTTTCACAATTATCTAATTTTTCTTCTTCTACTTCTATTACTAAAGGTTCAATATTATCAACTTTCTGTTCTATTTTTTTACTATCAACTTCTAATGATTCTACCTCATCTAAATTTTCATTCTTTCTTATAGGAACAACATCCATATCTAAAGTTTCAACAACTTGAGTTTCAACTTTTAAAGATTCTTCTTTATTTAACTTTTGTATTTCAATATTATCTTCAATATTTTGAATTAATTTCTCATCAAAAGCATCTTCTATAATTCTACTTTCTTTTCTTTTACGAGAAACGATATCCCAAATAGTCAACATTAAAACAATAAATATTAATGATCCTATTACTCCACCTATTATTAATAATTCCTTTGTTGTAAATAAATTAAGAATTAAATCCATTTTAATCACCTCTCAAATTCATAATTTATCATACTTAAGACTGCTAAAGCTGTGGTTTCTGTTCTTAGTACTAAGTTACCTAAAGATGTACTAATAAAGCCATTTTGAATTAACAATTCTTCCTCTTTATTAGTAAATCCACCTTCAGGACCTACTACTATAATCATAGTATCATAGTTCTTATTATTTTGCAAAACGTTTTTTAGACTTGTTGACATTTCGTTTACAGTACATAAAATTTTTAAATCATAGGGATGTTTTATTAACTCATTAATATCCATTACTTTTTCTATAATGGGTACATTATTTCTTTTTGATTGACGACTTGCATCATAGACAATTCTCTCCCACCGAGTTATTTTTTTATTAAAATCTTTATCATTCCCTTTAATAATACTATTAACAGTTTTTAAAGAAATAAAACTATAAGCACCAAGTTCGGTTCCCTTTTGCAAAATTAAATCCATTTTATTTTCGCTAACTAAACTTTGACAAATAGTTACTTTAGGTATTTTAGTCTCATTAACAGTTCTTTCTATTTTCCTAATAATTACTAAAATAACTGGATTAAAATCTACTATTTTGGTTAAATATACTTCTTCATTATAAATAACTTCTATATTTTCTTCTTTTTTCATTCTCATTACATTTAATACATGATGGGAGTCTTTTTCATCTAATTGAAATGTATTATCCACTTTTTTGTTTACAAAATATCTTTGCATATAACCACCTCATTAATTATAAATTATTTTATATTTTTTTACAATAAATATAACCAATTACAACAATAAAATACCGTTTTGATTAAAGAAAAAGTTATTAGTGAAACTCACTAATAACCTCTTTAATTTTTATTTTTAATTTTTTCTTTTAATAAATTAACAAATTCATCAATACTTAAATTTGTCGTATCTTGCTTACTATACAATCTATAACTAATTGTTCTATTGTCTTTCTCAATATCACCTAAAATTAAAGTCATTGGAATTTTTTTAGTTTGACTTTCACGCATTTTAAATCCTAGTTTTTCATTACGATCATCTAAATTAACTCTTATACCATTATCTTCAAGTATACTCTTTATTTCTTTAGCATATTCTAAATGATATTCTGTATTAACTGGTATGATATTAACTTCCACTGGAGCAAGCCAAAATGGTAGAATTCCCTTTGTTTCTTCTAAGTAATAAGCAATAGTTCTATCAATTGAACCAAAGATTGCTCTATGAAGTACCACCGGAGTTTTCTTAGTTCCATCTTTATCAATATATTTTAAATCAAATTTCATAGGTAAACAAAAATCTATTTGACAAGTTGAAAGAGAAAAAGCATTTCCAACCGCAGGGCGTACTTGCACATCAAGTTTAGGTCCATAAAAAGCCGCTTCTCCTATTTTTTCTTCATATGGAATTCCTATATCATTCATTATTTTTCTCAAAGCATCTTCAGCCATTTCCCACATTTCATCATCTTGATGATATTTTACTTTATCATTCTTATCTCTTAAACTAAGTTCAAATTTATAATCAGTAATATTCATTTCTTTATAAACTTCTAGAATTAATTCTACAACACCTTTAAATTCTTCTTCAATTTGTTCAGGTGTACAAAAAATATGAGAATCATTTTGACAGAATGTTCGAACTCTTTCTATTCCTTTTAAAGCACCACTTGCTTCATAACGACAGTCTCTAGCAATTTCAGCAATTCGAAGTGGTAGATCACGATATGAATGCATTTCATAATCGTATATTACCATATGATGTGGACAATTCATTGGACGAAGTACATATTCTTCATCCTCTACCTGCATAATAGGAAACATTGAGTCACGGTAATGCTCTAAATGACCAGATGTTTTATATAAGTTAACATTCCCAAGAGGTGGAGTTTGAACATGTAAATATCCCCTTTTAATTTCTTTATCACGAATATAATTTTCAAGTAAATTCCATAAAATAAAACCATTAGGTAAATACATTGGAAGTCCTCTTCCAACTAGATCAGACATCATATAAATTCCCATTTCTTTACCTATTTTTCGATGATCTCTTTGTTTTGCTTCTTCAAGTTCTTGTAAATGTTTTTCCAAGTCTTCCGGATTATCAAAAACTATTCCATATACTCTTTGAAGCATTTTGTTTTTTGAATCTCCTTTATAATAAGCTCCACTTATTTTTAATAATTTAAAGTTTTTTAATTCTTTAACAGAGTCAACATGTGGTCCTCGACAAAGATCTGTAAAATCTCCTTGAGTATAGCAAGAAATAATAGTATCCTTATCCATATCATTTATTAAATCTATTTTATAAGGATTATCTTGAAACTTCTCTAAAGCTTCATTCTTAGTTAATTCATGTCTTACTATTTTTTTACCATCTTTAACTATTTTTTTCATTTCACGTTCTATTTTTGGCAAATCTTCTTCCGTTAATTTAATATCACCTAAATCAATATCATAGTAAAAACCTTCTTCAATAACTGGACCTACCCAAAACAAAGCATTCGGATACAAATGTTTAATTGCTTGAGCAAGTAAATGGGCACCACTATGATTTAATACACTTAATCTTTCATTTTCTTTAATATTTATCATAAATCCTCCTTATATATAAAAAAGAATGGTCCAAAGAAGTCTCATGACGGTACCATTCTTAATTTAACTTTCTTTTTTAACGAACATAGTCCGGAAATCTCTTTCGAGTTCTATTCATAGGTAGTAATCTATAAATTGTTTATTAGTTTACACCAACCACTAACTCTCTTTAAAACTTAATTCATAAATCATGTCCTAATCAACATATTTAAAATTATTATATCATGACTTTTTTATTTGTCAATTACTTGTTTCACTTAAACCTTCTATAATCTTAACACAATTATTAACAGCTTCTAGACTCTCATCTCCTCCAACACTTAATAAATTACCTATTAAAACAATTATGGTTGGTGTTAAGAATACAAGTGCAGCTGCAATAGCCCTTTTGATAAATCTCTTAAAGGCATTTTGCATTCCTTCTTTATCCTCTGTAAATATTACCTTAGCAAAATCAATTGTAGTAAGTAAAATTAATAAAATAGGAACAGCAATTCTTATAAACATAAACACATTAGCATCTAACCAATCCAAAAAATTTGAACCAAATAATTCTTTACAATCTTTATATGCCTCTTCTTTTACTTCTGTTATTCCTACTACAGAACTTCTATAAGTCTTAACAATATTATCTTTATTTTTAGGTAACTCTTTTAAAAATTCATATGATCCATTTTTATAATTAACTAGATATTTAGGAGTATTTGTTCCACTTTTAAATACACTTAAATAATTATTTTTATTTTTTACTGTAATTTCTTGATCAGCTAGATTGGTTACTTTCAAAGTTCCTGTTGAATCTTTTAAAACTGAAACTATTAATGTATCAGTACCACCACTTATTAACACATATCGATACGACTTTGCTGCATCATGACTATAATAAGGTGATACATCAGTTCTATAATAACATAATTTATTATCATATGGACAATTATCAGCATCTAGTATTTTAAATGTCGTTATTGATTCATTTAATTTTATTACTGAAGGACAACTGTCAAAGGAATTTGTCACAATATCATCAAGTCTTAATTTATGAAATGTCCCACTATTGTTAACTTGATATCCATGTCCATCCCACTTGCCTTTATAAAAAGTAAATGTGTATGTTGAATTACTATAACTACTATTTTTATAATCGCATTTAATATATGTATTCGTCTCGCTTTGAGGTGTTTGAGCATTAGTACTTTGCAAATCATATGTCGTTTTTGATGTAAAAGTATTCACTATAGAAGAGTAATTGGCATCTGTTTGAATTATTTTTAAATTTACATCAGTATTATTACTAATAATAGTTCCTTTATTTGAAAATAAAATAATTGGGATTTTCTTGCCATTCATATTATACCCAGCTTCATATTCGGTGCTCAATACATCTAAATAAGTCGTAAATGGTTTATCACCAGATTTATAATATGTAGTTATTGATTTTGGACAAGCAGATTTTCCTTCATAATTACCACCTATTCCAAATGATACTTTATTGTTTACAGAATTAAACCAATTAGCAAAATTAATTGGATAAAAAACTTGCGTCGTTCCATAACTATCTGTATATTGAGAACGAAGTGTATTTATATCTTCTATAGAAATAGTTATGGTATCACTTCCATTTTTATAAGTACATGAAAGTGCCTTAACATTCATAACTCCAATAAACATACAAATTAAAACTAAAATTAACACTCTTATTTTTTTCATAAATTTATAAACCTTTCAACTATATTTATAATATCATAAAAAAGTTAAAAAATAAATCAAATTAATTAAATTCTTTTAATAAATCATCAAGTTCTTGTAAGTTAGATTCTTCTTTTTCAATTTTTTTATCAAACCATAATGGTAAACTTTCTAAATCCGTTTTATTTTTATCAACTTTAACAATATCATTTTTAAATACTATTTTCTTAAATTTCTTGTGTTCTTTCTTACATACTTCCATAGCATCCATTACTGTTTCTACTTTAAGACGTTTCCATTGACCTATTATAGTTTCTATATAATCTTTATTTAATTTTTTATTATTTACTTTTAAAACGTAATCTATTAAAACATTAATAACTCCTGGTGATAATTTTTGTTCAATCATTAAAGATTCTATTAATTTTTTATCACGATTAGTTGGTTCTGTATTACCATAACTTTTTCTTAAAAAATCATATGGACTAGTATTTTCAAATAAATAAACTAATTTAGATAATTTAGAATCATTTCCAAGTGGTGTTTTTAGATACTCTGGTTGTTTATTATAAATTAAAGTTGGTAATCTTCCATTATTTTCAAACTGATAAAAATTACGACACAACTTCCTTAGTTCTTCTTTTTCAACTAATCCTCTTTCATTTAAACTGTTTCTAACAAGTCCTTGCATATTTAAATTATCTATTTTGTAAATATAAGCTAAATTAATAATTAATTCTTTTATTTCCTCATTAAAACATCTATCATTTATTAATCTTTTTGGAATACTTTCTATTAGTAAATTCATATCAAAGTTGCTTTTTATTTCCATATTTCTTGTTGTATCATTAATTATATCAGAATTATCAAATAAAAGATTGGTATTAGTACTTGTTGTATAAACACTTTCAAAGCTTCTAGTTATATCCGTATAATCTTTAGTATTAATTCTTGATACTTTATAATATTTTTGTAATCTCTGATATTCTTTAGCACCTATATTATTATATAATACAACATTTAATATAGGATGATTAAAAAATTCATAAGCACCGAGTGGAGAATATAAAACATATAAATATTCATCTATTTCACTTGTTTTAACAAAACTCTTCATTAGACCTATTCCTTCTAGTTTAACTCGAGCATCAAATATACTTTCTAATTTCAACTGCATAGATGTCATTAAATGATGATGAGTATAGATATTATTATTTTTATTTAAATCATTAAGCAAAGTTAAATATAAAGAAACTGCACTAAAACCTATAAGAGGTTGATATAAATCCGTTAAAATTTTTATTTTATCATTAGTAATAATACCTTTATTATAAACAGAATAAGTATCTGCAGGTGCTAACATAGAATTATTAATCATATAATATTCTCCTTTCTTATCTCTAGTATACCACACGAAAAAAAAAATGCTAGATTAATTATTAGCATTTTACTTTTTAACAACCTTCACTTAAATCACAAGTATTATTTTGATATTTTTTTAAATGTTCGTAAATATTATTATAAGATTCTTTTTCTTTTTCTTCGGGACTTTCTAGATAACTTTTACCATTTACAATACCCTTTATCTCTTTATTTTTTACAACCAAAATAGAAGGAGCGTAGATTCTAGTACCAACAATTTCACCATTTACTATATATTCGTCTAAATAATCATTAAGAAGTTCTAATATTTTCTTATAGAAATCACTTCCTTCTTTAGTAGTAATAATTTCACCATTTTCATTTATATTTTTTTCATCTCTAATATTTAATATATCTAAATAATAAATAGTATCGATATCTAAATTATTAGAAGCTTTAATTAAATTACTTAAAATATTTCTAGTATCATTAGACTTACTATATCCCATTAAAACAACCATATCCTGCTTTTCTTCTAATTTTTTAGCTAATTCTTCATCAGTTATATAAATAAATGGATTTTCACTTGGAATACTAACTTTTGTATATTCCAAATTATTATTTAAACTTTCATATTCCCCTTTAAACATTATACTATCAGTCGTCCTACATCCAATAATTAATAATAATATAAATATTCCTAAAACAAATTTTTTCATTAAATCACCAGTCATATATTATCATATTTATTTTATATTATCAAATACTACTTTATAATCACTAAAAGGAATTTTTTTATCTTCAATTAACATATAATTATCACACCCTTTACCAAGTATTAACAATATATAATTCTTTTTACATAAACTTATTCCTTTTTTAATAGCTAATTCTCTATCTTTAATTATAAAATAATTCTTTTTTTTATTTTTACCTATCATTTCTTTAATTATATCTTCTACCTTCTCATATCTTGGATCATCACTCGTAAATATTACATATTTTGAATTATTTAAAACAAGCCTTCCTATTTCTTTTCTTTTGGCTTTATATCTTTCTCCAGCACATCCAACAATAGTTATTATTTTTCCGTATTTTTTATAAAACTTTAAGATATTTTTAGTAGCACTTTCTGTATGAGCATAATCAATAACAATTTTATATTTTTCATTATAAACTAAATCCATTCTTCCAGGTACAACTTTTATATTAGAAATTCTTATTTTTATTTCAGGAATACTAAATCCTAAAGTAATTAAAGTTAAGATACTACAAGCTATATTATAGACATTAAATTTACCCACTAATTTATATTTTATTTTATATTTTTGATTTTTATATTTAAATATTATTAAACTACTATCTAAATATAATTTATAACTAAGTATTCTTAAATCTGATCTTTTATTAAATCCATAACTTAAAAAGTTTCTACTATTTTTTTTAACTAAATCAAAATATTTACTATCATGATTTATTATAGAAATTTTACTATGTTTAAATAATTCCATTTTACATTTTATATAGTTTTCCATACTCTTATGTTTATCTAAATGATCAACTGTAATATCTGTAAGTATTCCTATATCAAAAGGCAATTCTCCTATTCGATTAGTAAGATAAGCTTCACTTGATACTTCCATAGCAATATATTTATTATTTCTAGCTTCATTAAAACATTTATATAATATATCAATTCTTGGAGTTGTATTATTTAATTCATAATATTTATTATTTAACTTAAATCCATTAGTACCTATACTAGAAGAATTAAGCATATCACTTAGTACACTTGCCATAGTTGTTTTTCCATCTGTTCCAGTTATACCAATTAATTTAGTATTTTTTAATGGATAATTATAATATTTATTAAAAATATTAATTATTTCGGAATTTAAATTATTAATAATAATAACTCTTTTATTATTATAATTAGCATCAGTTATTATTAAACGACATTTTCTTTTAATTGCATCTTCAATATACTTATTATTTTGTCCAAGATAGATAAAAATATCTCCTTTTTCGATATCTCTTGAATCTAATTTAATACTTTTAAATTTACCTTTCTTATTAGTATTTACTATATCTTTTATATACATAAAATCACCAAAGTATTTTATGTATTATATAAAAAAAAGTCTAGGCAGACTTTTTTTAAATAATATATTAATTTAATGTTTTACTAATACTTTATTTCCAACACTTACATTATTGTATATTTCTGATGCTACTTTGGTAGGTAAATTAACACATCCATGACTTCCATTTTCTTTATAAATAGAGCCACCAAATTTATGTCTCCAAGAAGCATCATGTAATCCTTCTCCTCCATTAAATGGCATCCAATATTTAACAAAAGATTCATAACCAGGTCCAATTAATGTTTTATTTAGTTCTTTAGAATAAATTTTATGTATTCCTAAATCAGTAGGTGTTAAATCTTTTCCACTTACAATAGAACTTGTAAGAATTAAGTCCAAATTATCATACAAATATAATTTTTGACTACTAATATCAACAATTATATATTTTCCAGTTAATTCCTTAACATTACATTTTTTAACAAAACCAACTTTTCCTTCTACTTCAATTAAATAATAATCTCTGGTTTCACCGTATACTAGTCCCACTTCATATTTAGGACATATTCCAATTTCTTTTCCATATGGAGTATTATAAACTTTAGCATCAAGAGTCATATAAATTCTTTTATAATACATTCCATCTATTACATATTTTTCTTCCGAATATTTTTTAGATATGTATCCTACATTTTTTCCATTTGTGACTTGATACCATTCTGAATCATATGATCCCATCGATGATACCTTTTTTTTAGCTTTTAACACACCCCATGTAGAACTATTGATACTTGGTTCTCGTCTTATATTAACATCTTTTTTAGCAACCACCATTTTTTTAATTTTAGGAAGATTTGCTAATTGATCTTCTAATTCAGCAAAATTTATCTTTTTTAAATAGTCTTTAGATATAAAACCAATAGTTCCTTGATAATTAACCAACACCCAGCCATTATTAGTAACAGCCATACTAGATGTTACCTCTCCACTTGCAATTAGTTTTATTACAGGATATGTTGTATTAGGACCACTTCTTAAATTAACCTCTTTAATCGTATAACATATATCTGAAATTTCTTTATATAATATATCTGAAGTTGGAAAATCAACACTTATAATACTATTCTTTTCAACGTAACCTAAATGATTTTTATAACATATTAAATCTAAATTATTACCCATAAAAATTCTAATTAAAGATTCATTAATATTTAAGTTACCAATTATATGACTGTCTAATGTATCTCCATCATAAACGGATATTTTTTTAGTTGTTATAACATTATCATTCATTCCTTTTAATGATGCTTTTCCTGAAACGCCAGGAAGTAAAACTAAACTAGCTATTATACCTGTTATTATTCTTTTACTATTTTTCATTATAATTTCCCTTTCGAGTGAATTATTCTATCAAATAGTATCTATTTTGTAAAGATTTTTATTTATTAATTTTTTTTATGATATCGCGACTTGCAACTAGTCCAGTTGCAGCAGCAATTACAATATTACCAGCTTTTCCTGCTCCATCACCTATAAAATATATATTATGGTTTATTGATTTAAAATTATTATCCGTTTCTATTTCATTAGAAAAGAATTTTATTTCCGGTCCATATAATAAAGTTTCGTCATTATTTACACCTGGTATTATCTTATCTAAAGCTTCAAGTCCATCAAGTATATTAGTAATTATCCTATAAGGCATTACTAAAGCTAAATCTCCAGGAACACAATCTTTTAAAGTTGGAGTAATAAATTGTTTTTCTAAACGTGATTCTCTGGTTCTTCTAAATTTTTTCAAATCACCTAATGTCTGGATAATTGGTTTTGAGTCTCCCAAGACATTAGCAATTCTTGCAATTGATTCTCCATACTCTCTTGTATTAGTAACCGGTTCAGTTAAATTAACTTTACTAATAAAAGCAAAATTCGAATTATTAGATTTAATATCTTTTAATGCATGTCCATTGACACAAATATATCCATAATAATTTTCTTTGGTTACAAATCCTCCAGGATTAGTACAAAATGTTCTAATCTCATCTCCATAAGTTTTAGTTTTAATAAATATTGATGGATCATAAATAACACTACATAAGTCTTCTAAAAGTTCTCTTCTTACTTCTACTCTTACTCCTATTTCAATACTTTGAGAAAGATATGGTATTTTATATTTATCAGCAAGTTCTTGAATCCATTTAGCTCCTGTCCTTCCTGGAGCCACTACAACATATTTTCCCTCATAATCTACTAAACGTTTATTTTTTCTGGCATGAACTATTATTTTATCATTAGTATCTTCTATATCTAATACTTCGGTTGATTCAAGTATTTTAACACCCTTATCTTTTAAATAATTAGTAAAACTTTCTATATAACCAGGTAATTTATCACTTCCTAAATGTTTTTGTTTAATAATTAATAAATTAGCACCAAGTTTGGCCATTTCTTTTTTTAGTCTTAATGCTTCATCCATATTGGTTGGATAAACATCACTATCCATTCCAAACTTATTAAAAATATTTTCTGTATCTTCTAATAGTTTTTCCGCTTCATCACTTGTCATATATTTATATAAATCACTCTTACCAAGCTTTGGAACATAATTTAATTTTCCATCCGAAAAAGTTCCTGCTCCCCCATAACCTGATAAAATTTGACATGGTTTACAATTTAAACATTTAGTTCCATATTTATTCATTGAACAGACTCTTGTTTCTGCACATTTTCCTTGATCAATTAATAAAACTTTTAAATTTTTATTTTTTTCTATAAGTTCATAAGCTGAAAATAATCCAGCTGGTCCTGCTCCTACTATAATACAATCATACATATAATACCTCCTACAATTTCATATATATTATACCATGATATTTTATATTTTTATAGAATAAACATTTTATTTTACAAAATGAATATTATAATTTTATTTTAAGTTGCTAATTAATTATCTTACTAAACCAATTCGTAAATTGTTATTCTTTCATCTGATGAATATTCGATTAAATATTTATCATCTTGCCGACAAACTATGATGCCAATTGTTTTATTTTGATTAATAATTTTAACGTGCTTATCTATATAATTCATATAAACTTGTATTTGTCCTAAATGATTCTTGTTAGATTCTGTTACTTTAAGTTCCACAACAACAAAACAGTTATAAATATAATTAAATAACAAAATATCAATATAATTATATTTATTACCAATCTTTATTTTAAATTCATTTTCAATATAACAAAAGCCATTTCCTAATTGTTTTAAAAAATTATCCATATCCTTTAGTATATATGTTCTTAATGCTCTTTCAGATATATTATCTTTATTTTCATTATAAGTATTAATAGTAATGGGATTTTTTATTAGATCATAAACATCTAATTTTTCTTTATTAATTAATTTATTTTTTGTTTTATTATCCAATTTTTAATATTCTTTATCTTTTATTATTTTTCGTAATTTTCTATACCCTATTTTTTGTTTTAAATATACATCTATATAATAATTAATTTCATTAATATCATCTAATACTAAAAGTTCTATACAATGAGACCAATTGATTTGGACAGGCAGTGCCTGTCTTTTTGAAAAAAGCAAATAAAAACGTCTCATATTTTTTAAATTTTGAATAGAAAAGCCTTTAGTGCCATCTTGTAATAATCTTTCAGATATATTTCTAATTAATCCATTACCATATTTAGCTCTTTTCTCTCCACCTTGAGCATCAACTGTCATTTTACCAACATTATAGTAATGAGTAAGTTCATTTTTATTAGTAAAATAATTATCTACTTTTTTATCAATTACACTTTGTATTAATTCTTTTTTTATTTCTCCATAAATATTTTCTTCTATTTCATTCATTCTAAACCATCTCCTCATTTGTTAAATTAATACCAAAAATAATATGTCTACTATAACAACAATTATATTTATTTTACAAAACTTTAATTTGTAATTATTTCCTATATTTTTGTAAAAATATTTATGAGAAATTATAAAATTTTTCTTTAGAAAAATTAAAATTAAAAGAAAAAAATTTTGAAAATCATCTTTTCAAAACTTTAATTTTTTACAAAACTTTACACAAATATTTTTATTAATCTCTAAATCCTTTTTCATATAATTTTCTTTTTATAAAATATTCTAACTCCCTGCCTTGATATTTTTTCGAATATTTATTTCTTAATTTATCTATCTCTTTATCTCGTTCTTCAGAATCATTAAAATTAATTTTATCAAGAACACTAATAATATTCTCTTTATAATATCCTAAATTAATTAAATTAATTAACATCTTTTGTTTAAAAACATATAAACTTTTAGTATTACTCTTCAAATTTTTTTCAATATAATTGTTAATTTTTTCGTTCTGAATCTTAGAATTAAATTCTATTAACATATCATCTATTAAAAAAGAATCAAATTTTAAATCTTCTAAATTTTTCTTTATTTTTATTGGTCCATCATTAGTAAAATTAATTTTATCATGAATAAAGCTCTTAATATATAATTCATTGTCAAGTAGTTTATTTTGATAAAGTTTATCAATAATATTATCAATATATTTTAAATCACTTGTATATTTTTGTAAATATTTTCTAATTTCACTTTCACATCTAATTCTTTTACTAATAAACCCCAGTACTTTATCATATAATTCATATTTAATATTTTCTTTTTCAATTAATTCAATATCATCTATCTCTTTAGTAATTAATAATTCATATTTTAAAATAATATCTTCATATAATATTAAAGTATCTCCATTTTCTAAATATACTTTATATTTATTTTTTCCAACTTTCTCGTATTTTACTATTTTCATTTTTCTATATAATTAAATTCCGAAGTTCTAATAAGTCTATTCATTATTGCAAGACCTAGTCCAACTTTCTCTACTCCTTCTATTATTATTAAATTAGCATGATACATATCGCATTCTCTTAATTTTGAAAATATATTATGTGAAATACTTTCTAAAGTATCTCCATAGTCAATAAATTTATAACATTTAATATCTTTTAATTTTTTACTTCCCAAAATGATTGTTTTATTAATAAGATTATCTTTTACTAATTCTCTTAAAGTATTAATATCTTTACTATATACAAGTAAACATTTTGTTTTAGGAGCATAATGTTTATACATCATTCCTGGAGATTCAACTTTCTCATTTTCTACTTCTCTTAAAACATGTTTAGATATATTACATATTCCTATAACTTCTTCTATCATTTCGCGAGTTATAAATCCTGGTCTAAGTATTGTTGGAATGCCATCTATAACTTTTATAACAGTTGACTCGAGTCCGATTTGAGATTCTCCTCCATCAATTATATATCCAACTTTTCCTTCAAATTCATCTTTTATATCATCAACTTTAGTACCACTTGGACGACTTGATATATTAGCACTTGGAGCTGCTATAGGATAGTCAACTATTTCTAAAAAGCGATTTGCGATATTATTTTCTGGTACTCTTATTCCAACCGTATCAAGAGATGCTGTAACACACCCTGGAATACAATCTTTTTTCTTTAAAATAATTGTAATTGGCCCTGGTATAAAAGCATCTATTAATTTTTTTTCAATTTCCTGTTCTATATAAGCATATTTTTCTATTTCATCCTTACTTTTTAGATGTACAATCAATGGATTATTACAAGCTCTGGTTTTAACATCAAATATTTTTTTTACAGCCTCTTCTGATAAAGCATTAGCACCTATTCCATAAACTGTTTCGGTTGGAAAGATTACTAAATTATCATTTTTTATTTCATTCCTTAATATTTCTTTATAGTCTTCTATATTATTTATTATTTCCAATTAATTCACCATCCACTTCAAGTTTTAAATGATTTTTACTAATCGTCTTGTCCTTTTGTTTTTTTATGTAGATAATCTGTATCTTTATAATAATTTTTAATAAAATTATCTCTATATTCTAAAATATTATCATTTTTTATACAATTTCTCAAATCTTCTGTTAATCTTATTAAAAATCTTAAATTATGAATAGATAGTAATCTCGATCCAAGCATCTCATCAGTTGTTACTAAATGTCTAATATAAGCTTTAGTAAAATTTTTACAAGCATAGCAATCGCAATTTTCTTCTATTGGCGTAAAATCTTCTTTAAATTTAGCATTTTTTAAATTAATTTTCCCATACTTGGTAAAAGCATTTCCATGTCTTGCTATACGAGTAGGAAGAACACAATCAAAAATGTCAATTCCTCTTATTACTCCTTCTATTATATCAATGGGATCTCCTACTCCCATTAAATAACGTACCTTATCTTTAGGTAAATATTTAGTTGAATATTCGACCATTTTATACATAGTTTCTTTATTCTCTCCAACAGATGTTCCACCTATTGAATAACCATCGAAATTCATTTTAGATAACTCTTCTGCACAGTGACGTCTTAAATCTTCATAATCACTTCCTTGAACAATTCCAAATAAGGATTGACGTTCATTATTAAATACATCTTTTCCCCTTTTAGCCCATCTTAAAGTTCTTTCAACGGAATCTTTCACATAATTGTATTCAGCTGGATATGAGATACATTCATCAAATGACATAGCTATATCACTATCAAGTTTATTTTGAATTTCAATTGACTTTTCAGGTGTAAGTAATAATTTAGTTCCATCAATATGACTCTTAAATTTAACACCTTCTTCGGTTATATCTTTAGGTCTTGCTAAAGAAAATACTTGAAACCCCCCACTATCAGTTAATATAGGTCCATTCCATCCCATAAATTGATGAAGTCCTCCCGCTTTACTCACTAAATCTTCTCCTGGTCTAAGCCACAAATGATAAGTATTAGCAAGTATTATTCCAGCATGCATATCGAGAAGTTCATTTGGACTTATTCCTTTAACTGTTGCTCTTGTTCCAACTGGCATAAACATAGGCGTTTCATAAGTTCCATAGTTAGTTTCTATGGTTCCAAGTCTAGCTTCAGTACTATTTTCTTTCTTTAATAAATTATATTTAATTTTCATTATATCACCGCTTCTTGTATCAATTTTAATTAATAGTAACCTATTTGTCAATAGTTTAAAAGAAAAATCTAATATGCAATATATTACGTACTAGATTTTATATCTTTTTTAAAAATTTTTATCAAATTGAGAATTATATAGTTTAGCATAAAAACCATTTTTAGCAAGTAGTTCAGTGTGGGTTCCTTGTTCTACAATATTCCCCTCATCAAGTACTAAAATTAAATCGGCATTTTTAATAGTTGACAAGCGATGAGCAATTACAAATGATGTCCTATTAAGACATAAATTATCCATAGCCCGACTAACTAATTCTTCAGTTCTTGTATCAACGCTAGAAGTGGCTTCATCAAGTATTAAGAATGGAGAATTTTTTATCATACCTCGAGCTATGGTTAGTAATTGTTTTTCTCCAGCAGATAAGATATCCGAATCTCCAATATTGGTATCATATCCTTTACTTAAACTTCTAATGGTATGATTAAGTCCAATTTTTTTACATGCATCAACTACCATTTTCTTTGATATATTTTTTTGATTATAAGCAATATTATCATATATACTTCCATCAAAAACCCAAGTATCTTGTAATACCATAACAAATAAATCATGAATATTTTCTCGTCGTAAATCTTTAATACTAACTCCATCTATTAAAATATCTCCCGAATTTATTTCATAAAACTTCATAAGTAAATTTACTAAAGTCGTCTTACCAGCTCCAGTTGGTCCAACAATAGCAATTTTACTACCTGGTTTAATATAACTTGAAAAATCTTTTATAATTGTTTTATCATCATTATAAGAAAATTTAACATGTTTAAACTCTATTTCACCTTTAACTTTATCTGGTGCTAAATATTTTTTAACATCAGTTTCTTCTGACATTTCAGGAACATCTAAAAATTCAAAAACTCTCTCTGAAGCTGCAGCTGCACTTTGAAAAGATGTTGCCACTTGAGCAATTTGAGATAAAGGATTAGCAAATAATCTAGCATAAATCGTAAAAGCTATAATAACTCCAAAAGTAATGGTTCCATTTAAGGCAAGATATGAACCAACAATACAAACTAAAACATAAGAAAAATTTCCAATAAAACCCATAAATGGTGGCATTAATCCTGAAAAGAAATGAGCTTTTAAAGCATTATTAAACATTCGATTGTTTATTTCATCAAACTTGGCTATCTCAGAATCTTTTCCGTTATAAGTTTTTACAATGTTATATCCTGAATAAGTCTCTTCAATATGACCATTTAATTCTCCTAATTCTTCTTGAAATTTACTAAAATACTTTTGACTTTTTGATAAAACTATAACCATAAATAAGAATCCAAGTAAACTAGCTAAAATAGCAACAATTGCTAAAATATAGTTAGTATAAAACATCATAAATACTGATCCAATTAAAAGTGTAAGACTACTAACAAAAGTTCCAACACTTTGACTAATAGTTTGACTCATCGTATCAACATCATTGGTAACCCTTGATAAAATATCTCCATATGATGTGTTATCAAAATATTTAAGAGGAAGTTTATTTATTTTAACACTTATTTCACTTCTAAGTTTTTTAGTAAATTTATTAGTAACCGTTGCCATAATAAAATGTTCCATATAAGAAGAAATTGCTCCTATTATGTAAATAATAACCAAGAATATGGCAATGCTTTTTATTTTTTCTAAATCTATACTACTTCCAAGTCCAGAAACTATAATATTCGTAATTTCTTTTATTTTATCAGGTCCAATAATAGCAAAAATTGAACCAATAAAAGCAAGAACCGTTGCAATTATTAAATAAACGTAAAAAGGTTTTAAATAATTAATAAACTTCTTAATTGATTCTTTAAAATTTTTAGGCTTTTCAATATTTTTTCCATGTTTCATTTTAATTCCTCCTCGCTTAATTGACTAATTGCTATTTCTTTATAAACAGGAGAATTCATTAATAATTCTTTATGAGTACCTATTCCAACAATTCGTCCCTGATCGAGAACAATTATTTTATCTGCATTGATAATAGTTCCTATCCGACTAGCAACAATTATACTAGTAGTACCTTTAGTATATTCTTTTAATTCACGACGAAGATGTAAATCTGTTTCATTATCTAAGGCCGAAAAAGTATCATCAAATATATATATTTCTGGATTTTTAGCAATAGCTCGTGCAACACTTAATCTTTGCTTTTGACCACCTGATAAATTTGTACCACTACGAGCTACATGATAATTAATTCCTTCATCTAATTTTTCCACAAATTCAGTGGATTGACTTACTCTTATAGCATCATCTATCCTTGAATCTTTAACATTTTTATTACCATAAATTACATTATCTTTAATAGTACCACTAAATAGCACTGCCCTTTGAGATACATAACCAATTTTTTTATATAAACTTTCTAATTTATAATCGCGAACATCAACTCCATCAATTAAAATATTACCATTTGTTACATCATAAAATCTAACAATTAAATTAACAAGTGTTGATTTACCAGATCCAGTTCCTCCAATTATTCCCACTGTTTCTCCCTGATTTACCATAAATGATATATCATGGATTATTGCTTCCTCAGCATCAGGATATTTAAATGATACATTTTTAAATTCGATAGTTCCTTTAAATTGTCCATTAGAAAGTTTCCCATCTTTAATACTTATTTCTCGTTCTAATACTTCTAAGACTCTTTTAGCTGAAACTGAAGCTCTTGGATAAATTAAAAATATCATAATTAACATCATAAAAGACATAATAACTTGCATAGCATATGATGAAAAGACTACCATATTAGAAAATATTGTAATTTTATCTAAAACACCAGCTTCATTTATTAAAATAGCACCTACAACGTAAATTGCTAAAGTTAAACTAGAGGTTATAAATGTCATAAAAGGTGACATGATACCCATTACTCTTTGGTTAAAAACTATAGTATTAGTAAGGTAATTATTAGCATCTTCAAATTTTTTATTTTGATAATCTTCAGCATTAAAAGCTCTAATAACTCTAATACCAGTCAAATTTTCTCTTGTTATTTTATTTAAATTATCAGTTAACTTTTGAATTATCTTAAATTTTGGAATAACAATTAAAATTAAAGAAATTATTAAAATTAATAAGATAAAAACGGCTATAAAAGTAATTAAACTAAAACTAAAGTTCTTTCCAGCAATTTTAATAATTGCAAGGGTTGCCATTATAGGTGCTTTAATTAAAGCTTGAAGTCCAAAAGATATAAGCATTTGAACTTGTCCAACATCATTAGTAGTTCTGGTAATTAAACTAGATACTTCAAAATCCTTTATCTCAGCTTGTCCTAAATTTAATACTTTACGATATATCTTTCCTCTTGTTTTATTTCCAAAACTACTTGCTAGATAAGTTGCTAAATAACCTACTATAAAACTAGTTCCAAGGGATGCTAAAGCACAGAAAAGCATTTTTAGTCCTTCTTTTAATATATTTATTGCTTCTCCACCAGTTTGAACAAGTTCGGTAATATTAGACATATAATCTGGTAATTTTAAATCAAGTAATACTTGCACTACTATAAAAATAATTGATATCACAATAAATAACAATTCTTTTTTAGTTAAATTTTTAAATAATTTTAACATAAATCATCCTCCTAAATACTTTAAAGGCTATAAGACATTATATGCTAAATTATTACTAATGTCAACCAAACCTGAATTTAAAAAACGACAATTTTGAATAACAAATTTATTTACTATAGATAATATTTAATACTGATATAAATAATAAAAAAGCACTCAGATTTCTTTAACAAGAAACTGGGTGCCAAAAACTAATTAATTGGGTAAGGCATTCAGATACAAGACTGAAATGCTCCCTATTTTATGAAGATTTCTCTTACATATTCGTAATAACATAATTACATTAAATTGTCAAAATAATATTGATACCTTAATTATTATTTTTTATTTCTTTTAAGGCTTTTATTAAATAATTATAATCATTTAAAGTTAAATCATTACTATTTAAAGAAATTTGTTTATATATTTTTTGAATTTGATCAACATTATTTTTATCTTCTCTTAATTTGGTTATATCTTCCATAATAGAACTTAAAGTATTTGCTTTTCCAAATACAATATCCATATTATTCAAGACTTTTTTCTCATTTTCAATGCTAGAATTTAAATTAGAAATATCTACACTTTTCTTTTTAACTGGTACTACGTCTATATATCTATTATATAAATTAGATGTGTTAGTAACATTTAACTTTTCTTCTAATTTGTCATATTTTAAAGTATCTTTAAAATTGTTTGTAACTACAATTGTATTCGGAGTAATTTCAGGAATATCTGATATAATTTTCTTTGGCTTTAATTTTTTTATCATAGTATCTTCATTACTATATATACTAGGAATATAAGTACTAGGTACTTTAACATTTCTTTTTAAAGCATTAGGTACTAAAATAAATTTAGATACTTTAGATATTAATAATATTATCATCCAAAGAATAAATAAATACATACTAACTTGAATTAAAACCATTAAATTACCATTTGTATATACATTTAATTCATTATAAATATCAATTTTATTTTTTAAAACATTATCAATTATCAAATAAAATATGATATTAAATATAATAAAGAATAGCAAATTAATTATTTTTAGTATTTTTTCATAATTTCTATTTAAAATAGTTCTTATCATTAAAATATTTACAATAATTATAACTAAAGTATAAACTGCAACATTAGGAAAGAATAATAATATAAATATATTATTAACTAAATAATCCAAAAAAGTAAGAATTTCATTATGATAAAAAATCATTAAAGTTATAGTTATTCCTAAATAAACTACTAACAATATTCTTTTTAATATTTTTTTGTTTTTTAAAAAATTAAATATTAATAATAGAATAAATATTATTATAGAAATTATTGTTATTACTAAAAATTTTGAATTGGAAGAAAATGTTTTATACAATATTCCCAATTGCTCTAATAAACTTTTTTGTATCATCCTAAGTCACCCCCCTTATGACATAAAATAATATTAAATATTTTCAACATTAGTAAGTTCTAATATATAAACGCTTTGTTTAGTTTTAGAATCTTTAGTACAAGTTACTAAAGTCATAGTTGTTTTACTAGTATCGCGATAAATAGCGATTTTACCAGTTTTATCTTGTTCATAAATATTAACTATTTTATATGTATATCTTTTACCATTATAGTTAACATAAGCTAAATCACCAAGTGTTAGTTTATAAAGATTTTTAAAATAAGCTAAATAACTAGTACCAGAGTGAGCAGCTATGATAAAATTTCCACCTCTAACATCCGGATAAGTACTAGTTTCAACAACTTGAATATTTTTATTAACAGTATTATATTTAGAGTTTATATCTGTAAAACCTTTATTTAAATTAATCTTTGGAATTTCAAGTGTCCCTATATAATATTTTTCATAAGGATCTACATATTCTTCTGGTTCTTCTGATTTATTTTCATCAGTTCCCTCTAATTCTTCAGTTAAAGCCAGTCCTACTTCTTCTGATAAATTGACTGTTTCATTATTCTTCAATAATAAATTATTCATATAAGCATAAGCATTATCACGCTTTTCACCTAAATAATTATTAGTAACGAAGAAAAATCCTATAGCGAATAACGTAACACCTATATAAATTATAATACTTTTAGTGTGAACGTTTTGCATAAAAAACCAACCCACTTCCAAGTAACATTAATGCTAATGCTCCAATTATTACACTAGTATTAACATCTAAATCCGTTATTGGTACTGAATATTTTTCATTATACATTACTACGCTTGTAATATTTCCATCTGCTTTAACTGTAAAGTTAATTGTATCACTTGATAGTTTATATCCTGTAGGTGCTACCGTTTCAGTTAAAGTATAATTACCTTCAGCAAGTCCTTCAACATAATGTGGACTACTACCTGAAACCCAGCTTTCTACTACTTTACCAGTAGAATCCTTAATTACTAAACTAGCTCCGGCTACTTCTTCTTTACTTGTTATATCTTGTTTACTGATCTTAACTTTAGTCGTTTTAACTTCTTCTTTAGAATTGTACATAACAACAGTTTGAACTTCGCCATTAGCTTTTAATGTAAAGTTGATTGTTTCACTTGATAATTTATATCCATCTGGTGCAATTGTTTCTGTTAATGTATAATTTCCAGCTTTTAATCCTTCGATATAATGTGGTTCATTTCCTGATACCCAAGTCTCAATAACATTATTATTGGAATCTTTAATTACTAAGACTGCACCAGCTAATTCTTTCTTACTTGTTATATCTTGCTTACTAATTTTTAATTTAGTTTCTAGTTGTTCATAATTTAAAGTTAATTTTGAAGTAATAGTATCTTTTGTCTTAACAAGATATCCAATATCTTGATAACTACTTTTTCCAGTTGAATATCTATATGCTTTAACAATTTCATTAGTTGCAGTTGCAACTACTTCTACATTTTTTAGACTAGAATTATCATTTGGTACATAAACTCTAAATTCTTCGCCACTTTTAAATTTTGTTTTCTTAGTACCATCAGTTCCTTCAACAAAAGATTTATCTGAAGTATTCTTCAAACTAATTGTAACACTGTTTCCTAAAGTCGTACTAACTCTAATTGGATATGATACATAATATGAACCATCACTATTTAAAGCCATTTTAGTATTTGTTAATATTAAGTTAACTTTGTCATTACTTGTTGTAGACTTACTAGCTTTCTTAGCTGCTTGAACTAAATTATAAACATGTTTTTTCATACCTGTTGATGAACTACTAAAACTTGTTTTTCCCCAGTTGTTTGAACCTTTAGTTTCATCAAAATATTCCCAAATTGCAGATTGAGTTATATAATAGTCTTTTTTGTTATCTCCAGTAAAAGTCTTTTTTGGATAACCATTTTCTATTATATAAGCAAGACCTTTATCTTTAATTTCTCCTGTTAGAGATAAAGTCTTACCTCCAGGAACCGACGTATCAATATTACTAATACAATACACCAAAGTTCCATCAGTTAGTTCTTTTCGATAAAAATTATATCCACTTATATAATCTGTTCCCTTACTTTCAGAAAAATAATATAAACTAGATTTACTTTTCATTTTTATATTGCTTGGTGCAGCTTCTACATTCAATGTATCAACACATAAAATGCCTAACAGTACCATTAATGTTATTATAAGATATTTTATTTTTCTCATATCCATTCCCCCCTAATAATTACGCTGCACATATTATACCACAAAGTACTTTGCTTGTCAAATATTTTATTTCCAAATGTCATAATAACACTATTCTTTTTTTCCTTTCTTATTAATTAAACTTTCCAATATTTCAACTCTTTCTCTAGAATTTTCCATATCTTGTTCAAGTAATTTTTTATAATTATCTGGATTTACTTTCTTTAAAGTTTTATATCTATCTTCCCCTGCAATAAATTCATAATATTTATTAAAATCACTTTTAGAATCTATTGTTAATCCAACACTAGGACTATATCTAAATAAAGGAAAATATCCTGATTCAACAGCTAAACTTTCTTCTTCAATAGAATTTCCCATACCTTTTATTATTCCATGAGCAATACAAGGAGAATAAGCAATTATAAGACTTGGTCCATTATATTCTACAGCTTCTTTTAAAGTCTTAATTGCCTGATTCATGTTAGCACCTAGACTAATTGTTCCAATATAGGCTTTTTTATAAGTCATAGCAATTCTAGCTAAATCTTTTTTATTAGTTGTTTTACCATTTGCTGCAAACTTAGAAACACTTCCCATATGACTTGATTTACTTGCTTGACCTCCTGTATTAGAATAAACTTCGGTATCTAATACCAATATATTAACATTATAATCTTGAGACAAGACATGATCAATTCCGGAGAACCCTATATCATATGCCCAACCATCTCCACCTATGATAAAGAAAGTTTTATCCTTAATAAAATTCTTATATGGTATTAAATCTTTATCTTTAACTTCACATACATAGTTATATAATTTTTCACAAGATCCTTCTGTTTCAGCTAAATAATTATCAAATATTTCTGTTTCTTCTTCTTTTGCATCTTTTAATTTTTCTTTTAAAAGATTTTTTAAATTATTTTTCATAGTCGAATCAGCTACAACCATCCCCATACCAAATTCAGCATTATCTTCAAATAAAGAATTAGCCCAAGGAGTCATATAAGTTGTAATTGGATAAGAGGCACTATAAATTGATGAACAACCTGTTGCATTAGCAACTACCATATTTTCACCAAATAATTGACTAATTAATTTTAAATAAGGTGTTTCTCCACATCCTGCACATGCTCCAGGATAAGCAAATTTTGGTCTTATTAATTGACTTCCCTTAATAGTAAACTTATCAAGTACATTCTTTTCCGTAATATTTTTTTCTAAATATTCAAATCTTTTTTGTTCTTTATTACTTATAAGTATCTTAGAATCCTTCATTTCTAAAGCCTTATTACCCTTTTTACCTGGACAAATACCTGCACATAATCCACATCCGGTACAATTAGCAACATTCATAGCAATCGTAAATTTATATATTTTACTTTTAATTGATGTTTCAATGCACCTTTCTCTTACATAGCTTGGAGCTTTATCATATTCCGAATCACTTAATAAATATGGACGAATTACTCCATGAGGACATACAAAAGAACACATATTACAACTAATACAATTTTCTTTAATATAACTTGGAGCAACACTTGATGTATAACGTCTTTCAAAACTAGAGGTTATAGGTGGTGTCATACCATCATTTGAAGTTACAAAAGAACTAACTGGAATCCTATCTCCCATCCTACTTTCTAAAACGTCAAACAAAGTCATATTCTCATTTTCTTCTTCTACTTCTCCAATATCACTTTTCTTAATTTTTATTTCTTTATAATTATTAAGAACCATTTCTATAGCTTTAAGATTTTTTTCTAAAACATCTCCACCCTTATTTTTAAATTTATGTTCTAAACTATTTTTTATTTCCTCTTTAGCATAATCAAAATTTAATATATGACAAAGCTTAAAAATTAAAATTTCCATAATAGCACTTATTTTTCCAGGAAGTCCAACACTACTTGCAATACTTCCTGCATCAATAGCATATATTTTAATTTTATTTTTATATAAATAATCTTTATCACGATTAGTAAGTAATTCTAAAGGATCTTCTCTATCGGTATTTAAAATAAATAATCCTTCACTTTTAATTTTAGAAATCATATCATATTTTTTTAGATAACTATCCTTAGTAACTACTAAAGTATTAGCTTGACTTATATAATATGGTGATTTTATTTCATTTTTTCCCAATCTTAAATGAGAAATTGTAACACCACCTGATTTTTTAGAATCATATTCAAAATATCCTTGAACATAAGCTTTAGTACCCATTCCTGTTATCTTAATTATATCTTTAGAAGCTGATACCATTCCATCACTTCCAAAACCATAAATTAACATTTCATAATTATTACTTGAAATATTTATTTTTTTAAATTTTAAACTTAAATTAGTAACATCATCAATTATTCCAATTGTAAAATTATTAAATAATTTATTACTACTTAAATAATCAAAAACTGCTTTAACATGACTTGGATTAGTATCTTTTCCGGATAATCCATATCTTCCACCAAATACTTTAATATTAAGTCCTACTTCTTTAATAACACTTAAAATATCTAAATATAAAGGTCCTCCAGTTCCCCATTCTTTAGTTCTATCTAAAACAGCAATTCTTTTAACACTTGCTGGTAATACTTTAAGTAAATATTTACTAGAAAATGGTCTATATAAATGAACTTCTATAAGTCCATAATTTAATCCCTGACTATTTAAATAATCAATTGTTTCTTTGATTGTTGAACAAACTGATCCCATAGCAACAATAATATTTTCAGCACTTGGACTACCATAATAATTAAATGGTTTGTATTTTTTACCAGTTATTTCATTAATACTTTCCATGTATTCATTAACTATATCTGGAAGTTCATTATACTTATTATTACGAGCCTCAGTTACTTGAAAATATACATCATCCATTTGACATGTTCCAAATGTTGCTGGCTTATTTATATTAAGTCCACGATTTCTGAATTTTTCCAATTCTTTTTTATCTATTAATTTTTCTATTTTATCTAAATCTATTACTTCAACTTTATTAAGTTCATGACTAGTTCTAAATCCATCAAAGAAATTTAAAAATGGAACATGTCCCTTAATTGCACTTAAATGAGCTATACTTGTTAAATTCATTACTTCCTGTACTGATGAATTAGCTAAAATTGCAAAACCTGTACTACGAGTAGCATAGATATCTTGATGATCTCCCATAATTGATAGAGCATGAGTTGCTAAACTACGACTTGCAACATGAATAACTAAAGGCAATCCTTCTCCTGCTATTTTATACATATTAGGTATCATTAATAAAAGTCCTTGACTAGCTGTATAAGTTGTTGTTAAAACGCCAGATAATAAACTTCCATGAACCATACCAGCTGCCCCAGCTTCACTTTGCATTTCAACAACTTTAACCGAATTTCCAAAAAAGTTTTTTCGACTACTGCTTTCTTTATCAACATTTTCAGCCATTGGACTAGCTGGAGTTATAGGATAAATTCCAGCTACTTCTGTAAAATTATAAGAAACATAACTACATGCTTCATTTCCATCCATTATTTTATACATAATATCACTCCTAAACATCCATTTAAATTATATCACAGATTAAAAAAAAATAATACGAAAACCGTATCACTTTTTAACTTTTCAATTATTTAGCTTCTTCTTGAGCTCTTATTTCACGAATAACTGTTACCTTAATTGTTCCAGGATATTGCATTTCTTTTTCAATTTTTTCTTTAACATCTCTGGCTATTTTATAACTTGTTAAATCATCTACTTCATCTGGTTTAACAATAACTCTTAATTCCCTTCCAGCTTGAACAGCAAAAGTTTTTTCAATTCCTTTAATATCTTCGGTTACTTTTTCTAATTGTTCAAGTCGCTTTAAATAATTTTCTAAAGAATCATTTCTAGCTCCAGGGCGTGATGCCGATAATGCATCTGCTATTGCAACTATAACGGAAATTACACTAGTTGGTTCAGTATCTCCATGATGTGAAGCTATAGCATTGATTACAACTTCCACTTCATGATACTTGCGAGCTAAATCAACTCCAATTTCAACATGACTTCCTTCTATTTCATGATCAATCGCTTTTCCAATATCATGAAGTAGTCCTGCACGTTTTGCTAACGTCACATTCTCTCCAAGTTCTCCAGCTAGAATTCCTGATAATTCAGCAACTTCAATTGAATGTTTTAAAGCATTTTGACCATACGAAGTTCTAAAATGAAGTTTACCAATTGTTTCAATTAATTTAGGTTCCATTTTATTAAGTCCTAATTCAATAATTGTATTGGTACCATATTCCATAATCTTTTGTTTCATTTCTTTACAAGTTTTATCATATAATTCTTCAATTCTAGTTGGATGAATACGTCCATCTTTAATAAGTGTTTCAAGTGTTACTCTTGCAATTTCACGTCTAAGTGGATCAAAGCTTGATAATACTACTGCTTCTGGAGTATCATCAATTATTAAATCAACTCCCGTTATTGCTTCAATCGTTCTAATATTCCGACCTTCTCGACCAATTATTCTTCCTTTCATTTCATCATTTGGAAGTGATACAACCGTTACTGTTTGTTCTTCAGCAACATCACTAGCATATCTTTGCATAGAACGAACCAACATTTCCCTGGCTTTCTTATCACATTCTAGCTTAGCTTCATCTTCTCTTTCTTTAATGTAACTTGCAATCTCTAAATTCATAGTTTCTTTAACTTTATCCATCACAAGTTTTTGAGCTTCACTTTTTGAAATACCTGACAAATCTTGTAAAACTTTAATTTGTTCATTTTTAATTTCTTCAATTTTTGCTTGTTCTTCATTTAAACTTGCAACTCGATTTTGAAGTTTAACTTCTCTTTCATCAAGAGCTTCTTCTCTTTTTTGAAATAATAAATCTCTTTTTTCCATGTTGCTTTCTCTTTGATTAAGTCTATCTTCTGATTCTTTTATTTCTAGTTTCTTTTCTTTAATTTCTTTATCTGTTTCAAGTTTTAATTTGTGTAGTTCTTCTTTTGTTTCAAGGATAGAGTCTCTCTTTATTTTTTCAGACTCTTTTCTTGTTTTTTCAAGCATCTCTTCACTTCTTTTAGAAAGCGATGTTCCTTTTACTTGATAATAGAAAAATACAAGAATTCCTCCTACAACTATTCCAACGAAAACAAGCAAAATGAATACTAAAATATTATTCATTTTCCCTCTTTCTAGTATTATTCATAATTTATATGCAATCTCCGAAATACTACGGTTAAGACTATGTCTTAAATAAATATAAAATAAATCTATACAAAAATAATATAAAACATAATTCTAAACTAATTTTAATTTTTTTTTAATGTTATGTCAACTATTTTTATAAAATTATACAGAAAATAAACGTCAATCATTGTATATTACTCTTATAGAAAACTCATATTATTTGTTTTTATTAAATACTTATTTAATTCTTAACTTTGTTTAATTTTATTTATTAATTTATCTCTTAATTTTAAATTAGTAATAGCTGTTTTTTCTAAAAATTCTTCTGAATCTTTTCCTGCTTGAACTAAAATTTTATAATCTTCTCTAATATCAGCAATTTTAAATTGTAAATCTCCACTTTGCTTAGTTCCAAATAAATCTCCTGATCCACGAAGTTTAAAATCCTCCTCTGATAATTTAAATCCATCTCTCGTTGTTTTCAATATTTCTAAACGTTTAGTATCAACACTTGAAATTAAAATACAAGTTGATTTAATATTGCCTCTTCCTACTCTACCTCTTAATTGATGAAGTGTAGAAAGTCCAAATCTATTAGCATCAAATATAACCATCATGCTAGCATTTTTAACATCTATTCCAACTTCAATAACCGTTGTACTAATTAATATATCAATATCTCCTCGACTAAATTTTTTCATAATTTCATCTTTAGTCATACTAGCCATTTTACCATGAACAATATCAATTTTATATTTTTTCCCAAAAGCTAAGTTCATTTTATTCTTAAGTTCATTAACACTTGTTAAATTAGTTGAATCACTTTCTTCAATAAGAGGTGCTATTACATATATTTGATGCTTAAGTTTTAATTCTTCATACATTAATTTTAAAACATCTTCTATTTCTTCATTACTTTTTAAAATAGTCGTTATTTCTTGTCTACCCTTTGGCATTTCTTTTATAGTTGATACATCCATATCACCATAAATTGTTAAAGCATAAGTTCTCGGAATAGGAGTTGCACTCATATACAATACATCAGGTGATAAACCTTTATTTTTTAAATTTTCTCTTTGATTAACTCCAAATCGATGTTGCTCATCAGTTACTACTAAACCTAAATTTTTATAAATTACATTTTCCACTATTAAGGCATGGGTTCCAACTATTATTCCAATATCTCCAGATTCTAATCCTTCATATATTAAATTTTTATCTTTCTTAGAAGTAGACCCTGTCAATAATTCAATTCTAACTCTATCTCCTAGTATTTTTTTTATATTATTAAAATGTTGATTAGCTAGTATCTCCGTAGGTGCCATTAAAGCACTTTGGTAACCACTTAAATAATTTAAATACATTGCTATAATACTTACAATTGTTTTTCCACTTCCAACATCTCCTTGAAGTAATCTATTCATACGTTTTTTACTATTTAAATCTACTCTTATTTCTTCTAAAACTGTTTTTTGATCTTTAGTTAAATTAAATGGTAATATCTTATAAATATCTAATAAATTCTTTTTATATATTTTTCTTTCTATTCCATCTAACTTTGTATTTTCTCTTTTTAAATAATTAATTTTAAACATAAATTCAAATAATTCTTCATATTTAAGTCTTATTTTAGATGACTTTAATTTTTCTATATCACTAGGATTATGAATTATATTTAATGCTGTTTTTTTATTGGTAAAATTATATTTTTCTACTAGATAATCTGGTATATTATCATCTAAATTTTTACCAACTGATAAAAGAGCCATATTTATTATAGTAGACATATTTTTATTAGTTAATCCATTCGTTAAATGATATACCGGTTCTATTTTCATAGTATTACCTAATGTACCAAGTTTTATATCACTAGCTGTTATTACATTTTTGGTTCTATCATATTTTCCTATAATAATTACATTAGTCCCAATACTTAAATGTTGTTTTAAAAATGCTCTATTAAAAATTGATACTCCAAATATTTGATCATTTGTTGCTAGACGAAAATTCATTTTATTAAGTCCAGCTTTTATTCTAATAACTAACGGAATTGATTCAATTCTTCCATCAATGATTACCCTCATATCGGGATCTAAATTATTTATATCACTTCTTTTTAAACAATCATATTTTACAGGATAATAGTTAATTAAATCTTCAACTGTATATATATTTAATTTATTTAGAAGATTTAAATTCTTAGGCCCTATTCCCTTTACTTCTATAAGTTCCATATATACCTCTCTACTTGCACATTATATCAAATATTTGATATTTAGTAAATGAAAAGAACTAATATTTTACATAATTAGTTCTATTTTTGACTATTCAACTGTTACACTTTTAGCAAGATTTTTTGGTTTATCAATATCAAGTCCTTTAACATCTGAAACATAGTAAGCTAAAAGTTGTAAAGGTACTATGGTTAAAATAGCCATTGCTAAATCACTCATTTTTTCTATATCAATTATCTCGTCATAACAAGTTTCATCAACTATTATATCGTCTCTTTTTAATAAAATTACATAGGCACCTCTAGCTTTAGTTTCTTTAATATTACTAACCGTTTTTTCGGAAATATTTTCATCGGTTACAATAGAAATAACAATTGTTCCCGAATCAATTAAAGAAATTGTTCCATGTTTAAGTTCTCCAGCAGGATAAGTTTCTGAATGAATATAAGATATTTCTTTTAATTTTAAAGATCCCTCTAAACATAAATAATAATCAATTAATCTTCCTATAAAAAATACATTATTTTGTTTTGATATTTTTAAAGCTAACTTATGATAATCTAATTTTAACATCTTAGATATTTCATTTGGTAATTTATAATATTCTTTCTTTATATCTTCTGTTAATAATTTGTTTTTTAAACCAAGTTTATAAGCAATTAAACTAAAAGTTAAAACTTGATTTACATAAGCTTTAGTTGTTGCAACAGCAATTTCAGCTCCAGCATTTATATAAATAACTGAATCACATTCTCTTGCAATAGTTGAACCTACCACGTTTACTATTCCAAGTGTCTTAGCTTTATTTTTTTTAGCAAGTCTTAAAGATGCAATAGTATCAGCCGTTTCTCCTGATTGAGATACCAATATTACTAAAGTATTCTTATCAATAAAATTCAATTGATATCTATATTCACTAGCTATATAACAATTTACTTCAATAGATCCATATTTTTCAATTAAAAACTTTCCAATTAACCCAGCATGATAGGCACTACCACAAGCAACAATCTGAATTTTTCTATATTTACTTATATCTGGTATTAAATCAAAGTTTTCAAAATAATAATCTAAATAATCTTTAACAACTTTTGGTTCTTCATGAATTTCTTTTAACATAAAATGCTTATATCCACCTTTACTTGCTACCTCTGTATCAAACTGAAATATTAATTTTTCTTTTTTAATTTCTTTTCCATCTTTAATAAATTTAATAAAATCTTTATCTAGTATTGCTATATCATGTTCATCAAGTAAGAAATATTCTTTTGTATAAGAAAGAATTGCTGGTATATCGGATGCTATAAAATTACCATTCATGCTACTTGCAACAATCATAGGACTACCACATTTAGTAGCATATATTTTATCATCACCCTGAAATAATATTAAAAATGCATAACTTCCCTTTAAAACATCTTTAAGTTTTTCTATTACTTTAATTTTATCATTTAATTTTTTATAATAATAATCTATAATCGCGCAAGCAACTTCTGTATCAGTTTCACTTTTAAACTTATATCCTTCTTTTATTAACTTATTTTTTAATTCATTATAATTTTCAATTATACCATTATGAACTATAGTTATATTACCAACCTTATGAGGATGAGCATTTATTCTACTTGGTTCTCCATGAGTAGCCCATCTCGTATGTCCAATACAAGTATTACTAGAATCTCCTTCTAATTCATTTTCTAAATTACTTATTCTCCCTTTTTCTTTTATAATTTTTATATCATTTTTATAAATATAAGCAATTCCGGCTGAATCATATCCCCGATATTCTAAACTTTTTAAACCATTAATTACAATAGGTATACTATTTTTTTTACCAGTATATCCCATTATTCCACACATATTTACCTCCTTAGTTGATATATTTTTTGTTGTAATTTTAATTTTACTTTTTGTAATATATCTTACGTTAACTACTCCGCTAATGTACCCGCCGAATTTTCGATAACATTAGTCCTCGTCATCTATATAGATCTGGCGCTAATTATAATTATGTCCTCCAAATAATTATAACTTTCATTATTATTTTATACTAAATTTATAAAAAGTACAATTTTTTTACTTACTTTTACATATATTTAATAGGTGATAAAAAATGTATTATTTTAATTTAATTATTCTATATTCATTTTTAGGTTTTACTTTAGAGTCATTTTATTATAAATATGTAAATGCCAATGAACATAGTAGTATATTTACAGGTCCTATAACTTTAGTTTATGGTTTTGGAGTGTTAGCATGTTTATTAATTTATAATTATTTACCAAATGTTAATATCATTATTTATTATATTCTCTTTACAATTACAACATCTTTAATAGAATATATAGGTGGTCATTTAATTCATTATTTTCTTAAAATAGATAAATGGAATTATTCTAATTCTAAAATTCATTTTGGAAAATACTTATGTTTAAGAAATAGTCTTATATGGGGATTACTTTCTACCTATATAATTATTTATGTTCATCCTTATCTAAATACTAATATATTACTAACTATTCCTAAAAATACTTCTATTATAATATTAATTGTCTTTACTATAGATTTAATTAACTTAATAATAAAAATTATTAAATATAATAAATAA
>JAFXOW010000074.1 GCA_017528315.1 Bacilli bacterium
ACATTTTGATATTAAAAATGATGATACACTTGAAAGACCAAGACATATTGATATGAAGTTTGATGCCATCGTTGCAAATCCTCCATATTCAGCTCAATGGAGTGCAGATCCTAAGTTTATTGAAGATGAGAGATTTAGTGCATATGGTAAATTAGCCCCTAAATCAAAAGCTGATTTTGCATTTATCCAACATATGATTTATCAATTATCAGATAATGGAACTATGGCTGTAGTTTTACCTCATGGAGTTTTATTTAGAGGAGCTTCTGAAGGTACAATAAGAGAATATCTAATTAAAGAAAAAAATTATTTAGATGCTGTAATTGGATTGCCAGCAAATATATTCTATGGAACAAGTATTCCAACTTGTATTTTAGTATTTAAGAAATGTAGAGAAAATGAAGAAAATATTTTATTTATAGATGCATCAAAAGATTTTGAGGCTGGAAAGAATCAAAATAGATTAAGAGATGAAGATGTAGATAAAATTATTGAAACTTACAAGAATAGAGTAGAAGTAGAAAAATATTGTCATGTTGCTCCTATGTCAGAAGTTGCAGAGAATGACTACAATCTTAATATTCCTAGATATGTAGATACATTTGAAGAGGAAGAAGAAATTGATATTAAAACTGTTCAACAAGATTTAAAACAAATTGATAAAGAGATAGCTGAAGTTGATAAAGAATTAAATGTATATTTAAAAGAATTAGGATTAGATGAGATATAATGACAAAAGATAAACTGAATGAAGAATTAGATATCTATATGAAAAGAATAATAAATGCACTAGATTATTTCAAATTATATAAAAATATGTTAATTATGAGTAATAAAAATCTAGATAATGCAAATAAGATAGCTTCTTTCATAGATATAGTTACCAGTTCATTATCTATTACAGCAATTAATGAAACATATTTGCTTGTTGATAAAAGAAATGATAAAAATATTTTTAAATTTATTGAAGTATGCAAACAAAATCAACAATTATTTCGACACGAATTAACCGAAGATTATGTTTATTGTGATACAAATGAACATACAAGTTATGTTGTTGAAAAAGTCAATATAAAAAATGAATTTAAAAAAATAGATCAGAAATTATTAAAATATTCTAATCAAATAGAAAATTTAAAGTCAATCAGGGATAAGGTATTAGCTCATGTAGATAAAAAATATTTTTATGATAGAAATTTAATTTCTAAGGATTATTCTGTAAAATATCAGAATATAGATGATATTTTAGAGTTGTTGTATGCTATCATAAACAGATTGTCTGTATTACTAACAGGGACTATATATGGATATAGTAATGAACAAATAACTGATTTTAAAGCAATATTAGATTGTATACAATAAAAAGGATTTATACAAACATGTTTTGCATAAGTCCTTTTTTTAATGAATTAAGACTATCTAATTTAGATAATTCTTTAATAATTATTTTATCTATCAATGTTAATATATTAGCATTTTTATCTTGAATAGTCTTATCTGGAATGTTTAAATTAATTTTTAATATATCATCTTTTTTTAAATTAGTTTGATTAACTCCATCATCAAATTTTAGATAATAAGGATTTCTATTTAATATATAGAAAAGATATTTTGAATTAAACTTTTCTTTATTCTTTATATTTATTCTACATATTCGTTGATTCAAACTATATTTATTATCAGATTCAATATAATAACATTTAGCTAAAGCTTTACCATTTGGTAAATCACTCATAACCATAGTTATATCTTCTTTATATAATGGAGTTAATTGTTCATTACAGTTTTTAAATACATTTCCATCTGTTGAAATAAATTTAGAATTAATCAAAATATAATTTCCGTTCTCATCAACAATATTTTCGTGTCCTTTACCATTTTCAAATTGCGCTATATTGTATAACAAATAATTTTCACCATTTGTCTCATTAAATAGCTTATTATGTAGTCCTTTTTTAAATAACTTAAGGTCTTTAATTTTCTTAGATTGTAATTCTATTTTTTTATCTAAAAGTGAAAGAAAATTGGAAACCTTATTTTCCTCATCTATATTAGTTATCGAAAACTTATAACTTCCATATTCTTGAGAATTTAT
>JAFXOW010000075.1 GCA_017528315.1 Bacilli bacterium
AAAGATGAATGTAAAAAATCAGTTGGTCCATTAAAAGATGTAGAAGATAAAATAAATCAATTATCTTCAGTTGAAAAATATAATATAAATAAAGTAGTTAAAAGAAATTTTAGGAGAAATCGTAATAATGTAATAAGAGATACAATAACAGCACTTGGCTTATGTCATAATGTTACTCCTACTTATGAAGATGGTAAAAAAGGATTTCAAGCATCTTCTCCAGATGAAATTGCCTTAGTTAAATTCTCAGAAAGTATAAATATTAATTTATCTCAACGATCCCAAACTGTTATTAAAATTCTTAATGCAGTTAATATAGAAGAGAATTATGAAATTTTGGCTAATTTTCCATTTAGTAGTGAAACTAAAAGAATGGGAATATTAGTAAAAAATATTGAAACAAATAGAATTATATTTTATTTAAAAGGAGCTGAAGTTGTAATGGAAGGAAAAGTTCAAGAAAATAGTAGAGCATTTTTAAGAGAGACTTGTGAGAATTTGGCATCCACTGGACTAAGAACTTTAGTAATAAGTCAAAAATATGTTAGTGAAGCAGAATATCAAGTATGGAATAAAAAATATCAAAATGCAAAAACTGAGATGGAAGATAGAGAAGGTAAAATAAGGAAAGTTGTTGATGAATTAGAAGAGAATATGGAATTTTTATGTGTTACAGGAGTTGAAGACAAATTACAAGTAGATGTAACTGATACAATAGAATCATTAAGAAATGCAGGTATTCAAATATGGATGTTAACAGGAGATAAAGTAGAAACAGCTACTTGTATAGCAATATCAACTGGACTTAAAGGAAAAACACAAAAATTATTTTATATGAAAGAATTAAAAACAGATGTTGAAGTAGAAAGTCATTTAAAACAATATTCAAAAATGAATGATACTGTATTAGTTATAGATGGAAATACAATGAACATAGCATTATTACCTGAAAATGAAAAATTATTTTTTGAAATAGCATCAAAAGCTCCAGCTGTCGTTTGTTGTAGATGCTCTCCAACACAAAAGACATTAATAGTTAGAGGTATGAAAACTCATACTACTATGAGAACTGCTGCTATTGGTGATGGTGGAAATGATGTAGGAATGATTCAAGAAGCTCATTTAGGAATTGGAATAGTTGGAAAGGAAGGAAAGCAAGCATCTTTAGCTGCTGATTTTTCTATTTTAGAATTTAAAACTATTAAATTATTATTTTTATGGCATGGAAGATTAAGTTATAAAAGAAGTGCTGTTTTATCACAATTTGTTATTCATAGAGGATTAATTATTTCTATAATACAAATTATTTTTAGTTTTATGTTTTATTTTACTTCTATCCAAATTTATAATGGATATTTAATGCTTGGATATACTACAATATATACTTCATTACCTGTTTTTTCTATTGTTTTTGATGAAGATGTAGATTTAGCTTCTGTAATTAAATTTCCAGTTTTATATAAAATTTTACAAAAAGGAAGAGTGCTTAATGTTAAAACATTTATTTCTTGGTGTATTAAAAGTATGTATCAAGGTTCAGTAATAATGATTGGTGCAGTATTATTATTTGAAGATAATTTTGTTAATATTGTTTCTATTACTTTTACAACATTAATATTTATTGAAGTTATTAATGTTTATTTGGAAGTACATAAATTACATATTGTTATGATTATTTCCTTTATTTCAACAATAGCTGTATATTTAATAACTATGGTATTATTAAGAACAACCTTTGATGTTGGATATATTTTTGCTATTAGTGCAATGGAAAAAATTGGTATCTTAACACTTTTATGTTGGCTGCCTTTTTATTTGATTAATATTGTTTATAAAATATATTTCCCAGAAGCTCATGAAAGAATTGCCTAAAAATTTTATTTTTAATCATATTCTATATTTATTTAATTAAATAATATAAATGAAAGTTTAATATTTATATAAATTATTTATTATGTTTAATCATAATATTTAGGATTATAAATTTGGGGATT
>JAFXOW010000014.1 GCA_017528315.1 Bacilli bacterium
TACTATAATATTTAATTTTGATTATTATTTACTTGAAATTACTTTTAATTATTAATTTTTAATTATTATATAACTTTTAGAAACAAAAGAAACGTTGTTAATATAACTATAAAAACAAGCGGAATTGCAAGAGTATTAGGTTTTAAGTTAGAATTACTATCATCTTTTTCTTCATTATTTTTATTATAATAAAATGTTTCAGGATCTGCTTCACTTTTTTTATTTATGCAATCAAATAATTCATTGCACCAAGTCTTTGAAGAGCATACAATATTATAATCAGGGCATTTTATTTGTCCTTTAAATCCATTCGGGTCTTGCAAAATTGTCTCATTTCCTGGGCAATTGATGATACTATCATTAACATAAACATTAAATACTTTATTATTTTTATCACATTCTAACCTATAACACATAGATTCAACATTATTATCAGTTGAGGTATCTTTATTTAAAGTTAATGAACTTTCAAAACATAAAGATTTATCTCCTATTTCTTCTCCTTCAAGATAATTAAATCCAAAATAACAATTAGAAGGAAAAACATAATAATCATATAAATCTTCATCATAGGCATAACTAACTGGACAATAATCAGCAACATCTAAGCCTCCCATTAATTCATTTTCATAATGATTAACTTCAACTTTTTCTGAATATTCTAGAATAAGACAAAAACCTCTAGAAATATGAGAACTTCCACAAAATGGTCCATATTCTTCTAGACAAAAATCATTAGTAAAAGATGTTGATTTTCCATTATCTTTAACACATTTTTCTTCTAAGAAAGCACAACCTTGATTTTTTCCAAATCTAAATAATCCACCACTATAATAATTAACTTTATAAAATCCTGTATCTTCAAAATAAGCCAAAGTAATATCACTTATAACTACTTCAGGATAATCAGTTGAAATCATATAATCTCCTAACATATATCTTGCTTCCCAATGGCTACCAGCTGACCCATCTCCACCTTGGTTTTCTAATGCAATTCCTTTTATATTTTCACAATTAAAATGTATCTTTGCTTTTTCTATAACTTTCGTAGAATTTATATAAAATATTTCTTCTCCATTTACTGTTTCTGAATAAATAAAATTTAAATTCTGAAAAACAAATCTACTAAATCCTAAAATATGTGATATTTCATGCAATAAAAGATATTTCATACTATAATTTGCATCTATTTGGTATAAAGAAAAATCAGGATTAATTTCAACAACTCCTACTGTAGGTCTAAAATTATTTGCAGATAAACAAATCCAAGATAGAGCCATGGTACTTTCATCCATTTCAGTATTAATTACTGGAAAAATTAGGAGATCATGAGTTATTAAAGAATTATATATATCAGAAGAATAAGTATCAATTTCACAATAATTTTTTAAATTATCTGTGTCGACTGTCGTATCTTCGTGAACAATTGATAAAAGGCTGTTAAAGTTTCTCCTACTTCTGATAATAGGTTTATTAAATCATTTAAATCTTTGCCAGAAAGATAATCTTGCTCTATTAATTGGGAATAATCATATTTTATTTTAATGGAGTGTATTCATTAGCTAGTCTTCTTTTATTGTTGGGTTTTAAATTACTCATTATTACAGGTTCTCTTTTTATTAAATCGGCCCCACATTTAAAGTAAATTGTTGAAGAAAAAAATTGTGTAAATATTATTAAGATTACCATCATTATTTTCTTAGACATTTATTTAATA
>JAFXOW010000076.1 GCA_017528315.1 Bacilli bacterium
CCAATCCCCATCCCCATAGTATAATTATATATTATAAAAAATAAAAATATAAATTATAATAAATAAAAATTAATTCATTTTATATATTATTTATTTTAAAAATTAATTTTTAAGTAAATAATTATCAAAATTAAATAATATTTAATCAAACAACAATCAATTATATTAAATATTTATTTTTATTGAGGAATAACTTCATAAACTTCAATATCTCTTACATTAAATGCTCTTTCTCCTCCTGTAAGTTCATAGTCTTCTTCTGTATTGAAATTTAATCCTTTTTCGAAAGTAGTACCTCCCTTACTAAATGCATTATCATAAATTCTAATTTGACACCCTAAGAAAATAGGCCCGAATTTTGGATAACAACCGATTGCATCTTCTCCAGGAATATTTTCATAAACTTGCATTTTATCTAAACTAAAAACAAATGCATCTTCGTCTTTTTTATCAATGCAATCTCCACTCCAACTACAAGTTGTAAATCCACCAAACCTTTTTCCTTTATCAGTTTCGACTAATACTAAAGTACTTCTAGCATCATCACATTTTGTATGGAATGCCGAAGCTTTATCTGAATCAGCTGTGGCCTTATATAATAAATTTAATGTTAATCTTTGATTTAATTTATTTATTTTTCTTGTTATTAATTCTAATTCATCAGTATTATGAATAATATCTCCTTTAACGCATATTTGTTCTGGTTTATCTTCAAAACATAATTGTTTACTTTCCATTCCAGTATTTCTCATTTTGGCTTCAGAAACTTTTTTGAATTCTATTAATTTATTTTGTTCTACAGTTCCTACTCTACTTTGAGATTCTCTTAAACGTTTTATTTCTTGTTCGTATTGCATTTTTGAGTTTTCTAACTCTTCTAATTTTCTTCTAAGATTTTCAGCATCAATAGCATTAGATTTTAAATTACTTAAATTTTCTATTTGTTCTTTAAGTATATTTATTTGTGATACTTGACTTCTCAAATTATTTAATTCTCCTAATTGTGATTTAACCCCACTTAATTCAGCAATTTTAGCCCTTAAACTATTTAATTCTCCCAATTGTTCTTTAAGAATATTCATTTGTGCAACTTGTGCTTTTAAATTATTTAATTCTTCTAATTGAGCTTTAACTGTTCCTAATTCTTTCATTTTAGCTCTTAAAGCATTTAATTCTCCTAATTGTCCTTTTATAACTTCCATTTCGGCTACTTTTTTTCTTAGAGGATCTAATTCTGATAATTGACTTCTTAAAAATTTAACTTCTGCAGCTTCATTCCTTAAGGCATTTAATTCATTTAATTGTTGTTTCATTGCTTTATTTTCAGCTCTTAAATTATTTACTTCACTTTCTTCTTTTTCTTTTTGCATTAAAACTAATTGATTTTTATAAGAATTAATTTGCCCCGTTAAATCATTTAATTTATCTTGTATTAATTGATGCTCATTTTTTAAAGAACTTGTATCTCCTACTAATTTATTTATTCTTTCATCTGATTGTTTTTGAATTATTTTAGTTTGAATATCCGTTGTTTCTCTTTTAATTTTTTCTCTTAAAGCCTCAGGATTTTCTCTAACTAAAGGAAGTGGAAGAGTAAACTTTGTTACTTTTTTTTCTGGATTTTTTGCTGTAGTAGTTGTTGTAGTTTTAGTTGTTTGGAAAAATTGATTTGTAGACCTTTGAGAAGGTCTTAATATTTTTTGTGAATCATCATCTGCAGGTGTAATATATGGTTTTTGGAAACCTTTAGAAGGTCTTAATATTTCTTGTAAATTATCTGCAGGTGTAATATATGGTTTTTGAAAACCTTGAGAGGGTCTTAATATTTTTTGTACATCATCATCTACAGGTGTAATATATGGTTTTTGAAAACCTTGAGAAGGCCTAATAAATTGATTTTTTGATTCAAAGGTTTGGGTTGTTGTTTTGATAGATTGTAAATATTGATTATTATTTCCATCAGTTGGTAAATCTACGTTTAGTGGGGATGTTGATTTATATTCACTAAAATTGGCAGTTGTATCCTTAACTGTATCAGTAAATTGATTTATATTATCATTAATTTGAGCTGTTTTAGTTGTTGTTATATCAGGTACTTCATTATTTCCTATTTGGTGAGCTTCATCTTGAGTTCCAGCTGTAAATTTAGATATAAAATCTTCAATATTTTCTACATTAGTTTTATATTGAATATTTGCATCTAAATCTGTAGAAAATTGTGCATTAGTATCTGCACCTGTCGAATATTGAGTAGTAGTATCTACACCTTTTAAATATTGAGTATTTTTATAATCATCAGTTGCATATTGACCATTAGTAATTTGATTAATTGTATCTAAACCAGTTGTATATTGAGTTGTAGTATTTGCATCTGTAGAATATTGAGCAGTAGTATCTGCACCTTTTGTATAATAAGTGGTTGTATATTCATCAGTTGCATATTGACCATTAGTAGTTTGATTAATTGTATCTAAACCAGTTGTATATTGAGAACCAAGATTTTGAGCTCCTGTTGTATATTGAGCCATATTATTTGCTCCTTGACCATCTATAAGTTCAGAAACTAAATCTTGAGATGAATTATATTGCCCATTTATATTTGTTACAGCCCCAGTATATTGAGTTGTTGTTGTTTCAATTTGATTTGTTTTATTAGTAGATAACGGAAAATTTTGCAAATTTTGAAAATAATTTTCAGTATTTCCTTCAGAGGTTAAAAATTGGGTGCCATTAGTTAATCCACCTCCAATATTAGAATCAACTGTTCCTGACCCAAAATTATTATTTCCTCCGATAAATTGAGAATTTGTATTAAATCCACTAGCTTCAACAGTACTAGTCTGATTAAATGTTGTATTAGTATTAGATAAATATTGATTTGAATCATCAATAACAGGAGTAATATATGGTTTTGATTCATTAAAAGTATTTACTTGTTGTCCAAATCCGGTATTATTTCTAAAAGAATAGTTTTTACCTATATTATAACTTGTAGTCTTTGTAGTTTTTGTCGTTTGAGTATATTGAGTATTACTAGAAGGAGCAACATTATTAAAGTTTAAACCTGATGATGATTCTCCTAATGGAATTTCTAATTGATGAGTTACTCCTTTAGTAGTTAAGTAAAAATTAATTTTTATTATATCTGATTCTTCTGTAACTCCAACTTTTTGAATTTTTAAGGCTTTATCAATGTAGTTTAAGGCTTCATATGGAGTTTGAATAAAATTAAATATATTATCCAATTTTTTAAGATCTTCTATTGTAAAATCTCTTGAAAATTCTGAAACATTTTCATTCGAATTATTTTTACAAGTAATTCTTATTGAATCATTTACAGTGCTTATTGTTAAGATATATTGTTTATTTCCTTGATCTAATTTATAAGTGTTAATATGAGTTTCCATTTTTAAATGATAATTGTATATAAATTTAACTTAATTATTACAATAGATTTAATATGTTAAATAATAGAATATTTATTTAATTTTTGATAAATTATTTTTATGAATAATTTGTATTAATTAATAAAATTTAAATATTAATTATTAAATTTTTTTAATGG
>JAFXOW010000077.1 GCA_017528315.1 Bacilli bacterium
AAAGTCAAGTACTATTTTTAATAGTATTATTACATAACAAAAATATCTACAATAGTAGATTTTTTTAAAATAGTATGATATATTACTTTTGCATATATAAGGAATTGTTTTTGCACATTGCAAAAATAATTCTTAAAAGTTTGGTAGAACAAGCTATGATACATTCTTTGAAATGTTTATTCTCAGCTTGTTTTTTTCTATAATAAATTAGAATCTCATTATTTACGTTATGAAGAACAGAAGATCTTATAATACTACAACAAGTTATAAATAAAATCTTTCTAGCATTTCTATTACCACGTTTAGATATTGGACCATGATAGTTAATAGATTTACCTGATTGAACTATTGTTGGATCAAGCCCACAAAAAGCATTTAACTGCTTAATATTTTCAAATCTATTAATATCACCAAGTTCAGCGATAATTTGAGCTGTAGAAGTTTCACCAACACCATAAATCGAATTTATGATATTAAAATAAGGTGTTTGTTTAGCAAGTTTAACTATATCTTGTTTAACATCATTTAATTTTGAATCATTATAAGAAATAATATCTACAATATTGATTAAATTACTAACTTCACAAGAATCGATATCGATTCCAGGATAGGAATTGTTAGCTAGCTCTTTAATTTTCTTTGCTTTAGTTAAGCATTTATCATATGAACAACCATTTTTACAACTTTTGTATAAATTTTTAGCTAGCGCATCAATTCTTTTTTCTTTAATAATGTCAGCATGTGGAAATTCTTTGATAAAGTTAAGTGAAGTCTTTCCAAAAATATCATTAGCAGTAAAACATTTTATATATTCTGGGAAAGCATTAGCGATAATTTGTTTAAATCTATTTTTAGTTCTAACTAATGATTCGGTTAAATGCTTTTCTTGTCTAGATAATTCAATCATACTTGAATAAATATCATTCATATTTTTAGTATGAATTTTGACTGTATTTTTAAAAAATAAATCTGCTAAATTATAGCAATCTTCAATATCGGTTTTAGTCTTTCTTAAATTTCTAGTATTGTTTTTACTTAATATTGGATTAATTACTTGAACATTATAATTATTTTTAGTAAAAAATCTTTGAATAGGTAAATGATAAGTAGAAGTTGATTCCATAAAAACAGTTAAGTCATCTAGTTTAAATTTATCAATTTTATCTTTTAATAAATTGAAATCATTTAAACAATGTTTAATTTCATATGGTTCAATTAAAACTTCACCATATTCAGTAATTAATAATACTTCACTTTTGCCATTAGCTATATCAATACTTAGTACACTTTTCATATTTACTCCTTTCTAATTTTAAGTTCTCTTAGATTTCCTATTATTTCATCACGCACATATAAGTTATTATCTTCACAATCTAAAACTAAATTAATAAAAAAATAAGAGAATAGTCTGTCATGAAAATGGATTCAAAGACCCTTGATATAATCTGACTTGACTCTTAAAATAATTTTACCTAAAACTAGGTAAAAATTATTATATAGTAAATTGATTTTTATTCCTATCAATTCACTAAGGTCATTATACGTG
>JAFXOW010000078.1 GCA_017528315.1 Bacilli bacterium
AAAGGACATTTTAAACTACATTCATTCTTTTCAAAACAAGTGTTGGAATCATCAATTAATATACGAGCACCTTTTTTATTATCAAATTTTAATGCTCTTATAATACGTTCTGGATTTATATTTTTATAAATTTTTGTACATAGTGCATCATAACATAATGCACATTTATGAATTTCCATTTTAGCATCTATTTTATCATTCATATTATATTCTCCTTATATTATGTATTTATTATATCATATTGATTTAATTAAAAATAATAAAAAAACTAGATTACTCTAGTTTTTGTAAATCTTCTTTACTATTACTTAATACTTTCTTAGTTCTTTTATAACTAATAATAATGTAAAAAATACCAAAGGCAATTAGTAATATAAATAATATACCACCCAAAGAATTTAACCAAGTAGCCGCTTTATCATCAAAAGAATATTCTATAATGCTCAAAATAGCATCCCAACAACCGTGTATTAGAAACACCAAAAATGTTGCCATAAAAAACTCATGTTTAGCTTTCTTTTTATCACCTATTTCTTTAGCTTTGAAATAAGCATAAAAATGTCTTCCTTGATTTAATTGCCATAATAAATGCATAGGAAAAATAATACCTAATATAATAGCAATAGCATTACCTGTGGCAATCTTTTCTATAATTCCATATGTTAAACCTATTGTACCAGCAGCTAACATATATTCACGTTCATTTATAAATTTATATTCCTTATCTGCTTTAATAAAACCATATAATTTAAAAAATTCTTCTATTAATGCTGCTCTAAAAAAAGAAGCAATTAATTCACGAATTAAACCAGAAAGACCAATTAAATTTGCTAAATTATCCCATAATATTTCCAAAATAATAATTGGAATTGTTGTATATACTATACCATATAGAAAGGCTATAGCTTTATAATCTTTAAATTTTAATCTTCTATTATCCATACTTACCTCAAATCATTTTTTTTATTATTATATAGTAATTATAGCATTAAAAAAGATTGAGATAAACTCAATCATATTATTTTATTAAAACTAATTGTCCATGTCCTCTTTTTTGTTCATCCATATTACTATTTATATATTCATCAGTAATACTATAGCCTTGAACTAATAAATTAATCATATCTTTATATAATTCTATTGCTTCTTCATCCCTTTTTTGAGTAAGTAATTTACTTACTTTTTCAATACATAAATTATATAAATTAGATATTATTTGATTTTTATTTTCTTCTTTAGCTAAACAAGAAACAATAATAGGTCCAACAGCATCATAAGTATCTAAAGTTTCTTTATATTGTTCATTCTTTTCTAATATTGAATAACGTAGATACCTTAAAGCATTTAAAGTATTTATGGTTTTATCTTGTCCTAATTCATTACATACTTCTGTTGCAACATAACATGAAGTATAATTTGGACAATCACTATATGAATACTCCGTACAATATCTAATATACATATCATATGAAACATTATGTCTTACTTTATTACAATAATAATCATCATAACACTTTCTATTCATATAACTACATTTTATATCTAAATAAGAATAATCAGCCATAAAATCACCTTCATTGAAAATTTATTATACAATAATATATATTTTTGTCAAGAAGAAAAAAGACTAGATAAAACTAGCCAATAATGTTTAAATAATACTTATTATTATCATTGCATAAAACAGCATATACATCTCTTGTTTTAGCTGTATCTCCAGATACAAATGATTGATATATCAAATCAATATTATCAAATTTACAATATCCATTTATTTTCTTATATAAATTTGAACCTTTTAGATTTTCAATATCACTCGTAGTTAATATAGACATTTTTTTAATTATTTTTTTCTTAAAATCTTTTAATTTCTCATCATTCATTTCAAATTTTATCTCAGCATAGTCATCTTCAATTTTACCACTACTACTAATAACATATTTATCAAAATCAAAATTTAGTAGATCAGTTTCATATTCCACAAATTTATCCTTTTTATTACACCCTGTTATAAATAATAATCCCCCTAAAAATAATACACTAAAAAAAACTATTTTCTTCATCTTTATCTCCTTTTACTATTATAATATCATATTTTTTAAAGCATAATTTGCTTAATATCATTTTCCATATCAGCTGGCTTAAATGTTGGAGAGTATCTTTCAACGACCTTTCCTTCTTTATCTACTAAAAATTTAGTAAAATTCCATTTAATATCTCCAGGTTTTTTAGTTGTTTTACTCATCTTTTCAACAGCCTTCATAGCCATTTTATTTTTTATACCAATAATTTTATCGTCTTTAATTTGTTCTTTTAAATAAGTATATAATGGTAATTCATTTTCTCCATTTACATCTGCTTTGGTAAATTGATCAAAAGATGTGTTATATTTAAGTGCACAAAACTCATGTATTTCATCATCTGATCCAGGTGCTTGATTACCAAATTGATTACATGGAATATCAATTATTTCTAATCCTTTATCATGATATTGTTTATATAAGTTTTCTAATCCTTCATATTGAGGAGTAAACCCACATCCAGTTGCTGTATTAACAATTATTAATACCTTACCCTTATACTCATTTAAATCTATCTTCTTACCATTTCTATCAACAACAGAATAATCATATATTGACATGTATTCAACCTTCTTTCTAATATTATTATATCAAAAAAGACTAGTTTTACCTAGTCTTTAATTATTTATATTAGTTCTTTTTTGCTTTAATTGCAGCTTGTGAGCCGTAAACTATTGGAAAACTTATTAGAACGATATGCCATTCTATTTTCGGCTAAGATGATTTTTTTATTAATATTCAAACCTTACTGATATACTATCATTACCTAAATTTGGTAAGTTATCTATATGACCTATTTTAGTATAACTATATGATGTATCAAATGATTTGTAGAATATTACCAAACAATTATCTCCATATAGCATAACATCTCCAACATTAATTCTTTTTGGATTAGATGAATTTGTAGGCAATGTTGTATCTAAATAAATATATTTTTCATTACCGTTTAATTCCCTCATATTTAATTCTTGAGG
>JAFXOW010000079.1 GCA_017528315.1 Bacilli bacterium
CGGAGCATATACTTTTATATATTCTCCAAGAGAAAATACTCCAGCAGCTTCTATGGAAGATAATGTTTCTTTAAACGAAAAAGAAGAAAGACTTGCTAGATTAAATAAAATAGTTAATAAATATTATAAAGAGAATAATGAAAAATTACTAAATACTGTAGTACCAGTATTAATCGAAGGAGTATCAGAAAAGAATGAGAAATTATGCTGTGGATATACTGATACTATGAAATTAGTTAATGTTAAATGTTCTAAAGATTATATAGGTAAGATAATTAGTGTTAAAATAACTGAAGCTAAAACATGGTCACTTGATGGTGAAATAGATGAATAATATTTTAAGCGATATTGAAGATTTAAAATTAGATATTCTTAATTCTAGTGAATATAAAGAATATAAAAAATATGAAGAATTATTAGATAATAATTCTTCAGTAAAATCTTTAATAAAAGAAATAACTGATACTCAAAAAGAATTAGTTAGAACTAATGATATTAATTTAGAATATAAATTAGAAGATTTGAATTCTAAATTATATTCTATAGAAGATTATTCTAAATATATAGAAGCTTCTAAAAAACTAAACGAATTAATTAGTAATATTCAAACAGAGTTTGAAGATTATTTTAATGGTTTAATAAAAAAGAATTCAGATTAATCTGAATTCTTTTTTTCTAACTTATCTAAATAATAAATAACAATACCACCAAATACGAAACTTATAATTAGACCACATATTTTTTCGGTAGAAAGTGTTATCTTTGTTTCAAGGTTAAGTGGTAAAATTAATGCACTAGCAATAATAAATCCTAGAATCAAACTTATTGTTTTACCTCTATGTTTAGTTAATAATTTAGATAAAATTTTTGAACTAATAATAACTCCAAGTATTGCTCCTATAGCAAATACTGCAAGTTTAACATAAATGTTAATATCAAATGTAGTTACTTTATCTATATAACCTCTAATCATTTCATATTTTCCTAGTACTAACATAACCATTGAACCTGAGATGCCAGGGAATATCATTGATATTCCTCCGATAGCTCCAAGTCCAACCATTATTAAATAATTTAATATACTATTAGATTCACCAGTATTAGCAAGACCACCATTTAGATTGAAGTATTCTAATACTCCAATTATTAATGCTCCTATTAAGAAGAATATTATATTAAATTTTTCTCCTTTTAATTCATTCTTAATTATTATAGGAACACTAAATAGAATTAATCCCATAAACCAGAATATAGTTTCTGCTTCTAAATGAGTTAGTGTAAATCCTAGTATTTTAGCAAATCCTACAATACCAATAACTGCTCCTATAGCAACTTTAAGAAGGAATATAAAACTTTGTTTTCTAGTAGTAGATCCTTTTTTAAATAAATCACTTATTGAGTTAGTTAATCTCTCAAACAAATCAAATATAACAAGCATTGTTCCACCAGAAACTCCAGGGATAATATTTGCTATACCAACTGCAAGACCACCAAAAAGTGGTTTTAGATCAAATCTCTTTGGTCTATTTTTTCTTTCCTCTTTTTCTCTTTTTAATTCTTCCTTTTCTTTTAATCTTAATTTTTCTTTTTTAGCTTTTGATAAATGTTTCTTTTTAGGTTTTTCTTCTTTACTAAATATCTTCATGCTTACCTCCAATAAGATTATATCACAAATTTTGAAGTTTTCTTAAAAATATGATAAAATATGCTTATTGGAGGGGGAAATATGACCAATAATTTTGATGAATATAAGACAAAGATATCGGCATTATCTGAAAATGAACAAATGCTTAGAAATGAGTATTTATATAAATTAAATAAGGGTATTATTTTAGGACCTAAAACAGGAGTTCCTTCGATTGATAGACCTTGGGTACAATTTTATGAAGAAGATAAGCTTTCTTATGAAATACCAAATTTAACAGTCTATGATTATGTCAAACAAAAAAATGAAGATAATTTTTTTAATACTGCACTTGAATATTTTGGTAAACATATTACATATAATGATTTCTTTTTTAATGTAAAAGAAGCGGAAAAAGCTTTTAGAAAATTAGGAATAAGTGAAGGGGATATTGTTAGCTTTTGTGTACCAACATTACCAGAAACCTTTTATGCATTTTATGCATTAAATAATATTGGTGCTATTGCTAATATGATAGATCCAAGAACTAATGTTTCTAATATAAAGAGATTTATAGATGAATCAAATTCTAAAATTTTATTCTATATTGATATAGCACATCCAAAAATGGCTAAGATAATAGATGAATTAAAAGTAGAAAAAGTATATACTATGTCTGCAGCAGATTCTTTACCACCTGTAATGAAAACTTTATATAAAGTTAAATCTGCATTTGAAAAAAAACCTAAATCACAAAAAGTATCTAAGAAAATAGGTAAATGGAAAGATTTTATTGAAGAAGGTGTAGGATGTACTTTAATACCAAGTAGATCTTCTAATAATTTAGATAGACCTAGTGGAATAGTTTATACTAGCGGTACTACTGGAGAACCTAAAGGTAGTTTAATGACAAATAAAAACTTTTTAGCTATGGTATATCAAAACTGGTCTGCAAATATGGGATGGGAAAAGAATGATATAATTCTTGGAATAATGCCACCATTTATAGCATATGGTATGGTATGTGGATTTGTATTACCATTATGTAATGGAATGCAAATAGATATTATACCTAAATTTGAATCAGAAAAATTTGATGAATATATATTAAAACATAAACCTAATCATATTATGGGTGTACCATCATATTTAGATAATTTAACTAATAGTAAAAAATTAGCGAATGCAGATTTATCATTTATTAAAACTGCTATTGTTGGTGGAGATAAAATGGTTATTTCTTCAGAAGAAAAAGTAAATAAATTTTTAAAAGAACACAATTCAAAAGCAAAAGTATCTAAAGGATATGGTATGACTGAAATGAGTTCTAATGCCATATATACAGTAAATGATAAAAGTAATAAGTTAGGGTCAGTAGGAATCCCATTAATAGGGAACGATTTTAAAATAGTTAATGAAAATAATGAAGAACTTCCTTGCAATGAAGTGGGTGAAGTATGTTTATCAGGACCAACACTTATTAATGGATATTTTAATAATGAAAAGGAAACAAATAAATCATTTGTGATAGAAAATGGAAAAAGATGGATACATACTGGAGACCATGCTTTAATGGATTCTGATGGAAGAGTATATTTCCAAGATAGAATAAAAAGAATAATAGTTAGAAGCGATGGACATAATGTATGGCCATCTAAGATAGAACAAATAATAGAAGCTCATCCAAAAGTAACTAAATGTTGCGTTACAGGAGTTAAAGAAGATTCTAATCATAATGGAGAAATACCTACAGCATTTATAGTTATAGATAAGAATTATTTATCTGAAACAGAAGAGATTATTAATGAAGTAAACGAAGAATGTTTAAAACATCTTCCAGAAAGAGATATAGCTCTTCAATATATAGTAAAAGAAGATTTACCTTTAACACCAGTTGGAAAAATCGATTATAGAGGATTATCAGCTGAAGGTGTTGAAGATATGAAAAATAAAAAAATGATTTTAGCAAAAAAGTAATAGTAAAATATTACTTTTTTTGATATAATTAAATATAATAGGAGATAAATATATGGGAAATAATTCTTTTACATTATTAAGTTTGTTTTATAGTATTATATTAATCATATCTTTTTTCTCAAAAAAAAGTGTCAGAAATACTGAAACAAGATTATTTAAATGGATAATAATTTCTAACTTTTTGAATATTATTTTTGCATTATTATTTGTATTTGGTGTTAAGAATTATTTGTTTGGAGATATTGTAAATATTATTTTAGGAAAACTTATTCTTGTTTGTTTTTACACGTTTTCTTTCTTATTTAATATATTTGTTGTTTCTATTACTAAAAAGAAGGATTATGATATTTTAACTAAAAATTCAAGAATAATTTATATTTTATATGTTATCTTTTTATTACCAATACTATTATTACCAATAGAAATATTTGATGAAAACAATATAGTTTATACATATGGATTATCATGTACGTATTTATATTTATTTATAGCAGCGATGATTATATTTTGGACTTTCTTATTATTATTTAATATTAGAACTCTTAAAAAGAAAAAATGTATACCAGTAATTGCATATGTTATACTACTTGCGATAGTAGTTACTATTCAAAGAATAAATCCAGAATTATTATTGTTAACATCCTTAGAAACAATAGTATCCTATATTCTATTTAATACTATTGAAAACCCTGATGTTAAGATGATAGAAAAATTAAATATTGCAAAGGATCAAGCAGATAAAGCTAATAGAGCAAAGACAGACTTTTTATCTAGTATGTCTCATGAAATAAGAACTCCATTAAATGCAATAGTAGGTTTATCAGAAGATATAGCATCATTTAAAGATGAAGTCCCAGATCAAGTAAAAGAAGATACAGATGATATTATTAATGCTTCGAATACACTTCTTGAAATAGTAGGAAATATACTTGATATCAGTAAAATAGAAAGTGATAAATTAGATATAGATGCTAAACCATATAACTTTGTTGAGGAAATAGAAAAACTAGCTAAGATAGATGCAACTAGAATTGGTAATAAACCAATAGATTTTAAAGTTAATATGGCTCCGGATATTCCTTATGAACTAATCGGAGATAAAGTTCATGTTAAGGAAATAGTAAACAATATATTAACAAATGCAATTAAATATACTGATAAAGGTAAAATAACTTTAACAGCTAAATGCGTTAATAAAGGAAATGATTGTTTACTAATAGTTAGTGTAGAGGATACTGGCCGTGGTATTAAAAAGGAATCTATAAATAAGTTGTTTACAAAATTTGAAAGATTAGATGAAAGAAATTCTACAATTGAAGGTACAGGCCTTGGACTTGCTATAACGAAAAAATTACTTGATATGATGGGTGGAACTATTAATGTTAATTCTACATTTGGAAAAGGATCATTATTTATTGTTCAAATACCTCAAAAGATTAGTAAAATGAGTAAACCAAAAGATGAAGAAAAGAATAAAAATAAAGAAATTAGAGATAATTACAAAGGAATGAGAATTCTTGTAGTTGATGATAACGAATTAAATATTAAAGTTGCTGCTAGAGCATTATCTCAGTTAGAATTTGAAATTGATCAAGCACTAAGTGGTCAAGAATGTATAGATAAAATCAAAAAAGGCGAAAAATATGATATTATATTATTAGATATTATGATGCCAGAGATGAGTGGAGAAACTACATTCTTAGAATTAAAGAAAATTGAT
>JAFXOW010000080.1 GCA_017528315.1 Bacilli bacterium
AAGGATGAAAAACAAGTAAATGGAATAATTATAATGACTAATGATTTGATAAAAGAATATTGTGAAGAACATGATCTAACATATATTGATATATATCCTCACTTATTAGATGACAATGGTGTTTTAGATCATAGTTACTCAGATGATGGTCTTCATCCAAATGATAAAGGATATGAGGTAATAACAAAAATATTAAAGAAATACATGTAGTATTTCTTTTTTATTTTTGATATAATTGTTATAAAGAATACTGATGTATTTTTGGAGGTAGTTATGAAAAAAGAAAAGATAAGTGTTGTAGTAGCATGTTATAACGAAGAAGAAGCTTTACCATTCTTTTATAAAGAAATTAAAAAAATTGAAAATGAAATGAAACAAGTAGATTTTGAATATATATTTGTAGATGATGGTTCAAAGGATAAAACTTTATCTATTGTTAAGGACTTATCTAATAAAGATAAAAAAGTAAAATATTTATCTTTCTCTAGAAATTTTGGTAAAGAAGCGGCTATGTATGCTGGATTAAAATATTCTAGTGGAGATTATGTGACTGTAATGGATGCAGATTTACAAGATCCTCCTGCATTACTTCCTGAAATGTATAAATATATAAAAGAAGAAGGTTATGACCAAGTAGGTACTAGAAGAACTAATAGAAAAGGGGAACCAGTTATTAGAAGTTTCTTTGCTAAGATGTTCTATAAGATAATTAATAAAATGTCTAAAACTGAAATGGTTGATGGTGCTAGAGATTTTAGATTAATGAAGAGACAAGTAGTAGATTCTATATTATCTCTAGAAGAATATAATAGATACTCTAAAGGATTATTTAGTTTTGTAGGATTTAAAACTAAATGGATTGATTATAAAAATATAGAAAGAGTTGCTGGAAAGACTAAATGGTCATTCTGGAAATTATTTAAATATGCAATTGAAGGTATAACTGCATTTTCAACAGCTCCACTTGCATTTGCTAGTTTTCTAGGAGTATTAATGTGTTTAATAGCATTAGTATTTATAATAGTTATAATTGTAAAAACAGTTATGTATGGTGATCCAGTAGGTGGATGGCCTAGTTTATCATGTATTATATTATTTACTAGTGGTGTTCAATTATTATGTATAGGTATAATTGGTCAATACCTATCTAAAACATATCTTGAATCTAAAAATAGACCAATATATATAGTTAAAGAAAAAGACAACAATTAATAGAAAAGGATGATGATATGATGAATCTTATGAAAATACTGAATAATAAAAAAACTCAAATTGTATTATATGTTTTATCCATTATAGCTTTATTAGCATTTAATTATATTAGAGTTGGACGAATGAATATATTTTTATTTATTTTTGAATTTGTAGTATCAGCAATTCTTTTATTTGCATTATTCAAATTAAAAAAAATAAAAATAGAGAATCTATTTCTATTAATAGGTATTCCTCTTGCAATATTATATATGTTTTCATCACCTTTTTGTAAAGTACCGGATGAAATGTCACATTATGCAAGATCGTATGCAATTAGTGAAGGGGATTTGTTGTCAGATATTGATAAAAATGGTAATGCATATGTTACTACTCCAGGAATTAATAAAGTTTGTAAAGTAGAATCATATGATAATTATTTTAAAGCTTTAACAGCAAAGAATAAAAATGAAAAAACAGTACATAGTAACACAGCTTTATATAATTTTATAATTTATATACCTCAAACACTTGGAGTTTTAGTATCTAAGATTTTTAATTTGAGTATGCCTATTTCAATTTATTTATCGAGATTGTTTAATTTAATTTGTTATTTAACTTTAATATATTTTTCAATAAAACTAATACCATATTTTAAAGAATTTATAATACTCATAGCACTTAATCCAATGGCTTTACAAGAAGGTGCATCTTTATCAGCAGATTCAATAACTATTGGTATATCAATTTTCTTTATTAGTTATATTTTTTATTTATATTCAAAAAAAGAGGAAAAACTATCAAAGAAGGAATTTGTTATATTACTTATAACTTCACTTGTTTGTAGTTTAAGTAAGATAGTGTATGTTCCACTTTGTTTATTACCAATACTTTTACCAAAAACAAAATTTAAAAATGGAAAAGACAAGATAATTAAAGTGTTAGTTCTAATATTAATTCCAATAATATTAAACTTAATTTGGCTTAAATTTGCATCTAAATACTTAGTTGTATTCCAACCTGGTGTTGATACACCAAACCAAGTAAAATATGTATTAAAACAACCGTTTACATATATAGTAACAATACTAAGAACTATACAGACATATGGTGTCGATTATATAGAATCATTATTTGGAGGAAAATTAAATCTCTTTAATGTTCCAACCGGTAGATTCTATGTATATATGACATTGTTGATAACTATTATAATGTTATTAGTATATAGATTCTCAGATAAAACAAATTGTATTAAAAGAAAAATTACATATTTATTTTTGTTATTATCAATTATATTATTGATATTTACATCTTTATATGTACAATGGACACCATTAAAGAAAAATGTTATTAACGGAGTTCAAGGAAGATACTTTTTACCTATAATGTTATTATTACCATTTATATGTTTGAAATCAAATAAAAAAGGGAAAATATTTAATATTGATATGGAATTTTGCAAAAAATTATTATTTATATTTTTGATTTTTCAAAATTTAAATGCTATAATTTCTATTGTGATTACATATATTTAAAGGAGTCGATAAATATGAAAAAAACAATTGCTGTTTTAATACCTTGTTATAATGAAAGCAAGACAATTGAAAAAGTAGTAAAAGATTATAAGAAAGCTTTACCAGAAGCAGATATTTATGTTTATGATAATAATTCTAAAGATGGTACTGATGAAATAGCTAAAAAAGCTGGTGCAATAGTTAGATATGAATATAAACAAGGAAAAGGTAATGTTATTAGATCTATGTTTAAAGATATAGAAGCAGATTGTTATTTAATGATAGATGGAGATGATACATATCCTGCTGAACATGCTAGAGAAATGTGTGATTATGTTTTAAATGGTCAAGCAGATATGGTTATTGGTGATAGATTATCATCTACATATTTTAAAGAAAATAAGAGACCTTTCCATAATTTTGGTAATAGATTAGTTAGAGGATTAATTAATACATTATTTAAGAGTAAAGTAAAAGATATAATGACAGGGTATAGAGCTTTTAGTTATGACTTTGTAAAAACATTCCCAATCCTTTCAAAAGGATTTGAAATAGAAACAGAGATGACTATTCATTCGTTAGACAAAAATTTTAAACTAGTAGAAATTCCTGTTCAATATAGAGATAGACCTAGTGGATCTGTATCTAAACTTAATACATTCTCTGATGGATTTAAAGTTATTAAAACTATAATTAATTTATTTAAAGATTATAAACCAAGTATTTTTTATGGAATAATCGGAACTATATTTACATTAATATCTATAGGTTTTGCAATTCCTGTATTTATAGATTATTTTAAAACTGGATTAGTTCCTAGATTTCCAACATTAATATTCTCTGGATTTATGCTTATGATAGGAATAATAAATTATATTTGCGGTGTTATCTTAGATGGTGTTACAAAAAAATATAGATTATTATTTGAATTAAACCTTATTAAGACTAAAAAAGGTGACAAATAATGAAAGAAGATTTTTTAGGAAAAGTATTTAATAAATGCTTAAAATTATTTCATATTAATCTTAGCGAAAAAACAGAAAAATTATTACTTCAAATATTTAAATTTGGTATAGTAGGTGGAATAGCTTTTGTAATAGACTATGTTACATTAATAATTTGTAAAGAAGTATTCCATTTAAATACATTAATTAGTGCTGCAATAGCATTTACAGTTTCAGTAGTAGTTAATTATATATTGAGTGTTAAATGGGTATTTGATGTAAGTGGTAAACATAGTGGCAAAAGAAACTTTATTATATTTATAGTATTTAGTTTAATGGGACTAGGTCTTACTGAATTAATTATGTGGGTAGGAGAAGATATATTAAAGATTAGTTATCTAATAGTAAAAATAATTGCTACTATCATTGTAATGATATTTAATTTTGTTACTAGAAAAATATTTTTAGAAAAATAATGCTTAAAAAAAGCATTATTTTTTGTTATAATTATATATAGTTGCAGGAGGAATTTATGAAAGAAATGAACGAATATGCAATTAGAACTAAGAATCTATATAAAGATTTTAAATTAAATTCTGATAAACCAATGACACTAAAAGAAAAGTTAGTTTTTATTGGAAAGAATAAAACTCAAAAAGTACATATCCTAAAAGATATAGACTTAGATATTAAAAAGGGAGAAACAGTAGCTTTAATTGGTACTAATGGTAGTGGTAAATCTACATTATTAAAATTAATGACTAAGATTATATATCCTACTAAAGGTAAGATAGAAGTAAATGGTAAATTAACTTCATTACTAGAATTAGGTGCAGGATTCCATCCTGATTTTACTGGTAGAGAAAATATTTATTTCAATGCTTCTATATTTGGATTAACTGCTAAAGAAATAGATAAAAGATTACCTGATATAATTGAGTTTTCTGAATTAGGGGAATTAATAGATACTCCAGTTAGAACTTATTCATCAGGTATGTATATGAGACTTGCTTTTTCTGTTGCAATAAATGTTGATGCAGAAATTTTATTAATTGATGAAATACTTGCAGTTGGTGATCAACACTTCCAAGAAAAGTGTTTTAGTAAATTACATGAATTAAAGAAAGCAGGAAAAACTATTGTAATAGTATCTCATGACATGAATTCTGTAAGAGATTTATGTGATAGAGCAGTATGGATCTATGAGGGAAGAATAAGACTTGATGGAAAAGTTGGAGATGTCATAGATGAATACTTAAAGGTATGTAGATAGGTGATATTATGAAATTAATAAAGAATTTATATCAATATAGAGAACTTTTAAAAAGTAATGTAAAAAAGGAAATAAGAGGTAAATATAAAGGATCATTTTTAGGAGTACTTTGGTCTTTTGTAAATCCTTTATTACAAGTATTAGTATATGCAATAGTATTTCCATATATTATGAGAGTAAAAACTGATAATTATTTAGTATTCTTAATTATTGGTATTATTCCTTGGA
>JAFXOW010000002.1 GCA_017528315.1 Bacilli bacterium
ACTTCTTTGATTAGTGACACTTTCTGATTCTAAATCATCACCATCTTCACGAGATAATCTTATATAAATGGCTATATTAAAAATCGTATTGTCTATTGCATATCTATTATACACTTTTAACTCCTTTCAGTAGACAACACATTCACTTTATTAGTTGAATCAATTATACTATTTTTTTCGTCCGTTTTAAATACTTTTAATGAATTTTTATTAGCCATATAGTATTTATATATACAGCTTTTTAAAACTTCTTTTAAATCACAACCATTACTATCATAAAATTCTAATGTGTCATACATGATTATTCCTCCACAATGAATTCTATGTGTAATAGTTTATAAAAATTACTATTCTTCATAAATTATCACACCTTTCTATTGATATTCTTTTAATAATTCTTCCATTTCTTTAAGTTCTTCTTCAGTAGGTGGTATTGCTTCACATCTTTTTCCGTCCCAAACTTCAACTCCGTCTGGATCAAGTCTTATATGAGGACCTTTTCTACCAGTCATAATTTCATCTTGATTATTTGCTATATCTGTCACAGTTACAAAACTTTGAATTTTATTATTGGTAATATAAGAGTTAAGATAACCTTTTATAAATACTTTTGTTCCTTTAACAAAAAAATCTTTATATATTTCATAAAGATTTCGATTAATATTAAAACTAGCAAAAACTTTTCTTTCATCATATTTAAGAGTGGTTAAACCAAATTTAATATAATCATTTTTATTATCTGTAATACTATTAATAGTTCCAGATATAATTATTTCATTTAAATCATATTTCATTTTTATCATTCCTTTCATTTTAATTTTTTTAAAGATTTAAATTATTTAAATAAATTTAAATTTATATTATTTATTAATATTATTTATTATCTTATTTATTATATTAGAAGATACTCGCTATACTGATTAGCAGTATCTTGCTATAAACTCTAGAAGATATTTGCTAAATATATTCTTCTAGTATTAGGTTCACTTTCAACTCTAATATAGTTTTTCTTTCTTAATGAAGCTATGCAACTAGTAATTGTTCTTCTAGATACTTTCATAAGATTACTTAAATATCTATTACTAGCAAAACAAAAACCCTCTTGCATTGATAGAGTAGTTATTAAACCCATTAAAAGTTTAGTAGTAGTAGATAAATCTTCATCTAATAAAACTACTACTGGAACTTCTACATACTTTAAATTTGTTATATCGTTATTCATAAATCATTCTCCTTTCTTAATTTTAGGCAATAAAAAAACTTGTAACCACTACTTACAAGTCATACTAATAATGACAATAAAATCCCTGTGTGAGATAAATCTCACTAATAGGTTGCTTGAAGTAAAACATACATACAACATATTTCAATCCCTTTTATTCTTTTATTTCGTTCTTTGAAATATGTTTTACTTCAAACTTGTTCATCTTATATTTCTATAAGATAGGTTCTAATATAAATCTACGAACATTTACTGAACCTTTATTTGTTAGCGATTCAATCTTTTCTAACAAATCTCGTATGTGTATAATCCTCGGCTGTATTCATTGAACCTTATATATTTGTTATCTTCTAGTATTTGTAGGTTCTTTTTGAATCCAACATTTGTTATACTCAACTTTTTTTGAACTTTCCCAATGCTTATACTTGTGAATTCACATCTTTGGGATTGTTCTGCACAGAGTATTTTGTATATCAGTTTTGTTTCAAACTTAATATTTTTATCTCTCCATACTCTTGGATCAATTAATTCTAGTTGCTTTTTTAATCTCATACATTTGACTTCCTCCTTTCTTTTTCTATGTTACCCATTTAATTTTAAAGTGGGTTCATTTGGAAACACATATAATATATCATGCTAATTACATCATTGTCAACACTTTTACTCAAAAAATTAAAAAATGTTGACATTTTTACCCAATAGGTGTATTATTATGGTGTGAGGTGAATTTCTATGGTAGAAAAAAATATCGGTGAAGTAATTACCGAAGCTAGAGAAAAAGCTAATCTTTCGCAAAGACAACTTGCAAAATTGGCTAATATAAATAACTCTGAACTTTCTAAAATAGAATCGGGTGTTAGAAAAGAGCCTAGTCCTAAAATACTTCGTAAGATAAGTAATGTATTAGATGTTAATTATAGTGATCTAATGTATATGATTGGACTAGGTATAGAAGTCAGTCCATTAAATCCTTTTATAAAAGATTATTATTCTAAATTAAAAGGAGATGAACTTAATGAGGCTGAAGTTAATGTTTTAGGAAATAAACAAAATCTAGAAAAGTTAGTTTTATCTTGTGAAGAAAAGTTAAATGATAAAAGCATAATAGAAAGTGAAAGAGAGTTATTACAAAATACTATTGAAGATACAAAGTATCAAATCAATACACAAAATGAAATTATTAATTTAATTCAAAGTTTAAAAGTAAAGGAGAGAAATAAAAATGCGAAATAGTAAGATATTAAAAATAGCAGTAATATTATTATCAATATTCTTTGTAGTAAGTTTTGGATTATCACAAGTAATTGGAAGTGATTATTTCAAAAATATGTTCTGGGCTTCAACAGCTTTACTTGCAGTTGGTCTTATATTAGATCTAAATGCATGGAGTAAATTAGGATTAGACATTGATAAGAATAAATCAAAAACTATTAAAAGAAGTTTTGATGATAGCACAACATTGTTAGTTGTATTTTTCGGAACATTATTATGCTTAGTTGTATTATTTGATACATTGAATCATAATGTTATGAAAAATAATCTTGTCATAATAGGTGCATTTATTATGACATTAGAATTTGAATTATTTATGTATCTATCAGTATGGAATGCTAAAAAAGATACAGCAAATTTATTAAAGAATAATAAATAATTCAAATAAAAAAATAACCTTTTACCTTTTCGTTAGATTAGGTATTAGGTTATTTTTATTTAAAGAATACGTGGCACGTTTTGTGAGTTTACTCATGAAAGTGGCGATAGTATTCTTTCTTTTTTATGAAGTCGCAAGACAAAATAAAAAAGAGCAACATTCACTTACGATAGTTTGTGAAATGTTGCTTATCGGGTTTCAAAAGGGTGTCCCTTTGCACACTATTCCTAGTTGGCATTTTGCCGACTTGGTAGTGTGTTACTATCTTGCCTTAAAGATAGTTTCGAACGGAATATCTTAATCTTCCGAACTAATTAATAAATTGTAATTTGCATAACTTAGAATAACAATAATAAGCCAAAAAACATTATTGCAATTATTGAAAAAATTGTTGCAATTATTTTGATAATTGTATTTAATCTATTATTATTTTTTATAATTCTGCATAATAGTACATATGCGTATAAACCTACAACAGTTCCAAATGTATTGGTAATTAAATCTGTTATATCAGTAGCTCCGAGTTTAAAAAAATATTGGCTTATTTCAAAAATTAGACTAAGACTAAAACCACTTAAAATGATTCTTTTATTGCTAAGTCCAACCATTTTTAAATATATTCCAAATGGTACAAAAATCAGTAAATTTAAAAATGCTTCAAATAGTGGTATATCTCCTTCATATACATTTTCATAATAAAATGGTATTAGATTAATATCTCTTACTCTATGAATAGATGATATAGAAAAATTCATTCTAAATAGTATTACCCACACTAATATTATAATATAAATTACAAATAACGATTTAACCCATATATTTTTTGATTTTTTCATACATAAATGCCATCCTTTCTACAAATTACTATTTGTCTTACACTTTATATTATACCATACAAAAACGTATTATCATCCGCTCTGTATATCTTAATCTTCCGACTCCTTTTATTTATCTAATTTAATATATTCATCTCCAGTATAATAATATATATTCTTATCTTTTAAA
>JAFXOW010000015.1 GCA_017528315.1 Bacilli bacterium
ATTGGTTTATCAGTTAGCACATCATAATTATTTTTTAAAGCAAATTCTACATACATATTATGAGCTTTTGGTTCAGTTGCTATTATAATATGAGTAATTTCAAGTGTTTTACAAACTGCTAATAAATTGCTACTTACATCACTTGGTAGATGTTCATCATCTTTTAAATGGTCAGGTAAAGTAAATATTTTTGTATTTTTAAAATTATTTTCATCTAAATATTGTCTTACACTCGTTTTTTTAGATTCTAATTCAACAAGTAATGCTAGATTAGTTTTATGCTTTTTAAAATAGTTTAGATAAATTCTTTTAGCATGAGGACCTAATCCTATTAATGCTACATTTTTCTTTTTATTTTTTCTTAAATATTCTAAATACGATTCTTTTACCGATTTATCCATATAATATTTTATCTGTTCTTGTGATGTTTCAAGAATTTTTTTTGAAGAAATTGAATTTAAAAATTTCTTTCCATCAAAATATGGCATATTACTAAAATCCACAATAAACACCCCTTTCAAAATAACTGAGAACTATTATATAAGGTGTTCATTTATTTGTAAAATATCAATTTTACATATTGCTATATCAAATTGATATAATAAAAAACTACAATATAACATATATTGTAATTTTAAAATTTATTTTTTAAGTGTTTTTGTTTTTTTATCATATATTGCATCTACAAATTCACTTAATTCATTATCATACATATAATCTTCAATATCTATATATTCTTTTATTCTCTCAACTTTTAATAAATATTCAAAACTAATTAATGAAGATTCAATAGCATATTCACATACATTTATAAGATGATTAAAATTAAAATAATCAAGATATTTTCCTGTTCCCATACCTGTTTTCAAAATATCTTCTGGTATATCATAAGTGCATATAAATCTATCTTCTGATGTATCCATATAAAATATGCTATCTTTATTTTTGAAAAAGTGAAGATATAGTTTATCTAATTTATACATATGATTATTTTTATTTTTATTATTATTTAAATATGTTAAACCATAATTACCTATTGCAGTAAATTCATTATAATTTAATATTTGTTCTATTTCTTGTTTACTGCATATTCTATAAACTAACACAATTATTCCTTACTTAATGTCTTTATTATATCTTCATGTTTTTCTTTAATTCCAGAAGTATTATACCAATTCTCACATATTTTAGATATTCCAGAATAATATTTATCTCTTGAGTTAACATTATTAAATATATTATCAATATCCCATTCCAACTCTTTTAAATATTCTTTCATATCTTTTAAAATTTTCTTTTTAGTAAATTTTCTTCTTAATAATTCAGCAAATAAATCAAAATTATCTTCTATAAATTTAAAATAATTACGAGTGTACCATTTACATTCAATATTTAATGAAGGGAATTTTTCATATTCTTCAGCATTAAATTCTTCTAAATCACTTTTATATATTACCCTATCATTTTCCATAAAAATAACAATATCTTTATCTTCTAACATTTGTTTAATTTCTTGTTTAGTAAATGGTTTTAAATTATATCTTCCATTTTGAAATCTTCTATTTTTTAAGTCATCTGAAATAGCAACATCAAAATATGTTTGAAATAAATCCTCATACCAACTAAAATCTCTTCCATGTCCTTCTGTAACAATAGATTTAAAAGTCATCGTAGTTGGAATATTATATATGTCAGAATATTTTTTACCATTTTTTTTAGATATCATCTTTAAATAGTCATTTTCATCAAGACGAATATTATATATTTGTTTTAATAATTCATAAAATTCCCTATTAGATAATTTTTTAAAATCTAAATTTATTAATTTATCAATTATTTCAATGTATTTTTGTATTTCTATTTTAAACATTTCAGCATTCTCTTCATTACTTGCACGTCCTACATATCCATATGTATCTTCTACTAAAGTAATTCTATCTCTACTTACATTCATAAAATTCTCCTTCTTTATTACCTTTTTAAAATCAATTTTTGATCATCAATTGAAATATCTAAATCTTTGAATAAATAGTCAACTAATAGAGTTAATATTTCATTCTTTCTAATTAACTCTACAAGTTTATTATTATCTATTTTTAACCCGTTTTTAACTAAACTTAGTAAAACTCTTCTATCTATGGTTAATTCTTGATAAATATCCATTAATAGTTGTTTTTTATCTATTTCATATGGAAATAGATTATTTTCATCATTTAAAATATTTGCCAATTTATCTTTAGCTTCTTTTATTTTATCATCACTGTATTTTCTTTCCTTACCTTCTTTAATAACAACATATTTACTCATAAATAATTCTTCCTTTCATGTTTAAATATTATACGAAATTTTTACTTAAAACACAATTAATTTGACATATCTAAAAAAGATTTTGTCAAAAGAAAAAGAGCACTTGTAAATTTAGACAATCATTTTACAATATAAATCTAACGATTGCATAATTTGACTTTTTGATTTTTTGTGATATAATATGCAACTATAAAAAAGGGGGATTTTATATGAGTGTTGCAGGAGTATTTGGAGTACCACCATTTGAAGACGAAATAAATCATATTGAACAACTTATAATTACCGAATACGATACTATAAAAGGAATATATTTTGAAGAAATGCCTTTATCTAAATTTTTAAAAAATATAGATAAAAATAAAAATAATAAATATAATATTGAATATGATAATGAAAATAAAATATTTATAATTATTTATAAAGGAAAATCATATAGTTTAAAATTTGATGATATTACCATGACTAATTATGAATTAGGAAACTATAATTCTATAACATTAAAAAAATTAAATGAATTAGTTAATATTTTTAATGAAAGAGAAAGAATAAATAATATTATTAAAAATGGTAAAAAAGGAAAAATGGATTTTACCAAAGAAGAAAAAGATATCTATCTTAATTATTTAAAACAAGAGAGCAAAAAAAATATTTTATCTATTATAAAAAGGTGTTTTATACAATTAGGACTTATCTCTCTTTCTACTTATTTATCTATTTTACTAGGTTCAATAGATATTTCAATAGGTTCAAATATTTTTAATATAATAATAGTATGGATGTCAATAACATTCATGGTAGAAACGCTTAACTATATCATCACGGATATGTGTATTCACGATGGATATATAAAACCCATAAATGAAATAATAAAACAAATAAAACTAAATAAACATAAAATCAAACAATTAGAAAAAAATATTGTATTACAAAATACAAAATCTAATAATATACAAGAATTTGATAAAACATTAGAAAATCCTATTAAAGATGATTTAAATAATTTTACAAGTTATATTATGAAAGAATTTAGTATGTTATTAAATAGAATTAATTATTTAAATTCAAATAATAAAAATGAATTATTAAATAAAGTTCAATTATTAATGGATGAATATATTAATAGATATAAAAAGATTATATATGCAAATAAAAATAATGAATTAACTTTAGATAAAGATGATTTAGAAAAATTAAAATTAGATATAACTAAAAAAATATCAGATATTGAATCTTTAATTGTTGATGTTAGAGAAAAAGATATTAAATTTGAACAAATATTAAAAGAAAAAGAAATATTAGATGCTAAAATTCAAGAAAGTTATGAAGAAAAAAAATTAACTTTAACAAGATAATTTACCTTTCTATTTTTTCTTTGTTTTCATTATTTCTTAAATTATAATTTAAAGAATTACCATAGAAAATATGATTAAATTCTTTATCATTTAATACATTAAACTTATGTAAATCTTAAACTATTTTTTTATAAGTATAATCATCATGTAATAAGACTTTTGTTGTTAAAAGATTAATTAATTTAATCCAAGAATCTTTATTAAATATGGAAAGTGCTTCATAAAATCTTTCTATAATATTTTTATAATTGTTTCATCATTGGAATTTTTTTTCTTTTTAATATTTTTAACTGTCTTTACATTAAAGATTCCATAAGAATAATTTCTTTTAGATAGTTCAATATATTTATCATTATCTTTAGTTTTATTAATTTTATTTTTAATAAAATTAACTAATCTTTTAAATATAGTTTCAAAACGATTTACTAAAGTTTTAAATTTATTATTTTCTTTTTTTAATTCTTTTATTTCGTTATTTTTGTTTTCTAAATTAGTAGATAAGGTATCAACTTTTAAAGATAATGCTTTATTATTTTCAGATAATATTTTAATTTTTTCTTTATTTTCTTTTAATTCATTATCAACATTATTAAGAGTAGTAGATAATAATTCTAATTGTTTGAAGTCTTTATTTATTTCATTAACTTTATCAAGATAATTAAAAATATTATTTTGTAAAAAGTCTTTACCAAACTGACCACATAAGATTATAAAAAAAATCGAACTAAAAAGTTCGACTAAAATTACATATGGAGCGATAGTTGAGTGAGTACACAACTTTTTCTCACACGAGGATGATATATAAATCATCCATTGCTATAAACATTATATCATAATTTTTACAATTTAAAACATTTAATTTTATTATAGAAAATGCAATCCTACGATTCATAGGGTGACTTCTTTTAATATCTATAATATTATGGATTTAGAAAGAAGGGATTTTTATGAAAATAATTGGAGAAATAGGATTATTATTTTGTTTTTTAATTATTATAACTTTTAAAGGTTGTACTGGAGATTTATGTAGTAGAGATTTAATGGAATCAGTTAAATTACCCAATGGAGATTATACAATAAAAACATATTTAAGAAATTGTGGTGCAACTACTGATTTTGAAATAGCAGCTGATTTATGTGATAAAAATGATAAATGTAAAAATATATATTCGGGTTATCATGAGAGTGTATCATTTGTTTATTGGATTGATAATGATAATGTTTTTATAAATCAAAAAACATTAAACATACATAAAGATAAATATAATGGATACGATTATGATGATGCGTTTAGATTATGGAGAAATATTGGATATTATAAAGAAATGTATTTAATCAGTAGGGATAATAATGAATATAAATTAGATGAACTTGAAGCAGATTATATAGATGAAATTGCTACTAGTGTATTTACTTTTAATAAAAGTAATTCCTTTAATGATTATGATTTTACATTTAAAATTGTTGATTTAGAAAAGAAATCTACAGATGAATATTTACTTAAAATCGATGATAATAAAATGTATTTGATAAATGGTGATAAAATGAGTAAACTTAATAGAACTGATTATGAATATTTGAAAAAAATAATGGTTACAAATAATTTATATAATTTTAATTAGGTGTTTATTATGAAAAAGATTTTAATAAATTATTATGCTTTAATAATAATACTATTATTTTTAATTTATAATCTAATATTAAGAAATCTTGTAATAACTGGGATTATGTATCATTTATTTATGATTACATTAATTATTTCAAATATTATATTATTATTTAAATTAAAGAAAGAAATAAAATGTAAAAGTATAGCAATTATAGTTTTCTTTATTATATGGTTTTTTTCAAAAGATATCTATGGAGTTATTTTTGGAATATCGAGTATGATAACTTTAATATCAATTGGTTTTATGGAAAGTAATTTAATTAAGGTAATATCAATCATTATAACAATAATTATTTCAATTGTTGCTTTACCACTTTTCTATTTGTTTATACTTGTATTTGCTTTAAGTGGTGGATCTCGTGATAATCAAATATATGAAGATACACATTATTATTGTAATAATAATACAGAAATATATTCATATTCAGCAGGTGCTATGGATAGTTTTCATTATAGTATAGGCAAACATTATGTGATTTTAGATTTTAATGATATAATATATATATCTTACAACAAACAACGAAACGAAGTATCACAAAAAGAATATAGCGAGTATTTAAAAATTCATAAATGTAAATTGGTTGGTGATGTGAATGGATTTAAATAAAATATCTAACTTTATAAAAGCAAAAAGAAAAGAACTGGGAATTACCCAAGATGAATTAGCCGAAAAATTATTCGTTACTGAAAAAGCTATTTCAAGATGGGAAACAGGAAGAGGAACTCCAGATATATCTTTACTTCTTCCACTATCTAAAGAACTTAATATAGATGTTTCAGAACTATTAAATGGAGAAGAAAATAAAAAGAGTAAAAATGATGTAGAACAATTAATTGAATATAATGAAATTACCAAAGCAAATAAATATAATTTTCAATTTAAATTAACTATTTTCTTTTATATATTATCAATATTATCATTCTTGTTTTATTTAAGGTTTGAATATGATCCAAATATAGAAGTTAATTATTTTATTAGATTATTAATTATAGTTATTGCTTCTATATTCGTAATAATTGGCAATAAAATATATAGTAATAATTATGTAGAAAAACTAGAAGATAAAAAGAAAGTGTTAAAACTTTCTCATATAATAGTGTTTATATATTATGTAATTCTACTATTCAACATGGTAGTATTTGCTAGATATAATAGTATTGATAGTTATAATTTAACTCCTTTTAAATCTATAATTGATATATTAAAAAATGGTACAACATATGAGGTTATTATAAATATATTTGGAAATTTACTTGTATTTATGCCTTTAGAATATTTCTTAATTGAATTATTTAAAGTTAAAAAGTATTCGATTAATTTTATATTATCTTTTGTAATAATACTATTAATAGAACTATTTCAATATGTATTTAAAGTTGGAGTTTTAGATATCGATGATTTAATTCTTTGCACATTTGGTATGATGATATTTTATATTATATATACAAGAATCAAAAAAGATGATTAAAGTTCAAAATCATCTTTTTGTTTGTCTTTTTCATTGTCCCAACCTGTAATTCTATCAAAAGTTTTTTCACTAATAATTTTATTATCATACATATCACTAATAACTTCTGCATATACATCTTCTTTATCTTTTCTATGAAACATTCTTTTCAAGAAGTTAATTAGTTTTTCAAATAATTGCTGTAATTCCTGAAGTTGAAATTTCAAATTAAAATTGTCTTTTCTATATTCATTGATTTGTTTTTCTTGTGTTTCTACTTTTTCACTTAAACTATCTACTCTTAATTGTAATGCTTCATTATTTTCTTTTAAGTTTTTAATTCTTTTAGAATCTTGTCTAGCTTGTTTAGTAATAACATTTAGGTTTGCCGACAATTCTTTAACATCTCTATACTCATCAGTTGTTTTATCAACTTTATCAATATAATCTTCCAACTTATTCTTTTGTTCTTTAGAAATGATAAACAAATCATCTCTTAATGGAACTTTTTTAAGTTTATCTATTTCTTCTTTTATATTATTAGAACTAGTTTTTAACTCTAACGAATTATTACTTATTGAATCTATTTCTTTTTGATGCTTTTCAATTAGTTCTTTTGTTTCTTGGTAGTTAGTCATATCGGCTACATTGATATCTCTATTTCTACCTTTCATTTTTCGTTTTAAAGTTGCATCTAGGTTATATTCTTTGTTGTATTCTTCAATACATAGTGTTCTCATTTTATCTTGTAATTGCATTAAAGAAGTTCTAGTGAACACATCAGTTTTTCCAACTTGTTTACTCATACCAGTTTTACAATTATATTTTATTGGAACACCTACAATATGCATGTGAGGACTTGTTTCATCATAATGGATAATAGCACTACATACTTTAAAGTTTGGCATTAACAATTCTAAATCATCAACTTGTTTTGAATAAACATTAGTCATTTTATGTTTATAATTTAAATCTTTTGTATCCCAAAATTTCTTATCTCCAAGTTCAATAATAATCTCACAAGCTAAATCACTTTTAGAATTATCACTTACTTTTTTGAAGTAGTCATCGATCTTTCTATCATCTCTAGTTTGCTTATTATTATATTCTAATCTTGCTTCTTCAAATTCAGTTTTATAAAAATTTTCTACATCTTTATAAAGGGAAGAAGTACCTTTTACAATTACAATTTGTTCTTGTTCGTTGTCATATTTTCTATAATTATGCTTATCACATTTTGATAATGTTTTAGCATTTTGTATTCCATTATTAGTCATTGAAGTTGTTCCACTTATATTATTTTTAGCGGAACTTCTAACACTATTTTTTCTATTTTTATTACTTCCCAAATGTAGAGAATATGGAAGTTCACTTATAATAATCATCTCCTTTCTTATGGTTCAATTTTGTCTTGTCAAAATGTATAACCCCCTAGATATCTTGTCATGCTAACAAGATATCAGTGGGCTAAGGAATATTCCTTAGAATCCTTTATGCAATACTTTGTAATGAAACTATGTACTACATACTTTCAAAACTTCGTATTGTAATGATGAAAATATTTTATCTTCACAAAACATTTTCTTTTGTAAAAATGCTATCGCCACTTTCATTGCTAAAGCAACAAAACGTGCCACGCATTTTATTTCTTTATCAATTCCATTCTGATAGGTTTACTAGGTATATCTTTTAACTCTCTAGAGTAGTCCACATAAGTATTACTATCATCAGGAATGTAATTGAATAATTTATTTAATTCATCTGCATTTTTCGTAACTACAATATTTTCTTCTTTGATATATATAATTCCAAATCTATATTCTTCCATTTTTACATCTGTATCTAGTTTATAGTAATCTTCTAATGGGAACACTCTAACAATAGCGGAATTATCTTCTACAAAGTTGAAATAGAATACTTGGTCTTTAACATAATAGATTGCTTCAGTATAAGAAACATTATAATAGTTCTTTAATCTCATAATTATTTCTCCAACTTCTTCTTCAGGTAAGTATTCACTAAATCTTATTTGTCCCATTAGATTACCAAATATGCAATCTTGTTTTCTATCTATATAACCATTCTTAAATAATTCATTACATGGGTTAGCAATTGATTCCCTGAAATTAACACATTTAACAAAACATTCACTACCAACTAATTCAAGTTCTACATTATCTACATAACTCATAATTAAATCAGCTTTTTCTTCACGAGTTCTTTTCTTCCATGGTTTCATTTGTCTATCATATTCTTCAGGATGAACTCCTTTATTTAGAAATGCTATATCACGGGCTACTAAAATATCTTTAGCTGAATAAGTAAATGTATCACACTTATCAGCAGTATTAATTTTGTCTTGTAGCATTTGTATTGTATCTTCAATTTGTTTTGCTTTTTCTTTATAATCATCTAAACTAAATGCACCATCTACATAAGCAAGTTTCGCTCTTTCTAATCTTGCTTTTTGTGTTTCAATTTCTTTTGAAATGTTTTCTCTAGGTTCATCAAAGTTTTTAATAACCATTGGCAAGAAAAATTGATTAACAATAGAATCATATTCAGTTAGTTCATCAACAAAAGTTTTAAAATGTTCTTCAACATCTTTTTCTTTAACTGTTAATTTGCAATCACGACAATAGTAATAAAAATATTCATGACCTTTTTTCTTTGAAGCCTTACCACCTAGAATCTTTCCACATTTAGGACATAGTAATTTTTGTAAGAAAATATAAGTTAAAGTTCTAGAATAAGCACGAGAATTGTTTTTCTTTTGAAATTGACATTCTTCCCACATTTCTTTACTAACTAATGGCTCAACAACATTTTCATAGTAAGTAGGATGATTAGTTCTTTTACCATGAACAAAATCTCCTTTATAAACTTCATTTTCAATAATATGAAATATTGTATTATCTCTCCAATTGTCTTTTCCTAAAACTTTTTCCTTTTTAAATAAACTAGCTATCTTTTGATAAGATAAACCATTGTGATAAAGTTCAAATATTCTAATAACAACATCTTTTGTTGATTCATCAATAACTAATTTTTTATCTTCGTGTTTATAGCCTAATGGTGCTTTATGTGGAATGTGTCCTTGTTTAATGGCACCAGCTAAACCAACTTTAGTTCTTTCACTTGTTCTTTCAATTTCATTTTGAGATACACTCATCATAATACGAGATACCATTCTACCATTTGAAGTAGTAGTATTAATATCATCATTAACTAAATCTAAATAAGCATTATTTTCTTCTAGAAAAGTTATAATGTTTTCCCAATCAAAGATACTTCTTGTAATTCTATCTTGTTTTAATGCTAACATTGTATTTATTTTCTTATTTCTAATATCTTCTTTTAATCTTTCAAATTCAGGCCTATAATTGCCTTTTTTAGCACTAATTCCCTCATCAGTATAATAATCTCCAATTTCATAACCTTTGGCTCTACAATAGTCCTCTAATCGTGTTTTTTGTTCTGGTAAACTAAATCCTTCACGAGCTTGATCTTCGGTACTAACTCGCATATAAAGACCAGCTACTTTTTTAACTTCCTTATCAGATAATTCCATAAACTCAACTCCTTTTACAAAAAAAGAGGAGTCAAAAGTATCTAGTAAAGTCTAAATACTACTGACTCCTCAATATAATTGATATTAATTATTTTTAAATGTTTGTGTTTATATTTCATAGATGTACCTCCATTTCTAGAGCATACCTCTTTCATTGGTTATATATAATATCACTTTTGAAAATAATGTCAATAGTTATAGATTTTTAATAAACTCTTGTAAATCACTAATATTAATGTGTTTTTGTAAGTTTTCTACATAAACATCTCTACCATGATTAAAAGCTAGAAATGTTTTACCTTTGATAATTATTTTATTTGGCTCAATATAATTAATATTGGTTTTATCAATTTTACGAATAGAACCATTAATAAATCTTGGAATTGTATTACAAAAATCACAAATGAATTGGATTCTTGTTTTAAGTCCCTCATCAATGGGAACTTCTTGTCTAATAATATTTAACAAAAGTATCTTCCTTTCTTATCTATCTTTATCTTTTTTATTTTTTGCTTTTCTATGTATATCTTCCATAATTTCTTCGTCCCATTCATCATATGGTTTTGGTCCAGCTAAAAGCATATTTGTTTCTGAATCATACTTAACATATTTCATGATTCGAAGTTCCAACATAGTATCTTTAATAGTTTCTATATTATCAGAGCAATACTTTGATAGCTCTAAAGCATTTATTTCATCATTGAATAGAATCATACTTAAGAAACCTTTAGCATTCAAAGATAAATCTTTATCAGTTAGATACTTCATAATAGACTTATACATTAAATATCTTTTCATTATTTCACCATCCTTTCTTTGGATGGATGATTTATAAACACAAAAAAATCTATCATTACGATAGATTTATATATCAAACTCGGTATTGTTCCGAGCAGATTCCTCAATGGAGCGATAACAAAGGTTATTCGAAACTCCTAATAGTAAAAGTTGATAAACAACTAATCACTAAAATGATAATACCATAAATTTTTATTTTTTTAAATATTATTTATGTAATTTATCTAGTAATGATAATTTTTTAATCATAATATTATTATCTTTACCAGTTCCTAATTCAATATCAGGTTTAACGGTTTTTCCGTGAAAATCACTGCCGCCACTTATTAATAAACCATATTGCTTTGCTATTTCTAAATAATAATCCATTTCTTCTTTTGAATGACTTGAATGATATACTTCAATGCCTTTTAGTCCACATCTAATCATTTCTTTTAATAAGATTAAAAATTCCTTTTCTGATAATTCTAATGACTTTGGATGCGCAAGAACTGGAATGCCACCACTATTTGTTATTAGTTCTAAACATTCTTGATATTGTAATCCTTTACTTGTTTGTCTTGTTTTATTATGTGCATCTATCAAATACTTATCAAAGGCATCTTGAGATGTAGTTGCGTATCCATATTTAACACAAAGTTTTGCTAAATATGGACGACCTAAATTATGATTAGCATTAACTAGAGCTTTTATATCTTCATAACTAAATCTAATTCCATAATCTCTTTTTATTTGTTCCATTATTGATAATACTGAATTAATACTATTGTCTTTTAAGTCTATCATTTTTTTATTTAATGCTTTATTTTTTAAATCAATACCATAACCTAAAATATGCATTCTTCCTTTATCAGTTTTTGCAGATAATTCAATACCATTAATAATTTCAATTCCACTATCTACAATTATATTTTCATTTCTATTAACTTTTTTAATTCCTTCAATAGTATCATGATCAGTTATTGCAAGTGTTCCGATTCTTTTATCTATTGCTAATCTTATTAATTTTTCTGGTGATAAATCGCCATCTGAATAATTGGTATGGGTATGCATATCAATAGTTTTTTCGCTTTTTCTATATGGAAGAATTATTTTTTCCATATAATATTTATCCAATGTCTGACACATCATATCTATTGTTCTTTCTTCACTATCGTAATATGAATAAGAACTGTTTTCTTTCATAACTAATCATCTCCTTAATATTAATTTTTTACTTTCTTCAGCAACTTCTACATTTTTAAAGTTTTGTTTTGCTTCTTCTAAATATAATCTTTTATCTTCTTCAGGCCAAAAATGAGTTAATAATAATTTTTGTGCATTAGATTTACTTGCTAAAATACCAGCATCATAAGCAGTCATGTGGGTTTTACTATTAGCATTGTGTTTTTGTAAAAAGGAGCTTTCACAAATTATTAAATCGGCATCTTTACAAAAATCTACTAATTTACTTAAATTAGTTGTTCCAATATCAGAAGTATATATTATTTTGAAATCTTTATTTTGTAATTTAACCATAAATGATTCAATAGTATGTGAATTATTATCTTCAAAAGTTATATTTAAATCATCAATAAGAAATGAACAAGAATTATCTATATCATAATAATCTGAATAGCTTTCATTATTTGAAATAATAGATGCTTTATTAAATGCAAAATCATTGTTAGGTAAATAAATCTTTATTTTTTTATCAAGTAATCCTAAGTTATGATAAACATATGAAGCATATTGTAAAGCTCCTAAATCACCAAAATGGTCTTTATGGTAATGGGTAATAATTACAATTAAATCTTTCAAATCTTTTGGAAAATTTAATAATCTTGTTATGCCATTACCACAATCTAATAATATTTTTTTGTTATTATATTCAACTAAAAATCCGGGACAATTCATATTTCCTTTTGTATAAGGCGATATTGTTCCAAGTGGTGTAATAGTTATTTTACTCATCTTATCAAACTCCTTTTCTTTACTAACATTCTTTCTCTAACTATTGGATCTACATATTTTGAAATATCTTTATCAAGATTAAGAACCTCTTTAACCATACTTGATGATACAAATTGATATTCTTTATCTGCAAATAAGCAAATTGTATTTACTTTATTATCTGATATTTCTTTATTCATTTGTTGTAATTGAACTTCATAATCATAATCACTTAAACTCCTAAGTCCTCTAATAATTGCCTTGCATTCATTAAGTAGAGCAACATCAACTGCAGCACCACTAGCAGAAATAACTCTTATATTATTCATTCTTTGATATAATTCTTTAATTATTTCCATTCTTTCTTCTAGAGTAAACAATCCAGACTTTTTTAAAGGATTTTGCATAACTGCAATTATTACTTCATCAAATAAATCACTTGCTTGTTCAACAATATTCATGTGTCCTTTAGTCATTGGATCAAAACTTCCTGGATATAAAACTTTTGTCATAATGACTTCACCAACCTTTTAACTATTTCTTTATCATTTGTTTTTAAAACATAATCAAAAGCACTTTCATCAAATTCAATACTTGCTTTTTCTCTTAAATCAAATGCTTCTTCAGATATGTTATCTCTTTTCATTGCTCTTTGTTTTCTAATTTCATATGGGATATCTAAAAG
>JAFXOW010000016.1 GCA_017528315.1 Bacilli bacterium
ATTACATCAACAGGAACTCTTGATAAAGAAGATAATAGAGCAAGAAAATATATAGCACAAAGAGCAGATTTAATTGGTGCTTTCAGATTACCAAATAATACATTTAGTAGTATAGCAAATACAAAAGTATCAACTGATGTAATATTTCTAAAAAAGAAAAGTAAAATAGATTTAGAGGCAAATCCTAGTTGGTTATATTTAGATAATGATGAAAATGGTGTTCAAATGAATAAATACTATATAGAACACCCAGAAATGCTGCTTGGTGAAATGAAATATGATCCATCAATGTATGGAAGTGATGATTTAACTTCATTACATCCTTTTAAAGATAAAAAATTAGATGATTTACTAGAGAGTGTAATAGATAAATTTGATAAGAATATATATATCAATGTAGAAATAGAAGATGAAAAACAAAGAGATAATACTATTCCGGCAATTTCTGGTGTTAAGAATAATGGATATGCTATTATAAATAATAAAGTATTTCAAAGACAAGACTCGATTATGATTTTACTTGAAAATCAAGATAGTAAAACTTGTGAACGAATTAAAGGTATGATAGATGTTCGAGATAAATTGAAGAAAGTATTTGAAATACAATTACATGATGGTGATGATGAAATATTAGAAAATGCTCAATTAAATTTAAGATTATCTTATGATAGTTTTATTAAAAAATATGGTTATTTAAATGATAATGCTAATAAAAGAGTATTTGAAGATGATCCAGATTCATATTTACTATTATCAATAGAAGATGAACAAAAAGATGAAAATAATAAAACTTATTACACCAAAGGATTAGTATTTTATGAAAGAACTTTAAGAAATAAAAAGGAAATAAGTGATGCCAACAATCCTGTTGAAGCATTGACTATATCTTTAAATGAAAGAGGTAGAGTTGAAATACCTTATATTGCAAGTTTACTTAAAATAGATGAAGAAGAAGTAATAAGCGAACTTGATGGTTTAATATATAAAGAACCTAAATTATCCAAAGAACAAGAAAAAGATGTATGGATAACTTCGGCAGAATATTTAAGTGGAAATGTAAGAATTAAATTAAATGAGGCGAAAGAATTAAATGAAAATGGTATTTATGATAAAAATGTGGAGGCATTAGAAAAAGTTATACCTGAAAAACTAAAAGCAGATGATATTGATATATCACTAGGTGCAGTTTGGATTCCACCAAGAATTATAAAAAGATTTTGTATAGATTTATTAGATATGGATTGGCGAAGTTCTGATAAATTACATGTAGATTATGTTCCTGAAACTAATATGTGGTTATTGCAAAGAGGAGGAGTTAGATTTGATTACAATAGTGTAAAAAACACAGTAACTTGGGGAACAAGTAGAGCAGATGCATTAACATTAATTAAAACAACACTAAATTTAAAAAATATTTCAATTTATGATAAGTTAGCAGATAATACAATAGTTTTTAATCCAAGAGAAACAGCAATAGCTCGTGAAAAACAAAATGAAATAAAATTAGAATTTAAAGATTGGATAAAAAGAAATGAAAGAGTTAGGGATGAACTTGTAGAAATATACAATGAAAAATTTAATGCAATTAGATTAAGAGAATATGATGGTTCGGATTTAAAATTTGATGGTATGTCATCAAATATTCAATTAAGAGAGCATCAAAAAAATGCTGTGGCAAGAATATTATTTGGTGGTAATACATTACTTGCTCATGCAGTAGGTGCAGGTAAAACTTTTGAAATGGCAACAGCAAGTATGGAGTTAAAAAAATTAGGTATAGCAAATAAACCTTTATTTGTTGTTCCAAATCACTTAACAGAACAATGGGGGCAAGAATTTTTAAGATTATATCCAAATGCAAATATTTTAGTTGCAACAAAAAAAGATTTTCAAAAAGAAAATAGAAAAAAATTTATGGCTCGTATTGCAACAGGAGAATGGGATGCAGTAATTATTGGTCATAGTTCATTTGGAAAACTTCCTGTATCAAAAGAATTAAAGGTTAGACATATAAACGAAGAAATAAAAAATATTTCTATTGCAGTAGATAGAATTAAATATGAACATGGAAATAAATTAAGTGTTAAGCAATTAGAAAAAATGCAAAGAAGTCTTGAAAAAAATCTTAAAACATTGTTAGAGGAAGATAAAAAAGATGATAATATTAATTTTGAAGAATTAGGTGTAGATTATTTGTTTGTTGATGAAGCACATGAATTTAAGAATTTAGCATTATTCTCTAAAATGACAAATGTAAGTGGTATTAGTGGAGTCGCTAGTCAAAAAGCAAGTGATTTATATATGAAAATACAATATTTAGAGAGTTTGAATCCCGGAAAGACAGTTGTGTTTGCAACAGGAACTCCTATTTCTAATTCAGTTGCAGAGCTTTATACAATGCAAAAATATTTACAATATAATACATTAAAACAAATGGGACTTGATTATTTTGATAGTTGGGCAAGTGTGTTTGGACAAACAATGACAACATTAGAACTTGCACCCGATGGTAGTGGTTTTAGAAATAAAACTAGATTTTCAAAATTTAATAATGTTCCAGAATTATTAAATATATTTAAAAATTCGGCTGACGTTCAAACAACTAAAATGTTAAAATTACCAATACCAAAATTAAAATTTAATCGATATGAAATTATATCAGCACCTAAAAGTAAAGAATTAGAATCAATTATTGAAGATTTAGTAAGAAGAAGTGAAGATATAAAAAAAGGTATTGTTGAACCTTATGAAGATAACATGTTAAAGATAACAAATGATGGTAGAAAATCGGCACTTGATTTAAGATTAATTGATGAAAATCTACCTGATTTACCAGATAGTAAAGTCAATTTAGCTGTAAATAACATTTATAAAATATATGAAGATACCAAAGAAAAGAAATTAACACAATTAGTTTTTTGTGATTTATCTACACCAAAAACTGATGGAACATTTAGTGTTTATAATGATATTAGAAAGAAATTATTAGAAATGGGTGTTAAGGAAAATGAATTTGCATTTATACATGATGCTGATACAGAGCAAAAGAAAGCAGAATTATTTGAAGCAGTTAGAAATGGTGAAGTTAGAATATTAATGGGATCAACTTCAAAAATGGGAGCAGGAATGAATGTTCAAAACAAACTTATTGCATTACATCATTTAGACTGTCCGTGGCGACCTAGTGATATTGAACAAAGAGAAGGAAGAATATTAAGACAAGGAAATGAAAATGCTGAAGTCCAAATATTTAGATATGTAACGGAAGGTTCGTTTGATGGTTATTCATATCAATTAGTTGAAACAAAAGCTAATTTTATTAATCAAATAATGACATCAGATATAGGAACTCGTAGTATGGAAGATGTTGATGATAGTGCATTATCTTATGCAGAAGTTAAAGCAATAGCAACAGGTAATCCTCTTATTATGGAAAAATTTAAAATAGAAAATGATTTAAAACAAATTGCACTTTTAAAATCAAGATTTGATTCTTCTAAAAAACAAATGGAAGAAGATTTAATGATTAGGTATCCAAAAGAATTAAAAGAATATGAAAGTGATTTAAAATTAATAGAACAGGATGTTCCAAAAGTTATTGATACATCTGGTGATAATTTTAATATTGAAATTATGGGTGAAACATTTGATGAACGTTCAAAAGCAGGAGAAAAAATCATGAAACTAAAATCAATTTTGAAAAATGAAGAAAGAGTATTAGGTCATTTTAGTGGATTTGAAATTGTTGGTCGTAAAGATGATTTCTTAAATATTTCATATTATTATTTAAAAGGATCGTATAAATATATAGTTGACTTTTCTACTAATTCATTAGGTAATGTTATAAAACTTGAAAATGTTTTAAAAGGAATTGAAGAAAGAAGAGATTTACAAATTAAAAATATAGAAAATGTAAAAAAGAAAATGTATGAAACTAGCGAAGAATTAAAGAAACCTTTTAGTAAATTAGAAGAATTAAAAGAATTAACAAAAAGAAAAGATGAAATTTATAAAGAACTTGGAATTAATGAAGAAGATGAGCAATTAGTATTTGAAAATGATGAAGTTGTAAAACAATTTGAAATGGCTTTATAATTTTTTTAAAAAAAGTGCTTGACTTTTTCACTCTGCGGAGTGATAAATTATTTAAGCAAAAAATGCATTTTAACATATCTAAAATAGTCATAGTAAAACTGAACACAGGGGTGCTATCACTTATTTGATAAAAAAATAAAATGCTTTTAATTGCTCTTTAAAACGCTTATATGGAGGGAGGAATTTTAATGAGAGAAAATATTAGCGTAGATGCAAAAAACGTAGTTATGGAATTTAGAACTTTAAGTGATGAAAACAAACTTTATTTTACAAGTGTGATATTAAATCACATAAGTAATGGTCTTATCAATGATGGGAACTATTTATCAAGTGATGAGGCAATAGAAAATGATAAAATGGTATTTGAACCAAGTGATGTGAATCTTGATGATACAATGAAACTTGCAACAAATTTACTTGTGGTAGCAAGTGCAAAAGAGGGTATAACTATTAATCCAAATGGAATTGATATTGAACCATATATTAGTGAAAAAAATAAAAAAGAATTTAAAGAAGTATTATCAAAATTTTATAATTTATCATTTATTGATAAGATAGATTTCTTAACTGAAATACTTTATGATATTTCAGAAATTAAAGAAATAGAGGAATTAAATTTTAATTTTAATGAATTAATTAATAGTTTTCTAAATTATAGAAATGAAAACTTTGAAAACGAAAAAACATCTTCATTAGATATTGAAGATAATTAATATTTTATGCCGAGAAAATCTATTGGTAATAGGCACTTATAATTCTTCATACTTTCTAGTCAAGTAATAAACTTTTTTATTGCTTGACTTATTTTTTTTAAGAATTTTAAGTGGGTTCATATTACCAATAGAGGAATTGGAATAAAACAAAAAAGGGGGTTGATATTATGGTGGATTTAGTTTCTAATAACTTAAATTTAGTAAAATTTGTTATTAATAAAATGAATATATATAATAAACATAATTATGATGATTATTATCAAGTTGGAGTTATTGGTTTAATTTATGCAAGTAATACCTTTAATTCAAATTTAAAAATATCATTTTCAACTTATGCTTATATTTGTATAAAAAATGAAATATTAAGATATATAAAGAAAAATAATATATATTATGTTTCATTAGAAGAAAAAATATATGATGATATTTTATTAGAAGATACAATAGAAGATAAAAATGTTAATATAATTGAAACAATAATATTAAATGAAACTAATCAAGAATTATATGATATATTAAATAATAAATTAAATGATATTGAAAGAAAAATTATTAAATGGAGCTTTGGAATTGGTTGTAAAACTTATAAACAATTAGAAATTGTTAAAATGTTAAATATTCCTCAATATAAAATTTCAAGAATAAAAAAGAAAGCATTAATGAAAATAAAAAAATATATAAGTGAAATAAATGTCAAAAAATGAATATTATTTCTTAAATGAGAAATAACTTGACAAATGAGATAAAATGAAATAAAATGATATTAGGTGATGATTTTATGTTAAAAAGAGAATTATATTTAGAGAGAATTAGAGGTTTTTATGATAGTGATTTAGTTAAAATATTAGTTGGAATTAGAAGATGTGGTAAATCAGTTATTTTAAATCAAATTATTGAAGAAATAAAAGAAAAGAAAGTTGATGATTCTCATATAATTTATATTAATTTTGAATATATAGAGTATGAAGAATTAAGAGATTATAAAGAATTAAATAAATATATAAAAGATAAAATAGTTGATTCAAAAAAATATTATATATTTTTAGATGAAATTCAAAAAGTAGATAAATTTGAAGAAGTTGTTAATTCACTTCGTGCATCACTTAATAATGTAAGTATTTTTATAACAGGTTCAAATTCAAAATTATTATCACAAGAATTATCATCAGTTTTATCTGGAAGATATGTTTTATTTAATATTTATCCATTATCTTATAAGGAATACATTTTGCTTACAAATAATGATCCATATAAAGATGAAACATTTTGGGATTATGTTAAATGGGGTGGACTTCCAAATCGTTGTGAATTTGATTCGGTAGTAAATATAAAGGATTATTTGCATAGTGTTTTTGATTCAATAATTCTTCGTGATGTTGTTGATAGATTAGGACTTAAAGATACAGTGTTATTTGACTTATTACTTCAATATATTGTTGATACAACAGGTCGTGAATTTAGTGCTGATAATGTAATTAATTTCTTAAAAAAAGAGGGTAAATCTATTTCAACTGATACATTATACAATTACCTAGATGCTTTATGTAAAGCGCTTATCATAAAGAAAATATATAGATATGATATTCGTGGAAAAGGAGTTCTTAAAACATTAAATAAATATTACATGACAGATTTAGGAATTGCTCAAATAAAAAATAATAATTTTGAAATAACAAAAGCATTTGCTATTGAAAATATTATTTATAATGAATTATTAATTAGAGGATATGATGTATATATTGGTAAAACAAGGGAAGGGGAAATTGATTTTATAGCAAATAGAGAAGATAAAAAAGAATATTATCAAGTTGCCTATTTATTAGCAGATGATAAAGTATGCGAAAGAGAATTTGGGGCATATAAAGGAATTGATGATAATTATCCAAAATATGTTCTATCACTTGATAAAATGGATTTTACTAGAAATGGTGTTATTCACAAAAATATAATAGATTGGTTAATGGAAGATAATAAATAGATGTTATTCACAAACTAACTAAAAAATAATAAATTTTTAGTTAGAAAGTAAACTTGTTAATTTAAAAATTAAGAAAAAAATGGATAGTAAATACGAAATGAGATTGTGTTTACTAGCCAAAATATTTTTTTAAAAAATTTTGATACAAAAAAAAATAAAAATTTTATATAAAAAATGACTAAAAGACGGATATTTGAGTAAAAGTTATTGCAAAATGTGAATACAAATAAACTAATCAAAACATATTCAGGAGCAGATGGATTAAAAACCGGAATGACTGATAATGCACTTTATTGTATGGCTGTTACTGCTAAAAGAAATGGAATGAGATTATTAGCAATTGTTTTAGGTGAAGAAAATGGAAAAATAAGAAACTCTGAAACAGCTGAACTTTTGGATTATGGTTTTAATTTATATGAACTAGATACAATTAAGAAAAAAGGAGAAACACTTGGAAACATAAAAATTGATAAAGCGAGTACCAATGATATAGAAATAGTTGCAAGTCGTGATGTTACGGTTTTAAAGAAAAAAGGTGAAGAAAAAAAGAATTATAAAACTGATTTAAAACTAAATGATTTGAAACTTCCAATTAATAAAGGAGAAGAAATTGGCAACTTAATATTACTTGATGATTATGGAAATCAGTTAGATAAAATTACCGTTACAGTTAATGAAGATATTAAAAAAGATAATATTTTAAATATATTTTTAAAGGTTTTAATTGACATTATAAATGGAGAACTAATTTAGTTCTTTTTTCTTAAAATATTTTTGACAAATAATAATTTATAGTAGTATAATATCTTATAGATAGGAGAGTTAGATATGAAAAAATTATTGATAGTATTTATTTTATTATTTTCTTTTTTTAATGTTTTGGCTGCTCCAGTTAATGATGGAATAGAAAATACTGAGGTTTCTGAAAATAATTTAAACATTACTAAATTTGAAATAATTGGTTTCAATATAAATTTTAATGTTTCAAAGTATGAATATACAATTAATATACCAGATATTATAAATAAAATTAATATTGTTGTTGAAGGAGATAATATTGAAGTTATAGGTGCTGGTACTATTGATATAACTGATCTATCTGAAACGGTAGTTACTATTAAAAGTGGGGATATAGAACAAAATTATACAATTAATTTAGTAAGACAAGATATGTCATTAGTTGATAATAATAATAATAATGAAAAGACTCTAGTTAGTGATTCAGAATATAATATATTTGTTGTAATACTTTTAATTATAACGGTTATTTTATTAGTTGTAACTGCAATTTTAGTAATCTTATTAAAAAAGAAGAAAGAACATGAGATAGAAATATTATAAGGAAAAAATGACATGAAGTCATTTTTCTTTTTTTTATTCATAAACTTAGTTGGAGGATTTATGACTGGACTAAGTGATGAAGAAGTAATTAAAAATAGAAGAGTATTTGGAACTAATGAAATAATAATAAAAAAAGAATACAAGTTTATTAATTTATTTATTGAATCATTGGGTGATCCAATGATAAAAATATTATTAATTGCTTTGGTAATAAAAGTTGTTTTTTTATTTCAAGATCATGATTATTTTGAAACTATTGGAATACTTATGGCTATACTTCTTTCAACATTAATATCTAGTATTTCAGAATATGGAAGTAATAAAACTTTTGAAAAATTAGAAAGTAATATAAATAATATTATGGTTAAAGTAATAAGAAATAAAAAAATTAAAGAAATATATATAAATGATATAGTTATGAACGATTTATTAGTTTTAGAAACTGGAGATAAAATAGGAGCAGATGGAATTGTTATAGAAGGTAATTTAACGGTTGATGAATCCTTAATAAACGGTGAAACTAAAGAGCAAAATAAAAACGTAAATAACTTTGTTTATCGTGGTACAATGGTTTATTTTGGATATGCAATAGTAAAAGTAGTTAAAGTTGGTATTAATACAATGTATGGTAGTATTGTAAAAGAATTAAAAGAAAAAGAACCAATTAGTCCTTTAAGAAAAAGACTAATTGAACTTGCTAAAATTATTAGTAGAATAGGATATATAGGAGCATTATTAGTTACAATTGCTTATTTATATTCAGTAATTGTAATAAGAAATAATTATGATATAACTTTAATAAAAAGTACAGTATCAAATTTTCACTTAATGATGAATTATTTGATATATGCTTTAACTTTAAGTGTTACTATAATTGTAGTAGCAGTTCCTGAAGGGCTTCCTATGATGATTACTTTAGTATTATCAAGCAATATGAAAAGAATGTTAAAAAATAATGTATTAGTTAGAAAATTAGTTGGTATTGAAACATCCGGTAATATTAATGTTTTATTAACTGATAAAACAGGAACTTTAACTAAAGGATGTTTAGAAGTAACTAAAATATTAGATAATAAATTAGAAGTAATAAATAAAAACGATATATTAAAAAGTAATTATTTTGATGCATTATATTATAATAATGATAGTTATTTTACAATAGATAATAATATAATAGGAGGTAATTTAACCGATCAAGCTATTTTAAAATATTTAGGTAATGTTAAAACAATAAAAAAAAGTATTCTTAATAAAAAACGTTTTGATAGTAGTTATAAATATAGTTGTGTTACTGTTAATAATATTACTTATTATAAAGGTGCAAGTGAAGTATTGCTTCCTAAATGTATTGGTTCGTTTAATATTAAAAATAAAATTAATCTAAAAATAAAAGATGCTACTTCTAAAGGTGTTAGAGTTATATTGATGGCATACGGAAAAAAAAATAATATTGAAAATTTAACTTTTATGGGATTAATTTTTTTAAAAGATGAACTAAGAGACGAGGCCACTTTAGGTATTGAACTAATTAAAAGGGCAGGTATTGATATTATAATGATAACTGGAGATAATATAGATACAGCATCATTTATTGCTAGGGAAGTTGGAATAGTAAATGATAATTCTTTAATAATTGATAGTAATAAATTAAGTAAAATGAGTGATACTGAAATTAAAAATAATTTAAAAAAAATTAAAGTTGTAGCAAGAGCATTACCAAGCGACAAAAGCAGATTAGTAAAAATTATCGAAGATATGGATTTAATAGTTGGTATGACAGGTGATGGAGTAAACGATGGACCAGCTTTAAAAAAAGCGAATGTAGGCTTTGCTATGGGAAGTGGTAGTGAAGTTGCTAAAGAAGCTAGTGATATTGTTATACTTGATAATAATATTTTATCAATTTCTAAAGCTATTCTATATGGAAGAACTATTTTTAAAAGTATTAGAAAATTTATTATATATCAATTAAGTGTTAATATGTGTGCTTTAATATTATCTATTATTGGACCATTTATAGGGTTTACATCACCTATAACAATAGTTCAAATGTTATGGCTTAATATGATTATGGATACTTTTTCAGCTTTAGCTTTTTCTTTTGAACCAGCATTACTTGAATATATGGAAGAACCTCCAAAAAAACAAAATGAAAAAATTATTAATAGTTATATGTATAATGAAATTATCTTATCTGCAATTTACAGTGCTCTTCTTTGTTTATTATTCTTGAAACTTCCAATTATAAGAACAATATTTAGAGTAGGGTATAATAATATATATTTAATGACAGCATATTTTGCTTTATTTATTTTTATTGGTATTTTTAATTCTTTTAATGCTAGAACTGATCGAATTAATATTTTTGCTAATTTAAAAAAAAATAAAGTATTTTTAGGTATTATTATTTTTATAATAATTGTTCAAATATATTTAATTTATTTTGGAGGAGAATTATTTAGAACTTATGGTTTAGAATTTAATGAGTTAATAATTATAATATTAATTGCCTTAAGTGTATGGCCGGTTGACATAATAAGAAAAATAATTATAAAAAAATTTAATTTTAATAAAAGTGTTTAAAATTCTGATAAAAATATAGACTTAAGCAAATTAGAATGATATAATCATGTTAAGGGTAGATGATAAGATGAATAAAGATGGATTTACTTTAGTAGAATTATTGGCAGTATTTGTTATTTTAGCAATTATTTTAGGATTATCAGTTGTTGGAGTTAATAGTGTTATAAAAAATAGTAAAGATGGGGTTTATAAATCAAATATTAATACTTTAAAAAGTGCTGCTCAAAATTATGTTATCGATAATATCGATTTAATTAATAGTGCCTTAATTAGAGATGATAATTATAGTATAGATTTTGAAAATTTAAAATCTTATATTAATCTTTCATCGCTTAATGCTCCAAATGGAGGAACATGCGATTCAAGTTATGTTATTGTTAGTAAAGATATAGTAACTAATAAATATAATTATAAATATCAAGTATGTTTAATATGTAAAGATGGTGATAATTTACTTTATAAAAGCTCTGAATGTTTGGAATAATTTTTAGATAAATTAGAATAAATTAAAATGATAGAAAGAAAGTAGATGGTAAAATGAATAAAAAAGGATTTACAATAATTGAATTAATAGGAGCTTTTGTTATTTTAGGATTGATAATACAATAATTGATTTTCTACTTTATGTTAAAAAATCAGACAGACACATTCTTATAAGTTAACTTTAGGATAAAAAAATTTATATATTTTTATTATATAAAAAACTATTAAAACTCAACGTTTTAATAGTTTTTCTTCATTACTAAAATATTCTTTAAATATTCGAGATTTTGATAATTTAGTAAGTCCTTTATTTTCAATTTGACGAATTCTTTCTCTAGTTAAATTTAGCATATTACCAATTTCAACTAATGTTTTAGGAATACCATCATCAAATCCATATCTATACCATAAAACCATTCTTTCTTTTTCGTTTAAATTAGTATTGACGGTTCCGTCTAAAATATTTCTTAATATCATCGATTTATGTTCATTTACAATTATTTCATCGATAGGCAAATCATCTTCTGAGGCAATAAATTCAATAAGTTCTGTATCGGGATCTTGATTTTTTTCTCCAACAGCAAAAGAATTTAATGATGAAAATTGTTTTGAATAAATTTTTAATTTTAAAAAAGCATTCATATTTAATTTGTATTTAAAATTAAATTTGTTATATTCATTAATTAAGAATTCATCAGTTGGATAAGTTCCGTTTGCTTTGTAATAATTTTCTTTAATTCTTTCAATATTATTTAAAACATTATTTAAATGTACAGGTATTCTAAGAGTTCTGGATTCATTTTCAATATATCTTGTAATACATTGATTAATATTAATTACTGCATAGTTAGAAAAAGAACCTTTACTTTCATCAAATTTTTCAATTGCTTTAATTAATCCCATAACACCAATATCAAATAAATCACTAAAAGGAATATCGGCTCCTAAATAATCCATAGTACATTTATAAACTAATCTTAAATTTGATAATATTAACTTATTTTTAGCATCTAAATCCTTTTGCCTTACTTTTTTAATTAATTCTAATTGTTCTTCTTTTGATAAAACATCATACTTTTTTATTTCTTTAATTAAATCTATTCCATCATTATCTATTTTTTTCTTATACATAAATTCACCCCATAAATAACTACCATATTATACATCAAATTTGAAAAAAAAGCAAATAAAACTATGACAAATTAATTATTTATTATAATTTCTATATCTTTTATATCTTTGAGTATTTCTTTATTAGATAAATATTTTACTTCATCATTTATATACCTTGGAATAAAATGCATATGAAAATGTTTAATTTCTTGAGCGTAATCCATATTAGTTGTTAAACTTAAACCATCACATTTTAATTTCTTTTTATATATTTCATAAAGGTTTTTATATGTTTCATTCATGTGATTTAGTAATTCTTTTGGTGTTGTAAACATATCTTTATAATGTTTTTTAGGTATTACTAGAGTATCTCCATTAGTAGTAGGATTTATATCTAAAAATACTAAAATATCTTTATCTTCATAAATTATTTCACTTGGAATTTCTTTATTAACTATTTTACAAAATACACAATTATTCATAATCCTCCTTTATTTTATTTATAAATTTAATTATATTATCTTTTTCATTTAAATCTTTAAGTGAAAAGTAAATGCTAGCTTTTATGTATCCAGTTTTTTCACCTATATTAAAATATTTTCCAGTGTAAATATAGCCATATACGTCATTGAAATTTAATAAAGAGTGGGGGAGATAATATTCATTATTATCATAAGTTTTAAGTTTGTTTTTTATAGTAAATATTTTTTTATTAAGAAGCATTCTTCCATGAACAATTAAATTAGAATCGGTTTCTTTTTTAGGTACTAAATTAATTAACATACAATTTTTATTCAGAACAGCAATTCCATTTTTAGGTATATTTTCTTTAGCATTATATAAAGCTATTTGTTGTTTACCATTTTTTTTAAATGAGTTAATTAATTGTTTAGTAAGTGGTATCTTTGAGTCAATTAAATCATCTCCATACATAACTATAAAATTATCATTTTCTATATAATCTCTTGCTGAATATAAAGCTCCATATGTACCTAATTCTTTTTGATAAACATATTTAAAATTTATATCTTTTATAATTTGATTAATATAAGCTAATTTAGATAATTTATCTGGTTTATTTCTTAAAAATTTTTCTAAATAATCATCTTTAGAAAAAAATCTTTTTATTAATTCCATATTATGTTCTGTTACAACAAAAATAATTTTTTTAATACCAGAAAGATATGCTTCTTCTACAACTTTAAAGATATTTGGTACATCATAAATTGGTAACATTTCTTTAGGTACAGTTTTTGTATAAGGAAGCATTCTAGTTCCCATTCCTCCAAGAAGTATTACAGATTCAGTTATTTCATTATTACTATTCATATTATTTCAAATATTCTCCCAAAGGTTTAGTTCTATATTTTAATTCGGGCATTTCACTTGTAAGAACAAAACCAGAACGAGCATTTATTAAATCGGGTATTCTATTTACAATAGTAGCACATGTTAGTTCTACAGTTGCAGGACGATTAACAATAACAGTTGTATCAGGTTCACCAATAATAGTCCATTCATTTTTATCAAAATCATTTTTAGAATAAATTTTCCCTATACATTCACTGGTAATTTTTATTCCTTCGAGAGTTTCAGTTTCAACAATAGCACTCATTCCCGTTGCATCTCCACATTTTACAGTTGTTCCTAAAGTATTTGAATAAATATCTTCATTACATGTAGTTGGAATAGTCTTTTGAGTTTGACTTTTTATAGTAAGCCCTAGTTTATCAATTAACCATCCATTTACATTCCACATATAACTAGGTAAATATTCACCGCTTTCAATTATTTTTTGACGTTCTACATCACTTATTTTATCAACACTTGCAACATTTTTATCGAATTCTGAGATTGTAAGACCGGCTCCATGGGCTTTAGCTAAGGCAATACCATAATCTTCAACATTATAAGATGAACTTCCTTTAATTTCTTTAATTTCAAAAGTTGAGCCTCCAATAATACTAATAAGATTTCCCCAATATACATCTTGATAACCAGAGCCAGTAATAGTACAATTATTTGCTTTAGAGAGTTTATCTAATTCTAAAGTAAGTTTAGGACTAGAATTATAAGAATCAAATGCTTCTTCACACGTGGTAATAACATTAACACCATTTTCAGCACATATTTTTATTACATCAAAGACGTCTTTAAGTAAACTCATAGTTGTAACAATTGCAACGTTAGGTTTTAATTCTTTTAGTTTCCTATCGAGTTCTTTAATATTGGTAATAACAACATCTGATTTTACTTCATCAAATACATCATTTACTTTTTTGCCAATAATATTCTCATTAATATCAAAAGCACCAACTAAATTACATCCTTTTTCTAGTAAATATCTCATTGTATATTTACTCATTTTCCCAGTTCCAATTTGAACAACATTAATTTCTTTCATAACTTTATCCTCCAATTCAATTATAAATTATATTACTATAAAATACAATTGAATTTACAAAAAAAAGTTTTACCTATATATATAATTAATTTTGCTTTAATAATTTTTAAACTTATTGATGACTTTTTATTAAATACTTGATATAATGATAAAGAAAGTAGATGATAAAATGAATAAAAAAGGCTTTACATTAATTGAATTACTAGGTGTTATGGTAGTTCTAGTGATTATTTTTGGATTAGCAGTAACGGGATCAATATTTCCAATTAATACCGGAAAACTTGGTGTTTA
>JAFXOW010000017.1 GCA_017528315.1 Bacilli bacterium
AAAACAGCAAATTATTTTGCTTTTTTTGTGCTTTCTAATTCTTCTAAAATACTTTCAAAGCCATATTCTTCATTTATACGTATAATGTCATTTAAATCTGGATAATCATCATCATTAAGGTAAAATTTTAAATAGTCATAGGTAATATCATCTGCTTGATATGTTAAAGGATCTAACATCCATTTTAATAAATCTAAATTATCATGACGAATAATAATATTAGTAATAGATTTAATATCTCCCTCAAAGTTGCGATTAATTCTTTTAATCATATCCATAACATCAGTTGAATCTTGTTTTACTAAATAAATAGATAATAAAGCCATTAATTCAACTAATGTTTCATCAACATATTGATATAATTCACGTTTTAAACAAACTTTATCATCAATATCAGTTAATTCTATTTGCTTATCATATCCTAAATTTTTAATTTCAGCTATAGCATTTCTGGAATTATCGATTGAACCATGTACGATTTCTTGATTAGAATCTGCATATAAAGGTTCATGGCCATCACTAGTTTGAACAAAACGATTTTTATAATCTAAAACAGACTCAATATCAGGATCTGGTTTATTTTGTGTATTTATAAGTAACATTCTATTTGAATGAAATGTTTCATGAATAATAGTTGAAATAAATTCAGCATCCATTTCTTTTTTTAAATAACTACTATTGATAACAATTAATCCTGTATTATATATTATCTTTTTTTGTCTTTCTGATATAAGCATATGCTCTAAATGCATTTTTAAATCTGGCGATTCAGCTGAATAAAACTTACCTAATCCAATTGTTGAACCAAAAACAATTGGGCAATCCATACAAGAAATATAATATTCACCATCTAATCCTAAGGCATCAATAAAATGTTTAATCATTTGATCTGTTGTTTTTTTAATCTTTTTTAAATCCATAATTCACCTACTTATCTAATTCATGAAAATAACGATAAACATCTCCCCAGTTATTTACTTCATGAATATACTCACTTTCCTCTAATTTTTTTAAGTTAGTATCTCTAAAATACAAGGTTTTAATTCCTTCATTAGCTATTGATTCAATTATTCTATAATCATCATCAATCATTATATCAATATTTTCTTGTTTACATATTTCAAGTTTATCTAAAACATGGAAGTGATATCCATCTAATATAATATTATTTTCCTTAAGAACTCTTAAAGCATCATCTTTCATCTCAGGTATAAAACCACCACGAGCTGTTATAGCAATAAATTCATGTCCCTGTTCTTTTAGAAGTTTAAATACTGGTAAAAAACCAGCCATTAAATAAGATTCTGATGCTCCTTTTAATAAATACTTTTTATTAAAGTTATCTTTTTCTTCAGGAGTCCAATCATATCTTTGTTGATATTTACCTTCTTCACGATTAATTATTTTCTTATTTATCTCATTGCAAGCATATATTTCCTCATAAACTCTGAATGTAGTTTCTGAATCTATTACAACTCCATCTATATCTAAACCTATACGCATATAACACCTACATTTTTTTACTATTTTCTTCTTGTTTTAGCATTTCTATTTCAGTTAATTTAATTTGATTAATTTGCTCAACTAATTTTTCTAATTTTTCTAAACCATATTCATTTATCAAATCAATTAAAGGTTGTATTCCATAATATGTTGCACCTTCAACAATTTTAACTAATTTATTTGTTGTTTTCTCATCTTTTTTTAGAACTTTACATATTATTTTACAAATTTTAATAGATGTTTCTTTTTCATCATTAAACATTTCCATATTATTTTTATTATTTATATCACTATAAAAATGAGAATCGGTTTTAATACCATTATTTAAAGCAAAATCAGATACAAATTCACACATCTTTTTAGCAGGCTCACCATCATCTGTACCATTTATATATCCATGACTATTAGTAATGAAACAATCATAACCTAATTCATTTAAAACATTAGCTACAGCTAATTGCTCATTATCACCAGTAAAAGTATAGACTTTATGATTAGCTAAAAAACTTTGATATTCTTCTAAATCTTTAATTTGTTCATAAACCTCTGCTCTAATAATTATAACAGCATCATTAGATAAATTAACATCATCTGTAAAATATGTATCTTCAACACGTATAGATCCTAAAGATTCATCCAGAATATGATGTTTTAATGGTTCAATTATAATAAAAGGATTACCCTCAAAATTACCATATAAATGACTACCAACCAAACCATTAATCGTATAATGTGATGTTTCACGATATACTCTTACAAAAATTGAGAATTTTTTAAATGCGGCTAATTTTTCTTCATCTGGAAGATCATCTAAAATATATGATAAAGCTTCATCTATGCCATTTATTTCCCCTTTAGATACTGCAAAAGCATTTTTAGGAGTTTGTATAACACCATCAAAGGGAAAATGAGATGTAGTTCTAACTAAACAACAATCATCTATAGTGTAGTTGTAATTAAAACTTTTATAATCTTCTCCCCATTTTAAACAATGTTGTTTATGTTCTTCACATAAGCTATCGCCAACATATTCTTCCGAAGTAGCATCAATATTTTTTATAAACATGTAACCACCTAATCAAATTATATCATAAAAAAAGGAATAATTTAATTATTCCACAATATTTTTATAAATTGCCTCATTACCTGTTTTACTAGCCCAGTTATTATTACCATAATCGTAATGCCAATATTCACTATCTAAATTAGTAAAACCTGCTTTTTCCATAGCATTTAATAACATATGTCTATTATCTCTTATATCTTTATCCATACCTTTTTTATCAAAAGCATTAGTATTAGTTTTAGTTGAAAAATCATCAAATGAGCAACCCATATCTAATTCTTCATGAGAATCTTTATATACTAATGTAACATCAACAGCACCACCTGTTAAATGTGCAGGTACTTTCTTCTTATTAGGTAAAGCAACATATTGATTTATAATTTTATCTTGTTTATCTTTTTCTAAATCTTCTAAATGAAACTCTTTTATTAATTCTTTTTTATATGCATAGTATAATTCTTCTTGTAAACTAAAAGGACGATATGCATCATATATTTTAAAAGTTAAATTATCTGGTAAATACTTAGATGCTTTTTTAAGCCTTTTTAAAACCTCTTCTTGTACTAAACATTTTGATATAGCATGCTGATAACCTCTTTTGGCATATTCTAAACCAATAACAAAGCCATCTTTTTCAGTTACTTCAACTAACATAAAATCACTTCCTATATCTAATTTGATTATAACATGTAAAATAAATTTTTTTTATTTTAATATTGACAAATTTTTAAAAAGTGTATATTATATGTAAGCATATAAAGAAGGAGCAACTAGGATGAAGAAAAGAAAATTAATAAATAGATTTTTTACTTTTTTAGGAATAAAAGAAAAAGAGGTATCACCTAGTATAACAGAGAGAATCAATGAGTTAAAAACATATAGATTCTACCTAACATATATTTTAGATAATAATTTATTAGGTAAACAAATTAATCAAGATGAATTACCTAAACAACTTATTATTACGTCAGTAAAAAATAGATAATTTATCTATTTTTTTTATTTACTTTTCACTATTATTTTTTTATAATTAAAATAGGTAGTAAGATATGAAAAAAGAATATTATGGGAGACTAGATATATTAAGAATATTACTTTTTATAAGCATACTTTTATATCACTTAAACCTAATAGTTGGTGGTTATTTAGCTGTATGTTCTTTTTTTGTGTTATCTGGTTATTTAGCAGTTAAAAGCAGTTTTAATAATGATAAGTTTAATATCTTTAAATATTATTATAATCGTTTTAAAAAGGTATATCTTCCTTTAATAATAACCGTATTTATAACAATATTAATAACAACATTTATAAAAGATATTAATTGGATAAATTTAAAACCAGAAACAAATTCAGTACTTTTAAATTATAATAATTTTTGGCAATTAGATGCTAATTTAGATTATTTTACACATCATATATCTTCCCCTTTTATTCACCTTTGGTATATATCAATTTTAATTCAATTTGAAATAGTATTTCCATTTGTATTTGTTCTTTTTAAATTTATTGGAAAACATATACATAAGATAATACCTTGTATTTTAACTTTATTATTAACTATAAGTTCTTATATCTATTTTATTTATCTATCACATAATAATTTGATGATTGGTTATTATAATACTTTTGGACGTTTATATGCTGTTTTTTTAGGTATGTTTTTAGCTTATGCTCATTACTATTATCAAAAACCAATGACTAATTATTTTAAAGATAAATATTCTAGTGCTATTATATATACTCTTTATATAATTGTTATTCTATTTATGTTTAATACTTTAAAAGTAACAAATACTTTATATTGTTTATATATGCTACTTATATGTTTATTTACTTGTCGTATTATTGATTATAGTATTATTCATGAAACAAATAAAAACACTTTAATAAATACTTTAGCTAATATAACTTACGAAGGTTATTTAGTACAATATCCTCTAATATATATATTTAATTTTTATAAATTAGATAATTATTTAAATAATATTTTAATAATTACTTTAACTATTTTAATATCTTTAATTATATATTTTAGTCTAAAAATAAAACAACATAAAATGAAATGGTTAAGATGTTTATTATTATTTATTATTTTAATACTAACAATTAACGGTGGTTATATATATTATAAAGAAAAAGATCATACAAAAGAATTTGAAACATTAGAAAAAAATTTAGAAAAAAATGAAAAATTAATGGAACAAAAGCAAAAAGATTATTTAGAAAACAAACAAAAACAAGAAGAAGATTGGCAAAATATTTTAGCAAATTTAGATAATGAAGAGGAACAAATAAAAAACATGGTTTTAAATCTACCTATTATTGGTATAGGTGATTCAGTTATGCTTGGAGCTGTTAATGAACTATATCAAAAATTTCCTAATAGTTATATAGATGCTAAAGTATCAAGAACTGATTATGAAGCAAATGGTATTTTAACATATTTAAAAAGTAATAATATGTTAGGTAATCCAATTATTGTTAATTTAGGTACAAATGGTCAATGTGGTAATACATGTCGTGAAGCAATGCTAAATACCATTGAAGATAGGCACATCTACTGGGTTAATGTTTCTAATGATTATGAAGTACATGTAAATGATGACTTAGCTCAATTTGCAGCAAATCATGATAATGTTTCCTTAATAGACTGGAATTCAATTTCTAAAGACCATAAAGAGTACTTTGTTGCTGATGGTATACACTTATCTCCTATTGGTAGAAACGCTTATGTAGAAGCTATTTATAATGCCATTTATAATGATTATATAAATGAATTTAACATAAAAAAAGAAGAAGCAATAACAAAACATGAACAAGAATTAAAAGAACAAATTACATTTTATGGTAATACTTTATTAATTAATTCATATAAAGATATTGAAAACTATTTTAAAAATGCTAACTATATAATTAATGAAGAATTTGATTATATTCTTTTAAAAAATGAAATAGAAAAAAATTTAAATACTAATTCCTTAACATATAATATATTTTTAGTGTTTGATTATAATTTTAAAATAACAAAAGCAGAATTTAATGAATTAATAAATCTTTTACAAGATAAACAAGTATATGTAATAATACTAAATAATAATATTAAAATAAATAAAGATAATATTCATATAATTGATTTTCAAAAAGAAATAGAAACTCATAATGATTATTTAATGGTAGATAAAATTCATTTAACTGATAAAGGTAATAAAGAATTAGTTAAGACAATAAAAAACACTTTTAATTATTAAAAGTGTTTTTATTATTTCTATCCAACATACTTAGCATCTTTAATTAAATCAAATATTTTAGCTGCACCAGTATAATCGTAACTAGTTGTATCATATGTTCCATATGTTAATACAAACGAATAATCTGAACCAGGTGCATCTAGGAATATTAATAATCCTTTTTCACCAGTAGATGTTGCTTCCATTTCAATAGTTATACATTTATGTCCAGATAAATATTTAATTTGAGCTTTTCCAAGTTTTAAACCAGAATCTTCAAGTTGTTTAGCTATATATTCATCTAATTCATCCATACTATTAAATAATTCATCCATTGAATCATTAAATAAATTTAAATAATATTCATTTGAACCATCAGTAATAGATAACTGATTATTATCTTTTGTATATGTATATCCATCAACCTTTTTAAATTCATATTTAATAGCTTTTATTGTATCACTATCATCATCGTCATCATCGTCATCATCG
>JAFXOW010000018.1 GCA_017528315.1 Bacilli bacterium
AATATCACTATCATTAATATTTATTTGCATAACAGTCATAAGATCTGGATCTCTTCTTATTATCTTTTGAGCATTTTTCATAACTTTAATTAATTCATTTAATTCTTTTCTTCTTTCAGCAACACTTTCTGGCTCACTAAGTAAATCAGTCATTTCTCTTGCATTATATAATTTATTATATAATTTAAGCTGCATATTTTCTTGAATTTCTTTAACTAAATAATTTCCCATTATTTTTGGAATACTATCTCTTAAATTTCTTACTATTAATTTGAAATAGGCTTCAATTCTATTTCTTATTTCTTTAATGAATATATTTTTTGCATCAATTGGTGGTTGTGGCCTTATTTCATTATTATTCATTTGATTATTTCCTTGATTTTGTCCTTGAACGGGTCTTTGATGCTTAGGAATAAAGGTTGTAAAATTATTTAAATAATCATAATCATTAGTGAATAAATAATTAATTTCCATTTCAACAACACTATCTATTAAATATTTTGTTTTATCTCTTTCTTCTATTAAATAATTTGTGACTAAATCAGTCATATCATTTATTGCTTGAGGGAATCTTGTAAATACTCTTTCTAATATTTTTCCTGATAAGAAATCTAAATATTGAAAAACATTTATGAAACATTCTTCAATAGGATCTTTTAATTTTTCCAGTTGTGGCCTTAATAAATAAATAAAGGCATCAACACTTGGAAATCCAGGTATAGAATCACCTTCATGAATAGTTAAAGCATAATTAATATTCTCATCAGTATAACCCGCAGTTGCTTTATATTCTCCCGTAAATTCTTCTAATAATTTTTTATATAATATTTTAATTTTAAATCCCCCTTCTCCTTCCAAGAAATTTAAATTTTTATTATTACATTTTCCTTGCAAAACTTTTCTGAAAATATCACAATATTCATTTATCATATTCCATAATAAACTCATTTTTCCAGCATCATCAGTAGGCATTGGTTGTCCTAAACTTTGTAATTCATCTTCAGCAGTTCTAACTCTATCATTTATTGCTTTTATAATTCTAGGTAAATTTTCCCTTATTATTCTAAAATATATTTTTGTTAATTTATTAATTAATACATCAGTCCCAAGAAGTCCCGATGGTAAATTTTTATAAGCCGGATGGGATTTAAAAAATTCTCTTTCTTTTTTAGATGTTTCTTCCATAGATAATTTATTAACTAAATCTTGTTTTGAACGATTTTTTACGCCAACATAACCTAATTTTAGTGGAATTTCTTCATTTAATAAAACTTTTCTTGCATCTGTTCCGGCATCCATAATATCAAGTTTAGTTAATACACCTATTGTTCTTGAACCAGTTACATCTATTTCTTTAGCTAACATTAAACCATCTGAAGTAGCTATATCACTATTTGCGGCTATAACACATAATATAATAGTTAAAGGATCTTCGGCATATCTTCTTGCCATATCTTTTGTAATTTGTTCAATATTTTTTGGTTGATCACCTATTGGGACCCTTGTTACACCGGGTAAATCTACTAATGTAAGATCGGGACATGTTTGTGAATATACATTTAAAACTATTGGTTTATCTATAATATTTTTATTTTTTTTACATACTTCATCTGTCAAAGCTTCAATTGTTTCTCTTACTTTTATAAAATCTGTAAATTTTGTTCCTTTTCTTTCTTCAAATATTGCCCATGGTTGTCCCGAATTAATATGGCATAAACGTAATTCAAGAGGTCTACGAGTAACTACACCATCTCCACGAGGTAAAAAGTCTAAACCTACTATGGATTCTAAAACTGATGATTTACCTGAGCTTTGGGTCCCGAGAGAGCATATACGGGGTAATTTTATATATTCATTTACACCGCAATCACGAAGCTGATCTATTAAATTTATTAATTTTCGCAATTTTTTAAATAATATA
>JAFXOW010000003.1 GCA_017528315.1 Bacilli bacterium
AAAAATTTTATTTAATTATTTTAATTTAGTTTTTATTTCCTAGCTTCAAATTGACGTTTTGCTCAGTTTTCAAAGATCATTTCTCTTTTTTCGCTTTTCTTCAAAAGCGCATTAGTAATATAACAAATTATCAAACATAAGTCAAGCAAATTTCTTATTTTTTTTAATAATTTGTCATTTTGTTGCTTGATTAACTCGAACAACGTTTCTAATAATATCACAACCAACTTATTAAGTCAACACTTTTTTTAAACTTTTTTCTTTTTTTAAAGCATTTTTTTAATAAATTGATTATTCCTATTCGGTTTTTCAAACAACTTTTTTTAACATAACAAAGTTATTTTACTTTGTCAACAACTTCTTGAAATTAATCGGTTGCTTAATGAATATATCAAATTGAAAAAAAAATAGCAATTAAATTTACATTTATTGACAATATATTTTTTTCTATATATTATATTCATTTATTTAAAAAAAATTACCTCCTAATTGGTAATTTCTCCTTTAACTTTATTATATATATTATAATAGTATTCTATCGTTCCTTTATCAAATGGAATATGTTTTTTTCTAACTAATTCAATTAAGTCATTTAAATCTTCCTTTAAAATAGAATCAATAGTCTCTGGATAACACATCTTTTTTTTATGATAACGATACTCTCCCCTATCTAAAATTTTAAAGGCTCCATCTGGAAATACTCTTAAATCTAAATCGTAATCTATATATTTAATTGCTCCATCTTCTAATATAAAAGGCGAAGCCATATTACAATAATAATAAATTCCATCTGGTTTCATTTGACCTATAATGTTATACCATTTATCTTTGAAAAAAAACATAATTGCTGGTTCTTTAGTTCTCCAACTCCTTCCATCTGACTCTAAAACCTTTGTCTTATTATTCCCGAATACTAAATATTCACCATGATCCTCAAGAAGTATTGCCTCATCCCATTCACGGTGAATATTACCATCATGTTTATAACTATGTATAATAAACCTTTCATGCATTTTATATTCGTACATAATACATCTCCAAGAACATTATACTATAAAAGATAGATTTACACAAGCAACAACTAAAAATCAAAAAAAAGTTAGCATCAAATTCATGAAACTAACTTTCTAATGGTTCAAATTAATAATTTTGACTATTTGTACCACTTAAATGATTTAATCCATTTTGTACTAATCTCTTAGTAATTTCTCCACCTACAGATCCATTAGCACGAGAAGTTGTATCTGGTCCTAAAGTAACACCAAATTCTGAAGCTATTTCATATTTCATTTTATCGATAGCTTGTTTAGCACCTGGTACTCTCATTTTTAAAGAGTCTCTATTTGAATTTGAGTTCATTGTTTCACCTCCACACTACTAGAATGTGGAAAATATCTAAAATTATACAAAATAGGATATTCCAATTTTTGCCTTTATTTTTAACATATAATTATCTATAAAACATCTTCATATTTATTAATTTCATAATTTTCATCAATCTTAATAACTAATAAATTATTCATGATTTCATCAATTAATGTCTCATAATCAAACTTTTGTTCCATCTCTATGCATTTTTCAATACTTGGATTAATTATAGGATGACGAGGTACAAAAACTGTACAACAATCTTCATATGGTAAAATACTAATATCATAAGTATCTATTTTTTTAGCAATATCAATTATTTCTAATTTATCAAAACAGGCAACTGGACGAATTACGGGAATACTCGTTACACTATTAATAGCATTCATACTTGTTAAAGTTTGGCTTGCAACTTGTCCAATCGATTCTCCATTAACAATAGCTAGACTTTTATATTTTAAACTAAGTTTTTCCATAATACGATACATCATTCGGCGCATAATAGTAATAGGGTAATTTTCTAAAACATTTTTATAAATTTCCTCTTGAAGTTTAGTAAACGGAACCACAATAAGTCGCATTTCTCCACCATATATAGCTAATTTTTTAGCAAGTTCTATTACTTTATTACGAGCTTCAAGCGAAGTATGAGGAATTGCTTCAAAATAAACTAAATTTAGTTTTATTCCTCTTTTAATTGCTAAGTACCCTGCAACTGGTGAATCAATTCCACCAGATAACATCAAAGATGCCTGACCAAGCGTTCCTACTGGATATCCACCAAGTCCATCATATTCATTTAAATAAACATATGAATAATCAATTCTTATTTCAACATGAACTATTATTTCAGGATTATGAACGTCAACTTGTAAATTTTTAAAATTTTTAAGAATAAATTCTCCTAATTCATAATTAATTTCCATTGAATCCATAGGAAATCTCTTATCACTTCTTTTAGTTTCTACTTTGAAAGTATAATTTCTTCCACTACTAATTGTATTATCCATTACTTCTTTTATAGTATTTTTAATATTATCCATATTACTATTTGTTTTATAAGCAATTAAAAATTTATGAATACCAAATACTTCTTTTATCTTTTTTAAAATTAATTCTTCCTCACTACTTTCATATTCTATATACATACGAGATAGATCACTTGTAATAGTTACATTTAAATTTTTTAATTTCAAATTAATATTTTTATATAAAGTATTAATAAATAATTTTCGATTACCTTTTTTAGTAGTTAATTCACCATACTTTATTAAAATAATACGATTCATCTATATTATTCCCCCAATTCTATACTTAATTCATTTATTTTTTCTTTAAATATTTTTAAAAAATAATCTATTTCTTCGTAAGTTGTTAAAGATGATAAGCTTATTCTTATACTATTTTTAGCTAATTCCTTATCCATAGTTACCTCATAAACTGCTAACGATAAAGAATCATCATTTGCACAAGCAGTTTTTGTTGAAATATAAATATCATATTCTGCTAAAGCATGCATCATTGTTTCCGGTTTTATTCCTCTAATACTTAAATTTAATATATGAGGAACACACTCTTCATTACTATTAATATGAACTAATTTCATTGTTTCTAAATTCTTTTTTAAATATTTATTTAATTCTAATACATGGTTATATTTATTATCAAAATCACCAAGTGCTAATTTTAAAGCTTTAGCAAGTGATACATATAAAGGAACACTTGGGGTTCCACTTCGATAAATCGTTTGACTCTTTCCCCCATGAATAATTGGCATAAGTTCAATATGCCTTTTTTTTATTAAACAACCTACTCCTTTTATTCCATATATTTTATGACTAGAAAAAGAATATAAATCAATATTATCTAAATTAACTTTTATCTTACCAACAGCTTGAGTTCCATCAACATGAAATACTATTTTAGGATATTCTTTTAAAATACTTCCTATTTCATTAACATCTTGAATAATTCCAATTTCACTATTAACATGATTAATACTAACTAAAATAGTTGTTTCCTTTATTTTATTTTTTAAATCATTTAAATCTATTTTCCCGTTTTTAAGTAATTTGATATATTCAACTTCGAATCCATTTTTTTCTAAATGATTAACTGTTTCTAAAACACTTGAATGTTCTAGTTTAGTTGTTAATATATGATTACCTCTATTTTTATATTTTAAAGCTGTTCCAATGATAGCTAAGTTATTTGATTCACTTGCTCCACTTGTAAAGATCACTTCTTTAGAATCAACTTTAAGTAAATCTGCCACTTGTTTAGTTGCTGCTTCCATTAAATGATAAGTATCTCTTCCTAATTTATGTAAGCTATTAGCATTTCCTGGATACTCTATACATACTTTATTAAAACTTTCTAAAACTTCCTTATTAAGTGGAGTTGTTGCACTATAATCTAAATATACCATATAACGCACCTCTTTTTTTTCGCTATAATATTAGCAAATTTTTTTAATTTAATCAAGTTTTTTAAACTAAAAAACTATTTTAAACACTAAATCTAAAATAGTTATTTATATTTAATTTAAAAATTTATTTTACAGTTTTATTTTCTGTCGAATTCATATTATTTAACCGATAATTATTTAAATATTTTTGCAAATAAATTATTCTTTCCTTTTTAAAAATTGGAAACTCTTCTACATCTAAACTCTCTACATGACCAGTGAAATCCAAAGTATATGCAAAATATGAACCATTTGAAATTTTATCAATTCTTTCAACTGAATTACTAACCCGAGAAGTATTTTCTAAAACAATATATCTTTTGTTTCCCTCTCCATAAATATAAACAGATAAACCATATCCCATTGATATTACTTGAAGTCTACCTTTTTTATCATTTAAGGCTACTATTTTATCCATAAATTCATAAGTTGGTAATTTATTAGAAGTACCTGTTAAAAAATTATGAAAATACATTGCTAATTTATAATCCACAAAATTTTCTTTAACATAATTTCCTTGATTACCTATATGTTTTTGCAATGTTGCACTTTCCTCTTTCCTTGCCAACATAGAAACTATACGAGAATCATCTTGCATAAAATCATCTCACTTTCAATCTCTTTTTAAATTATTTTTAACAAGCTATCTTTTTTACACTATCTTTTATTCCAGGTTCATACCTATCAAGCATATCTAAAACAAATTTCAATGCATCTTCGTAATTTCCTTTATAAAACATTATCTCAGCTTTATTTAAAATCTTGTTAACACTACTTTCATCTCTATATCTATTAGCATAAACCATTAGTTGTTCAGCAACATAAGAATTATTAATAATATTTTTGGTTGTATTATATAACTTAAATACCAAATCCCTTGCTGTATCAACTCTTATATTTAAAGTTTTAATTATAATTGGTTTCTTTTCAAGTTCTTTTATAATTTCTAAAATTGCTTCATTTGCTTCACTAAGTTCTACAAAATAATTATTAGAAACAACTGGAATCTTAACACTTTGAATTTGTCTTTTACAACTTTTAAGCAATTCCTGAACCTCTTCTAACTGATCTCTAGCTCTTTCTTCATCATCTTGCATACTTCCAAGACTCTTTAAAGTTAAATCTAAATTATCTTCAATTTGTTTTAAAATCATACCTTGTTCATTTAAATCACTCGTAAACTTACCAAAAGAGGCTTCTTGTTTTTTTACTTTTCGAAGTAAACTACGATATTCCTTAACTAAACTATCGTATTTAGTAGCTAAATTTTCTAAATCATTTAAATCCTCATTATTTAAACCATATAATTTTTTTAAATCATCAAGTTGATTATTCATATCACTTAAAGTTTTTTTAACTAAAGACATTCTTTCATTAAAACTTGTCACTGTTACATCAAAATCTTTCTTATAAACTTTTTCCATCTCTATATCTTTAAATAAAGAATCTAAAAATTCTAAAATTGTCTTTAATTCAACTAAACTATTATCAATATTTAAAACTTTACTACGATCAACTATATCATTTTCTACCTTTTCTATTTCCTTCACATTATAATCTAAATTCATAAAATTTAAAGTATAACCTTCTGCTAACATATTTTTTCTAGTTTCTTCTAGTTCTTTCAAACGAGATGGAATTAAGTCTTGAACCAATACTAATATATCTGGAAGTTCTAAGATAACTGCTCCAATATGCTCAATCATACCTTCAAGAGCATGTACAACTATTACCACTTCATTATATAAGTTTTCATTAATAACCGTTTCAAAATCATTAAATCGTTTTTCAATATTCTCAAATTGCATACTAATAGTATCAACAAAAACTCCATATAAATCCTTATTATTTTCAAATTCTCTTAAAAGAATTCGATATTTATTTTTTAATTTAATAATAATACCACGATATTTATCTTCATAACTTGTTAATTCCTTAAGTTCAGCTATCATATGATTAATTAAATATTTATTTTTAACGAGTTCTATTTCCACTAAATTATATTTTTCCATAAACTCATGAGTGCGATTCGAACTCATTAAAAAATCTAATTCGTTTATCATATCATCAATTTCAACAAAAGAATTCTTTTTTAAATTATCGTAAGTTTCCTTATAACTATTAACTTTATTTTCTAACTGTTCACTTTTAGCAAATCCATATGCCTTATCAATATCTGATACAATAGGAATCGATAACACTTCATTTCGCATTATATCTAATTTATTTATTTTATGTTCCATACTTTTCTTTTTTATTTTTATAACAATGAATATTATAATAACAACTATTACTACTATTGCTACTAATGATAAAATTAGTATTAATTTAGGATTATTCATCACTTCACCTACTTTACCTATAAATCATATCACATAATTTAAAAAAAATAAACAAGATAATCTCGTTTATTCAAAATAATTTGAATATTTTACTAAAATTTTATTTTCATTAGTATTTTTAAAATCATATATTTTAATACCTTCTACTTCTTTTTTAAGACTTACTAAAGCATTAAAAGAAAAATCATAATTAACTGCTAAAAATGGATATTTATTACTTTCATCATAAGATAAATTATTTTTAGAAACAAATTCTTCAACTTTCAATAATTCCTCAGAATTTATATTATCAAATAAAAAATATTTACTATATATATTTTCTCCTATATTATAGTTTCTATGATTAACATCTATTTTTTTATAACCACATATCAAATAATAAGCAATTAATTCATCTATCTTTTTACTTAAATAAATTAATTCATGACTAGGTAAATATATTTTAAAATAAATATTTAATCCCATTAAAAGTCCTGCTAGAATATTATAATCATTATCTAATAAATTTAATTTATTTTTTTTAATATCAACAACTAAACTATCACAAGTTATACTTACATAATTTAAAAATAAATCAATTAATTTTTGAATATTATTTTTAGTTTCTTCTGCTAACTCTACATTTGATTTAATTAATATTCCTTTTTGTTTATTAATATTCCTACTTATACATACTTCATCATATAAGTTAATTGTTTGAAATATATTCTCAGTATCATTTTTAATAATATTATTTAAATTAAGACTTTCACAGCATTTAATCGTAACACTTCCCACTACTAACCCCTCTTTTCAAAAACAAAGATATTATACATCATATAAATTAAAATGCAAGTAATATTTTTAAATCACATCAAAACTATTTTCTATTAACAGGAATACCATATATTTCATCAATTGGATCAAAGAAAAACTCAGTACGAAGAGGATTATAAGTAAAGTATATTAAAATAAGCCAAATAAGTGGTATTACAATTAAACTTATCTTATTATAAAACTTATTATGATCTTTATTACAAATTAAATAAAATAGATATTGACTAATACAAAGTGTAATAAAATAAATAGTCATAGTCATTATTAAATTACTTCCAAATCTATTATAGATGGGTAAATATATTAAATAAAACAATATTATATTAAAAAGTGTACTTAAAAGAAGAGCAGTAAAATAATTATTAACTTTAATATTTTTTTTCTTTACTACTAGATAAATCATTAAACTAACAATTATTTCGGCATTAAAAATCATTTTTAAATGTTCAAATAAAGATTCATTTACTGGAAATATTAAACTACTAATAAAATTAGGCATCCATCTATATCCAAAACTAAATAAAAATAAAGATAAAAAAATAATAATGGTTTTTATAATCATAATTTTTTTATTATTATCATATCTCATAAAATCACCATTATTATTATATATATAACTTTTTATTTTATACCTATAAATCTTTTAAACAAAATATAGCATAGATAGGTACATATCTAACATTTTTCTTTTTACTAAAATTATCTTCTGTAATTCTAATTGGAGCTGATACAATAAACTTAGAAGTAAACATAGCTAAAGCTTTAGCTTTAATTAATTTCATATTAACTATTTCAATAGGAATAATAGCACCTATCTTATTTTGAATGATAAAATTAATTTCACTTTTACCTTCTGATTGATAATAATATAAACTATATCCATATTCTACTAAAGTATTAGCAACATTGCATTCTACTAAAATTCTTCTTATATCAGTATCTGTTAAAAATTTATTTTTTGTTAAATTCATCATACTATATAAAAGTCCTACATCATTGGGATATAATTTAAAACTTTCATTATCTTTAAAACTTGATAGAGGACTCTTAACATCATTTAATTTAAAACTTCGATGAATTAAAGAATTAATTCCTAAAAAATTTATACAAGATTCATAATCTTTACTACGACTCCCCTTCTTTATATTTCCATATTGAAATTTTTTATTTTCTTTTTCTAATCCTCTTGCTAAAGAATTAATAACATCACATCCTCTTTGAATATCAATTAAATTCTTGGAGTTAATAGTTTCTCCTTTTATAATATCAATTATTTTATATTTAATACTTTCTATCTTACTACTATCAGTTTTTCTTAAATAATTATCAATTACTTCCGGATATCCTCCAGTTACTAAATAATCATTATATAAGTCAAGAGCAACTTGATGGAAAGGCATAGGAGTTCCGTTAATATAAGAGTCTTTTATAAAAGCTACTAACTGCTTTTGATCCGCATTTACTAAAAACTCTTCAAAATCCATTGGATACATAGCTTTAAACGTCAATTCTTCTCCTTTAAATTTACTTAAGCAATCTTTTCTACTAGTAATCATGATTATGGGAAAAGAATTATCTACACTTGAAAATAATTTTATAGTTTTAACAACATAGATATCATTAACATTATCAAGAATAATTAAAGTATCATCTTTTAAAATAGTTTCACCAGCTATAGCTGATAATTTAGTAACTAATCTTTCCGGATTTTTTTCGCGCCTAATCAAACTTATTAAATCTACATTATTTTCTAAATTAAAATAAACATAATTTTTATAATTTCTTCTTGCAAATTCTAAAACCGAAAAGGTTTTTCCTACCTGTCTTGAACCATATATCATAAGAGGTTTCTTAATATTTTTTTGCCATTTTACTAAGTCATTATATATCTTACGTTCCATAAATTGATTCCTCCCTACACTTACTATAACTTAAGTATATACTTAAATATAACAAAAGTCAATTTATTTAAAAAAATATATATAAGAAATTTTATTTTTACATATATGATAATAAATATATGTGTTATAATATAAATAGGTGAAATAAGAAGTGGAAAAAAAATGGTTTATTATAATTACAATTAGTTTATTAATAGTAACAATAGGATTACTTTTTTATAAAATTTTATTTAAAAAAAATGTAAAAAATACAGAAAAAATAAATGAGGTTGAAAGTATAGTAATAAATAAAAAAAATCTAAATTTATTTATAGGTGATAAAGAGAAATTAGAAATAACTATATTTCCAGAAAGTACTAATAATAAAAATATCATATGGGAAAGTGAAAATAAAGAAATAGCTAAAGTAACAAATGATGGAGATGTAGAGGGAGTTGGAGTTGGAAAAACAACAATAATTGTAAAAACCGAAGATGGAAAAGTATATAATAAATGTTTAATAACTGTTCAAGAGAAAGAAATTGAAATTAAAACAATTGAAAAAATTGAAATTGAAAATAATGTTGAAATAGATGTTGGTGAATCAAAAAAGCTAAATGTAACAATAATTCCAGAAGATTTAAAAGACGAACCTATAACCTGGGAAAGTAGTAATGAAAATATAGTTAAAGTAGAAAATGGAATAGTAACAGGTATAACCAAAGGTGAAGCTATAATTACTGTCAAAGGAGGATTAGAAGAAGCAAGTTGTAAGGTAAAAGTAATCGTTCCAGTAGAAGAAATAATTATTGAGAATAACAATATCGAAGTTGGTGAAGGTTATACTGAAACAATAAATCCTACAATTATTCCAGAAAATGCAAGCAATAATAATTTAATATGGACAAGCTCTGACCCAAATATTGCTACTGTATCAAATGGAGTAGTAACAGGTATAACCAAAGGTGAAGCCATAATAACAGTTAAGACAGTTGATAGTAAAAAAGCAGCAACTATTACGGTAAAAGTATTAAAAAAATACACAATTTTTTATGCCGATTCTGATAATATAGAATATAGAAAAGAAGGCGAATTAGTTGGAACAATGCCAAACCCTACTAAAAATAAATATAAGTTTCTTGGTTGGTATACAGACCCTACAGATGGAACAAAAGTTGATCAACAAACTAAAGTAACTAGTAATTTAATTCTTTATGGACATTGGATGGCAATTTATGATCATGTCTTTATTATTGGAATAGATGGCTTAGGGGCAACTTTTAGTAAAGTTTCATCGCCAAACTTTGATAGTATTTTCAATAAATACGCTTATAGGCATGATGTAAAAACCGAATACAAAACTATTAGTGCACAAAATTGGGGATCAATATTAACTGGAGTAGCTTATAATACTCACGGAATAACTAATACAAATATTAGTAGTAAAACCCGAAACTCAAAATCAAAGTACCCATCAATTTTCTATTACACTAAAAAAGCAATATCTAAGGCAAAATTAGTATCAATAGTTAATTGGGAACCTATAAATCATGGTATAATTGAAACTGATTTAGGTGTTAATAAAATACATAAGAATTCAGATGATGAAGTAACTAATCAGGTAATCAATTATTTAAAGAAAAATGGTGCACCAACATTAATGTTTGTTCAATTTGATGAAGTTGATCATGCTGCTCACACTTATGGAGGATTTAGCAAACAATATTATAATGCAGCAAAAAAAGCTGATACAAGATTAGGTAAGATATATAATGCTATAAAATCGATTGGTGCTCTTGATACTAGTTTATTTATCGTAGTAGCGGATCATGGTGAAACATCAAATGGACATGGAGGACGTACTAAAGAGGAAACTTCGGCTTTATTAGCCGTAAAAGGTCATAGTGTAAATAACATTAAATTTGATTCTAATGTTCAAAACAGAGATGTAGCAGCTATAGCATTATATGCTTTAGGAATAGATACACCGTCACATTTTGTTGCTAAAGTGCCAACCAATTTATTTAATAAATAAAATACATATTTAACTTATATAAAATAAATATGAACCCCGTTTCTTGGATATAGAAACGGGGTTCATATCAAATTATACCTCTAAAATATTAATAAAGGAATTGCTAACCACCTTTTTATTTTAGAATATATAATATTAAAAAATTGTTAAGATGAGAAAATAACATTGTAAAACTTATATAAAAATGATAAAATCTTGTCATGAAATTTATTTATATGTAAAAAATATTTTTAGGAAGTGATTATATGTTTAATTTAGTATCAAAGTTTGAACCAAATGGTGATCAACCAGAAGCAATAGACAAATTAGTTGAAGGAGTAAACAAAGGAAAAAAAAATCAAGTATTATTAGGAGCTACAGGAACTGGAAAAACTTTTACAATCGCCAATGTTATACAAAAAACGGGTAAGCAAACATTAGTTCTTGCTCATAATAAAACACTTGCAGGACAATTATATTCCGAATTAAAAGAACTATTCCCAAATAATCATGTTGAATATTTTGTATCTTATTATTATACACCATTAAATTTCGTGTTATTTAGTCCATCTAATACCATTTAATCCATAAAAAATGGACTATTTAATACTAAATAGACTAAATGAAACTAAATGTTAAAATAGAACATTGTGACCTACGTTGTTTCTGATTCAAACACAACCATATTTTAATTAAATTTCATTATCAAATAATTCCATTATCATTTCAGAAACGCAACTATATTCTTTCTTTGCAACACTTTTTAATTCAACGACTGAATTTTCCATAGCATATCCATTATAATCTTTAACCATATTAATATCACTATAACCATCTCCTATAGTATATATATTTGTTTTTTTAATTTTTAAATAATTTGATAATAATTTTATTGACTTTGACTTATTTATATCTTTAGAAATTATTTCAAGCATATTATCATTTATGATATAAGAAATTACTTCTCGATATTTATTATTTATTCTATCATTTATTTTTTTTATATTTATATCATTATTATATACTATTGCTATTTTAGTTAAATCTAAATGTTCAAAATTTACCCTACTTTCTAATTTACTACAGCAAAAATAAAATTTTGTCTTAGCAAGTTCTAAATCGTTTTTGATATCTTTTATAATATCATTTTTAATTGAAAAATTACACAAAACTTCATTATTTCTATTAATAATCGTTGATCCATGATTTATTAAAGCATAGTCATATTTTAAATTATATTTATCCACTTCTTCTTGCAAATCAAGATAGCTTCTTCCTGTTGCAATTACAAATATATTACCTTTTTTTCTAAATTTATTAACCAATAAGTTATTTTTTTCTATATCTTTATCATTCAAATAAAATGTTTTATCATAATCACTAACTATCATTTTTGGCATATTTTTCTCCTTTTTTAAATAAGACAACTTATTATTTTAACATTAATAAGTTGCCAATTATTTAAATATAATTTACTTTTTTAAAACTTTTTTCTTTTTAGATTCTATTACCTCAAGACCACCCATATATTTTCTTAAAACTTCTGGTACTATAACACTACCATCCAATTGCTGAAATTGCTCTAATATAGCAGGCAAAAGTCTACTGGTTGCAAGTCCTGATCCATTTAAAGTATTAATATAATTTGATTTTCCCGTAATACTATTCTTATATTTTATATTTCCTCTTCTTGCTTGATAATCTCTACAATTTGAAACTGAACTTATCTCTTTATATATACCCATACTAGGAATCCAAATTTCAACATCATATGTTCTACACATACTTGCACTACAATCTCCAGCAGCTAATTTACTTAATTGATAATGCAATCCTAATCCTTTAACTAAATTTTCAGCTTTTGTTAGCATTTCTTCAAAGGCTTTATCAGATTCTTCTGGCAACGTAAACTGTACCATCTCAATTTTATTGAATTGATGTCCTCTTATAATTCCTCGTTCTTCTTTTCTTGAACTTCCGGCTTCTCTTCGATAACAAGGAGTATAAGAAAAATATTTTTTTGGTAACTCACTTTCATCTAATATTTCATTTCTATGTAAATTAACTAAAGCTGTTTCAGCTGTTGGTAATAAAAATTTCCCATTTTTATCATTAAAATTATCTATCCAATATACTTCTTCTTGAAATTTTGGAAATTGACCAGCAACATAACCACATTCATAATTAAGCATATGAGGAACTAGCATAAAATTCCATCCATCTTTTATATGTTCATTTATACAATAATTTAGCAATGCCCACTCTAATCTTGCCCCTTCATTTGTATATATCCAACTACCTTGACCAGCAAGTTTTACACCTCTATCATAATCAATTAATCCAAGATTTTTTTCAAGTTCAACATGATCTTTTGGCAGAAAATCAAATTGTGTTTTTTTTAAAAATTGATATAAAACTTGATTGTTTTCTTTGCCTCCGCTTACTAAATCATCATCTGGTATGTTAGGCAATGATGCAAGTTTATCGTTTAATTCTAATTTAATGGTTGATAATAAATTTGCTATACTATTTATTTTTTCTCCTATACTTTTTGTTTCTAATACTAAATCACTGATATCTTCATTATTTGATTTTAATCGTGCAATTTTTTTAGAATTTATATTTCTTAATTGTTGTAATTTTTCCAATGCTTGCTGTAATTTTAATTTTTCATCATCTAATCTCACAATCTCATCCAGAGAACATTCACCCATTCTTTTACTTAATGCCTTTTCAATTTTTTCTTTATCGGCTTTTATCCTTTTAATGTCAATCATTTTAAACCTCCCATTTTTTTGCTTATTCATTTATAATATCTTTTTTAAAATTAGCAAAATTATGATATACATATTTACCATTTTTAAAAATCACATACTTCTTTTTTCCTATAATACTTGCTTTATTATCACTTATAAGTATTACATCTTCTTCTGGCAAATATATAATTTTTTCTTTTTTTAAATTTTCTTTTAAATAATTACTATTTCTTTTAAAGCTTTTTTTATTTAAATGACATAAAATTGAGTAATCATTTAACATATTGAATCCCTTTTTATCTTTCAAATCAACTATATTACCATCATCTAATAAACAAGTATCTATACTTTTTCCAAAGACAATTGCTCCTGCACTTCCTCCAAAAATGATTCCTCCATTATTTAAATAGTTCATAATATTTTCATAATTTGAATACTCTTTTAGCTCACTTAATAATTTATAAGTATTTCCTCCACCGATAAATAATGCTGAATAATTAGATAAAACACAATTTGATAATTCTAAAGATGATCTTACCATTTCAAAGTTTTCAACCTTCATATTTTTAATTTCCTCTTTAAACCAATTATAGCAACCATCATATTTTTCACTTTCCATAGCAAGTGGTATATATAATATTGGTTTTGTTTTATCTATAGTTCTAGAAAAGTGTAATAATGCATTTTTAATTTGTCTTCCACTTCCACCACCGCATAAATATAATTTCATAATATTCTACTTCCTTATCTTTATCATTTTTTTCACTATACTTTCATCAACACCTGATGCAAGTAATCTTTTAACTAATTCTTCACGCGATATATTAATATTAATACCTGATAGATTGTCATATCCTTCTTTTGTTAATTGATCAATTATATATCTATTACAATTTCTAATATACTCATTCTTTATTAGGTTTAAATCAATATCTTTATTTATTTCTTGCCAATCTTTCCAATATTTCACACATTCTATTAAGTACGCTTCTTCTCTTTCAGAAAAATCACGGCCATGTAAAATACGAACCAGTGTTTTAGAAAATGAACGAGCACGATAACCAGAATTTTTATTTGACGGAAAAACATTATTTACAGCAAGTAATGCTAAAACAGATAAGTATGCTTTAACTTCTGCTTTAAGTTCTAAACTATCTTCATACAAATCAAAATATGACTTTCCACTTACACACCATCTTATTCTTTCTAATCCAAAACCTACATCACTCATAGAATCAATTCCAATACTTTTTCCATCTCTTTTTATACTTGTAAAAAAAGTAGTATCTCCTAATTCTATATCTTTATAATAGTGAAATGTTGTTTTGCCAGTTACTATTAAATCACCCCATAAACGCTCATAATTTTCTGTTTTGCTTGAAATATCTGACTGTTTCATTCCTAATTCATAAAATAAATTTAAAAAATCTTTAACTAAAATATTATGTTCCATCTCTGAAATATTAAATCCTGATGTTGTTGAATTTACAAAAGCAATAGATGTTCCCTCACAAGTCGAATCTTTAAATTGCGTTCTAATAACTGGCTGTGATATATAAATCTTCTTACTTGAATCTAGTATATTTTTCCTATATAAGGAAACTATCGGTTGAATTCCAGCTGTTAAAAATACAGTATCTTTATTATTAACAACTTGATGTGGTTGTAAACAATTATAACCTCTATCTAAAAAATATTTTTTTAAGTCTTGAGCTGATAATAAATCCTTTTTCATATACTTTCCCTTTATTAATAACTATTTAACCTTATCTTTCCTTGAATTATTTTTTTAGTAATATTTTTATGATTTTTTATTTCTTTTTTTACCAATTTATCTATTTCATTTTTTATTTCATCAGATATTTCTTTATTTAATTCCACACTTACATTCCAGGGGTCTTCAATACTATCTCCCATTTTAGAAGTACAAAATACAACATTTTCAATATTAAATTTATCATATATTTTTTTACTTATAATATCTCCAATAGCAGTAAAAAGTTTCCCTGTATGATAAACCGGATTTTTTCCACAAGATGCTTCCATACTAAAGTTTCTACTGAATGGAATAACACCTCTTGAACGATTTCCACGTCCTACTGCTCCTTCATCACCACTTTCAACCGCACTTCCTATTGCTGTAAGATATAAATCATTTTTTTCATAATTATCTCGTGTATTTAAGTAAATTGAAATTTCATTTTCTTTAAATTCTTTTTTTACCACCTTTAGTATATCTTTTTTTATCATTTCCATTTTATTTTTATAATCTTCTAAGTCTTTAACATATACAGAAATAAGTGGTACACAACTTGTAATTTCAATTTTTTCTTGTTTTCTCATTCCCATTACTTTAATATCATTTCCTACCCAAGGATATTTTATCTTATATTTTTCTGAATTTAAAGTTTGTTCAATAGATAGAACCACTCTTTCTAACTTACTCATGGGATAATAACTAACTGTAGTTGAAGTATCATTACATCTATTAAAATTATTATGTTTTAAAAGGTCTTCTTCGGATATTGCCTCAAAGAATTTTTTTCGTTCATTTTTAGTTGTATCATCAGTATCATAAACTACACCTGGTCCTTCATTATGATGTGTATTATCAACTATTATTAAATATTTATCCACATTCAAAAGTGGAAAAAGCTCTTTTAAATAACCCTTAATTGTACTTGATACAATAGACATATAATCTATTTTTTTATCTTTATATCTATCAGTAAATCGCCCATTTACTAGTATACGTATTTGTGAAACCATCTCACCTTTTCCAAAATAAACTTTTGAACCACCACCCAAAATAGATAATTTGTCTATCATATGTCGAAGTATTACTCCATAATTTTCAAGGCAATAATTAGAATAATTAGCTGATATTTTTTCAGCAAGAGTATCACAAATATTATCAGGATGCCCTTTTCCTTTTGTTTCTACAACTTCAAATAATAAATCATCAATATTTTCTTTTTTACTTGTATAAATAAATGTCTTCATTTTTATATTCTCCTCATTTCTATTTTAAAAAACTACCAATAATATAAAAAGACAATAACAAAACAAAATTCGTTCAATTATTGCCCTTAGATATTAGTTCACTTAATAAAGCACAAGAAGTCATATGACTATAGTTTACAATATAGCCACAACTTATGTAACCATGTATGTTTTTCCTAATGTAACTTCTCATAGACTCCTCCTCAAGTAAAATTAATTATATACTACCATATTTTTTCTAAATGTCAATTCTTTTTTTTATAAAAATTCTTACTAATTTCTATTGTAATAAAGAAGAAAAAATGATAAAATCATATATCGAAATTCGAATGAATTAGATTTAAATAACAAATATAAACAATTATAAACAATTTAAATGTTTTAATCATAATAAAACGGTTTTTATGGAGGTTTCACAATGAAAGAATTTACTGGAAACAAAGTAATAATAATGTGTTGTTCTAATTGCAATTTATCTTGTAAGCATTGTTATATAAGTTATAAAGGTAATTTCGAACCAAATAAATTACTAAAAATTGTTAAACAATTAAAAGAAAAGTATATAATATCTCTAAATGGCGCCGAAGTATTAACAAATTTGGAATATTTAAAATCTTATCAAGAAATTGGACAAAAATATATATTATCAAACGGATTGTTAATTTATCAAAATCCACAGATTATCGAAAAACTAATCAACTATGGATTAAAGTCTGTTTCAATATCTTATCATTTTGGAATTCATGATAAAATTTCATTAATTCCATCAAAAATTTTAGAAAATGTATTTCAATTATTAAAAAGTAATGAATTTAATTTCAGATTAATGACTACTATTACTTCACAAAATTATAATATGATTGAAGAGATATGTAAAAAATCTTTAGATTTAGGTGCTAAAGGAATATATTTTACTAATTTTATTTTACAAGGAAATGCATTAAATATTATTGATAAAAATTTAATATTAAACGAAAATCAAATTAGAATTTTTTTTGAACAACTAATTAAATGTAGGGAACAGTATGATATTAATCAACTTTTAATTGAGAGAGATGCCGGGTTTGGAAAGAATCCAATTTCAAGTCATGATAATTTTAAATGTCCAAGTATAAATAATCAAGTTATATTAACGCCAGATAATAATATATATCCATGCATTTTTCTTGCAAAAAAAGGATATGAAATTGGAAAATATATAGATGGTAAAATTTTTATTAATGATGAATATTACAATATAAATAACGGCAATATTTGTTATGCTAAAGAAATATGTAACAAAGGAAAAAAATTGATTAAAAAATAAACTTGAATAATATTTTTAATAAAATTAAATTATTAGTTTAAAATACTTTTAAGGAGGCATTTATGTTTGATTTAGTATCCAAATTTGAACCAAATGGAGATCAACCACAAGCAATTAAAGAATTAGTTGAAGGTGTTAATAATGGTAAAAAGCACCAAGTATTACTTGGAGCAACTGGAACAGGTAAAACATTTACGATTGCAAACGTTATACAAAAAACAGGTAGACAAACACTTGTTCTTGCTCACAATAAAACTCTTGCTGGACAACTTTATTCTGAGTTAAAAGAGTTGTTTCCAAATAATCATGTTGAATATTTTGTATCTTACTACGATTATTATCAACCAGAAGCCTATGTACCATCAAGTGATACTTATATTGAAAAAGATGCTCAAATAAATGATGAAATAGATGAATTACGTCATTCAGCAACAAGTTCCCTACTTTCTTATGATGATGTTATAGTAGTTGCATCTGTTTCTTGTATCTATGGTATTGGAGAAGTCGAAGAATATCGTAATAAAACCTTAACTTTAAAAGTTGGTGATACCATTGAACGTAATAAAGTAATGCATAAACTTGTTGATATGTTATATGAAAGAAATGAACTTGATTTTAAAAGAGGAACTTTTAGAGTTAGAGGAGATAATTTAGAAATAATTCCTTCATCAGAACATTCTCATGGACTTCGTATTGAATTTTTTGGAGATGAAATAGATAAAATAAGCGAAATAGATGTTCTAACAGGTACTATTTTAAATAATAAAAAAAGCGTTACTTTATTCCCAGCCAGTCACTTTGTAACTAATGATGAAACACTAAAACTTGCTGTTAACAACATTAAAGAAGAGTTAGATGAAAGAATCAAATATTTTATGGATAATAATAAACCACTTGAAGCTGAACGTATAAGAGAACGTACCAACTATGATATGGAAATGCTTCTTGAAACCGGTTTTTGTCATGGCATTGAAAATTATTCACGACATATTGCTCTTAAAGGTCCAGGTGAAACACCTACCTGTTTACTTGATTTCTTCAAAAAAGATTATTTAATGGTCATAGACGAAAGTCATGTAACTGTTCCTCAAATACGAGGCATGTACAATGGAGATAGAGCTCGTAAAATGAATCTTGTAGACTATGGATTTAGACTACCTAGTGCCCTTGATAATAGACCTTTAAAATTTCAGGAATTTGAATCCAAAGTTAATCAAGTAATTTATGTATCTGCAACTCCAGGTGAATATGAACTTAATTTAACTAATAATCAATTTATTGAACAAATTATCAGACCAACTGGACTATTAGATCCTACTATCGAAATTCGTAAATCTTCGGGCCAAATAGAAGATTTAGTTGGAGAAATAAATGATCGAATCAAAAAAAATGAAAGAGTTTTAGTCACAACTTTAACAATTAGAATGGCTGAAGAATTGACTAATTATTTAAAACAATTAGATATTAATGTTGCTTATCTTCACTCAGAAATTAAAACTCTTGAACGTATGAAAATAATAAGAGATTTAAGAATTGGAACTTATGATGTATTAGTTGGAATAAATCTACTTAGAGAAGGATTAGATATTCCTGAAGTTAGTCTAATTGCTATAATCGATGCTGATAAAGAAGGATTTTTAAGAAGTAGTAGAAGTTTAATTCAAACCATTGGAAGATGTGCAAGAAACGAACATGGACATGTTATTTTATATGCTGATAATATAACTGATTCTATGGAATACGCGATAAATGAAACTAAAAGACGAAGAAATATTCAAGAAGAATATAACAAAATACATGGTATTATTCCAAAAACGATTCAAAAAGAAATACGTGATCTTATTTCTAATGCTGATGAACGAGAAGAAAGACGCGAAAAACAAAAACTAAGTAAAAAAGATAAGATGAATATGATTGCCAGAATAGAAGAAGAAATGAAAGAAGCTGCTAAAAACCTTGACTTTGAACGAGCTATGGAACTAAGAGATGTATTATTTGAGATGAAAAGCGAATTATGAGATTTAAAAAAATTTATATAGAAATTACTAATATATGTAATTTAAATTGTTCATTTTGTTCAACAGATAATCGAAAATTAAAAGAAATGACACCTAATGAATTTGAAATAATAATTAATAAAATTAAAAATTATACTAATAACATCTACTTACATATTAAGGGTGAACCTCTTCTTCATAGCAATTTAGAAAAAATATTAGAAATTGCTAAAAATAATCATATAAATATAAGAATCACTACTAATGGAACTCTATTAAAAGAGAAAATAAATATTTTAAAAAACTTTGATAATATTAAACAAATAAACATTTCTCTTCATTCAGAAAATAATAAACCAAATTATTTTGAAGATATTTTTCTTGCTAGTGATATTTTATCCACCAAAATTCCTATAGTTTATCGTATTTGGACATTAAAAAATAATTTTTTAGATAATTTATCCACAACAATCGTGGATATAATTATAAATTTTTATAATCTTGACGATTGTTTTATAAATAAAGTTATAAAATATAATAATATAAAAATTAAAGAAAATATTTATTTAGATAAAGATAATAAGTTTATTTGGCCAAATAAAGCTAACAATAATATTAAAAAGAATAATCAAGGAACTTGTCTTGGAACCAGAAATCACATTGGGATACTAGTAAATGGTGATGTTGTACCTTGTTGCCTTGATTCAAAAGGACTTTTAAAACTTGGTAATATTTTTGATGAATCTATTGATGATATAATAAATAATTTTCTATTCAAAGAAATAAATGAAGGATTTAAAAATCATAAAATATCTAATAACATATGTTGTAATTGTACATATAGAATTAACAAATTTAAATAATTGTAATTTATATTTAATAGTGATATAATTAAGTAATAATAGAGGAGTTATAAATGAATAAAATATTAAATTCAAAAATATTTTGGATAACATTATCAACTATATTAATTATTTTAATAATATTAGTATTAGTAATTTATAAAGAAAATAATAATAGTAATAATAAGACAAATATAAATAATTTTATTAATGATTTTAATAGTATAAAAATAACCGATGATGAAGATAATAATACAAAAACATTATTAAAAACTTTTAAATTAAATGGTAATAAAAAAGTCACTTTAACTGAAGGTGACGAATATATAGAAAGTGGATATGTAGCACTAGATAGTAATAATAATGATATATCAAATTTAGTTAAAATAGATAAAAATTTAGATACCAAAAAACCTGGAACTTATACAATTAGATATATATTAACAGAATATGATCAAGAATTAATAAGAGAAGTTGAAGTTGTAAAAAAATCAATTCCCAACATTACTTTAATCGGAGATGAAGTAATATACTTAATTTTGCATCAAGAATATAATGAATTAGGAGTTAAGGCAACTTTAAATAAAATGGATGTTAGTGAATATGTAGATATAAATGGAAATATTGACACAAATCAAACCGGAACATATACAATTGAATATTCATATCAAGATGTTAAAGTAACAAGAAAAGTAATAGTATTTGATTTAGATAGTTTATTTAATATTACTAATGAAAAAAATAAAACTACTATAAATATTAATTTAAATGATAATATTTTATATATTAAAATGCCTGATAATAGTTTAAATTCCAATAAAATAATAAGTTATAATATAAATAAAAATGGTACATATAGTTTTTATGTTTATACTTTGGATAACCAAGAATTTAAAGAAGTAATTGATGTTAATACAATAGAAGAAATTATAAATGTTCAAAGTATAAAAATAAATGAAGCTGATTTGTCTCTTACAGTTGGAGAAACAAAATCTCTTACAACTACTATTAAGCCACAAAATGCAACCAATCAAAATGTAACATGGTCTACAAGTGATAACAACATTGCTACAGTTGTAAATGGAGTAGTAACGGCTAAGAAAGCTGGAAATGTTACTATAACAGTTAAAACTGCAGATGGTTCATACCAATCAACCTGCAAAGTAACCGTAAAAAACAAGCAAAATGAACTTAACTATAATTCCAAATTTAACCAAACTTATACTTATAAATCAAGCAATAAAAATGTTTACCAAAAAGAAGCTAATAATAAAACTTATATAATAGTTAAAGCTGATATTGCAAATGTACTTAGTAAAATTGGAAAACAGGAAAAAGATCAATGTCGTGATTATGCTGCTAAATATGTAAATCAAATTTTTAAAAGTGCCAATGTTTCACATACTTCGTCTAGTAGTAGACTTCGCACAAGTAATAAACAAACATTTTTATGGATAATGGCTCAAGAATTACTTCAAGGAAGACCAACAATTATACGAGTGACAGGTAGTAAAAAATCTGGTAATAAATATAATAGACATTATGTTACAGTTGTAGGAATTTTAAATACTGCTAATTTAAATAAATTAAATGAAAGTGATTTTTTAATTATTGACCCTCTTGGTTATATTAGAAGACTTGGAACTGGTGCTAAAGGTGATGGAACCACTACTAGTGGTAGATATTTATTAGACGGTAAAGATAAAAGTGGAACATCTGATAGAAGCGGATACCAAATATATGTTTGGACTGATCAAAATACTTACTTAAAAATTAAAAATGTTAAAGAAGACCCTAAATAATTAGAAATTTATGGAATTGTAATTTATATTTTAATGTGTTATAATTAGAACAAAAAGGAGGAATTAATATGGCAAAATATTGTACTAATTGTGGTGCTGAATTAAAAAATGAAGCTGATATTTGTTTAAAATGTGGAAAAATCGTAAATGAAAACATAAAAAAATCTAATATAAATGTAGACCCAAACGCTAAGAGTAAATTGGCTGCTGGTTTATTTGGAATTTTTTTAGGTTGTTTTGGAGTACATAATTTTTATTTAGGTTATACAGGTAAAGCTGTTGCTCAGCTTTTAATTACCGTACTATCTTGTTTTTTCTTATCACCAATATCTGCTATTTGGGGATTAATAGAAGGAATATTAATTTTAGCCGGAAGCATTGATACAGATGCAGAAGGTCACAAACTTACTGATTAATTTAAAAAGAATCATATATGATTCTTTTTTTATTCTAATAAAACATCTAATAACATCATAATAACAAAACCTACTAAAGTAAACATTGACATTAAATCTTTACTTTCATTGGTTTGACTTTCAGGAATCAATTCTTCTACAACTACATATATCATAGCACCAGCTGCAAAAGCAAGTAAAAATGGTAAAATTAATCTTATTTTTAAAACTAAAATAGCACCTATTACACCAGCAATTGGTTCAACAATTCCACTTAATTGACCATAAAAAAATGCTTTTCTTCTTGAAAATCCTTCTCTTCTTAGAGGAACACTAACCGCTGTACCTTCAGGAAAATTTTGAATACCTATACCAATTGCTAAAGTCCAAGCTGAAATTATTGAAGCTCCATCCAAACCATATAAAGTTGAACCAAAAGCAACTCCCACAGCTAAACCTTCGGGTATATTATGAAGAGTAATAGAAGTTATTAACATTAATACTCTTTTACTAGTAGAAAGTCCTCCTTTATTTTGCAGTTTAGAAGTTACTTTATCACCTATAAATAAAAGTAATCCCCCTGATAAAAAACCTAAACTAACTACTAATATAATATTCATATTTAAACTTTTAGCCATATTAATTGATGGTGATAATAAAGACCAAAAAGAGGCTGCAATCATAACTCCTGCAGATATTCCAAGCATTGAATCTAAAACATTCTTATTAACTTTTTTAAACATAAATACTAAAGCTGCTCCAATTGCAGTAACACTCCAAGTAAAAATAGTTGCAAGTATTGCCTGAATAATAGGATTTAAATTATAAAGAAAAGACATATTTCACCTCATACTACAAATAGTATATGAAATAGTCTTAAACAATTATAGGCAAATACCTATTCTTTAATTGGCAATCCATTTGCATAAGATAAATTACCAAAAAATTTTTCTAAATCAAGTGGTTTATCATTATAAATATAATCATATAATATTTCAATCATATGAGTTCCTTTTACAATAACTTCTTTATATAAATCTATAAAACTTTTAGTATAAATTACATCTTTTTTTCTAACATTAAACCATATATCATGATTTAGATTTAAAAAATAATTATTATCTTTTTCATTTAAATTAAAATGATATGAAAAGAATCTAATATCTCTATATAAAAAAGGTAAAAAGAAGTATAAAATACTATAAAATATTCTTTTTATTTTATAAGGATCATATCTTATTATATTAAATAAAAATCTCATATTTCGTAAACTCTTAAAATATATTTTACCCATATTTTTCTCATTAAATATTTCTAAAAAACATTTATCAAGCATATTTTCTATGTTTTTATTTTTCCTAGTTTTTAATATATCATAACCTTTAAAAGTCTTATAATATTCCCCTTTTAAATTTAAAATATAATTATCAATATAAGCTTCAGTTAAAAAGTGATAATCTTTCTTTTTATTAGTTTTTAATCTCATATCGTATTCTTTATAATTCACAAAAGGATGACAGATTGAATCACCGACATAATGAGTAACAAGTCCAGAAAGCCAAATAAATTTATCAATTTTTTTATCTTTTTTAACTTCCTTAACTAAACTAATAAAAAACTTATTTACTTTTTGTCTATGAACAACACCTGCCAATCTTTTTATATAAAAACATTTTATAAATGGTGGAATAATAGGATAAAAGTATAAAATATCTGCTCCTTGAGAATAAGTTAAATATTCTCCTAATCTAGGTTTAAATTTTTCTTTTAAATTATCATTTAAATTATTAAAAATATCATGAGCCATATAGGCATGCGTCATTGTTGAAGGCATTTTTTTCCCCTTTCTAAAAGAAGATAAACTAGTTATCTTCTATATGAACTTTATTATTTAATATTTAATTAATTTTATTCGTCTTCAGTTTCAGTTTTTCCTGTTAATAAATCTAAAGCTTTTTGTAATTGACTATCATATTGATGCTCCTCATCTTCTGATTGATATTTTAAAATATAATCCGGTTCAAATCCCTTATTTCCAACACTTTCGCCTTTTGGAGTCAACCATTCTTGGAAAGTATATTTAATAGCTGAACCATTTGATAAATCTTGAGTCTTTTGAACCTTACTCTTACCATAAGTAACTGTTCCAACTGTATATGCACCATAGGTATCTTTCATACAAGCAGCTAATAATTCACTAGCAGATGCTGATCCTCCATTAACTAATACGGCAATTTTGTAATTTCGATGTTCATCCGTTTTAGCATAAAATTTCTCTATTTTATCCTTGGTTTTTAATTGATAAATCATATCTCCTTTTTTAAGAAATAACTCTAAAATATCACTTACCGTTGTTAAATATCCCCCACTGTTACCTCTAACATCAATTATTAAAGAATCAATTTTTTCTTTTTCAACTTTTTCTAAATTATTTTTAAATTGTTCATAAGTATTAGCAGCAAATAAATCTATTTTAATATAGCCAATTTTTTTATTTTCATGTTCAATTACTTCACTAGCAATAGAATGAATATCAATACTAGAACGCATAACCGAAAATTCTTTTTCTTCTTCTCCTCTTAAAACTGTTATTTTAACTTCTGTCCCATCTTGTCCTTTAACCATATTAGATATTTCACTCACAGATTTTCCAGTTACATCATTTCCATCAACTTTTATAATAATGTCGCCATTTCTCATTCCAGCTTTATAGGCTGGACCATTCTCATATACTTCTTTTACTTCAACTTTCATATCAGAATATTGAATTATTTCTGTTCCAATGCCCACATATTCACCACTGACTTTTTCATTGAACGCCTTAGCTGTTTTAGCATCCATAAATACAGAATATGGATCTCCTAAATAGCTTACCATACCATTTACTCCTGCTTCAAGTAATCCTTTTTCATCAATATCAGTATAATATTCATTTAGTATTTCTGTATATGTATCCATAAATTCTGTTAATTCTTTTTTTATACCAAAATTAATAGTCCCTTTTCCATACATTAAAATACCACCAAAAAACATACCAAATATAGTAGTTATTATCATTATGGCAATTACTTCAAATAAATTAAATTTTTTATTTTTATTCAAAAAATTAAAATATTCTTTTTTATCTAATTTATCATTTTTATTATTAAATCTATCTTTCAACTTTATCACCTTCTAAATTATATTTATATTCTATCATAATTTAACCAATATTAACATCTTTTTTTTAAAAAAAATATAGATATATCTCAATCTATATTTATAAAAATTATTTTTCTTCTAATATATTTAACTTACTATCCAACTTAATTACTTTAGAGAAATAATCTTTTCCATTTCCTTTAAATACTCCTCTTTTACTATTAGAATATCCAACAATTATATAATCTTTAGTATTATTAATAATATTTTCTGTTTTAGTAATAGATTCTATTATACCAGTTAAAGTTTCATTTTTAGAACCACCATAAGTAAGTTTATCTATAATCTTTCCTTCATAATTAAATGATATAACCATACCTTCTACCATTTTTTCTTGATAATTTAAATTATCAAGTTTTATATCATCTGATTTAGAATAACCAATAGCAATTATTTTATCATCAGTTAATATCATGGAATTAAATCTATCTGTCTTTGATCCACCAATACTATATAGTTCAATAAATTCTCCATTTAAATCATAAACAAATATTGCAGCATCATATTCAAATATAGGATTTTCTTCTTCATCTTTATCTTCGCTTTTATTATAAGCTCCAGCAATATAAAGTTTATCATTTTTTATTTCAGCTTTTGTAAATCCTATTTCATCAGTATTAGCATAATTTTTTATCCAAACAATTTCTCCTTCAAGTGAGAATTTAACTATTAAGCCATAATTAACAGCATCTTTTCCGCAACATATATATCCATCTTCTACTTTAACTACATCATAAAATATCCCTGATTTATTTCCACCAAAATTATTATTCCATACAATATTTCCATCAAAATCGTATTTAATAATAATTCCGCCACCTAAAGTATGATTTCCTATTTCCATGTTTTCATATATGCTTTGACCAACAACAATTATTCCATCATCAACAGGTAATATTCTTCTAAATTCAGTATCTCCAAGCACTTGAAAATTCTTATGCCATATCATATTACCATTTAAATCATATTTTACAATTAAACCATCTCTTGTTTGGTAACTAATTTGGCTTTCTTCGTAGATATAACTTCCAATAGCATATATAGAATTATTAACAACAACTGCATCATAAAAAGTTGAATCGTAGGTAGTTTCAAATGTTTTTTCAAATAAAACATTTAATTCTTTATCATATTTAACCAGCTTAGCTTGTTCTGCAAAAGCTTGTTTTAATGGCTTATCATCAAAATTTTCATCATGATACTCATAGATAAAACTATCATTATATCTACTATATTTAAAATTACTAGAACCACTAGCAATGTAATATTGATCATTAACTGCTCGAATGCTATTTAAAGAATCATAATAGGTAATTTTACTTTCTTTATTTAATTTCATACCATACATTATTAAAAGTTCAGCTATAATAATAATTAAGCAAATAGCTAAGATTAATTTTACTCTTCTTTTTAATAATACAGATTTATCAACTTTTTTCTTTTCTTTTCTCTCTTTTTTTGGTTTCTTTTCTTTTTTTGTTTTTGATTTCTTAGTTTTATTTTCATCAATTTTATTTTTTTTCATACAACTCTCCTTCTCTATACATACATATATACTTGATAACCTGTATAATCAGGTTTATTACATTTTTTACCCGTTGTCATAAATCTTGAAGTCCCCCATTCATGTAATTGTTCAACTTTACAATCGAAACTATCTATTAATAATATATCAGTTTCTTTAAAATCAGCTGCACTTGTAACTGTTGATTTAAACCCGATAACTGTTACATAATGTCTAGAGGTACCATTTCTATCTCCATTTACATGAAGAATAACTGGTTTATTATTAATTAGTTCTGAATAAACAACATTTAGAACTTTATCTTTGTCATCATCAGAATAAATAACATAATTATTATAATACTTACCAGGTACTTCAAATGATTTTCGACTTATATCACCAGTTGTTAATGAATGAATTTGTTCTTCAGCAAAACACAAACATTGATCATAATATACTGTTCCATTTTCTTGATCTTGACATATTCTATTTTCTTTAAGAAAATTAATATAATTGGCAACATCAAGTGGTGTATTTACTACCAAATAATCATTTAAACTTTCAAATGTGTAATAAAGCATACCATTTGACGTAGTTTTTTCTTGTATTGATGGCTTTTTAAATATACACTCATTATTTTCATATATGCCACCCTTAGACATACAAACAAATTCATCATCACTCATAACCACTTTACTTCTAATAGATGCTAAACTATATTCTAAATCTTCTATAATCATTCCATTAGCAACTCCATATAAAGAAGAAACTGCATTTTCAGCTTTAGTTAAATTTTCAGTAGTAGGCATCCTTTTGACTTTATCTATTAAATCTTTAACATCCAATACTTTTTCTTCAACACCCTTATAATACTCTATTTTACTAAGATTGGCATTCGATAAACACGTTTTATAATTATAATTAATTTCATTTCCAATTAAAGACATAACTATATTAACTACTGTTGGAATAAAAAATATTATTACAACAGCTCCTATCTTTTTAAGTGAATCATTTATATATTCTCGATAATTTTCTTCTGCTTTTACTATATTTTTAAAAGTCCGAATTGTTAAAACTAAAATTAAAACTATAGGCATTACTATAAATAACAAACGTCTTGCTATATTTAAAAATAATAGTATTCTTAAAAATGATGTTGTTTCACATATTACATTTGATATAAGCATACTTTATCACCATGTTAATAATATCATTTTTTTTTAATTTATACAACCAATTTAACAATGTCTAATGACAAAATACTTCTTTTTACCTTTTCTAACTACAGTATATTCATTATATAAAGCATTGCTTTTAGAAATAATATACTCTAAATCATTTATTTTCTCTCCATTTATACTAATAGAGTTATTATTAATGAATTCTCTCGCTTCTCTTTTACTGGAACAAATTTCAGCTTCAACAAGTAAATCTACAATATTTTTATCATCACTTATTTCATAACTTTGTAAACTATTAATTGCCATTTCTAATTCTTCTTTAGTTAAATCTTTAATATTCCCTTTAAATAATGCCTCACTTATATGTATACATTTATTAAGTTCTTCTTCTCCTCTTAAATCTTTAATAAATTCCGAAGCAAGTGTCTTTTGAGCAAGTCTTAGTTCTGGCATCTCTTTATGTTTTTCCATAATATCTATAATCATATCAGGTGTAAGGAATGTAAATACTTTTAAATATTCTTCTACTTTATCATCACTTGAATTAATTAAGTATTGATATAATTCATATGAAGATGTTTTATTTTTATCAAGCCATAAAGCATTTCCAGCACTTTTACCAAATTTTTCACCATTTGAATCTAATATTAAAGGCATTGTAAAAGCATAAGCATTTTTTCCAATTTTTTTATTAATTAATTCAATTCCGGTTGTAATATTTCCCCACTGATCACTTCCTTCAACTTGCATAATACAATTTTTATGTTCATACAAATATAGAAAATCATATCCTTGTAAAAGAGTATAAGTAAATTCAGCAAAAGTTATTCCTGTTTCAAGGCGTCTTGATATGATATCTTTATTTAACATATAATTAACATTTATATATTTTCCAATATCACGTAAGAAATCTAAAATACTCATATCCTTTGTCCAATCATAGTTATTAACAACTTCAACATCTAGTCCTGTAAAGATTTCTTCTACTTGTTTTTTTATTCCATTTAGGTTTTTTTCTACTTTTTCATATGAAATTATTTCACGTTCAGCAGTAGGTCTTGGGTCACCAATAAGTCCTGTTGCCCCTCCAACTAAAAGAATTGGATGGTGTCCAGCTTTAGCAAGTCTTTTAGCTGTTACTAAACTTGAATAATGTCCTATATGCAAACTATCTGCAGTTGGATCAGTTCCCCAATAAAAGGTTGCATTCCTCTCATTAATAATTCTTTCTAAATCTTCCCCAGCTTGGTCTTTGATTAAACCACGCCATTTTAATTCTTCAAATAATGTCATTCTATTTCCCTCCTAATAATCACTATTTAATCTTTCTTCTATTATTTTTTGTTTTTTATCTATTGCTTCAATTACGTCACTTTCCGTAAATTCTAAAAGTGTACCTATATAAATTGTATAATAAAATATCTCTTCTAATATTTCTTTATTATTATGTTCATAAAATTTATATACCTTTTGATATAATTCCATAATCAACTTTAAAATATCTGTTTCCTCTATATTTGGATAATATTCTTTTATTTTTAATTTATAAATACTATAAAAAGTTAATATCATCGTTATAACATCAGCATATTCTTCTAACATTTTTTCTTGTTTTGGTTTCTTGGTTGTCCAATATTTAAAAACTTTTGTTTCATTAACAAATTCGCTTATCTCAACCATTAATTCAACTATATTTTTATCATATAACCTTTTATCATCTTTATACTTATCAACAAATATTTTATCAAGTCTCATATTATTTTTATATAACTTATTCCATTTAACTAAATTCATTCTTGCTCCATTATTTCCGTAGCATGACTAGTACCAATTCTCGTTACTCCATGATCAATAAATTCTAAAACTTGTTCTTTAGTTTTAATACCACCACTTGCTTTTATTTCCAATACTTCATTTTTATGTTTATTTATTAAATCTATTACTTCTATACTGGCACCAGCTTTATCAAATCCTGTACTAGTTTTTATAAAATGAACAAACGTTTCATTACATATCTTTGTCATTTCAACTATTTCATCATCCGTTAATAAACAACTTTCAATTATTACCTTTAATGTTTTACCACCAATTGAATCTCTTACTAATTCTATCTCATCTTTTATATAATCATAATCTTTATTCTTTAAAGCATTAATATTAATTACCATATCAATTTCTTTAGCACCAACATCAATTGCATTAATAGCTTCAAACTGCTTAGATTCTTTGGTTTGATATCCATTAGGAAATCCTACCACTGTTCCAACGAAAACTGTTGTATCCTTTAAATATTCAACAGCTGATGCAACGTAATATGGTGGCACAATTATACATGGAAAATGATATTTTTTAGCATCTTCACATAACTTAATAATGTCCTCGACTGTTGCAATTTTTGATAAATTAGTACTATCTAAATATTCATTTATATTCATTATAATACCTCCTTTAATTTTTTAAATTCTTTTATCTCTTTAACCTGTAATGGATTATCATTTTTTTTATAATTAAAATATATTACTGAAAGTCCTACTTCAAGTGCTCCTTTAATATCTTTATTATAATCATCACCAATCATTAAACATTCTGATATTTTATTGGATCCACATGCTTTTTTAAAAGCTTTTTTATCTGGTTTCATATATTCTTCTCCACCGATTACTTCTTTAAAATATTTATAAATTTTGGCTTTCTTTAAACGATTACATTGAGGTTCTTTAAACCAATTAGTTAAAACTACTAATTCATACTTTTTACTTAAGTATTCTAAAATATCTATCACTTCTATTGATTTGTCACTCATACTTCCAAATAAATTTAAAAATCTATCTAAAAATTCAATTGTTATCTTACTTTTAATATGTTTATTTATAAAATCAACCATTAACTTTTTATCATAATACCGGAATTCATTATCATATTCATCAATTAAAGCACTAAGGTACTTATAATCATCAACAATTTTATATTCTTTAATTGCTGTCTTAATTGCTTCTAAATACTCATCTTTCCACATAATTAAAGTATTATCTAAATCAAATATTATTCTTTTTATCATACACACCTCTAAAAATAAAAATCACTACATACATAAGGACGACAAAATACCGTGGTACCACCTTATTTCTGTAATGATTTACACTTTATATCCTTAACGCGGGAATTCGTTTTAACTCCATTTATGTAACTTCCATATTAATTTTACTAACTTACACCAACCGTCAGCTCTCTTTAAATTAATTAATATTTAAATTAAACTTCTTTGTTAAATATACCTATATATTAACATATTTTCTTATTTTTGCAAGTGTTTTTGTTTAAATATACCAAATATAATGCTTTACTTTTCCATACTTTTTTGATATAATATGTACTCCTAAAGGGGGAATGTTATGTTTACCTGCAATAATATAAATTTATTAACATTTACTTACTATTTAAAATATATTTTAGCAATTAATATGACTATTGTACCCTTTATATACTTTTATCTAAATTTAATTAATTTAATAAAAAATAAAAAGAAATTAAATAAATGGTATATTAAAAGAAGAATAAAACCTATTTTTTATATAATAATTCTATTTACCTTATCTTTAATACTTCATAACACATTAAATACTAGTAATAACATATGTTATTTAAGTGCTACTCCTAAAATTTATCACGAATATAAAAATAGTTATAATTTTTTACAAAATAAAGATATTGATAGTGAATTAAAAAATAATTATTTAAATAATATTTTAACTAATAAGAGTAATAATACTTTAACAAGTACTGTTTATAAACAAGCCAATATTATAAAAGTTAATGAAGAAAAAAATAGTATTGTAGAAGAACCAAAAGTTATAGTAGAAGATAATTTTTTGAACGAAACAGATACAAATATTCAAAATAATGTTTATATAATTAATGGAACATTTAATTATCCTAAATATGTTTATGGTAATACTAATACCTATTCTGGTATGTTTTGTCCAAGTGACCCTCTAAATAATGGTTATAATAATCCTTATGGATATAATAATTATTTTTATACAAGACTTACAAGATTTATTGAAGAAGCTAGAAATAATGGTTATTTAATTACCATAAGTAGTCAAGGTTGTAGAACTTATGACACTCAAATAAATTATTATAATACCATGACACCTGGAAGAGCGGCTTCTCCTGGTCTGTCTCTTCATGGTTTTGGAATAGCAAGTGATTTAGAATTTTATAATCAAGATGGATCAATTTGTTCATATTTTAGAACTGATTCAAGTTGTCCAAGTATGGGATGGGCACATCAAAATGCTGAAAAGTTTGGATTAACTTTCCCACTTCTATATTCAAATTATAAAGAAGATTGGCATATAGAACCCTTAAACAAATCTAAATACTAAAAAAACTAAGAAAATCTTAGTTTTTTTGTTATTTTTTTTCTATTTTAGATTTAAACTTATTATATATTCTCTCATTAATAACTAAATCAAATTCCCCTATATATTCCATAACAGTAGCATTAAATTGTAATTTAATATTATTTAAAGTCTTAAACTTTCCTAAATCTTCTTTATTAAAATCACCAACTACAGCATTTAAATTAAAGTACAAGAAATTTTCATTTTTATACTTCTTAATTAATTCCCATAATAGAACATATCTTGGATTAAATTTCAAATATTCTTCTAAATAACTATCAATAATAAGTTCAACCCCTCTATTATGTTTAATAGTAAAGGCAGCTCCTATTGTTAAAAATTCTGGATATTCTTTTGATAAATTAGTTGCGTATATAAGCTCATTTTTATAATAATTTAATTTCCTATCAGATTCCATCTTTTCATTAATAATTTTTTGTTTTTCTGACATAGGAACACTTGTATCTTGAACTAAATTAGCATATTTTTCATTAACTGCTAATTCTTGATCATACATTGCTTTCATATTATTTAAATATTTATCTGTATTAATATTAATAAAGAAAATATCCATCTTATTATCAATTCCAAAATTATTAAATAGTCCTGTATAGTATTTCTTTCTTCTTTTCTTATTTTTTAAAACTATATACTTATACAATTCATCTATATTTCCATCTTTATCTTGAACAATTTCTACTCCAGCATTGGTACTGGTTTCTATTATTTTCTTAGCATCATTAGAAATCTTAGCATAAATAGTTTTTAAATCACTTTGTAAACTAGTAAAAGCTACAAACCTTGGTTTATAATTTTCAAAATACTTATTAAATCCTTGATGCTTATATTTATTTTTATTTAAAGTATTTAGAATATCATTAACTGCATTACTAAAATAAATAATATTACCATTTTTATCACGTTCAGAACAAATTACAGGCGGATCTATTTTAATAAAAGCATAATGTTGTTTTTTTAATAAATTAATAAGTCCCATAGTTACATTATGAACTAATTTTTTATCAGTATAATCAATTAAAAAACCTCGTGGAGCATAAGCATATTTGTAATATAAATAAACTGTTTTATATAAAAATAAAGTTGCACCAACTAATTGTTCATTTTCCACAAATCCTACATAAAAAGTATTTAATCCTTCATATTTAGATACATCAGCATATTTTGATGTTTGATAATATGTACTATATTTATGCTTATAAGCAAAATTATCAAATTCGTCTTTTGTAAGAGCAACTATTCGCATAACCAACACCTCGAGATTATTATACATATTTTTTGTTACTTTAGCAAGTAAGTATCTTTATTTTTGAAAAATTATTTTATTTTTAATTGATTTATGATATAATGTAATTAATAAAGGTGGTGGCTATATGGATTTATTTGATACTATTGATATTAAAGATGAAGTTTTAGATATATCAAATAATAAAGAAACAAGTGATAGCGATATTGAAACATTAGATGATAATTATTTAAATAAAAATGTAGATATTAAATTAAATGATAATGAACCTGAAAATTTAGATGATTTAATTACTAAAATTGAAGATGTTAGTAAACAAATAGAAGATAATTCTAGTAATGAAGAAATTTCTGATTCAGAAGAAATAAAAGAAGATGTTTCAAAAACAGATGAAATACCTAAAGAAAATAAATTTAGTTTGCTTGAGCAATATGGAGAAAATTTTAGTACCAAAGTCTATTTGACTAATCCTGCCATTGGACGTGATAAAGAAATTGGAGAATTAATTGTTACTTTACTTACTCCTGAAAAATCAGCAATTTTAGTTGGTAAACCTGGTATTGGTAAAACCGCTATTGTTGAAGGTCTTGGATATAGAATTAAAAATAATAATGTTCCTGATGCCTTAAAAGGGTATACCATTTTTAAACTAAATACAGCAAGTTTAACAGGAGTTGATCCTTTAACTAATGAATTAAAAATTCAAAAAATAGTTGATAATCTTCAAACTTTAGATAAAGTCATGGTCTTTATAGATGAAATTCATACTTTAATTGGAAATGGTGAAAACACTTTAGACTTTGCTAATATTTTTAAACCTGTTATTGATAGAGGTACTGTTAAACTAATAGGAGCTACTACTAGTGATGAATATGATAGATATATTTTAAGAGATAAAGCTTTTGTAAGACGTTTCCAAAAAATTGAAGTAGCTGAACCAAATAGAGAAATGGTTATCCAAATTATGATGGGTACTTATCCTAAATTTGAGAAAAAAATGAATCTTACTTTGAAATATAGTGATTTTATTAAAGAAAAAATAATGGCTTTTATAACAGATGCAACTACTGAATTTAAAAGAGTTTATGAAACTTCAGTTAGATATCCAGATATATCGCTTACAATACTGCAATCAGCATTTTCTTACGCATCATTTGATAATCGACAAGAAGTAACAATTAGAGATATTAGAAAAGCTATTAAAAATACTAAATTAATATATCCTGATGTAATAAAAAAAGAACTTATAAAATTCAACCAAGATTTTCGTGATGTATATTTAATGGAAACTAAACAAATTTTAAAGGATGAAGTATGAGTAAAATAATTTACTATCTAAGATTTATTCTATTTATTCCTTTTTTAATATGTTTATTTCTTTTAATTGATAAGATATTTACTATGAAAATATATGGTTCTATATTTTTTATATTCTGTTTACTTTATTCAATATTTATTATTTTATCAATTTTATCTAAAAAGAAGGTATTTATTACAACTATATCTTATAATATATTAAACATTGGTATATATTTTTATTATTTTATAATATTTTACTTTACTTATAATTTAACTAGATTAGAAATAATAAATAATCGTTATTATTATAATAATAACTTTATATTAATGTGTATACTGCTTGGTTTTCAAATAATTTATACCATATTTTTAAATACTGAAGAAAAATAAGATACTTTATTAAAGTATCTTATTTATTATTTTTTAATAGTAGGTTCTAAAACAATTGCTTGCAAACTTTTATATATATCTTCATTTTTAATTTTTAATTCCGTTGGATCTATATTAGAACGAACCTGATAAATAGAATTTCCATATTGACCATAATTAAGTAATAATCTAAGTTTTTCTTCACTATGAAGTATATCATCACGTCTTTTTATTTCTTCTTCATTTTCCTTTATTGTCTTATCTAAATATCCTATTACTTCTTCTCGTTCAATTCCTGATAAAGACTTTAATTTTATATCAAGATAATTAAATATTTTAGTTTGAAGTATATCAATATATTTTAATGATAATTCAAAAATTTCCAAATCCTTTTGAAGATTATTTATCTTTAAAAGAATATTATTTAAAACATCTTCACGACTAGCCCCTAGTCTTTTTGCTTCCTCAGTAATACTATCATCATCGTCTAAAAATTCTTTTTTTTGCTCAATCAAATCACGATTATCTCCAATTCTTTCATTATTCTTTAAAGTCCTAAGATAAATATCTGTATATATTTCTATAACTTTTAAAATAGATAATTTATCTAATCTTTCCACAATTTTATCACACATTAAATTTAATACGTTTGATATATTTGGATACTTAACAAAATAAACTGAACTTGAATATCCTAAATAAATAGAAATCAATTCTTCAACATTCATTTTTTCAAGACTAACTATTATCTCTGGTAAAAATTTCTCATCATCATTATATTTTTTTATTAAACTTTCTATCATTTTAACGCTCCATTCTAATAATAGAATATCATTAAAAGATTTAATTGTAAATATTAAATATGACTTATTTCTATTTTTTTGTTATTTATTAAAAGATTATCTATAACAATATTATCAACTTTATCTTCAATTATCTTTTTTATTTGTCTTGCTCCATATTGTTCATAACTTGACATAGCTATTATGTCATTAACTACCTGTTTTTGTATTACTAATTCTATTTTTTGATTTTTAAATTTATTTTTAACTTTATATAATTCTTTTTCAATAATTAATTTTATATCTTGTTTAGTTAAATCATTAAAATTAATAACAAAATCTAATCTATTTAAAAATTCAGTAGTAAATACTTCTTTTAGAGTATTCTTTATAATAATATCTTTATTATTGTTAAAACCTATTGAATTAATGTTTGATGCTTGATTACTAGTCATAATTATAATAATATGATTAAAATATATTTTTTCTAAACTAGAATTTGTTATAAAACCATCATCTAATATTTGTAAGAATAAATTAATAAAACTAGAACTTGCTTTTTCTATTTCATCAATTAAGATAACTGAATTAGGATTATTTTTAACTTCATCTAAAACACTTACATTTTCAAATCCTACATATCCTGGAGGCGAGCCAATTATTTTACTTATGGAATGAGATTCATTATATTCTGATGCATCTATTCTAATTAAATGAGCTTTTAATAAATTAGCATATACTTTAACAAGTTCAGTTTTACCTACTCCACTTTTACCAACAAATAAGAAAGACAAAGGTTTACTAGTGTTTTTTAAGCCCATTTTTATTTTAATAGTTTCATATGCTAATTTACTAATAGCCTCATTCTGACCTATTATTTGTTCTTTTAACTTTTTTTCTAGTTTTAATAAATTATTTGTATTATATTTATCTATCTCATAAATTGGTATATTGGTTTTAGATTTTAAGACATCTTTCACATCTTCTAGTTTTACTTCTTTTCTTTGTTTAAATTTAATATTTAACTTATTTATTTTATCTTCTAAAATTATTTCTTCTTCTTTTAATTTAACGGCTTGTTCAAAATTTTGATTAATTATATAATTATTTTTTTCTTTTTCAATTTTTTTAAGTTTTCCTATATAGTTTTCTAATTTTAAAGTATCTTTATCTTTGACTAAGGATCTTTTAGTACAGGCTTCGTCTAAAATATCTATTGATTTATCAGGATTTTTTCGATTAAAAATATATTTATCACTAAGATTTACAATAGCATCTATTATTTTTTCATTAACTACTACTTTATGAAAATTTTCATAAATAGTTTTAATATGTTCTAATATATATTTAGTCTCTTCAAGATTAGGTTCTTTAATTAAAATAGTTTGAAAACGTCTATTTAAAGCCTTATCTTTTTCAATAGTATCTTTATATTCATTTAAGGTAGTAGCTCCAATTAGTTTGAATTTACCTCTAGCCAGAGCTGGTTTTAAGATATTAGCAGCATCAATTACACCTTCAGCTCCTCCAGCACCAACAATTGAATGCATCTCATCTATAAATATTATTAAATCAGGATTATTTTCTATCTCGCGAATTATTTTTTCTATTTTTTCTTCAAATTCACCACGATACTTTGTTCCAGCTACTAAATTAGACATCGAAATTGATAATATTTTTTTATTTTCTAGTTCTGTTGGTACTTCATGTTTTAAAATTTTTAAAGCTAAATTCTCTACAATCGCCGTTTTTCCAACCCCTGCATCCCCTAACAATAAAGGATTATTTTTATTTTTTCGAAGTAATATTTCTATTAATCTTTCAGTCTCTGCATCACGTCCTATAACTGGATCGATTTTACCACTTTTAGCCATTTCAACTAAATCTATTCCATATTCATAGACCAATAATTTTTTTCTACTTTTCTTGCTACTTTTTGGTTCATCATTCTCCTTTTCTAAAAAAACTTGATATAATTCATCTATATTTGCTCCTAAATTATTAAGGATTCTTATTCCAATTCCTTCCCCTTCTTCTAAAATAGCCAAAAATATATTATTAGGAGTAACTTCTATATCATCATTTTCTTTAGTATCAATAATAGCATTTTCTATAATTCTTTTTAACATAGGAGTATATATAAAATAATTATTCAAACTATTTCCTATTCCAATTGTATTAATAAGTTCTTATCGAAAATTATCATAGGTAATATGATATTCTTTAAGTTTTAAAGTAATATTTAAATCTTTATTTTTTAAAATACTAAGTATTAAATGTTCACTTCCAACGAAAGGATGCTTTAATTCTTGCATTTCTCGTTTAGCATTTTTTAATATCTTACGTAGTTCTTCTGAAAAGTTCTCTTGCATATAATTCCTCCATATATACTATATGTAAATTACTATTTTTTATAAATTAATCTAATCGACAAATATTTTTTTTAATGTATAAAAAAAATATAATGAAAAAAATTCATTATATTTAATTTATTTGCCAATCAATTGGCTCTAAATTATTTTTAATTAAAAAGTCATTAGTCTTAGAAAATGGACGTGAACCAAAGAAACCATTATAAGCTGAAAATGGTGATGGATGAGCAGATTCTATTATATAATGTTTAGGATTGGTAATATATTTCTTTTTACTACGAGCAAAACTTCCCCAAAGAATAAACACAACTGGTTCGTCTTTTTCATTTATTTTTTTGATAACATTATCAGTAAATTCTTCCCAGCCAATATTTTTATGACTTGCAGCTTGATCTTTTATTACCGTTAAAACAGCATTTAATAATAATACTCCTTGTTTAGCCCATGAAACTAATGATCCATCAGGTGGAATAGTACATCCCATATCATCATGTAATTCTTTAAAGATATTATTTAAAGAAGGTGGCTTTCTAATACCTTTTTTAACTGAAAAACTAAGTCCTTCTGCTTCACCTATCCCATGATAAGGATCTTGTCCTAGTATTACAACTTTTAAATTCTTATAACTTGTATACCTAAATGCTTTAAATACTTCATTTTTAGGTGGAAATACTGTTACTCTTTTATATTCACCTTGAACATGTTTTAATAAATTATAAAAATATTCTTTTTTAAATTCATCTTGTAAAACTATATCCCAATCATTTCCAATAATTTCAATTTTTTCCACGATACTACCTCACTTCTAATTCAATTATAACATCTTTCTTTAAATTTAATAGACAATTGACATTAATAATAATTAAGATAGCAACTAATATATCACATGTATTCCAAATAAAATCAGGACTTATAATCGAAGCAAGACAAAGAAGGAAACAAGTAAATATTTTTAACAATGTAATTACTTTATTTGATATATTCTTAAAAAGAAATTTTAAATTACTTTCAACATAGTAGTATCCTGAAATAATAGTTGAAAAGGAAAATGCTATTAAACAAAAATATAAAACAATATTTCCAAATGTTCCTAAATGATATACTAGAGCATTTAAAGTAATCTCTATACCATTTACTAAGGTATAATTATTGGGATTATAATTACTAGTTAAAATTATTAAAGCAGTTGATAAACATATAACAAAAGTTGTAAAATAACATCCTATTACTCCAACTAATCCTTGATTAATTGGCTTATCCAAGTTACTTGATCCTGATGCTATAGCACTGGTACCAGTTCCAACTTCACTGGCAAATATTCCTCTTTCAATACCAATTATAATAGATGATAAAATTCCGTATTTAAGTGAAGTTGTATTAAAAGCTTCATGAATAATATTACTTAAGATACCTGGCATTAAATTAATGTTTTTTACTATTATCAACATAGCAACTAATAAATATATTATTCCCATAAGTGGGACAAAAATTGAAGAAAACCTAGCAATTCCTTTTAAACCTTTTCTGATAATTAAAAAAGATAAAATTCCAATTATAATTCCAATTAAAATACTAGGAACATTATAAAGAAAGGTTATAGATTTAGCAATCGTATTTGATTGAATAGTTAAAAAGCCAAAAAGATAAGCTAGTATTACAATAATAGAATATAAAATTGCTATTTTTTTATAACCTAATCCTTTTTTTATATAATAAGCTGGTCCTCCAATATAACTATTATTATTTTTTTCTCTATACATTAAAGCTAAAGCATTTTCTACAATTGAATTAGGTGCAATTATTAAACAAGATAATAAAATCCAAAAAATAGTACCTACTCCGCCTTTAAAAATAGCTAAAGCAATTCCAGCTAAAGATCCTACTCCAATACAACCTCCAAGTGATACACTTAAAGATTCAAAGGGAGAAATACCTAATTTATTATTATCACTTTTTAAACTTTTAAGCATTTTTTTAAAATTCAAATGAAGAAATTTTAGTTTAAAAGCAAAATAAATACCTGATAAAACTAATAAAATTGTTGCTATACTCCATAAAAAATTATTAATTATTTCCATATTATTTCCTCTACTTTAATTATATATTATCAAATTTTAAAAAATTGTCAAAATGAAATTAAAATATTAGAAAAATAAAATAAATTTTAAAATACGTGTTATAATAAATTTGAATAAATGATGGAGGTAGTTTATGAAGTATGAATTTATTCCAATATTACTAGCAAGTGATATTAATGTTTATAGTATGGCTAGAGCTTTTCATGAGGAATATAATATTAAATCAATAGTCTTAGCAAGACTAACATCAGGAGTTATAAATCATTCTAAGATAATTGATTTTAGAAAAGTTGATAATTTAGATGAAACTGATGTTTTTTTAAAAACTTTAAATAATTTATATGAAGAACTAAAACCACAGAATAAAAAATTAATATTAATTGGGTGTGCTGATCACTATGTCCGTTTAATTGTAAATAATAAAGATAAATTACAAGATAAATTTATCATGCCTTATACAGATATAGATACTTTAAATAATATTGTCTTAAAGGAAACTTTTTATGAATTATGTGATAAAAATAATATTGATCATCCTAAAACTTTTGTTTATAAAAAAGGAGATAGTTTAGATTTTAAATTAGATTTTTCTTATCCTGTTATCTTAAAACCAAGTGATTCGGTAGCTTATTTTAAAGCATCATTTACTGGTCAATACAAAGTTTATACAATTCATACAAAAGAAGAACTTGATAACACCTTAAAAAAAATATATGATGCTGGTTATACGGGTAATATGATTATTCAAGATAAAATACCAGGTAATGATAATAGTATGTATGATTTACATGTATTTTGCTCTAAAAATAAAAAAGTAGAATATATGAATTTAGGAAATGTTTTACTTGAAGAACATACTCCTAAAGGACTTGGTTCTAATGCTGCAACTATTACGGTTTATAATGAAGAATTAATGTTAAAAATCAAAGATTTATTAGAAAGTATTGGCTATCAAGGATGGTGTGACTGCGACCTTAAATATGATGAACGGGATGGTAAAATTAAAATCTTTGAAATAAATATTCGTCAAGGAAGAAGTCATTATCGTAATACAGGAAGTGGTTATAATGTTGCTAAATATATCGTTGATTCTTTTGTAAATGGTATTGAAAAAGACTTAATATTAGTAAAAGAACCTTATTTTTGGCATGTTATACCTAAAAAAATAGTTATCGATTATGTTGAAGATAAAGAAAAAGTTAAACTTGTTAAAAAATTAATAAAAGAAGGAAAAGTATGTCATTCTTTATTTTATAAAAGAGATATGAGCATATTAAGACTTAAATATTTAATACTTAGAAACTTAAATCAATTTCGAAAATATAAAAAATATTACCATATCGATGGACAAATAGAAGATTAGGTCTTCTATTTTTTTTATAATTATGATATAATTAACTAAAGAAAAGTATGAGGTCTATATGAAAATTAAAAAATTATATATATTACTAGCAGTTATAAGTTTATTTTTAATAACACCAAATGCTAATGCTAAAACCTTAAGAGATTTAAAAAATGAACTTGCTGCTTTAAAGCAAAAGAAAGCAAATAATGAAAGCCAAAAAAAATTAACGGAACAAGAAAGAAATACAATTAATAATAATATTAAAGCCACAAGCAATAAGATAACCGAAAGTGAAAATACTATTAAACAATTAACTGAAGAAATAAATGATTTAAATGATAAAATTAAAGAAAAAGAATTAGAGATTAAAGAAATTATTCACTTTCTACAAGTATCTAATGGAGAAAATGCTTATCTTGAATATATATTTGGTTCTAAGGATATTACCGATTTTATTTATAGAAGTGCAGTATCTGGTCAACTAGTATCATATAACGATAAATTAATGGATGAATATAATGATACTATTGTTAAAAACAAAGAAAAGCAAGTTAATCTAAAAAATGAAATTGAAAGCTTAGGAGCAAAACAAAAAGAATTAGAAGTTCAATTTGAAAAATTAGGTAGTGAAATAAAAAATATATCTGAAATTAGTATGTCAATTGATGAAGAAATATCTGCTCAAGAAAAAGCTGTTTATCATTATGAAAAAGAATTAAAGTGTGAACTTGATGAAGATATCAATAGTTGTGGTAAGATTCCTTTTTCTGGTAAATTCATAAGACCTGTTACTAATGGACGTATTACTAGCAATTATGGATCACGTTGTTATTGGAATCAAACTCAAGGAAGAAATGTTTGTACTTATCATTATGGTATAGATATTTCTGGAGGCGATACCAAAATATATGCTGCTGCACCTGGAACAGTTGCTTCAATTCAATGGTATCAAAGTTGTGGTGGAACTAAAATATTTGTTCACCATAATGTTAATGGAACTTATTATACAACTGGATATTATCATTTAAAAACTGTTAATGTTAAAGTTGGAGATTATGTTGATCAAAATACAGTAATTGCTACAATGGGTGGTGATTCTTCAACTTGGAGTTATGATAAATGTACAACTGGTCAACACTTACACTTTGCTGTTGCAACAGGTTTATATTTAAGAGATTATACCTATTGGTCTCAATTTGAAGCACATAATCTAAATCCGGTTAGTGTTGTTAACTTCCCAGCTTATGGTGTATGGTTTGCAAACAGAGTTACTAAATACTAGTAACTCTGTTTTATATAAAAAAAATATCATTTATGATATTCTTCGTTATTTAAAATTTTAAAACTTCTATATATTTGTTCTAATAATATTACTCTAAATAGTTGATGAGGAAATGTTAGTTTAGAAAAAGAAATTCTTTCACTAACTATTTTTTTTATATCATCATGTACACCATATGAACCACCTATAATAAAATTAATATTGGAATTCACTTGTCTTATTTTATCAATATTATAAGCAAATTCTATACTATTTAACTCATGTCCATTTAAATCTAGTAATATATTATAATCAGTTATTTTTATGTTTTTTAAAATACTATCTCTTTCAACTTCTAAAGTCTTTTTCAAATCATAATCTACATCTATAAGTTCTACTATATCTAACTTAGTATATTTATTAAGTCTTTTAGTATATTCATCTATAGCATCTCTTAAATATTGCTCTTTTATTTTTCCAACACAAATTATTTTTATCATATACGTACCACCATATCTTCATTTTGTCTTGCTGCTTTAACTTCTACTCTATTATCTATCAAATCACTTACCGTTTTAATTGCTAAATCTTCTAAATTATTGGTTTCACTTAAATGTGCTAAAATTATTTGTTTGGTATTATCACCAATTAATTCATTTAAATATTTACCAGTCATTTCATTTGATAAGTGTCCCGTATCCGATATTACTCTTTGTTTTAAAATATAAGGATAAGGACCATCCATTAACATTTTTGGGTCATGATTACTTTCTATTATATATATATTTTTATTTTTCATATAAGAAAGATTCTTTTTACTAATATAACCAGTATCCGTCATATAAAGAAGCGAAGTTGTATCTTCTATTACAAAACCAACTGGATAAAGAGCATCATGAGAAGTATGTAAAAATCTAATTTTTAAATCATCTATTTGAAACTGTTCTTCATCAATAGTTATAATATAATCTTTATCAATTGCTTTATTGATGGCTTTATACATTTCAATTGGAATATAAACATTTTTTTTAGAATGTTTTACAACTGAAGCAAGTCCTGCAATATGATCCTTATGTTCATGAGTTATTAAAATAAAATCTATATCTTTAAATGTATAACCATGATTTTCTAAAATCATTTTAGTCTTAGGATAAGAAAATCCTACATCAATTAAAATTTTTTTTGTATCTGTTAAAAGTAATGTCGAATTTCCTTTTGATCCACTTCCCAGAATTATTGCTTCCATTAGTAGAACAATAATGGATTTATCGCTTCTCCACCATTATATGGAGCACCTCTCCATATTTCAAAGTGTAAATGTGTACCATAGCAATTACCACTACAACCCATGTCTCCTATTGTTTGTCCCATTACTACATAATCACCTTTTTTAACATAAGGTGAAATTGTAACCATATGAGCATATCTTGAATAATAACCATTTTGATGATCAATTTGCACGTAATTTCCTGATAAGCCATTATAGCCAATATCAACAACTACTCCTGGTTTAGCTGCATATATTGGTGAACCATAACCAGTTCCGGATATATCAACACCACTATGAAGTCGTCCCCAACGCCATCCAAATTGACTAGAAATAATATACGGAATATTGGTTGGCCAACCCCAATTACCAGCCGAAACTATAGTTGGTTGTTTTCCACCTTTTACAATTATTTCATTTACAACTGGTTTTAACTCCTCAGTACTTGAAATTAAAGCCGTCACTATCTCACCATTTACTTCCTTAATCTTTTGAGTAATACGATTTACTCCATTACTTCCAGCTGTTCTAGTTGCTTGGTATCCTACTAATTGACTATTATCATAGATGTATTCTGTTTTATAAGCAACCGTTTGATCTTCAACCTTATGAATTTCTTTTACTGTTTGAAAAACTGGATCAAGTATTCCAACTGTTAATTTTTGACCAGCATAAAGAAGGGCATTACTACTTTTTAAATTAGCATTAGCAATTAAAACTTCATTAACATTCATTTTATTAGCTTCAGCAACGCTTACTAACGTATCTCCATCTTGAACAGTATAAGTAGACATATTTTGATTTTTACCAAATAATAAATATTCTGTTAAATCATTTTCATTAGTATATATTTTTTCATTAACAGGAAGAAAGCTCTCAGTATAAGTAATCTTAGCATCAATATATAAATTTTCTAATGATTCTCCTGTATCAATTATACTTTTTTGAACTTCATTTTCATAATCAGTAAATTCATCTTCAGATACAAATGATAAAACGACTTTTTTAGCAGCATTAGCAAATATTTCTTTATCTAAAATATTTATATACGTTTTCTTTTCCTTATTGTTTTTTTCTTCTTCCGTCTCTCCTTCACTTTCGTAATCGGTTGCATTAGTTTTATCAATTAATACTTTGTAACCTTTAATCGTAAATGGTTCTTTTTCATTCATTATATTATAAATACTTTCAATTGATGTAATATTTTCTTCATAAGTAATATCCTTTTCAACATTTATATCATTTGGAATATATACATTATCAACCTTATACTTATCCATTAATTCCTTTTGCATATGATTAATATAATTATATAATTCCTTATCTGATTGAATTAAACCAATGCTTTCTCCTTTTAGATATACTCTATATGCTTCAATTGGTACTTTTGACTTACTTAAAACATCACTACTACTAAAAAATGTAATTCCAACACTTAAAATTAAAGATATAACAATACCTATTATTAAAGTATTATTATTTTTTTTATTATTTATATTATTATCCAACCTCTTCACTCCTTTCAACACTTATATTTGCTTCAGCTGTAAAGTTTAAAAATGTACTCATATCTCTCTTAAATAACAAATTAATTGTTCCGGTTGAACCATTTCTATGCTTTCCAATAATAAGTTCACTAACACTGGTATTATTATCAGTTCTAGCAGACTTATTATAATAATCATCACGATATAAAAAAGCAACAATATCGGCATCTTGTTCAATTGAACCAGATTCACGTAAATCACTCATTAAAGGTCTCTTATCCTCTCTTGCTTCAACTGAACGTGATAATTGACAAAGAGCAATAACGGGAATTTCTAATTCCATAGCAAGCATTTTTAATGATCTAGAAATATCTGAAACTTCTTGTTGACGATTAGCACCATAATTTTTTCCACCAGATACTAATTGTAAATAGTCAATTATAACTAAATCTAAACCACTTGAAGAGCTTTTTAAACGACGACATTTAGAACGAATTTCTCCAATGGTTATACCTGGTGTATCATCGATAAAAAGATTAGTATCTTCAAGTTGACTTAAAGCCTCATTAAATTTAACATAATCATTGTTGTTAAACTTACCACTCATAAATTTATAGCCTTCAATTTGACCAAGGCTTGATAACATACGATTAGCAAGTTGTTCGGCACCCATTTCTAAGTTAAATATAGCAACAGACTTTTTTGATGATATAGCAACATTAGTTGCCAAATTTAAAGCAAAAGCTGTTTTTCCCATTGCAGGACGTGCTCCAATTATAATTAATTGATTCTCGTGAAGTCCCGAAGTTATTTTATCAAAATCACTCCATCCAGTAGCAATACCAGTAATATCACCTTTAGTTTCTGCTAATGTTTGTAAATTTCTTTGAACACTATTAACAACATCTTTAATCGTTCTAAACTCCGTTGAACGTCTATCTTTAACAATACTTAATATTTTTCTTTCAGCTTCATCAAGAGTTTCTGATACATCTTTATCAGTTTCATATCCCATTTGATTAACTTCATTTGACACTTCAATTAAACGTCTAAGTAGACTATCATCATTAACAATTTTTAAATAATAATTAATATTAGCAGCGGTTGACTCGGTATTTAATACTTCAGTTAGATAAATTACCCCACCTATTTCCTCAAGATAACCTTTATTTTTAAGTTCATTAGTAATTGTTGTCATATCTATAGGAATATTTGCATCATATAAACTTTTTAAACAAATATAGATTTTTTTATTATTATCATAGTAAAATGAACTTTCAGAAAGCGTTTCAAAAGCCAAATCCTGAGCACTTTTAGATAAGAATATTGCACTTAAAACCGCTTTTTCAGCTTCAATACTATTAGGTACACTTCTTAACATAAATTACTCCTCTGTATGAACTTTTAAATTACATACTATGTCTTTATATAAAGTTACTTTAATAATATGCATACCAAGTGAATTAATTAATTGATTTTCTATTTGTTTTTTATCAATATTATATCCAAGTTTTAAAAGTTCTTCTTTTATTTGTTTTGTACTAATGCTTCCAAACATTTTACCATTGGTTGTTTTTACTTTAAATTTTAAGGTAATATTTTCTAATTTTTTCTTTAATTCTTCTGCATCTTTTCTATTTTCTAAATCTATTTCTTTATCTTTTTCTTTTTGTTTATTTAATTTATTTAGGCTTCCTTCTGTTTTCTTAATAGCTAATCCCTTCTTAATTAAAAAATTCATTCCATAGCCATCACTTACTTCTTTTATTTCCCCTTTTTTTCCTTGACCTTTAACATCTTTTAAAAATATAACTTGCATAGTACCCTCCTTGTAAATAAATATATATAAGTATTATATCATTAAATAAAAAAAATAGGAATATAAAATTCTTATTCCTACTTATTTGTAAATGGAAGTAATGCTATAGCACGAGCTTTTTTAATTTGAGTAGCAATATATCTTTGATGTTTAGCACATGCACCAGTTACACGACGAGGTAATATTTTACCTTTATCATTTATATATTTTTTTAAGATTTCAACATCTTTATAGTTAATATCTTTACCAGTTGTACACATATAACATACTTTTTTCTTTTTTCTATAAAATTCTGCCATTTTATCCTCCTTCTAGAAAGGTAAATCGCTGTCATCTATTTCAATTTTATCTCCAAAATCCTTAAATGGATCTGATTCATCACTACTATTTGTATTATTTGTAGTATCAGAGAAATCATAAGGAGTAAGATTTGATTGACTATCTGATGTTTGATTATTAAAATTAGATGAAGAATCATTTTCTAAAGCTTGTCTACTTCCTTTAGAATCTAAAAATTGAAATTCATCGATTACAACATCAGTTGTATAAATTCTCTTACCATCTTTATCATCATATGATCCGGTTTGAATTCTACCACTAACAGCAATTTGACTTCCTTTTGTTAAATATTTTTTCATTGTTTCAGCACGATTACCAAAAGCAACAATATTAATAAAATCTGCTTCACGCTCTCCGTTTTGATTAGTAAATTGTCTATCAACAGCAATGGATGAACGCATAACAGCATTATTACTTGCTCCATATCTTAAATCTGGATCTCTGGTTAATCTTCCTACTAAAAATACTTTATTCATTTTTACTCCTTTAATCTACTTTAACTACGATATGTCTAATTATATCTTCGTTAATGTTTGCAATTCTATCAAACTCTTTAACTGCAGCAGGTTCTGCTTCTACAGTAATTAAGAAGTAGCTACCATTTTTAAATCCTTGTACTTCGTAAGCAAGTTCACGTCTTCCCATATTCTTTTCAGAAACGATTTTAGCTTTTTGCTCACTAAGCATTTTTTTAATGCCTTCTACAACATTTTTAGTTGCTTCCTCTTCTAGAGTTGGTTTAATTACAAACATAAGTTCATAATTACGCATCCTAACACCTCCTTTTGGACTAATGGACTCCTAAGAGCCAAGAAAGTTTTGAAGTAACAAATTACTTCGTACATAATATAGCATAAACCAAAAAAAAATTCAACATAAATGTGAATTTATTTGTAAAATTAATATATTATATACTGTATCAAACTATGAACTATTCTAATACTTTATAATCTATTTTCTCATCTTTTTTATAAATAGTTAATTTTTCTTTATTATCACAAGTTACTAGTAATAATTCTTCTGGATTATTATAGCCTTCTTTTGCTAGTCTTGTAATAAGCCAATTTTTATCATGACCAATAGTTTTAATATTATTTTCCATTATATTTCCATCTAATATTAAATTAGCAGTTATACCTCTATTATCAATTTTTAATTTCATATCACTAGGTGTTACTGGATGATACTTATTTTTGGGAAGAAAACTAATTTTACCAGAAGGCTCCATAATTGCATAGTTAATTTCACTTATATCAAAATATCCACTTTCTCTTGCATCTTGAAGTAAATCATTTATATCAATCTTACACTTTTTTAATTGTTCTCTACTTATCTTACCATTTTCCATAATAATCACAGGTTCTCCCGTAATTAATCGCCTAGCAAAGATACTTTTTTCTGTTACAAATGATACAAACAAACTAAATATTCCATAAACACTCATAGAAACTAATCCTTCAATGATTGCTATATCATCATTTACAGTCATTTCAGCAGCAATATTTCCAAGTGATAATCCTATTATATAATCAAAAATATTAAGTTCACTTATTTGTTTTTTTCCAAGTAACTTTATAACTAAAAACAAATAAATAACCGCAATACTCCCCTTTATACTCATAAATAAAATATTATTCACAATATCACCACCTATATTTTCCCCATAATATATTTTTATATACAAAAAAGAGTCTATTCTAAAACTCTTTCTATTTCCTTCTCTAAATTATCTTTCATAATGTAATTATCAAAACCATCTTCTATAAAATGTTCTTTAATTAATTCCATATCGCTTCCAAGTATAACAATAACTTTTGATTTAAATTTAGAATTTTTCTTTAACTCTTTTAATACTTCAATAGCTCTTTTATCCATATTATCATCTATAAATATATATACATATTCTTCTTTTAATCTAATTCTATCTAATATATCATTTGCATAAATAGATGTTTCTATATCAAAACCTTTATTATCTAAAATATTCATCATTCTATGCATTAAATCATTATCTTGGCTCGCTATTAAAACTTTATTTTTAGTAGTTATATTATTAATATTTATAGAATTATCAACAATAATTTTTTGATCAACTACAAATTTTATTTCACTTCCTTTTCCTACTTCACTTTTGATAGTAAAATAACCACCTAATTTTGATATTAATTTCTTTATCGTATTAACATTAACATTATTTGTTTCTAGACGTTTTAATTCTTCATTAGTAAGTTCTGTATCAACCATTAATAATTCATTTACTTTATCAATTGAAATACCAAGTCCTGAATCTTCTACCGTAAATATTAATCTTGCCATATCATATTTAACAATACTAGTAAGTCTCAATTCAATAAAACCTGATTTAGTATATTTAATAGCATTTTCAAGTAGTGATATAATTATTTGTTCTAATAATTTAGAATCACCATATAAATATTCGGGTATATTTTCACTTATATTAAATCGAAATTCCACTTCATTGGAAATTTTCTTTTCTTCAAGTAATCTTATTTTAGTAAGTAAATTTTTTAAATTATATTTTTCCGGTATCATTTTAATATTTGAATTAGTTAAACTAGATATATCCATAGCATTGTTAACAATTACTGATAAATTATGACTTAAATTACTAATTTCTTTAAAATTTTCTTGTAATGTTTCAACATTATCTAATTTAATTGAATCATCAGCTAATTTTTTTATATCATCAACCGGTTTTTTTAATTGACTAGATGTTAAGAATAAGAAATTTGATTTATCTTCAATAGTTTGATTAACTAACACTCTATTCTTAGTTAATTCTTCAATCATCTTTACATCGGGATTTTCTATTGTAAAATACATAACAAAAGTTATAAAAACAAAAGCAGCATTTATAATTAACAATTCTGGAAATAAATTTTGAACTAAAACTATTACTCCAAAAGCAACTATTAATAAATAAAGAGGTATATACTTTTTATCACGCATATTTTTAATATTTTTAAAGAATATTACTAGCATTATTAAAACACAGATTACAACAAACAAATAAATTAAGTTAACTGCTGGTCCAGAAGGCAACAACATTTGTCCAACTTTAGTAACCGTAATTGGTAAGAAAAATATATCTATAGCCGTTATTAAAAGAAATAATAAAATTGAATTTTTAATTAATTGTTTTAAATCATTAATATTTTTCTTTTCTTTTAAAGTAACAATTAAAATATAAATAGTAAAGAAATATATCCAACCAAGTAAAAATATAAATAATATTTTTAAAGCCATTAAATAAGTTGAATCGTATGGATCTACACCTTTAGTTACCAATATATAAGTCCAAGTTTCAGTTAAACAACTTAAAAAATTTATTACAATTATTAATCCATACATTCTATTTTCCAAAAAATTAACTTTTTTCTTAGGAAAATAAATAATCATTAATAATATACAAAATACCATTCCAAATACAGTAAAATAAAAACTTTCCATACAGTCCTCCTAATTTCTATTACCATTATACGAAATATTAATTATTTTTTCAATTCCTTTTAATTTAATTTAAAAAAAATATTAGATTTCTCTAATATTCTTAAATTAATTTTTTTATTTTATTTCTTGGTTTAATTATTTTACCATTAATTATAAATTCATCTTCATCTAATATATTTTCTTTTTCTAAAGATTTAAAATCTAATTTTTTATTAACTTTAGTATAAGGTAAATATTCTTTAATAATATAATATTTTGGTAAATAAAATGGTGGACAATTTTCTTTAATATAACTATCTAATTTACTTATTACTTCAAATTCATCTTCACCTTCATTTAAAACAACATGAACAACAGGTACTTCTCTTTCATTAATATCATCAAGTTTTACTGAACAACAACTAGCAACAAGACCTGTTCCCATAACCTTTTCATCTAAATCGGTTAGCCATAGTTTATTACCACTCCTCGTTAACATTCTTTTTAATCTTCCTCTATGATAAATATAACCATCACTATCCATTACACCCATATCATCAGTATGAACCCAATACTTCCCATCACTATGCTTCATTAAAGTATTTTTAGTTGCAAGAGGATTATTTAAATATCCTTTCATAACAGTTGGACCAGATATACATATTTCTCCTTCTAAATCTTTACCATATGGTAGTTCTTTATCTGTTTGATATTCAAATATAGCAATATCTACATTTATCATTGGTATACCAATACTCCCAACTTTTTTTGGTTCCATTGGATTACAAGTTGCAATAGCTGCTACTTCACTTGTTCCATATCCTTGCTGAATTGACTTAGCACCTCTTTCGGTTAATATATTGTTATACATTATCTCATTTGATACATCTAATTTATCTCCACCGCTTATAGGATTTAATAGATAACTTAAATCTTTAACATTAGACATTGCTAATAATTGAAGTAAAATAGGCCCTGAGAAAATAAAATGAGGTTTATACTCTTCAACGTACATTGGATACTTGGGAATATCAGGTGCATCAAAGTAAGGTATAAGTGTAACTGTTAATCCGCATATCATTAAACCACAGGTTGCATTTAAATAATAAGCAATCGAAGGATATAAAACATTTAAAGATTTTTTAGGATATGTATAGCCATAATTACTATATTTTTCCCCATGAGCCATAGCAACTAGACTTTTATTAGTAAGTTCTACTCCTTTAGCTTTCCCAGTTGATCCACCAGTATAAACGATAAGAGTTGTTCTATCACTTCCACCACGTAATAAATGAACTGGAGTAGGCTTTAAATAATTTTCTTTATACACACTATACGATATAATTTTATTATTTATATTTTCATAACTTAACTCTTGTTGTAATTCTTTTAATTTTAAAAATTCTTTATTATCTCTTTCTAAATCTTCATCTAAAAGTGTCGTATAAACAATGTCTAATATTTTCTTTTCTATTTCTTCTTTTTTAAATTTACTTTCTTCTAAACTTTCCATAACCGGAATTTTAATAATTTTTTCTAAACTATTATCCATATTTAAAACTTTAGAAGCATTGGAAATCATTACATCACTTTCACTAATAAAAAAGTATCTAGAATTAGTTAAATTTAACATATAATTAATTCTATCAGGACTTTCATCATACTTTATTAAATTAGCAATTGCACCCATTTTATTTAAAGCTAAAAACATAAATATAACTTCTGGTGTATTTAACATCATAAAAGAAACTATATCACCAGCTTTAACTCCTAAATTAGTTAACATTTTTATATGTTTACTTACTTCTTTTTCTATATCACTTCTAGTAAATTGTCTTTTACCTAAATAATCAAGCAAAACTGTATCTTTGGGATACATATAAGTTTGATTCATAAAATAATCATAAAAATTGTCATTACTAATAGGTATATTTTTATAATCATCATTATGATATTTCATCCATGGTCTATCAATAGATGCATATCCTGTTAAATTACTTTCTCTTTCCTCTTTTTCTAATTCAATTTTTTCTTCTTTCATACTTTCATTTCCCTTCATAGACAGATTCATCCTATTTTTCTTATTAATATAATTATAAATAAAATAACCTGAATTAATCAATATATATGACATTTCTTTACTACATTTTTTTACAATGTTCTCCTTTCGTCTAAAAAATATAACAAAATTAATAACAAAAAACAAATTAAATAATTATGAAAAAACTCTTCTTAATTACTTAATTTGTCTTAATAAAATACTTTAATTTGTTAAATTGGATATAATTTTTTAAAGATTTTTAATTTTCTTTATTTTTTTACAACAAATCTTAAAATTAAATTTATATATTTTTTACAAACATTTACATTTTTTTATTTTTATAACAATCATTTAATGTTATGCATTTACACTTTAAAGAAGATATATTTTACTTATAACTTGTACTTTCAGCTATTTTATAGTTTTTTAAATCTTCCAAAGCTTTTGCAAGTTCAACTTGACCTCTTTCATCAATTTCAATATATTCTTCATGAATATCATAATTACTATCTAAGTAACAATAGAAATCATCACCAACTATTCCTATTATAAAACCATTTTCAAATTCTAAATTAGCAATATAATCATAACTCTTAAATTGAATTGCTTTTTTAATAGCACTTATTCTTGATGATAATTTAATAAATTGATTAATATCAGTTATTTTTTTAGGTATATCTCTAGCAACAGGATACATCGGTAAATTATTTTGACTAAAGTTTATTGGTACAATTCCATCTTTAGCAATTGATGAAACAACTACTGCTTTAACATCGATATCTGAATAAACATCAAATAAACCTTTAACACTCTGTTCACCAATATTAACTGTATCAAGACCAATGGCAGCATATTGAGCATCCATTATAGCATTTTGAATAGGATATGATGAATCTTTAGTTTCTCGAATTAATTTCTGGCCTACTAATCTAATGGCTTCAACTAATTCTGAATCTAAATAATCATCAGTTAATGAACTTCTTAATTGATTGAAAACAATTGTATTACCATTTCTAAATCCTGATGCCCGAGATACATATTCAGAAGTTTCAGCATCTTCAAATCTTAAATGAAAGCCATTAGGATTTTTAAGACAAAAGTTAAATAATTTTTCGGCATGTCCTCCTATTCTCATACAGGCTCCTGTTCTTTCACCATGAGTCATATTACAAGGATTTGTAAAATTACCAAGAACTGCTCTAATTTTTTTACCACTTCCTAATTCAATAATTTCATTAAATGCTGGTATAGTAATTACTTGTCTTTTAAAACATTCAATCATATCATTAGTTGCTTCAATTACTCTTTCATTATTTTTAGTTTTATTTTGAGCTGCATTTAAAGGGGGATTGCTTTTTATTAAAGCATAATCAGTATCTCCCAAAATGACCTTATATATTGAACTCATACTATCATATATAGAAGTATACCTTAAAATAGTTGCTAAGTTCATTCTACTACTTTTATCATTATTTATTTTTTCTATGATACTTGAAAAATAATTAATAAATGATGAGAAAGTACTACTAGATACATCAAACAAATGATTATCCTGTAAATATCTAATCAAACTTTCTGGTAATTTATATAATTTTAAATTATTCATAATTGCTTGTAATTTATTATATATTTCTATATCATCCAGAACATTTTTTTCTATTAATTCAAAATCTAATTCACATAAAACTTGATAAAAATCCATTGATTCATCTAAATGATATATTTTCTTAACACTATTATCATTTTTTAATTTATTTAAATAATCTCTCGTCAAAAATCTAGGCAACTTTTTTAAAACTTCTGTAACTTTTGTTATTAAAATAGGTATAATTTTTTTAATATCATTAAAATCATAAACTAAGTCTTTTATTTCTACTTTTCCTAAATAAAATTTTATAGCTTCTTCAATCTCATTATTACTATAACCAGTCTCTCTCTCTATTTCTAAAATCACACTATAATATAATCCATCTTTTAAATATTCTTTAACCAATCCTTTCTTTAAAGATGTCTCTTCAAAATCATATGGTAAATCTAAAACTTCTCCCATATTTATACTATTTTTATATTTACCTCTTTTTTTATCTAAATAATAAATACATATTTGATGAAGTATATCATAGTTACCACTTACCTTAGCCATTTTTATTAAATTTAATATATATTCTCGAGGATTAATTATTCCCATATGTAATTTATTATTAAAATAATTAAGAGCTTGATTATCAATTTCTTCTAGTAATTTGGAAACTATTAATAAATACCTCTCATCATTATTTCTAATATATTCTTCTAATAATTGAAAAATACTTACATCATCTGGATTATTAATAGCAAATTGAGATTGAACAATTGAATCGAATGATGCTTCTAAATCTTTCATTGTATATTTTACATTGGAAAATAAATTAACAAACTTTTCTAATTTAGAATAATCTAAATTTAATACTTTAGTAAATTGTTCATTTCTTAAATATTTTAAAATATTTGAACCAAATTTATTTTTTAATAAATTTATTTTATTAGTGTCTAAATACATATATTTATCAATATATGGTAATAAAATATCAAATAATTGATCTAAATTTTCTTTTGTATCTAATTCCTCTATTTTAGACAATATTATATCAATATATTCTTCATTATTAATAACTATTTGAAATAATTTATTTATTGTATCAAAATCCATTTTTAAAATATTTTCAAAATTTGTATTAAATAGTTCAAACATAAAATATGAATTACTAGCTATTTTATTTATAAAGTATTCTTTATAATTGGTTATTATTTCATTTAAATCATAATAATTATATAAAATAATATAATAAATAATGTTATCAAAATCTTCGCTTACCAAGAAATCAATAAATTCCCTATTAGGATTATCTTGAACACTTATTTTTAATTTCTCTTCTTTTATTAATCTTTTTAATGTTTCTTTATTAGAAATTATATTATATAATCCCATAAATTCTAAACAATTAATATCTATGTTATTTTTCGTAATATAATTAGATAAGATATCAAAATCTTCTAAAATATTAAAATTATTAGCAACAAATTTATAATGTTTAGTTTCTATTAGTTTTCTTATTAATTTCTCATCATTTTTAAATTCATAAATATTCATTTTATCTGGTAACCTAGTATTCTCATCTAAAGAATTAAGTATTAACTCTCTTACATAAGATGAATATTTATCAAGTTTAAAATATTCAAAATATTCCAAATAAAAATATACTTCTGGTGAATTTTTAAATAATAGTTTTATTATTTTATCACCTTTTTCATCCTTAAGATTAATTATATAATCAAAATCAATTCTATTTATTAATTCATTTTTTAATTCTATTTTCTCTCCATTTTCTAGTCGTTTAATTAAAACATCTATTTCTTCTTCACTAAGTGAATCAATAATAATTAATGAATAAATAATATTAGCTTTATTTTTAATAGATGAAAAATATCTTAAATTTTTTCTTTCAATAAATTTTATAGTATATTTATCAAAAGGAAACTCTTCAATTAATCTCTTAGTAATTATATTATCTTTAACATTATTATCACTATAATTTTGAACATATAAAACTTTTGAAATTGTTTCATATTCATTTTGATCCAATAAAGATAATAAGTATTTACCACTTATATTATAATCTTCTTTATTATTTTTTACATAGTCACACATATTTTGAAGAACTTGTAAATCTTCATCACTAAGCTCTAATACTTCAATATATGGTTTTATTACACTTAAATCTATTAAATTTTCTCTATAAATGGTAAATAATATTGACTTTATTAAAGTATTTTTAGGCATAATTGTCGACATTTTTTCAAAATCTAAACCATATTTTTCTAATAAAATTATATCTACTACTTCTATTATTTTATCAATATCTTTATTATTAAATTCAATTAATTCTATAACCTTTATAAGTAAATTTAAATCATTTTTTAATATATAATTTTCTTCACTAGTTAATATATAATTACCATTTGAAATTTTATTTATTATTTCTTTTTTCTTTGAATCTATCATAATTAATCCTCTTTTATAACTGATTTAAAATATTTTTTTATATTATTTTTATTATTTTCATCATCTAAATAATTTTCAAATTTTTTAACAAAATATGCTCTTTTAACATTTTCAACTTTTTCTGGTCTAAATATAACCAAATCATTAACATTAACTTTCGTATTAATATCTTTTTCTAAAAATAAATATTTATCTCCTTCACTAGTTACTATAAGACCTTGGTTATCTTCATATTTAATTACTTTTCCAATATTAAAATACATATTAACACATCCTATTCTATATAAATAGTAACATAAAATATAATGATAGTAAAGTATATAAAAAAGAATTTAGATTTCTCTAAACTCTATTTTATTATAAGCTCATTATTTTGATAATCAAATGTTACGGTTTCACCGTAATGAACTTCTCCTTCAATTAATTTATTTGCAAGAATAGTTTCTAAAGTTCTTGAAACAACTCTTTTTAATGGTCTTGCTCCATAATTAACATCATATCCTATATCAACTAAATAATCACGAGCACTATCAGTTAATTTTAATTTTATATTTTTATCAATTAAACGTAATTCTATTTCATGAACAATTTTATCAAGAACTTGATATATTACTTCTTTTGTTAAAGGTTTAAAAACAATTATTTCATCAATACGATTTATAAACTCAGGTCTAAATGTACTTTCAAGTTCTTTCATAACCAAATCATTTTTACCTTCAAGAGCATATTCGCTTCCTAAATTACTAGTCATGATAATTATAGTATTTTTAAAATCAACTGTACGCCCATTCGAGTCAGTTATACGTCCATCATCAAGTATTTGTAAAAGTAAATTTAATACTTCTGGTTGAGCTTTTTCTATTTCATCAAATAAAACTATACTATATGGATTGCGTCTTACAGCTTCCGTTAATTCTCCACCTTCTTCATAGCCAACATAGCCTGGTGGTGAACCAATAAGACGGGATACACTAAACTTTTCCATATATTCACTCATATCAATTCTTACCATATGACTCTTATCATCAAATAGTTCATAGGCCAGAGTCTTTGCTACCTCTGTTTTACCAACTCCGGTTGGTCCTAAGAAAATGAATGAACCAATTGGTCGATTTGGATCTTTAATACCACTTCGACTTTTAATTATACATTCACTTACTAATTTTAAAGCTTCATCTTGTCCCATAACATTTTTCTTCATATTGGAATATAAATTTAATAATTTTTCTTTCTCACTTGAAACCAACTTAGTTAAAGGAATATTCGTAAGTTTTGATATAACATAAGCAATATCTTCTTCATTTACAGTATCACTTAATATTCTATTTTTTTCTTTATTATTTAACTCTTCTAACTCTTTTTCAAGTCTTGGAATCTCTCCATGTCTAAATCTCGCTGCCGTTTCTAAATCATATCTATTTTCGGCTTGACTAAGTGTAAATTTAGCATCTTCTAAATCTCGTCTTTTCTTCTTTATTTCATCATTTATTTGTTTTTCATTATTCCAAGCTTCTTTTAATTCTTTTTCTTTGCCTTTTAAATTAACTAATTCTTTATCAATAGCATCTAATCTATTCTTTGATAACTCATCTTTTTCACGAATAATAGCTTGTCTTTCTATTTCAAGTGATAAAATATTGCGAGTTACTTGGTCGAGTTCAATTGGAACAGAATCCATTTGCACACGAATTGTAGCACAGGCTTCATCTACTAAATCAATAGCCTTATCTGGTAAGTATCTATCAGTTATATAACGATTTGATAAAGTAGCTGCTGCAATTATCGCTTTATCTGTTATAGATACACCATGATGTATTTCAAATCTTTCTTTTAAACCACGAAGTATTGTAATAGTATCTTCAACAGTTGGCTCTGATACTTTTATTTTTTGAAAACGTCTTTCTAATGCTCCATCTTTTTCAATATACTTACGATATTCATTCAAAGTTGTTGCACCTATTACATGAATTTCTCCACGAGCAAGCATTGGCTTTAATATATTAGATGTATCCATTGCTCCTTCTTGACCGTTTCCAACTATCATGTGTATTTCATCAATAAACATGATAATATTACCCTCTGATTTTTTAATTTCATTCAAAACATTTTTTAATCTTTCTTCAAACTCTCCTCGATACTTAGCTCCAGCAACTAAACTAGCTAAATCCAACTCCCATATCTTCTTATCTTTAAGACTATTCGGAACATCTCCTGATATTATACGATTAGCAAGTCCTTCAACTATAGCCGTTTTTCCAACACCAGGTTCTCCTATAAGTACGGGATTATTTTTGGTCTTTCTTGATAAAATACGAGTAATTCCCCTTATTTCTTCGTCACGTCCTATAACTGGATCAATTTTACCATTTTTAGCATCAAGTGTTATATCACGTCCATATTTTTCAAGAACATTTTCTTCTTTTTCTTGATTATTATACATTGCTATCTCCCCTTTCAGTTATTATTATACTCAGAAATTAGCACTTGTCAAGTGCGAGTGCTAATTATATCTAAAAAAGAAAAATTAATTTTATCTTACTATCGTAGGCTTTAACCATGAGAATATAGAAATATTTCTCATTATTGTAAAAGCAATTACTAAGCCTAATAAAATTAACCAATCTCTATCTTTAATTTTATAATATTTTTTATGTTTAATCTTACAAATAATATAATATATTAAATAAATAATTCCAATTATTAATAAACAAAACATAAATGGATTAAATCTAAATGCTTGATATAAATCTAATTCAAATAAACTCTTAAACATACGTGTTGATCCACACCCAGCACAATCAATATTAAAATTTGTTTTCCAAGGACATGGCACTTCAAATATCAAAACTATTCCTAAATTAATTATTCCAAGAATAATTATTATTAAATTTAAATGTCTATTTAAAAACTTATTCATTAGGTATATTTAATTTATCCATTATATTATTAACTATTTCTTGATTATGAGCAGGATACATTAAATTATAGAAAAGTTGAACTACTCCTATAACTGAAAAAATAATTCCAACTATAGCCATCCATTTTCTCTCACTAGAAATTTTTCCATCTTTCATATCTTTTAATGATGTAATTGATAAAATTAAACCAGGAATTGCAACATAAGTACAACAAAGAGCTCCAATTACAGAACAAACAAGAGCTGTTACTGTATTATCCTTCACTTGAGCTTTATTGCTTGAATTATCAACAACTGTTCCATTTACTACTTCTTTTTTATCCACTTTAGCACCACAATTTGGACAATATTCTGCATTGCTATCTAACTTTCCCCCACAATGTTCACAATATTTCATAAAACATACTTCTCCTTCTCTATAATTAGATTATCATAAAATATTAAAAATTACAATTATAATTATAAATATTTAAAAGAATTACTTTAATAGATATTTATCAAGTAATTCTTTAACAAAAAATTTATATTCTACATCACTTGTAGTATCATTTTCATCAAGTAAACATAAAGGAGGAAACAATACACACCAAAAGTTATCACCCATACCTTTTCCTAAAGTAATAACAATTGATTCATAATTACCTTCATCATATATTATTCCTTTATAAACTTTCTCTGGAAAATAATTATTACCAAATTTAACACTATAATTTAAATTTGTTGATTCATTTACTATATTATTTATATTATCAAGATTATCATTTATTATTTTCCGAGCTGTATCTAGATCATTTATTCCCTTAAGTAAAGAATAAATCTTTTTTTCCACATTTTTTCTTACTTTAGTTTTTAGAATTAAATCTTCCTCTAAATTACTATTGGATATAACTCTTATTCTAATTGATTCCTTTGGTATAATAATACTTTCTTGTTTTTCATATACTAGCATTATAATTATAAAAGCTATAATTACTAAAATAATTGTTTTTGTTTTCAAAATAAATCACCCATCACTTTCATAATGGGTGTTTTTTAAAATTTTATTCACTTATATCTATATTTTTAAATATAAATACCATTCTATCACGTCCTGCCATATCAGATTTGGTAATTACTTTTATATTCTTTAAATACTTATTAATTAAAGCTAATACTTTATCTTTTTGACTTTCTCCAATTTCAAAAGCAATTAAATATTTATCATTTAAATATTTTTCACATTGCAAAATAATTCTTTCATAAAACTCTAATCCATCTTCTCCACCATATAAAGCCATATGAGGTTCATTATTCTTTACTACTTCATCTACTATATCACTAGAAGCAATATAAGGTGGATTAGATATAATAATATCAAATTTAGAATCTATATTAAAAAACAAATCTGATTCTACTATTTTTACATCTAACTTAAGATTATTTCTATTAATATCACATACTTCTAAAGCATAAGGAGATAAATCACTTAAAACAACTTCTAAATTATTATTTAAATGCTTTAAAGTAAGACCAATTGATCCAGAACCACAGCAAAGGTCCAGTACTTTAGCATTTTTATCAAAATATTTTCTTATATAATTACTAGTATTATAAACAAGTTCTTCCGTTTCAAATCTTGGAATTAAAACTCTTTCATCAACATAAAAATCTAATCCATAAAAATTTACATTATTTAAAGCATACTGAATAGGTTTACCATTTTTAATATTCTCTAAACATCTTTTAAATTTATTTTCTAAATTCGCAGTAACTATATCTTCTAAATGAAAATTAAGTTCTAAAGGATTTAAATTTAAAATGGTTCCTAAAACTAATTTAGTTTGATCTTTATGTAATACTTTATTTCCTTCATCAATTAAATCTTTAATCTTCACTATTAACCTCAAGTTTTCGTTTTTGATCTTCAGTAATTAAAGCTTCAATTATTTCGTCTAATTCTCCTTCCATAACTCTATCTAATTGTTTAGTTGTAAAACCTATTCTATGGTCGGTTACTCGATTTTGAGGATAATTATAAGTTCTTATTTTTTCACTTCTATCCCCTGTTCCAATCTTGCTCTTTCTTTCTGCTCCAGCTTTTTCTTCTTCAATACTTTGATAATAATCATATACCCTACTTTTTAATATTTGATAAGCATTTTCTCTATTTTGAATTTGACTTCTTTGAGTTTGACTAAAGACCGTAATTCCTGTTGGAATATGAGTCATACGAACAGCACTTTCAGTTCGATTTACATGTTGTCCTCCGGCACCACTACTACGAGTTATATCAATTCTAATATCACTTTCTTTTAAATCAATATCAAAATCATCAGCTTCAGGCATAACTAAAACCGTAGCAGTTGACGTTTGAATACGTCCATTAGCTTCTGTTACAGGTACTCTTTGAACTCTATGAGATCCACTTTCATATTTTAAAAACGAATAAACATTTTTACCTTTAATCATAAATTCAATAAGGGTAAATCCGCCGCTAGCTCCATCAATTGAATTTAAAACATCTATTTGAAAGCCTTTCTTTAGAGCATATTTTTCATACATTCTATATAAGTCACCAGCAAAGATATTCCCCTCATCTCCACCAGCTGCTCCTCTTATCTCAACAATAACATTTTTAGTATCGTTTTTATCTTTTGGTATCAATAATATTTCAAGCTCTTTATCTAACTCTTCTTTTTCTTTAGTTAATCTCTCAAGTTCTTCTTCAGCAAATTCTTTTAAATCTACTTCTTTAACCATTACTTTAGCTTCTTCTAGATCTCTTAACACTCTCTTATACTTATGATAACAATTAACTACATCTTCTAAATTACTAGCTTCAATTGATAATTCTCTTGATTTTTTTATATCACTTACTACTTCAGGTTTCATCAATTCTTCTTGAATTTCATTATACTTCTTTTCTGTTAATTCTAATCTTTCTATCATCATATCACCTATTAATTTAAATCTTCTTCATCAATAACTACTAAATCCGATAAATCATCATCATCGGTATCATCAAAATCGGCATCAACTGAAGAATCATCAGTATACTCATCACCATATTCATCTTCTACTAAATCTTCATCATCACGAATTTCTACATCCTCTTCTTCCTCTTCTTCTATTTCTTCATCAACAATTATCTTATCAGATGTATGTCTCTTTCTTAAATCCCAAACACCATCTACTAAAATAAATCTTTTATCAGTTGCAAGTGATGTATAAAAATCAGCTATTTTATTTTCTATAGTTTCAACTGACAACTCAAGTAAATTTACAATTCTAGTAAATAAATCAAGAGTATTAATTCCATTTTTTTCTCTTTCTAAAATTAAAAAAGCAATATCTTTATAAGATAAATTTTCTATATCCTCATGTTTTAATTCTTTTTTCATAACTTTCCTCCAACTTTCATTTATTAATATTTATTTCTAATTCAAAGTAATCATTTTCAATTTTATATTTAACTTTAAAATAATTCCCTTTTATATCTACATCTATAACATCTAATTCTAGATTAAATTTTAATTCTTATTCTTCAATATAACTAATTTTATTTATAAAATCAAATATAATTTTATAATTATTATTTTCTCTTTCAATCCTTTTATTTTTAAAATCTATAATCATTAAAGCATCTTCATCTTTATACTTTAATTTATCATTATTATAAATTCCTTTTATATTGTATTCTTTTTTTTCATTTCTTAAACAAGTTTTTACTAATAAATTTACTTTTATTCTAATCACTCACTTAAAAAGTGCTAAACAACACATTTCAGCAAGCATTATATCACAAATAAATAATTTTTAACACATATTTTTATATTTTTTTGAAATAATAAAATTAGGTGATATCATGAAATTATTTAAAAGATTATTAAAAACAACTATTTTTCTTATATTTTTCGAAATATTATTAATATCTTTAATATATGCATATGCCAAAATGTCCCCTAAAGTTGAAATAAAACAAAATAATAGTTATTATTTATATGATTTGAATGATGAAGTCTTTTTTCAAGGAAAAGGTACAAATAGTTGGGTATCTATTGACGATATAAGCGAGTATTTAAAAAAAGCAACTATTATAATTGAAGATAAAAATTTTTATAATCATCACGGCTTTAATATTTTAAGAATAATGAAAGCTGCTTTTAATAATTTATAAAGTAAAAGTTATAAAGAAGGTGCTTCAACAATTAGTCAGCAACTTTCGAAAAATTTATATTTAGATTTCGATAAAACTTGGAAAAGAAAATTAGAAGAAGTTTGGTATACTATTCAAATTGAAGTTAATTATAAAAAAGATGATATTTTAGAAGGTTATTTAAATTGCATTAACTATGGTCATGGTATGTATGGTATTGAAAATGCCAGTGAGTTTTATTTTAATAAAAGTGCTAAAGACTTATCTTTAGCCGAATCAGCCATGCTTGTAAGTATTCCCAAGTCTCCCTCCAATTATTCTCCGTTAATTAATCCTAAACTAGCTAAAGAAAGACAAACTTATATTTTAAATACCATGTTAAAAAACAAGATTATAACTAATTCTGAATATGATAAAGCTATAAATGAAGAATTAGAATACTATGGTAAGAAAGATAAATTAAATTTAAATACTTTAATGTATTATCAAGATGCTGTAAATCATGAATTAGAAGGTCTAGGTAATCTTATTAAAACTCATTTAGAAAAAGGCGGAATAAAAGTTTATACAACTCTTGATATAGATGCTCAAAGAAGTTTAGAAGAAAGTATAAATAATAATATTAAAGATAATGATGATATAGAGGTAAGTGGTATTATGATGAGTCCAATTGATGGCTCAGTTTTAGCCTTAGTTGGAGGTCGAGACTATAATAAATCAGAATTTAATCGAGCCATATCTGCTAAACGACAAGTGGGTTCCATTATGAAACCATTTCTCTATTACAATGCTTTAGAAAATGGTTTTACAGCTAGTACTTCTTTTTTATCTCAAGAAACTACTTTTCAAATAGGTGCTGAATCTTATGCTCCTAAAAACTATAATAATATTTATCCTAATAAAGCCATTTGTATGGCTTCAGCTATTGCTTTTTCTGATAATATCTATGCTATTAAAACTCATTTGTTTTTAGGAAGTGATAGTTTAATCACAACTGGAAAAAGGGTTGGTATTAAAACAAAATTAGATAATATTGTTTCACTTCCTTTAGGTACTGTTGAACTTAATCCTTTAGAAATTACCAATGCCTATGCAACTCTTGCATCTTTAGGTGTTAAACACGAACCTTATTTCATAAAAAAAATAACCGATATAAGCGGTAATATATTATATGAACACGAAGATACTTCGGAAGTTGTTTTAAATAAAAGTACAACTTTTATTTTAAATGAATTACTTAAAGGAACATATGACTATAATATGATAGATTATGCTTATCCAACCAATATTTCTATCGCAAGTCAATTAACTCATGAATATGGTATTAAATCAGGTTCCACAGATACTGATAATTGGATAATTGGTTTTAATAAAAATATTGTTTCATCTATTTGGATAGGATATGATGATAATACTAAAATGTCTAATGATGATTTTAAATATTCTAAAAAAATATGGGCTAATGCTTTAGAATCTTACTTAAAGGATAAAGAAGTAACTTGGTATAATATACCAGAAAACGTCGTTGGAGTAATAGTTGACCCTATAACTGGAAATCTGGCAACTAATGAATCTACTCATAAAAAAATTCTTTATTATGTTAAAGGTACCGAACCCTCTTTTACTCAAGAAGTATTTGACGAATATGAAGGTATAATTCCAGAAAATACTAAAACAGAAGATAATGAAAATTAGTAATGTAAATTAATTTTATATATTCAAATAAATGTATTGATAAAACAAAAAAAAAGATAAATAGATTAATTCTAAATATCATTTTATTTTTCTTTATAAACTTCTATTATTTGGATATTCATAAGTATCTTCAAGAATAAAATTTTCATTTCTAACTATTTTTACATCATCTTCCTTTGGAAAATCTAAACTTGTAATACTCTTAGAACTTAAAACCTTAAATGTACCTTCAATCAAATTTTTAATTTCTTTACCATTATCATATACTATTCTTTGATGAATATATTTACCATCAAGCGCGAAGTTTTCTGGTCTAATAACTTTTTTTAAATTAATATTTTCATATATTAAATTAGCTTGACCACTTAAATTTTCTCCTAAATTATCTAATTCCAAAGCTAAATCATCAGAATTAACTTTTTCATTTACTGAAGGATTTAAGGTAGCCATACAACTACTTCTTTCCATCATAACTCCATAATCATCATAAATAATAGTATCTTGATATCTAATTAAATTTACTACTCTATCAATATTAATTTTTAATCTACCAGCACTATTTTTTTTAAACGTAATTAATTTAGAACCAATAATATCGCTAACCTTTAATTCTACTTTATCATTATCAATAATTACTCTGGTAGTATCTTTAGGATATCCTTCAATAAAACTTTTTATAATTTCAACATAATATTTATTTTCTCCAAACACACTTTCTTCTAATTGAATCATAAAATTATCCATAACTTACCTCCTTATACTTTTAAATATTTTCTAACAGCTCTACCTGATCCAAACATACCAACCAATATTCCTATTACTATAACAATTAAACTGGCTAAATAGATAAATGGTTCTGGATGAACTAATTTAATTAAATCTGTAAATAATCGACCTCCAAAATATCTATATAAAGAATAATAACCATATATCATTATAAACACTGGAATAATTGAACCAATAAATCCAAGTATCATTCCTTCAACAACAAATGGAAGTTTAATTGCAAAATTGCTAGCACCAACTAATCTCATAATAGATATTTCTCTTTTTCTTGAAAATATTGTAAGTTTAATAGTATTAACAATTAAGAACATTGTCATAAGAACAAGAGCAACTACTGCAACAATTGCAACTTTTTGAATTACTTTAAATACTGTTACTAATTGATCAACCATTCCTTCTCCATATTTAACAACATCTATATTATCTAAATTTTTAATAGTATTAGCTGTTTCAGCTATTTTTTCAATATCATTAACTTTGACTAAATAAGTATGTTGTAAAGGATTAGATTCTTCATCCCATTCACTCATTGCCGTCTTAAAAGCGTCATCTTCATCCATCATTTCTTTCATAATAGAAGTTTTATCTTTTAATGTAACACTTTCAACATTACTAATTTCTCCTATTTTTGTTTTAATTTTATCTAAATCGGTATCTAATGCATCATTAGAAACAAAGGCAACTATCGTTAAATCTTTCTTTAATTCTTCTGAAAAGTTATTAACATTATAGGATATAACAATTGAAATAGCAATTATAGTAAGAGTTATTACAATACAAGAAATACTAGCAAGTGATAAAGAAAAATTACGACCTACACTTTTGAAAGCATCTCTAATACTTCTTCCTAATAATCTAAAGAACTTCATCTATGTACTCACCCTCCTTATAATCCTTATATAAATGTCCATCTTTAAGAGCAATTACATGTTTTTTCATATTATTAACAATTTCTTTATCATGAGTAACCATTATAACTGTTGTTCCAACTTTTTTATTAATTTCAGCAAGCAATTCAACTATTTCCATACTCATAACTGGATCTAAATTTCCTGTTGGTTCATCACATATTAATAATTTTGGCTCATTAACAATTGCCCGAGCTATAGCAACCCTTTGTTGCTCTCCTCCAGATAAATCTTCTGGATAATCTCGAAGTTTACTTTTTAAACCAACAAGTTCAATTGCTTTTAAAACTCTAGGTCTAATATTTTTTTTACTTTCACCCATTACTTCTAAGGCAAATGCAACATTCTCATAAACATTAGCTTTCGGAAGCAATCTATAATCTTGAAATACTATTCCTAGTTTTCTTCTTAATTTATAAACATTGGCATTTCTAAGTTTATTAACCTTCAATCCTCCTAAAATTATTTCTCCTTGAGTTGGCTTTTCTTCTCTATATAAAAGTTTAGTTAAAGTACTTTTTCCTGAGCCACTTCCACCTATTATGAAACAGAAATCTCCCTTTTCTATACTTAAATTCAAATTATATAAAGCTACAACACCATTTTTATATTTTTTAGTTACATTTTTAAATTTTATAAATTCCATATTTCACCACCTATATCTTGAATAATTTTATTATAGCATATATTTGTCTAATTTTATCAAAAAAAATTATCAGTTACGATAATTTTTCATTATTATATTTCTGGTATTTCTCCAGTTAAATCTTGTTTTTCTTCTTTTGGGATTGATACTAAAGGCGTTTCTTCTTTAGTGTTGGGGATTTGATTTGGATTTATATTTTTAATATCAACATTTGGTAAAGTACTGGGATTAGGTATTTCTTGCTTATTATCTCCATTTTCTTTTAAAGTTGGAATAGCAGTTGATTGAATAATTAATGATGAATTTTGATCAGTTTGAGGCAACACTACTCCATCTTTTTCTTGTTTTTTTTCAACAACTGACGTATCAACTTTTACTTCTGGTACTTTTGTCTGACTTTCTACATTACCATTTTTATCCTCTTTAAGATTTGTTTTTTTATTATCTATTTTTTCTTTAGTTTCTATTGTTTTTTTTCTATTATCTGTTTGACTAGTATTTAAAATAATATCTAATTTACCATATTTTTGTTTAAATAAATAACCTATTATTGAAAACATGAAAAATAATAAGACAAAAGCATACATAAAATAATGCGTACCTACTAAATTATCTCTTATATAATAAAGTATTACATCCATATTTAATCCTGACTAGCAAGGTATGAAGCTGTTCTTACCATTTGATATGAATATCCCATTTCATTGTCATACCATGATACTATTTTAACTAAATTATCCGAAGTATCTAATACATCAGTAGACATTGCATCAACTACTGAACCAAATGATGAACCAATAACATCGCTTGATACAATTGGATCATTTGTTATCATAATGGTTTCATTTTGATTATCAGATATCAATTTATTAATTTCTTCGCGAGTTACTTTTTTCTTTAATTTTAAAACTAAATCTACAACCGAACCATCCGGTACTGGAACTCTCATAGCCATTCCTTGCATTTTACCTTTTAAACTTGGTATAACTTCTCCTATTGCAGAAGCAGCCCCAGTTGATGTTGGAACAATATTAGCAGCGCAGGCACGACCTCTTCGAGATTCTATTCCTTTTTTATGAGCAACATCTAAAGTTACTTGATCATTAGTATAAGCATGAACTGTTGTCATAAATCCTGAACTTATTCCAATATTTTTTTCTATTATATCTAATACTGGTGCTAAACAATTAGTTGTACAACTAGCGGCACTTATCACTTTTTCAGATCCATCTAACTCATTATGATTAACATTATAAACAATTGTTTTAACATCTCCCTTACATGGAGCCGATACTATTACATGTCTTGCTCCAGCATTTATATGAGATATTGCTTTATCTAAGCTAGTAAAATGACCTGTACACTCAAATACTATATCAATTCCTAATTCTTTCCAAGGTAAATTATTAGGATCCATTTCTTTATAAATTTTTATTTTTTTTGAACCAACAATAATATTTTCATCATCATAACTTATTTCATTTACTTTATAGTTTCGATGATTAGTATCATATTTTAATAAATAAGCTAACTGCTCTGCATCAGTTAAATCATTAATTGCAACTACTTCTAAATTTTTAAAATCACTTTCCATAATTCTGAAAACTAATCTTCCTATACGTCCAAATCCATTAATTGCTACTTTCATTTTTTCCTCTCTTTCTTTATTCAAAATAACTTCCCCCAATAAATTCTCTTAAAATAGAATCATTAGGTACTTGTTCACTTGGAACTGGTAAAAATATATCTAAAAGTCTTATTAACCTTTTAGCATCTTCATAATAAGGACTATCCTTTTTAACTTTATATAAAAGCGGCATTGCATATACTTTTAATACCGGAAATTCATAAACAAGTCCTGTATTAATCGTAAAATCAGCTTCATCTTGATAAGGAAAAACATTTTTTTCCTCTCCTTCTCGAACATTTTCCCAAAGTTTTAAAGTTGCATCAGGTTCATATCCTCTTGTATAATAATCTCTTATTAACCTTCTAATTAATCTATTATCTGTTGTTGGAATACGATTATCTTTATCAATATTTATTTCTGTTAAAGCTGACAAATAAATTTTTATTTTATTACATGAATTTATATTTTCAAGAATTAGAGGATTTAAACAGTGTATTCCTTCAATTAACAAAATATCATTATCAGCTAATTGCATTTCTTTCTTATAAACTTTTTCACCTGTTAAAAAATTAAATGTAGGTAATTTAACTTTATTTCCCTTTAATAAATTTTCCATAGTTTTATTAAATAATTTTAAATCAACTGCTTCAATGCATTCAAAATCATATTCTCCATTACTCTTTTTAGGAGTATCTACCCTATCAACAAAGAAATCATCCATTGATAAAACTCGTGGTTTTAACCCAAAACATTTAAAATACATTGATAATTTCATAGTTGTTGTAGTTTTACCACTTGATGAAGGTCCAGAAATAAGTACAAATTTTATTTTCTTATTATCAGCAATTTTTTTGGCAATTTCTAATAATTTATTACTATATAAAGTTTCATTTATTTTAATTAAATCAAATATATTGCCACTAGTAATTATATTATTTAAATCAACTGAAGTATCTAAATTTACTAATTTACACCATTCCTTAGATTCTTTAAATACTTCGAATAATTTAGAATGATGTTTATATCTAGGTATTTCATTATTAGAATATATAGTTGGAAATCTTAATACAAATCCCTCTTCATTTAAATAAGTTAATCTAAATTCTGATAAACTATCCGTTGTACTTGGCATTAAGCTAAACATATAATTATAAGTATTTCCTAAACGATATAAATTAACATAAGTATTGGTTATATATTCAAGTAAACCTGCCTTTTTAGTATCTCCAATTTCATTAAAATAATTTATAGCATCATGTCTTAAAATTGTAACTTTATGAATCTTTACATTAGCTTTTACTACTTCATTCATCTGATTTTCTAAAGCCATTACCATTTCACGTGTTAATTTACAAGTCGATTCGATATATAAAGCTTTATCAGCAGAATATCTTGTTAATAAATATCCTTTTTTACCATATAATTCTGAAAAACAAAAATTAGCTAAAAAGATTAATCCATTTAAATATACACGATTAGCAAAGGAATCTGTTAAATCAAAAAATTCAATATGACATGATTCATTAATTGGATCATTTAATTCATGAAACTCAGAATCTACTTTAGCAACTATTATCTTATGTAAATAATCGCTTTCATACATCTTACTAAGTTCAAGTAGTGTTATTCCTTTTTTTATAGTTGCAGGCTTATCATTTACAACCACTTCTATATTTTCTAACATACTAGCCTCACCCTATAAATAATATATCACAAAAAATGTTTTATCTCAATTAGTTTTTAAAAATATAATAATAAAATTAATAAAAAAAGCTATCACTTAATATCAAGTAATAGCTATTATGCATTTTATATTAGATTAATAATTATAAACAATACAAATGCAAATAGAAATAATTCTAAGAAAAATTTCCAAATATTTTTTATCCATTCAGTATAATTTACTTTTAAGAAAGCAAGCACTCCTAAAAGTACTACACTTGTAGGTGCTATAAGTATAGCAAGTCCATGCATTACTTGGCAAATAAACTCAACTAACGGATATATACTTGTGTCAGTTATAATACTTGTTACATAAGGTAACATTGCAGATGATGTGTAATAAACATCAATATTAAAAATACTAGCAATAAACATTGATATTGATAAAGTAACACTGTTAAATCCATTAGTAATTTCCATTAATGGTTTTAAAATAGTAAGTACAAATGGATGATTAGATGTTGTAATCAAAACTGTATAAACAATTACCATTAAGAATGCACTTAAAGCAAACTTTTTAGCACCTTCTTTATAATCGTCAAATAAATCGTTTAATTTAATACGATAGATAATTGCAAGAATAATGGTTGCTAAAATCATAATAGCAACAAATTCATTGGTTCCCCAACTTCCTAAACTAGCATTTTGCAATGATGAACCCAAAATCTTAGCAAAAATAGTATAATCTTTAATAGCAAAATTCATTACATTATTATGGAAAGTTTCAAATATAGAAACATTAAATGCTCCTGAAAAATCTAACATTCCCATAATCATAAGAATAAGTATTAAATCAAATATAACAATTGCTGGCCAAGATTTCTTAACTTTGCCTTTTTTAGTCTTAACTTCAACTTTCTCAGGTAAATACTCTCTATCATCACTTTTTGTTATTTCTTTTTTCTTGATACGCCACATAATATTAAATACTAATAAGGCAATTCCTACAACAAGTATTCCTAATTTAAACCAAATTAAATCAGTATATTTAGTTGTAAGAGCTTCAGCATATGTTCCGGTAATTTCCTTAGCAAATAAACTTCCTGCAAAACCAACAGTAATTGAACCAACAAAAGTTAAAGCAACCGTAATCTTATCGTAACCAAGTGCTAAAACTAAAGCTACAACCATTGGTAATACAAAGAATAATTCTATTGAAAATCCACAAAATGCCACAAGCAATGATAAAAGTGTTACAATAGCAACAAAGAACCAAAGTTCATGTCCCTTAAATAACTTTACAAGTTTATCAACAATTTTTCTAAATACACCTGTCTTATTAAATACTTCATAAAATGCTCCAACAACTAGTACATAAATTGCTGTTGAACCAAAATAATATAAAGTAAGCATTGGATAACTAAAGATATCAAATATACCAGCAGGATATCTAACATCTGTTTGCAATCCAGAATTAAAATAAGTTATAGGTAATATCCAAGTTAGTAAAAAAGTAAATAAAATTGCAATAAGTAATACCTTTAATGTATTATTTTTTTTCATAATGACCTCCCAGGAATATTATACAATATTTGTTTATTATTTGGCAATACTTTACGTCAATTCCATTTAATGTATAAAATATTATATTTTTACATACATTAACAATAGGTGATAAAAATGAACTTAGTTCCTATTATTGTAGATAAAGAGAATAGTGGCGAACGTAGTTATGATATCTTTTCAAGACTTTTAAAAGATAGAATTATTTTACTAAGTGGAGAAATAGATGATAATCTTGCTAATATTATTGTAAGTGAACTATTATATTTAGATTCATTAAACAACAATGATATTAGTTTATATATTAATTCTCCAGGAGGTTCTATTACATCAGGAATGGCTATTATGGATACTATGAATTTTATTAAAAGTAATGTTTCAACTATTTGTATAGGTATGGCTGCCTCTATGGGGGCTTTCTTACTCTCATGTGGTGAAAAAGGAAAACGTTATATCTTACCAAATGCTGAAGTTATGATTCATCAGCCTTTAGGCGGTGTAGAAGGTCAAGCAACTGAAATAAAAATTGTTGCTGAAAGAATTTTAAAATTAAAAGAAAAATTAAATAAAATTCTTTCTAAGAATACCGGTAAAAGTATTAAAGAAATAACCAAAGACACTGAAAGAGATTATTTTTTAGATAGTAAAGAAGCTTTAGAATATGGAATTGTTGATAAAATTTTATAATTAAAACTAGATCATTTTTTATCTAGTTTTAGTTTTAATTTTCTTTTAATTTATTTGCTATTTCCTTTATTTTTCTTAATCGATGATTAAGTCCTGATTTAGTTATAACTTTACCAGTTTCAAGTGATATAATTTCACTTAACTCTTGCATAGAACTCTCAGGATATTTTAAACGATAATTAATTATTTCTACTAATTTGGAATCTATTAGTTCTAAACCCATCTTTTCTTTTATTAATTCTATATCTGCAATTTGTTTAGTAGCACTTATAAGACTTTTTTCAAAATTAGCTTGTTCACAGTTATTTAGACGATTAGTCATATTTTTATGATCACGATATATTCTTATATCTTCATAATACATTACAGCTAAACTAGCATTTATAATTCTTAAAAAATCTCCTATTTTCTCAGCTTCTTTTAAATATACCATATATCCTTTATCACGTTTAGTAAATTTACCATTTAAATAAAAATCATCTAATAAACTTAATACATATTCTGCTTCACTTAAACTATTAATTGAAAACTCTAAATGATACATCGAAGTCTTAGGATCATTAACACTTCCAGAAGACAAAAATACTCCTTTAAGATAAGATCTTTTTTCATCTTCATTTTCAATAAACATCGGTGTTTTTTTATAATTATTATCTTCATCCAAAATTTCTAAATCTTTTAAAATTAAATCCAATTTATCATTTATTACTATACTATATAATCTATTTTTACTAAATGTAGTATTTTTATATTCAGTTTTAACACTTATATTATATAATTCTTTAAATAAAGTATAAATATGTTTACAAACTGCTCCATTTTCGGTAACAATTTGTAGTTTTTTATCTTTAAAATTATAAGAATTACGAAGAATAGCTGAAAGTTCTGAACGACTAGCACTATTATTTTCATAAATATTACTTATTTCATTTTTAATTCTAGTTGTAAATGACATATAACACCTACTTTCTTACTACTTGATTATAATAATCATTTTTCTTCCATGAATATATAAATAATATAATACCACAGACTATTAAAATTATTGATATTACTTGAGCCATTTTTAAATTACCAATCATTAAACTATCAGTTCTCATACTCTCAATAAAAAATCTTACAATTGAGTACCATATTAAATATAAACTTAATATCATTCCATTTTTTATTTTTTTATTATGTCTAACAATAAGTAAAATAATTAAACCTATTAAATTAAGAAGGGATTCATAAAGAAAAGTTGGATGATAAACTATATTATTGATAGTCATACCTTTAATTATAAAATCTGGTATATATAAACTTTTTAAAAACTTAATACTAGATATACCTCCATGAGCTTCCTGATTAAAGAAATTACCCCATCTTCCAATTATTTGACCAATCATTACTCCTACCGCTGATATGTCCATATATTTCAATATTTCGTTTATTTTTCTTTGATTTATCAAGGAATAAACAATTATAGTTAATACCCCTCCAATTATTCCTCCATGAATAGCTAGTCCTCCATTCCAAACTGCAATTATTTCACCTAAATTATTTAAATAATAATCTAAATTAAATAAAACATAATAGAATCTTGCACCAATAAATCCAAATATAATAGCATAAAAAAGCATATTAAAATAATATTCTTTATCAAGTTTTAATCTTTTAATTTCTAAATAAGCAAGTAAACTTCCTAAAACAACTCCTAATAACATTGTTATAGAATACCAATATATTTCTATAAAACCTAAATCAAAGGCTACTCGATTCATAAAATCACCAAAAATATTATATAAAAAAACTAGTAATATTTCAATTACTAGTACAATTATCTTGATATTATCTATTTAAATTTATCAATTTGGTTTTATCTAATTCTATTTCTGAAACTGGTTTATTAGAAGTTCCAATTGAATATTCTCCATCTGTAAGGAAAATTAAGTATGTATAATTACAATTATTATTTATAATCTCAACATATGAATTATCTAAATCTAGATTATTACCATATGGACTTACTGAAGTAGTTAATCCATTTATTAATTCTGATAATTTAATATTTTTAGTTTCTTCATTATCAACACAAAAACTATTATCATTAGTTACCTTATTTTTAGCAATAGATATATATTCATTAGCTAACTTTATATATGCATTAGTATTTTTATCACTATGCCAAACATTATTATAAAAAGAATAAATTATATATATAAATACAACAGGTAATAATATATATTTTAAGAATATTTTTAATCCTATACTTGATTTAGATTTTTCATTAGATAAATTATTATTTATATTTTCTGATTCGATATTTATCATGTCTTTTTCTTGATTATTTTCTTCATTAACATCATAATATTTATTGTTATCATCATAATTATTAATCATCATACTTACTCTATCGTTATCATCATTATTTAAATTAGAATTAAGATTCTGATTATTATTTAAATTATTATAGTTATTCATAATACTCCTCTACTATTTATATTAAACTATAAAACTTCTAGTATTGTCAAGCTATGTTTTGATTAATTATCATAATATTTTTTTTAAAAATTCACCTGTATAACTGTTTTTATTTTTGGAAACTTCTTCTGGAGTACCAATAGTAACAATATTACCACCATCGTCCCCTCCATCTGGTCCTAAGTCAATTATATAATCAGCTGATTTAATAACATCTAAATTATGTTCAATGACAAGTACTGTATCCCCATTATCTACTATTCTTTGTAAAATGACTAAAAGTCTTTTAATATCCGCACTATGAAGTCCAGTTGTTGGTTCATCTAAAATAAACAAGGTTTTACCAGTTGCTTTTTTTTGAAGTTCTTTTGAAAGTTTTATTCGACCTGCTTCTCCCCCAGATAAAGTTGTTGCACTTTGACCAAGCTTTACATAACCAAGTCCTACATCTTCCATAACTTGTAATTTATTCTTAATCTTAGGATGATTTTCAAAGAAATTCAAAGCTTCTGTTACTCGCATATTTAAAACATCAGCAATCGTTTTATCTTTATATTTAATAGATAAGGTTTCTGAGTTGTAACGAGATCCATGACATACTTCACATGGGATATATACATCAGGTAAGAAATGCATTTCTATTTTCTTAACACCGTCTCCAAAGCATGCTTCACATCTTCCACCTTTAACATTAAAAGAAAATCTATTTTTACCATATCCTAGCATTTTGGCATCACGAGTATTTGCAAATACATCTCTTATGTCATCAAATACCGATACATAAGTTGCTGGATTACTTCTTGGAGTTCTTCCAATTGGATTTTGAGTAATAATAACTACTTTATCTAAATTATCAAGTCCTAGTATTTTTTTATGCTTACCAGGTTTTACTTTAGATTTATAAATATTAGCCATGGCTGCTTTAGCTAAAATTTCCATAACTAAACTACTTTTACCAGACCCAGATACTCCGGTTACACAAGTAAATGTTCCAAGTGGTATCTTAACATCTATATCTTTTAGATTATTTTCAATTGCTCCTTTAATTTCTATTTTTTTACCATTTCCTTTTCTTCTTGTTTTAGGAATCTCAATACATTCTTTGCCACTTAAATATCGTCCCGTAATACTATTTTCATTTTTCATAACTTCATCTGGGGTTCCAGCTGCAACTACATATCCACCAGCATCACCAGCTCCTGGTCCTATATCTACTAAATAGTCACTTGCAAGCATCGTATCAGTATCATGTTCAACAACAATTAACGTATTTCCTAAATCTCTCATCGCAAGAAGTGATTTAATTAATTTCTCATTATCCTTTTGATGAAGTCCAATACTTGGTTCATCAAGTACATACAAAACCCCAGTTAACCTTGAACCTATTTGAGTTGCTAGTCTAATTCTTTGAACTTCTCCTCCTGATAAAGTTCCAGCCATACGGGAGAGAGTTAAATACTCAAGTCCAACATTCTTTAAGAAATTTAATCTATTTCTTATTTCTTTAACTATCAGTTCTGATATTTTTTTCTCCGATTCATTTAATTTTAAATTTTCAAACCATTTAATTAGATCTTTAACAGACATACAAGTTACATCATATATGTTTTTATTATTTATTAGAATATGTAAAACTGAGTCATTAAGTCTTGCTCCATGACAGTCATCACATGGAAGTTCAACCATATATTGTTCAAGCCAGTCACGTATCCATTCACTAGATGTTTCCATATAACGTCTTTCTAAATTATTAATAACTCCTTCAAAATAATCTCTATTCTTAGTTACATTACCACTTCGACTTGTAATATTAAAACTTAAAATATCGGGACTTCCATATAAAATAATATTACGTTCTTTTTTACTTAGTTTTCCAAAGTCTTTATCCATATCGATTTTATAATAATCACATACGGCTTTTAATCTTTTATATTCAATTGATTCTTGATCATCATTTAAAGTCTTAATAGCATGATTATTTAAACTTAACTCTGGATTAATTACCAACTCTTCATCAATTTTAAGTTTAACTCCAAGCCCTTTACAAGTAGGACAAGCACCATATGGAGCATTAAAACTAAACATACGAGGTTCTGGTTTAGCAATCGAATAGTTACAATAAGGACAAGCATAAGTTGTTGAAAATAATATTTCTTCTCCTCCGACTACTTGGACTAATACCTTTCCATCAGCTTTATTAGTAGCTGCTTCAATTGATTCAAATAATCTCGTCCTAATACCTTCTTTTAAGACTATTCTATCAATTACGACATCTATTTTATCTTTCTTATTCTTTTCTAAATTAATCTCTTCTGATAAATCAATCATTTCTCCATTTATACGAACTCTTATATACCCATCTTTTCTTAATCCATCAATAATATCTTTATGGGTTCCTTTTAGAAAGTCTACAATGGGCGCTAAAATAATTAATTTAGTACCATCTCCCATTTCTTCTATTTTATCTACTATTTCATCAACACTTTGAGACCTTATAGGAATATTATGATTAGGACAATATGGTACTCCAATACGCGCATATAAAAGTCTTAAATAATCATATATTTCGGTAACGGTTCCAACTGTTGAACGAGGGTTTTTACTAGTTGTTTTTTGATCAATGGAAATACTTGGAGATAAACCTTCTATACTATCAACATCAGGTTTCTCTGAGCCACCCAAAAACTGTCTAGCATAAGCTGATAAACTCTCAACATATCTTCTTTCACCTTCAGCATATATTGTATCAAATGCTAAACTACTTTTTCCAGATCCAGATAAACCCGTCATAACAATAAGTTTATTCTTTGGTAGTTCTAAATCAATATTCTTTAAGTTATTTTCTCTTGCACCCTTTATTATTATTTTATCCATATCAAACACCTCAAAAATCTTTCATATTATATCATATATATTATCTTTTTTAAACAGGTAAATTTTAGAAAAAGAAAAAGTCTCTATGACTTCTTCTCTAACAAAATACTGAAAAATCATCTAAATATTCTTTTTTCTTATTTTCTAATGTACTAAGTCGATTAATAATGGTAGCTTTTAGCTCTTCTAAATAATTCATCTAATAAGCACTCCTTTATAATCATCATAATCTTTTAACATATCTCGTACTACTGAATATAAACCGGTTTTCATATTTAAATATATTTCCGTTTTAAGTATTTCTTTTTTTAAAACATCATTTTTGTCTAGTTTACCTTTTTTAAATTCTGTTAATAAATTTATTAAATTAGACATATATGAATATAATTTTTTATCTTTTTTAGAAATATATTTTAATTCATAATTAGAAGTTACTTTATTTAAAATTCTTTTAACTTCAAAATAGATTTTTTCTTCTTCGGTTAAAGTAATATTATCTTTACTATATATTTCATCTTCTAATTCTAAAGCCGATTTTCCTGAATTAACTATTTTTTCATACATTTTCTTTAAAGTTAAATATTCCATAATTTCATATTTATCATTTTTTAGATTATCATCTATATTTTTATTTTTACTCATATTACTACACCTACCTATAATAATTCTATCTTATATGATTATATCATATAAATATAATTTATTTAATTTTTTTTATATAAAATTAAATTTATTACTAAACTATTAATACTTATTACTATTAAAGAGTATATAACATTCTCTATTCCAAAAATAATTAAATTTAAAATCATAATAATTAGATTAATAATAAAATTTATAGTTCCAATTTTAATATTAGTATATTTATTTATAAATGGTCCAAGTAAACTAATACCAGATGAAGTAAACCCAAATTTATAAATAAATCCATTAGTAATACCAGATATTATTCCAACTGTTATAATATTTAAAATAAATATATTAAAAGAATAAGATATATTATTAGTTAATCTTATAAAAATTGGATATATAAATGTTGATATTATTAAACTAATAGTTATTTTTTTATTTAAAAATATTATACTTAAGAAAAACATTAATATATTAATTATTAATATAATAAAAAAATAATCTAATTTAGTTATTTTATTAATAATAATAGCTATACCTTGAGTTCCACCACATACAAGTGATAAAGGTTTTAAAAAGATATTAAAATTAATAGCAGCTATAAATAATAAAATAATTAAATATATATAATTTTTATATTTCATAAATAACCTCCAAAAAAAAGAAGTATTTCTACTTCCCAGCATTTAATTTTAGATAACTCTTTATAAATTCATCTATTTCTCCATCTAAAACTTTTATAACATTACTAGTTTCATAACCCGTTCGATGATCTTTAACTAATGAATAAGGATGCATAACATAACTTCTTATTTGAGAACCAAATTCTATATTTAAATTTTCTCCTTTAACATCATTTATTTCTTTATTTCTTTTTTCTATTTCTAAAAGTTTTAATTTACTTTTTAACATTTCCATTGCTTCTTCTCTATTTTGAATTTGACTTCTTTGATTCTGACAAGATACTACTATTTTAGTAGGTAAATGAGTTATACGAACAGCACTATCAGTGGTATTGATATGTTGTCCTCCTGCTCCACTACTACGATAAACATCTATTTTTAAATCTTTATCTTCTATTTTAACATCTGATACTTCCTTAAATTCGGGAATAACATCAACGGAAGCAAAACTAGTATGACGTTTATTATTCGCATCAAATGGTGATAATCTAACTAATCTATGAACACCTTTTTCACATTTTAAATAACCATAAGCATAAGGTCCTGATACTTTTAAAGATACACTTTTTATACCAGTTTCTTCTCCTTCTAAATAAGATATAACTTCTACTTTAAAATTATGTTTTTCCATATATCTTAAATACATACGATATAACATATTAGTCCAATCACATGCTTCAGTTCCACCTGCTCCTGAATGAAGTTCTAATATACAATTATTTTTATCATATTCCATTCCAAGTAATGTATATAATTCTAAATTATCTATTTTATTTTTTAACTCATCTAAAGAATTAATAATTTCTTCTTTTAAATCTTCTTCATCTTCTATTAACTCTAACATCTCAAGATTACTTTCTATTATCTCTTTTAATTCTTTATTATTATGAACAATTTCTTTTAAATTATTAAGTTCCCCCATGATATTTTCAACTTTACTATTATCATTCCAAAAATTAGGTTCACTTGTTATATTTTCTAATTCTTTAATTCTTTCTATCTTATTATCAACGTCAAAGTAACCTCCATAGTTCATCTATTTTAGTTTTATATTCATTTAATATATTCTTAATCTCATTTAATTCCATCTTATCATTCCTTTCATATCTATTATATTATCATATAATAAATATTTTATCCACATAATTGTGGATAAAGTTAATTATAAGGAGAAATAATTTGATCTCTTCAGGGGGCGTAGAGATTTAGCCAGTTTTTTGTACACTGCAGTACACATTTTCCTTTATAAAAAAGGGTTTGTACACAGTAGTACATTTTCGCATCATTTTTTAGATACCACGAAAAGTATCTAAAAATGCATGTAGACGTCATCTAAAAATGCATGTGAAAATGTTATAAAAAAAGCATATATAGATTCGTGGCTATATATGCTTATTTTTTTAGTTCATTATCGCATTCTTAATTTCGCTATAGTTCCAATAAGTCTTACCATCAGCTGCAGTATACATTATTGGAATATGTTTGCCAATATATCTAAGTGATTCTGGGCACTTATCTTTATGTACTGTTTTATAATTATATAAAACGATAATATTATTTTCATCTATATTTCTTTTTGCATAATCACATTCATATTGAATATAACTTTTATGGCTAGTTGTATTATTATTTAGGCATTTATTATACCAACTACTATATTTAGCACAATAGCTACAGTTTCCTTTAGTAATAGTATTTGTTTTTTCACCAACAATTAAAATAAATTTTTTGCTACCATCAAGTCTTATTTTTAAATTCTCTTTTATTGAACAATATAGACTACTATCACTCGAATTATGCAATTCGTGTGCATCAACAAAGTCCAATGTATAAAAATCACTATCTTTCCAAGAATATAATTTATTAATTGCATTCTTATCTCCTGTCCAGTCTCCTGCTATATATGTTTTAGTTCTATATACCATTTTTAAATTCCTCCTTAATTTTAACCATGTCAATGCTATTTATAACCTCATCTGTTAACACTATAGTTATTCCATTCTTTGGTTGAAATCCACTTCTTTTCAATGTACATAACATACATTTCAATAACATTGTATTATTTTTTTCTTTTATACCTGTCATAGTTGTGATGCCACTTCCAATAAGTGGTATTATAATTTTCTTTCCAGCATATACTCTTCTGATTTCAGACCACATATTTGTTAACATTGATTCATATTCGTTTGCATTTATGTGTGCTTGATTTTGATTATCAAAGTGAGACATTGCAAGCATTAAAAAATCATGATATTTAATTATTCTACCTAATGGATAAATCAACAAGTTTTTCTTTTTTATTGGTGATAATTCCACCTTCTCAGAAGCAGCTATTTTAATTACATTGTTTAAATCATCCACATCAGTTACGTACTTATCAATCATAATTCCATTTAAAGAATCATGAGATATTACAATATCATCAACCTTTGTGTCAAATCTTTCGTTAAAGGGAATAACTTTTAAACCTGGTACTGTAAATATATTAGCATTTCTGATTGTTATCTCTTTACCATTTATAATAGTAGTAAAACCCTTATGGTTCAAAACAAACTGAATTAAAATTATAATACTAGATACTATTAAAAATGCTATGATAAGAGTTAAAGAACTTTTCATTATTTCATGATTCTTAAATAAATCTTTTAAAGAATATCCCAATATACTAGCAATAGTACTAATACCCGTAACTATCGCAAAAGAATAATATAAACTCTTTTTTATAATTATTTTCCAACTTTTCATATCTCTACCTCCTTATTCAAGTATTAAAAAAGAGCATATTTCATTATTAAAATGAAATACACTCTTATTATCTACATAATATTATACTACTAATTATAACTTAATCAATAGACTCTAGATATTTTTTTATTATTTAATTACGAAATGCTATTTTCTTATGTATTTACATTTTGGATAATTAGAGCATCCAATAAATATTCCGTATTTACCGTTTCTATGAATTAATTGTCCTCCACACTTAGGACATTTATTTGAATCTTTATCTATAATATTATCTTTTATATTTTTTATATGTTCTTTTTTAGTGTTTTTATCAGTTATATTATATTGACTTAGTATATCGACTATTTCTTCTGGATTATGTATTAATATATCTTGATATGATTTTATTTTGTCTGCAATTGTAATATTAGTTACTAATTCGCCATCATGTTTAATCTTTAATTTGGCATTACTTGAAATACATACAATGTTAAAAATACAACTTTCATCTATTCTTAATAATTCTGCTAGAGCTTTTACATGACCATAATTTTGTCTGATTGGATTAGTATAATATAATTTCTTTTTTCCAAGGTGTCTTATCCAGTTTTTATCGTACTTTGATCCTGTTATAAATCCATTATACTGTTTTGTTTCTATAGAAAATATTCCATAAATTGAAACTACAACATGATCTATTTGATGTGTTTGATCTTGCGTTTTAATGAGTAAGTCATTAATGATTATATATTTATCCTTTGGTAATTTATTTAATGCTTGCTTTGTCCATAATTCGCCAAACCATCCAATAATTCTAGCTCCGTATAAATAGTATGTAATTATGATTATTAAACTGATAACTATCATTATCCAATAGAGAGGTTGAGAAAACAACCATTGATTTAGTTCATTCATACTAACACCTTCTTGAAATTATTATACAATAACAAAAGACTAGGTTGACCTAGCTTTTTAAGTTTATGACACTTGTGACACTTATTTTGGGTACTCTCACATATTTAAGTGACATAAGTGTCATAAATATCAAATGAATTTTTTTAATTTGTTCAAAATTTCCAATCTAGTTGCTTTATTATAATTTAAATCTAAGATCAAATTATTTGTGAATTCTACATAATTACCTCTAATATAATGTGAATTACAATTATCTATATAGTCTTCTTTATCCCTTAACATAACAAGCACTTCTTCTGGTAGTTCATCATTATATTTTAGTAATAATTGCTTAACTATATCTTTAAAAACACTTATTCTTGTATCTATCATTTCTTTTTCAGCCTTAAATTCAGATTCTTCCAAATAATCATAATCAGTATAATCTTCCTTGATTAACTCTATTAATCTGTCTTTTTTCACTAAAGTTTTATATATAATTTTAATTGCTTCCTCATAATCAATATTGTAGATTTCATAATTTCCTATTTTTTTAGTATTCAATAATTCTTCGATTAAATTATCAGCCAAGTCATAATCTCTAACCTTAAATGCTGTAAAAATAGGATTTCCAGTAGTAAATTCTACATAAGGCATAAATCCATAATAAGGTGTTCTTACATGTTGTTTCAATCTATCATGAAAATTCTTTGTAATTCCTATCTTACAAATATCTGATCCAGAACCTACAACACATTTATAAATATAAATATAGCCAAAATTTTTTTCTCCCATATAAAATATCCTCCATATTATTTATTATAAATTTCTTATTATATCTAACATTTGTGTAGTTCTTAATTGCACTTTATATTCAACATTAAAATTATCTTCCTGTAATTTTTTAAAGAATTCTCTAGCACAATTAATTTCAAATCGTTGATCAGAAGGAATTTTATCTTCAGATTCATAATCTTTTGTTTCAATGACTAGATTTATTTCTTTAACTTTATTATCATTTTCCACTACATACATAAAATCTGGACTATAAGTTCCTCCACCAATCAATGGAATTCTAATACTCCTTGCAGGTATTTTACCAAATACTATTACTTTATCATTTGTGGTTGTAATATTCTTCATTTCTAATGTTGAATCATATAAACAAATATCATATAAATATTTATCACTTGGCCTTTGAGTAGAATATGATACACCTAAGACACCTTCAGCTTCATATTTAGGATTTCCATCAGAATCTGTTAATGCCGTTTCTTCACCAGATAGTTCAGTTGAAGTATATTTAAATTTACCAAATAACATACCATATTTCCATTCGTTAATTTTTGTAATAAAATTAATCATTGTATTTGTACTGAAAAATTCATTTGTTATTTTCTTTTTAGTATTATATTCAGCTAATGCTTTATGAATTATTTTTATAGGTATATTAGTAGCTTGATATACTTTATTTAAAAATACATTATAAGGCATATAATTTTGTTTTATTTCATATTCTCTATTGCTTTCTTCACTTAATGATACACCTTCACCAGTATTAACAATTGTATTTTCATGTGATGTTAAAACAGATGAACTTTCTATTCCTTCATTTAATATTAATAAAAGTTGTATCATAATGTCTTCAGGATTTATGTCTTTATATGAAATAAAATATTTCCTATTTAATAATTCCCACAAGTCTTTTATTTCTTTATATTTTTCTTTATTAATTTTTGCTTTTGGTAACTCTATTGAATTGTTTTCATCAATTACTTTTCTAGATTTTAATCCTATTGTTAAATCTGGATAATCATTAAATAATTCTTCTCTTTTTTCTAGGATTATATTTTTATCCATATCAACATATCCCTTTGTTAGTAATTCAATAAATGTTTCATTAGTAGTTTTTCCCAATTTAGTAGCTAAATCTTCAATTATAGATGTTGATAATTTAGTATTCTCGACAAAATCACCATTTATTTCTGATACAAGCTTATTCGCAAAATCTTTTTCAGTAAAATCAACAATATAATTCAAATAGAATTGTTCATTAGATATTCTAGACATCATTTCATTTACTGGTAATCTTAATCCACGACCAACTTCTTGTAATTTACTAATCTCTGAACCACTACTTCTTAACTTACAAATTGTAAATACATTTGGATTATCCCAACCTTCTTTTAAAGTCCATTTAGAAAAAATAAATCTAAAAGTATTGAATTTTCCATTAATTTTATATATTGATAGTGTTTCTTCTTTTTTCACTAAAATCGTTTCAACTTCTTCAGCTATTGCATCATCTGAACTACTATTATCACGTGCAAAATATCCACCGTGACATGAAGAAATATCTTCTAAAGTAGCTTCCAAATATTCTTTATATAGTACTTCATTTTCATCATCTAAATCTATATTTGATAATTCTCTATTGATTTTATCTTTTAATAATTTCTCAAATATATCTTTTAAATAAGTTGGTATAGGATTATCTGGATTAGGTCTATAAGAATCTATATCATCAATGAAGAATAATGCTAAAGTCTTAATCTTATCTCTTCTTTTGAAATTTTCTTTTTCAGCTTTGAAATGAGAATCTAATGCATTTTGTATCATAATGCTTTGATATGATGTTGAATATATATCTGTATATATTTCATTACCAACTGAAAGTTCTTGACCATTTGATAAAAATACAGTCTTACCAATACCATCTATAATAATATTTTCAAAAGAATCATCTATACGTTTTAATGAGTCATTCTTTTCTAAATCGATAGACCTTCTTCCTCTTTCAGTAATCAATTCAAATTTAGCTTTTTCTCTATTTTCTATTGATAATAATTTAACACGCTTATTATTACCATCTGGAGAAGTGATATATTTAACACTTACTCCTTTAACCAAATTATCATTAAATGCTTCACAGCTTCCTAAATTATAAATTAGATTCATATAATCAGTATGAGTACTTCTATCTTCACGAATTTCAGGAAATGTGGCTCCAAATCTGAAAATGCATTGAGGTTTTATTTTTTGTTCAACAAATTGAAATGTTTTGTTATTTTTGGCTATTCTATGAGGCTCATCAATAATTAAAAATGGCTTTGTTGCAGCAATAGCATCACAAGGAACATCAAAATCCTCAACAACACTTGAATATGACTTAGTTAACATTGAACCTCGACCATCTGTGAAAAGGTGCATATTGGCAATCAATACAGTAATTCTATCTTTCAACAATTCTGATTGTTCAACAAAATTTCTAACTGCACTTGGAAAAATATCCTTTTTTGAATTACTTTTCTTAGCATTCAATACGCATAAGTCAATAGATTTTCCATATTGATCTTTAAAGTGATTTATTGTTTCTCCAGATTCAATAAATTTAGTTGTTCCAATTTTAATCGGTAAGGAAGGCACAAGAATAATAAACTTGTGAATACCATAGTTTTTGTTTAGCTCATAAATCATTTTTGTATATACATAAGTTTTACCAGTACCTGTTTCCATTTTTACATCTATATTTAAATAATCTTCTATCCCAGTCTTTCCTCTCATGGAAGATGGAATATCTTTATTTAAATCTTTAATATTTTGTATTAGGCTTTCAGAAGAAAGATCAATTATTGGATTTGCGTATTTAGTTGTATTATTTATAATATTAGCATTTTCAAAAACTTTATTAATTCTATTTATTGCCTCTGTTTGATGTCTTAAACCTTTTTCAAGCTTTAAGCCCATAATTTCATCTCCCTTCTAATATCTAGTAATTAAATCAACATTAATATTTTTTATATTTTTAACTTGTTTTAAATTATCCTTTAATGTTTGTATTTCATTCAAATTAAATGAATATCCAAACATTACTATTCTATTGCATTCAAAATCATTATCTTTCTCATATTTTTCAATCAAATATTTTATTGATGAATCTGAAATATCTGGAGTAATTAAATAAATTGTGTTCTTACATTGATAAGCAGTATATCCGTCCAAATCCAATTTATCATATTTATCTGTTAGTCCATATCCATCTGAAACCATCCATGTAGTTAATACTGTATTAATTCCAAATTCGCTTAGAATTGTCTTATCAGAATCTATCCAATTTGGTTCGAATTTTTCTAGTTTATCCAATGTATTAGTATCAATATCTTTAATAAAATAATGTTTAAATCCAATATCAATATTATTACTACTCTCGGATTTAATTTTTTCGCCTGCTAATCTTATTCTTTCTTGACCTATTTCATCTAAATATAATGGTTTATTAATGTTATTTAAATAGTCAATTTGAACTTTTATAGTTTTTTTACCTGCTGAAGAGGATGTTTCATAGTTTTTTTCCAAATCTTCAGGTAATTGAACTAAAATATATTTTCTATTACCACCATCTTTTGCATTTAAATTCATAATTGCATGTGCAGTTGTAGCAGAACCAGCAAAAAAATCTAAGCAAACCAAATCTTTATCTTCAAATAAGGAGACTAATAATGAAATAAAGTTTTCGTTTTTAGGAGCAGAAAATGGTACTTCGTCTAAACCAAATAATTCCTTTAATCTTGTTCCAGCCGAAGTCGTTTTTAAATCAATTTCATAATCGTTTACAACTTCGCCATTAATGATAGCATCATATTTTTTATTAGTTAACATACTTTTAATTCTTATAGTAGTAGAATCATTCTTTTCATATATTTTTTCATCAGAGAATATTAATGAATTGTCTTCAAACATTTCTTTAAAAGTACTCATTGTATAAGTGTTTTCAACAAATTTATCACCGTTATATGAAATATATCTTTTATACCCTTCATTTATTAAATCTATATTTTTTTCATCAATACTTTTTTCTTTTAATAATTCTAAGTCATTAGTAGAGGGATTATAATAAACTGAATAATGTTTATCAGATTTAAAATCTGCTTCATTATTAAATGTTTGTTCACCAACTAAAGTTCTTCTTCCACCAGCTTGAATATATTCTCCATCTTCATTTTGCATCATGTCAGAAGTGCATTTTGGAATATTTTCAATAAAGCATGATTCTTTATTACTTTTATCCTTCGCATAAACTAAACAATATTCATTACTCACAGAAATAAAATCAGAATTTCTTCTACCCTTAGGATTATTTTCAACTGAAAACATTCCAACATAGTTTTCATTACCAAATATATTATCACACAACAATTTTAAATTGCTTTGTTCATTATCATCAATCGAAATAAATATTACACCATTATCTTTTAATAATTGTCTTGCTATATATAATCTAGGATACATAAAAGTTAGCCATGCAGAATGAGAATTTGACTTACTATTTGTCATTTCAAAAACTCGCTTAGCTTCTTCCTCACTAATATCCAAATCACTAATTAATTTTTCAACAGAAAAATTGAACTTATCATTATATGCAAATCCATCAGATCCTGTATTATATGGTGGATCAATATAGATACATCTAATTTGTTTATAATATGATTTTAATAAATGTTTCAATGCATCAATATTGTCACCACTAACAAAAATATTATTGCTATCCTTATTTATTTCTTTACTATTATTATCCTCATCAGGAACAATAACTGTTTCAGTATCTAAAGAAGAAATTAATTTAGCATAATTTTTGCCTAAAAAATTCAAACCATATCCTTCTTTGATTATATTAATGTCTGTATTTAGTTCGTTTTCTAATTTTATTAAGTCAATTTTTCCATCTTCAGTAAAACACGAAGGAAACAATTCCTTTAGTTGCTTAATTTTTTTTGAATTAATGTTTAATTCGTCATTTTTTTCTCTAATTTCTTTTATCATAACCTTACCTCCACATATTATCTCCTTCAATCATTATATCATATAATTATCATTTTTTATTAAAGTTAAAAGAAAATCATTGATGATTTTGATATTTTCATTTAATGTGATAATGTATTTTTAGTCCCATATAGAGCCAATTATGAACTGGTGTGAATGCTCTCTCCAAACTGAAGAAGTTGCTGGAATCTAAAATGACACCTAAAAATAATAAAAAGCCTTATATATAAGGGCTTTAAAGGTGTCGTTGTGGTGTCAGGGGGAAGAGAACAATTCTCTATCTACATCTTTAATTTCTTTTCCCCTATTATCTCTGCATCTTTTAGTTTATCATCTTTTTCTTTAACTTCTTCTTTTTCTTCTTCTACTACTTCTTTTTTATCAGTTATAGCTATAACTTTAGTACCTGCTAGAAAATCATGAAGACCTCTTTTATCATCTCTAAATAATACCATACCAAAAGTTATAACATATATAAATCCAAATAAATAAGTAGTTATATCATTTACTTTAATATAAGTAGTTTTATTTAAACCTAATATAAATATAATACCTAAAATATTCATTAATATTGAATTAATTAATAATCCTCTTATTAAATAATTATTCATAGTAAGTTTATGTTTATCATTAGATACTATTTTTATTTTCATTAATTTTTTACCTAATGTTTGTCCTTCCATAAAATATGCATATACTACAAAATAAGAAATTGTTAAAACAGTTGTTACTACTGTTACTGTAACACTATTTCTATTCATAGAATAAACAGCATCTGCACTTTGAGTTGTAAAATCTTCTTGTTCTATTTCTTTATTAGTATATTGATTTAATAAATCTAAATATTCTGTTGCACTTGATTCATATTCTTTATTCTCTGGTAAAAAATAAGTTAATAAAGTAGATAATACAGTTATTATTAATATATCAATAAAATAAGCAACTATTCTTTTATAACTTAATGGTTTCATAATAATTCCTCCTTAAATTTATTTAATATAGATATTATATCACATAAATTATTAGTAGCATATATTTTTTCTTTAATATTTTTTCCACCTTGAATACCTTTTAAATACCATGCTATATGACTTCTAATTTCTAAACAAACTAGTTTTTCTGGTTTTATTTTTGATAAATAATCAAGATGTTTTAAACACATATCTATTTTTTCTTTAGATGTTGGTTTATTTAATATGATTCCTTTTTCTAAATATGCATTTATTTCTTTAATTAACCAAGGATTTCCAAGCAATCCTCTTCCTATCATTATCAAGTCACACTTAGTTGTATCTAACATTTCTTTGGCTTTATAAATATCTGTTATATCTCCATTTCCAATTACTGGTATTGAAACACTCTCTTTAACTTCTTTTATAATATTCCAATCAGCTTTCCCTGAATAACCTTGATTTCTTGTCCTAGGATGAATAGTTATTGCACTTACACCGGCACTTTCACATATTTTAGCTACTTCAACTGCATTAATAGATTTTTGATCCCATCCACTTCTAATTTTAACCGTAACTGGTACATCAACTGCCTCTTTTACTTTAGATATAATCTCATATATCTTATCAAGATTTCTTAAAAGTCCTGATCCGGCTTCATTTTTTAAAGCTACTTTTGGAACCGGACACCCCATATTAATATCAATTATTTTAATATTATAATCACGTACTAATATACTGGAAGCTTCTGCCATCGTACTAGGATTAGATCCAAATATTTGAACAGCAACTGGAATATTTATTTTATCAATTCCCTTTAACATATCAAATGTTTTCTTATTATTTCTCACAATTGCTTCAGCACTTAAAAGTTCTGTAATAGCATATCCTACTCCCATTTCTTCACATATTTTAATATAAGCTGGATTAGATATACCTGCCATAGGTGCTAAAACTACTTTACTTTTTATTTCTATATTTCCTATTTTAATCATTTTATCACCAAAATTCATTATTATGATACCAAATAATTAAAAGAAAATCTAGTCTTTTTATTACTTCTAAATTTAGTTATAAAAATACAATTAATTTATTTTATAATTATATTTTCTGTAAAGATTTGTCTGATTTAATTTCTTTTTCTTTTTCTATTAAATAATTAATATCAAATTCCATATTTCTAAAATAAGTTCTAGTTATATCATTATAAAATATACATTCTTCATAACCATTTAAAACCATTTCAATATATTCATGGTGTTTATTATAAATTATTTCTAATTCTTCAAAAACATCACATATCATATCTTCCATATCATAATTATCAGGTATATTTTTTATATATCTTAATAATTTATATTCATTTAGAGAAAATTTATAATAATTTTTTATAAATTCATTTAATTTAATTCTAATATCTTCTTTACTATAAAATTTAATTAACATATTTAAATAAATAATGATATAATCTCTGATTAAATTAAAATCATAATCTATCTTTTCACTTACTTTTTCTTTTATATAATCATTATACATATTTACTCCTTTTTAAAATAAAAAGAACTATGAAAGTTCTTCTCGGTTTATTGATTTTACTTATTTCTAAATAAAGGATTATAAATAATTTGATCTACATAAATTAAATCAGGATTAGGGATATTGTTATATCTTGCTATTTCTTGATAAGGAACTTCCCAAGCTGTTGAAATAAGCCATAATGTATCTCCCCAAATAACTTTATAACTTCTTTGATCTTTATCAGTGTTAATAGTTGTATTTGCTACCCATACAGAATAATCAGTTGTTGTTTTAGTAGTTGTAGTATTGTTTTCTGTAGTTTTAGCATCGGTTGTAGTAGTATCTTTAGTATCAGTTTCCGTAACTTTATCATCTGTTTTAGTATCAGTATCTCCAGTATCTCCTTTTTTATCGACTTCGGTAGTATCTTTCTTATCTTCTGTTTTATCTTTATCGTCACATCCTGTACTTAAGAATAAAATTCCACTAAATAAGCATAAAATCAATAGTACCTTGGCATTAATCTTTAAGAATTTCATATTCCTCCTCATAACCTCTGTACACCTTAATCTTATCATACTAAAATTAATAATTCTACTATTTAACACTTTATTTGACATATAAATTATTTACTCAAATCATCTATAGTAATTTTACTAGTATGTGGTACTGGTTTCCAACCAACTTTTTTAAATAAAGCTATATAGGTTGTATAACGACCAACTATATCAAATATAGGCCAAATTAAGCTATAAACCAATATTTTCGATATAGGCATTTTTTTAATTCTTTTTCTTTCTAAAAACAAAATATACCAAGGAACAATAATATGTTCAATATATGAACCTATTCTATAAAATAAACGAGTCCAAACTCCTAATAAAAATACTTGCCAAAGAGCACTATCACCACTTGTAATATGAATTTTAATATCAAAGAAATGTCTTAAAATCATTGCCAGATAAGTTCCACCAGAAAATAAATCAACATTATCTATTCCCATACTATAACAATAACATGAACGAAGAATTAATACCACTAGTATCCACCGAAATAAATTAATAACATTAGTAGGTAATAAATGCATAAAAGTATCAAACATAATAAAACGATCCTTTATACCAATTCCTACTCGTTTCCAAAACTTTTCTTCTCTTTCTTGTTTACTCCATTTAACTGTTGCAAATCTTCTTCCTAAAAAGATATTTCTAAATAATTTCCAACCACTTTCTTTAAAATTAATAAGTAATCCTTTAGACCATCTTAATTTTTGATTATAAGCGACTTTAGGATTAGGTGTTTGCTCATCATAAAATTCAGCTTCATCTTGATAAGAAATACGATAACCTTGAGAAACAGCATCAGCCGTTAATCCTCTATCTTCAGTTAATGATACATAATGCCAGCCATCTTTAACTACTTCACTAGAAAATAAATAACCTGTCCCTTGAATATTAGTTGCTAATCTTAAAAAAGAACGTGCTCGATGATATTGTCTAATTGATCTTAGCCAGTGAACAGCAAAACTCATAGTAATCCAATTTTCATCAATATTTTTTATATTACGATAAGAAGTAATTATTCTTTCTCCAGAGTCAAATGCATTATTCATTTTGCTAATATAATCTTTTTTTAATAAATTGTCTGCATCAAAAACAAAAAATCCTTCAAAATTACTTCTACCATAATCTTCTTCAATTCTATCAAACAAATATTCTAAAGCATAGCCTTTTGTTTTATGTTCAGTATCAAATCTTTCATAACAAATACATCCCTTACTTCTAGCTATTTCAGCAGTTTTATCTGTACAATTATCTGCTACAACAAAAATTGTAATTAATTCACTAGGATAATCTTGTTTTTTTATACTATCTATTAAATTTCCTATAACCATTTCTTCATTTCTGGCTGAAATAACTATTCCATATTTATGATAATTTTTAGCTTCATTAAATTTTCTTGTAAAAAATAAACCAATAATAAAATATGCAACTTGATAGACTACTAAAGCTGGTAATAATGTTCCTATAAAATTATTTATATTACGAGCTGCTGGATATAAACTACCTAAAAATCTAATTATAATATCTAATAAATAATTAATAAAACCCATGAAAAAACCTCACTTCTATCATAGAAATTATATCATGTTACAAATAAAAAGAAAAGTACCAAAAAAGAAAAGAATTACTTCTTTTCTTCTGTATTATCGCTTTCTTCTACTGCAACATCATTTGCTTCAAGTAAACGAATTAAATCATCTTTAGACATCTTAGAATATCCTTTTATTTCTTTAGATTTAGCCAAATCTTTTAATTCTTCTAATGTCATATCAGAAAAATTTATGGTTGCCTCTTCTTCTTTTGGTAAACATTTATGTTCTACTAAATAATCAATTTGTTCTTTTGTAAGTGTCTCAGTTTCAAGTAATGCTTCAGCTATAAGTTTAACTAAATCAGTATTTTCTTTTAATATTTCCGTTGCTTTTTTATAGCAGTTATCTACTATCTTACGCATTTCTTCATCTATTTCATGAGCTACTATATCGGAGAAATTTCGACTCTTATTATAATCACGTCCAATAAAAACACTTTCTGATTGTTGTTCTAATTGAACTGGTCCTAAATCACTCATACCATATTCAGTAACCATAGCACGAGCTATCTTAGTTGCTTTTTCAAAGTCATTATGAGCTCCTGTTGTAATCTCTCCAAAGTTTAATTCTTCTGATACACGTCCTCCAAGTAATCCCGTAATTTGTTCAAGTAATTCAGTTTTAGTAGCTGTATATTTTTCTTCTTTAGGAACCATCATGTTATATCCACCAGCATAACTTCTTGGAATAATAGTTACTTTTTGAACAATATTAGCTGAACTTAACTTAAGTCCAATAACAGCATGTCCTGCTTCATGAAATGCCACAAGTCTCTTTTCTTCTTCCGTATATTTTTTACTTTTCTTAGCAGGTCCCATCATAACTCTATCAGTTGCTTCATCTACTTCACTCATTGTAATATGATCTTTATTTCTTCTTACAGCAAGTAAAGCTGCTTCATTAAGTAAGTTTTCAAGGTCAGCTCCTGAAAATCCTGGAGTACGACGAGCTAAATTTTCTAAAGTTACATTCTTATCTAAAATTTTATTTCTTGCATGAACTTCTAATATTTCTTCACGAGCTTTTACATCTGGTAAATTAACTGTTACTTGTCTATCAAATCTTCCTGGACGAAGTAAAGCTGGGTCTAGTACATCAGCTCTATTAGTTGCTGCAATAATGATTATTCCTTCATTAGCTCCAAATCCATCCATTTCGGTTAGTAATTGATTTAAGGTTTGTTCACGTTCATCGTGTCCTCCACCTAATCCAGTTCCTCTTTGACGACCTACAGCATCTATTTCATCAATAAATATTAAACAAGGCGCATTATGTTTAGCTTGACGGAACATGTCCCTTACACGACTAGCTCCAACACCAACAAATAATTCTACAAAGTCAGATCCACTTATATAATAAAATGGAACATTAGCTTCACCAGCAACAGCACGAGCCAGTAACGTTTTACCAGTTCCTGGAGGACCTACAAGTAAAACTCCTTTAGGAATTCTTGCTCCAAGCTTGGTAAACTTTTTAGGATTTTTCAAGAAATCAATAAGTTCTTTTAATTCTTCTTTCTCTTCTTTAAGTCCAGCTACTTCGTTAAAAGTTACTTTCTTTTGACTATCATCAAGTTTAGCTCTACTTTTACCAAAATCAAATGATTTATTATTACCACCTATTTGACGAGTTAAAATATAGAACATAAATCCCCCAACAAGAATTATTGGTAAGAAATTAACTAATACAACTAACCATAAACTTCCATTAGGATCACTTTTAGTTTTAATCTTAAAATCATATTTCTCATTAGCAACAGTTATTTGTTTAACTATTTCTTCACTAAGAGGTGCTGTTACTCTAAATGTTTCTCTTTCTTTATAATCTTTTAATTTACCTGTAATTGTATAAACACCACCATCTATACTAGGTAAAATAGTTACTTCTTCTACTTCATTGTTATTTAAAGCACTAACAAACTTATCATAAGATAATTCATGTTCTGTAACATTTAATATATTAAATAAATAAATTACTCCAAGCATTATTACTATAAGTGCCAAATATGGTATTAATCCTTTTTTAATTTCTTTTTTATTCATCTTTTTTCTCCCTCACAAACATTTAATTATTATATCACACTTTTCATGATTTTTACTATCATATTTTGATTTTTTTAATTTTGGTATCCAAATTATTTTATCTTCACTATCAACAACTACTGGATAACTTTCTCTTTCAACTTTACTTATCTTACTATCAATAAAAACATCACTAACCCGTCTTTTTCCATTCGTTCCCTTTAATTCTATAAAGTCTCCTTCTTTTTTATTCCTAACATAGAGTGGTAATTTTACCATATGACTTTCTAAATGCAAAGTATCATTTCCATTTTCTTCTTTATCTAATTTAATAAACTTAAATCCATTTGGAATTACTAAACCATCAATAAGTTCTAATTTATATTCTTTACTTTCTAATTCTTCAATAAATTCTAAATATCCATAATTAATAATAGCTATTATATTATCAGGTAAATTAATACTATTTCCGTTTTTATTTTTCTTAATTAAATTTAATAATATATCTATATGCTTTTCTTCTATCTTAGATAATTTATTATATAAATCTTTCATAATTTTTTCTAAAACTAATCTTTTTATAAAATCATCTTCTTTATTAAATAAATCAAGATTTATCTTTCTATTCTCATATACTTTATCTACTACTTTATCTACTACTTTATCTAAATAATTAGTAGCATCTTCTAACATTTTACTAAACTTTAAAAATTTTAAATGTACATCTTTATCTTCTTCTTTTAAAAAAGGTAATATATTCATTCGATATCTATTTCTTGTATATTTAGAAGATTCATTACTTTTATCTATTCGATAAGGAATATTATTTTTATCATTAAATTCTTTTATTTCTTTTTTAGTCATATATAAAAGAGGTCTTACTATTTTATAATTATCCATATTTCTTATAAGTTCTATTCCTGTATATCCATGAATAGTTGATCCTCTTGTTAATCTCATTAAAATAGTTTCTATTAAATCATCTCCATGATGAGCTGTCATCAAATAATTAGCTTTATATTTTTTTATTAAAGTCTCATAAAAATTATATCTAATATTTCTAGCATATTCATGAAAATTCTCTTTACTATATTCTTCTATTTTCATACTAGAAAATTCTACTTTATTTTTTAAACAATATTCTTTTAAAAAGACTTCTTCTTCCATACTTTCTATCCTAACATTATGATTTATATGAGAAACTATGAGAGAAAAACCAATTTTATTTCTTAATTCCATTAAAATCCAAAGTAAAAACATAGAATCAGGTCCTGCTGATACTCCCACTACTATTTTATCATTTTTATTTAATTTAACTTGATTTATTAAAAAATCATAGACTAAGTCCATAAAAATTCACCTTGAAAATATTTTACTAGATTTACCTTAATTAATCAATAGAAAAAGAGTTATTAATTTAATAACTCTATAACGATACAGATTATTTATCTTCTTCAGGTATTCTTAAAATTAATTCTCCATCTTTAGAATAAAAATATTTTTCTCTAGCATATCTTGCTAAATAATCTGGATCTTCTAATTTCTTAACATCCGCTTCTAATTCTTTTTCTTTTTCTTCTAAGGCTACTAATTTCTTTTCTAAATTACTTTTTTCTTGATATTTATCTACTATTTCAAAGAAAGCGCTTCCAAGTGTAATAACAACTGCAACAATAGCTATAATCGATATAAGCCCAAAAGTTGCAATTCTTCGAGCTTTTTTCTTCACTCTACGTTTTTTTCTAGCCATTCTATCACTTCCAATTCTACTTCTATTATATCAAGTTTGTTAAACCAATTCAACCTAAATTCTTATCTTTTTGAATAAATGATTATAAAGAAAGAAACTAATCAAAAATAGAAACAGCATATAATAATGAATTATACCACCACTAATTAAATATATAAAATAAAAATAAATACTACCCATTAGAAAGAAAAATATAAAATTGGTTACTATATTAATAATTATACTTTTAGTAAATAAAAATCTATATAATATATTAAATAAAAATGCAAATACTATTCCATATATAAAAGTAAAAACAAGAGTTCTAATTTGTTCAATTAAAGTCATTTAAATAACCTACTAATAACTGAATTTTCTTTTTGTTTTTTAGTTACATTTTCGGAAACGTAATTAAAACTATTTACTAGTCCCTTAATAGTAGCTATACCCTCTCTAGTATCTAATTTTACAAGTTCTAAATCACTTCCTTTAAGGACAATATATCCCATAACACTTTCAATTAAAAACTCTTCATTATCAAAACTATCTACCTTTTTAACACCACTAATAGTAACATTTTTTCTTTCTATCATATTAAACGTATGATTAAAGTTATGTATTTGATTATCCCTTTCCATATAATTCCCCCAAAAAATTATATGTTTTAAAATTAAAAAAAGACCAATCGGTCTTTAATTATTCTTCTTCAGTTTCACTAGTATTATGTAATGGAGTTATTTCAGTCTTTTCAAATTGTTCTAAAATAGCATCTTCAAACATCTTTCTAGTTTCACGATTAATTGGATGAGCTATATCTTTGTGTCCACCTGGTACTTTCTTGCTTGGCATAGCAATAAATAGTCCATTGTCACCATCAATTATACGAATATCTCTTACAACAAAACATTCATCTAATTGAACAGTTGCTCTTCCTTTCATTCTTGAACCTTCTTTTTCAAATCTTGTCACGTCTACTTTTGTGATCTTCATATGTATCCTCCTTTTGAACTACATGTTCTACTTAAATAATATAATAAAATACCAAAAAAAGCAATACATTTTTCTAAAATTTGTAAAATACTTGACATAAAGAAAAGACCTTGAATTCATCAAAGTCTTATTTGTTAATTAAATATTATGATGCTTGTACAGCACTTGCATCTACTCTAATTTTTGCTGCATAAACATAATTTGAATATACTTTATTACCAGTTTCACATCCATATTGACTTGGATTTGCTCCAGTATTAGCAGCTACATTGTTAGCTTTTTCAACAGCATCATGAGCACAATAATCAGCATTTGGATCTGTATCTGAAATTGTAATTTCACTACCATCAATCCATAGATTAACAGTATATGAATGAACTATATCAGTTGATCCACCAGCTGCAAATGTACCAGTTCCAAGAGTTATACCATCACCTTCAGCAGATGTTGCATCTGTTGTCATGTTAATTGTTTCTCCAGTTCCTGCTTTATCATGAACAGTTGTAGCAGCTATATCAGTAGCATGACCTGTTCCAGTTCCACTCATAATCAAACCAACTTCAGAATCTGTAAACCATTTTTTGTTTTGAGCACTTATTGTACCAGGAATTAATGAAATTGTGTAATTAATAGGACTTGTTGTTGAATTTCTTCCTGTTACAGTAAACTTAATTACAGCAACGTTTTCGTTAGCTGCAGCAGTAGTTTGAACAGAAGTAATGGTTTGTGGCATAGCATTTGTAACTTGAGCTTCAGCTTCTGTCAATAAGTAAGTGTAAATTTCACCAGTTGTGATTGTATTATTTTGATTTCCTACTTTAGCATAAGTAAAGAATGCAAATGATACCCCAACAACAGCTACAACCAAAACAGCAATTCCTAATACTGATAATAAAACTTGTTTTGATGAATTTCCATTCATTTCTCTATCCTCCTTACAATAAAAATATTAGCATATTAATGGTAGTTTTGCAATACTTTTTTTTCATATCTTTCATTGCTTTTATTTTTTGATGTAATGTTACAATTGATGTAAAACATTTTTTACTTTTTATAGATGTAAATTATAAAAAAAATAGACACAAAGTCTATTTTTAAGATGCTGAATTTGCTATTTGTCCAACTACTTTTACTTTTAATGAATAATACATTTTATCATATGTAGTTAAGTACGTATGAGCACTTGTTGAATCAGAATCAGCTGCTTCTGTTACTGTACTATTATTTAAATACAACTTACAACCACTTGTATATGTATTGTTTGTTACGACACGATCAGATGCACAATAGGTTGTAGCAAGAGAAACATCATTCCAAGTAACTGATGTATCAGTATCAGAAATTCTTACAGTATCATTTACAAACATTTTTAAAGTATAACTATCTGTTTGTGGATTATTTACTGGAGTTCCGGCTGCAATTGAATGAGTTGCTAAAATCATACCTGGATTTGAATCAACTGCATTTGTTACTGGTGTTGGTGTAGTTACTGATGATGTAGCACCAGCAGGTTTAGAACTCAAGAAAATACTTATCTGACTATTAGGAAATCTAGTTTTACCACTTGGTGTATCTAACGGATTTGGTGCTACAGCATATACTGTATATGGAATAGCATTAGCTCCAGTTGAATATCCAGTAACAGTAAATGTCATTGATTGATTAGCACCTGTTAGTCCACTTGTTGCTTCACTATCATTCATTGGAAATTGATTAGTTAAACTTATTGAATTGGTTTCAGCAAAGTTCATATAGATAGAACCTGTTTCAATAGTATTAGTATTAGTTCCAGTCCTTGAATAACTAAAAAATGCAAATGACACTCCTATTATTGCTACTACCAATACAGCAATACCAATAACAGACAACAATACTTGTTTAGAATTATTTCTTTCCATTTTCTATCCTCCTTATAATAAAAATATATCATAAATTATTATAAACTTCAATAAAAAAATACTAAAAAATATTTTTAATTTTTTAGTATTTATTTATGCATTACCAACAACTCTTATTTTTAAAGAATAATACATTTTATCATATGCTATCAAATACGTATGTGCTGCTCTCGAATCTGTATCAAGAGCAACAGATGGTGTACTTCCATATAATTTACATCCACTTACATAATTTCCTGTTCCCTCTGGTTCTGTCGACATTACTCTATCAGATGCACAATAATTAGTTGGGCGAGATACATCGTTCCAAGTAACAGATGCATTAGTATCAGAAATTCTTACAGTGTCATTTACAAACATTTTTAAAGTATAGGTATCAACTTGTTCAGTATTTATTCCAGCTTTAATAGTTCCACTTGCTATAGCCCATCCAGTTGATGTATCAACAGCTGAATTTACAACTGTAGGACTGGAAATATTATTAGTTATAGGTTGATCATTACTTGAAGATGTTGAACTAATAAATACACTTATTTGACTATTAGGAAATCTTGTCTTACCACTCGGTGTATCTATTGGATTAGGTGCTATTGCATATATTGTATATGAAATTGCAGAAGTTCCACTAGAATAACCCGTAATAGTAAAAGTCATTGATTGATTAGCCCCAGTTAATCCATTTATTGCTTCACTATTTGTTATTGGAAATGAATTAGTTAAACTTATAGTACTACTTTCGTTAAAAAACATATATATTTGACCTGTCTGTATAATATTATTAGCTGTTCCCGTTTTAGAATAACTAAAAAATGCAAACGATATTCCAACTACAGCTATTAATAATATAATTATTGATATAATTGCAATTACTATTTCTACTGATTGATGTTTATTTTTCACTTAGCCATCCTCCTATATTGTGAATATATCACATATTCTATAAATTGACAATACTATTTTAATTTATTTTAACTATGAAATGTAAATCAAAGATTATATTTTTTATTAATAACCCCATCTCATAATTTTAAACTCTAAATTACTATATTCTCCTAAATAAGAAGAAATACTTTCACTTTCAAATAATAATTTCATATTAAAATCAGTAACATCTATTCTTCTATCTAATACTATTGCTATAAAATTTATTTTATGATCTGATACTTTAATTATTGAACCACACGGAATAATATCAGATGCTGCAAGGATTCTTACATTACCATATGTTCTATCTTTATAATAAATTTTATTAATTATTTTAGAATTAGTTTCACATTTAAAATCTTGATAATCTAGTCCATAACCCATAATATTTCCTTTAAATTTTATTAAATTACCTTGATTATTATTAAAATCTTCTATAGAAAATACTTCTATATAATTAGGTTCTTCTTTATCTATTTTTACTATTCGAGATGATTTAATTGATTTTACTGTATTTATATTACTAGCAACTATAACATTTTTATTATTGCTAGTTGCAACTATAAATAATAAAGCAATTACTAAAAATAAACAAAAGAAATATTCTTTTAAAGAAGTATTATTCTTATGTTTATATCTCAAACTACACCACCTCTACTCTATAATAAAAATATAACACTAAATTTATTTTTCGTCAAATTTTGCAACTAAAAAAATTAGATTAATTTTTAATTAACCTAATCTTTTATATTGGTTTACTACATTATTAGTTGTAATTTTAATTACTTCTTCTAGACTTATTCCTTTTATATTAGCTAAATTCTCACATATAATACTTATATTTTTAGGTTCATTCTTTACACCACGAAATGGTTCTGGAGAAAGATAAGGACTATCTGTTTCTAAAACGATATTTTCAAGGGGAATATATTTTAAAGTTTCTTTCAAATTAGTATTTTTAAATGTTGATACTCCTCCTATTCCTAGTAAATATCCTTCTTTAATATACATTTTAGCTATTTCTAAACTTCCAGTAAAGCAATGAATTGTTGTTTTTAATTTATATTCTTTTAAAATATTAATTGTATCATTTGTTGCCTCTCTTGAATGAATAATAACAGGCATATCTAATTTTTTAGCTAAATCTAATTGCTCTTTAAATAATTTAATTTGTTCTTTTTTATTATCTTTATTATGATAATAATCTAAGCCTATTTCTCCTATACCAATTATTTTTTGATTACTTTTAATTAATTTTTCAAAGTAAGTAATAGTTGTATCATTAAAAGAATCTATTTCATCTGGATGAAGTCCTATTGTTAAATAAATATTAGGGTATCTATTTATAATTTCTAATAATTCTTCAATATTTTTTAAATCACAACAAGAAAGAATTAAATTTTCGACATTATTATCCCTAGCTCTTTTTATAATTTCTTCTATATCATCTTCCGAATTTAAATGAAAATGAGTATCTGTTAAACTATTTAGTTTCATCTTTAATTTCTATTCTCATAAATATTGGTTTAAAGTCATTTATATGAATGTTAGTTTCTAATATTCCAAATTTATTGGTACTTTCATAATTAATTTCTTTAGTATTTAATTGTCTTATTATTTCTTTGGATGTTCTTGGTAAATATGGACTTAGTAAAATAGCACCTATTCTAATAGATTCTAATAAATTATAAAGAACATTTTTTAATTTATCAGTATCATTATTTTTAGCAAGTATCCATGGTGTTGTTTCGTCAATATATTTATTGCATCTTCTAAATATTTCAAATATAGAATCAATTGCTTCTGGTATTTCTAATTTATCCATATAATTTTCCATTTTTTCTTTAGTACTTGTTACTATATTTATTAAATCTTCATCAAATTCCGTTTTAACATCACTTTTTTCTATTACACCGTCAAAATATTTGGTAAGCATTGATAAAGTTCTATTAACAAGATTTCCCAAAGTATTAGCAAGATCAGCATTATACCTTGAAAGTAGTAATTCTTCTGAAAATTGTCCATCACTTCCAAATGGTACTTCTCTTAGTAAATAATAACGTATAGCATCGACTCCATATTCCAAAATATATTCTCTTGGATCACGATAATTACCTAAACTTTTAGATATTTTTCCACCATTAATAACTAACCAACCATGTCCAAAGACTTGATGAGGTAAAGGTAAATCTAAAGCCATTAACATAATTGGCCAAATAATAGTATGAAATCTTACTATTTCTTTTCCAACAATATGCAAATCAGCTGGCCAATATTTTTTAAAATTAGAATCATCTTCACTTAAATAACCTAAAGCACTTATATAGTTTGATAAAGCATCTATCCAAACATATACAATATGTTTTTCATCAAATGTTACTGGTATTCCCCAAGTAAAACTGGTTCGAGATACACATAAATCTTCAAGACCAGGTTTAATAAAGTTATTTAACATTTCATTTTTACGAGATACAGGCTGTATAAATTCTGGATGTTCTTCAATGTACTCTTCTAATCTCTTTTGATATTTACTTAATTTAAAGAAATAAGCTTCTTCGGCTACTTCATTGACTTCCCGCGCGCAATCAGGACATTTTCCATCAACAAGTTGCGTTTCCGTCCAAAAAGATTCACAAGGTGTACAATATAATCCTTTATATTCTCCTTTATAAATATCTCCCTGATCATATAACTTTTTAAAGATTTTTTGAACTGTATCTATATGTTCACTATCCGTTGTTCTAATAAACTTATCATATTCTACATCAAGAGCTTTCCATAAATCTTTAGCATTTTCAATTATTTTATCGACATATTCTTTAGGAGTGACTCCAGCGTCATTTGCCTTTTTTTCTATTTTTAAACCATGTTCATCACTTCCTGTTAAAAAGTATGTATCATAACCTTCTAATTTTTTAAATCTATTTATAGCATCAGCAATTACAGTTGTATAACAATGTCCTATATGAAAATTTGCTGATGGATAATAAATTGGTGTTGTTAAATAATATTTTTTCTTTTCCATTTTAATTTTTCTCCTTTTTATTTAGTTTTAAATATTCCTAAGATATCATTACCTGCATAGGTTTCAGGTAATTTCCCATCCCATTTTTCTATAAATTCTTTTTCAATTAATTCATCAGTTAAAGATTGTTTTAATAAATCATTAGCATGTTTTTCAGCTTCAGCTTCAACAATTTTAGCCTCACTTTCAAGTTTAGCAGTTGCTAGTTTTTGTTCAGCAACTTGTTTTTCTTCAATAGCTTTTGAATATTCATCACTAAAAGATAAATTAATTATATTAAAATTATCAATTACTATGCCATATTTTTCTACTTTTTCTTGTAATACTTTTAAAGATTCACTTGATACTTCACTTCTTTTAGTAATGGTTTCTTCTGCTGTATACTTCGATATAACTGATTTAACACTTTCTTCGATAACAGGTTCCAATATAGTCATTTCATAATTATTACCAACTGTTTTATATAAACTACTTGCTTTATCAGATTCAATTCGATAGTTGACAGCCATTTTTGTATTAATATCTTGTAAATCACGACTGGCAGCACTAGTTTCAAGTTCAACTTTTTGCACTTTAATATTTACTTTAACAATATCTTCTATATAAGGTATTTTTAAGTTAAATCCTTCTTTTAAATTACTATCAATAATCTTTCCAAATCGAACTCTAAGTCCTACTTCTCCACTTTTAATAGTTTGAAAACTACAAAGTAATGTAACTAATAAAAATAGTACTATTACTCCTATAATTATTAATTTTTTATTTTCTTTTAAATTCCAATTTTTCATATAATACTCTTTTACTCCTTTTTCTTTAAATACTCTAATTCTCATAATTCTACATCCGTACTCTCCCCATAATCTTCCTCCTAAAAAAAAGAGACTTTCACCTCAAGGACGAAAATCTCGTGTTACCACCTTATTTTACATATATTTCTATATGCCTCATTACTTATAACAGAGCAACCTGTATATTTCTATAAACTCCAAAACCATCTTCCATTTTTCTAAATTAGTTTCTTTCACCAATTGAAACCTCTCTTTAAATTCTTTCAAATGTACTCATTTCTTCCTCGTTTTATGCTCGTATTATATCACAAATTTTAAATTTATTCAAGATATTTCTCTAAATAATGATTCATTAAATCAACTAACTTAGTATCGATATTTTGATAATTATCACTTAAGAAAATAATTAAACCAACTGTATCACCATTTATAATTATAGTTTTAATAAGATAAGTACTATCTATAACATTTTCACTGCTAAGTAATAAATTTATCTTTGTTTGTTTTATTACTTCTCTTCTTTCATCTAAAATATTCGAAAGATAAGGACTCAACTCTTTACATACTAAATACTGATAATTTTTACTTACTATTTTAAAATTATTTAAATTAGTAAGTAAAATATCTACTTTATAAACATCACTTATAATATCCAAAAGATTTTTTAAAGCATTATCACTCTCATCTAATTCTGAATAACGATTTAAAATTATTTCTTCTCCTTGAACATTTATTTCAACTTGTTCATTTTCTTTAATTTTTAAAACTTTTCTTATTTCTTTAGGAATAACTATTCTTCCTAAACTATCTACTCTTCTAACCATTCCTGTTGTTTTCATCTAATCACCAAGAATAGTATTGGTTAATTTTAAAAATTTATACTTTAATTTTCTATTTCTTCTTTATTTCCTATAGTATTTTTATTTAATTCTTGATATTTTAAATAACTTTCTTTAAAAGTATTTAAAAGAATTATATCACGGTTATTAATAACATCTCCTATTTTGTTATTTAAATTATCTTTTAAAACATTTCTTAAATATTCTTCTATTCTTAAATTACAAAATGAATCATTGTATAATTTAGTAATTTCTTTTATTAATTTTTCAATATTATTTTGATAATAATTATTTAATTCATTAGTTATATTAATTTTTATTTCTTTTAGATTTTTATCATAGATACTTATATCCTCTGTTTTAATAAATAATTGTTCTAAATTAATTTTTTTATCTTCTAATAATTTCATTAAATTAGTACGATAATTTTCTAAAAAGCTATTTATATTTTCTTTTATAATTGATTGATTTCCAAATGATTCAGTTATTTTTAAAATACGATTAATTGAATATTCACTTATATTATTTAATAAATTTTCAATGGATAGTACTAGAACTTCTAAGTTATTAGCTAGATCAAGATTAAGTTTGTTTAAGTATATTTCTTTATTTTTTTCTTGTAACTGCTTTTTTATATCTTCTTCGTTCATATGTATTCCTTTCTATCTTTTTATATCAATAGAATACCAATTTTACACAAATTTGTCAAATTTAATTTTACGTAACTAAAATTGCTTTTATTTTTCATTTTTTTATATTTGACATTTCATAAAAGTATATGTAAAAAAATATTTTATAGAACACATAAAGATTCTTATTAAGACTAAATCACTATCAAGCATCATATACTCACCATTACTTTTTTCTCTCTTTATCAACTACTAATTTTTCATTAAAGTACTAAAATTTAAAAAAAGATTAAACAAACTAATTTTAGTATAATTTAATCTTTTAATAAATCTATTAAATAATAAATTGGATGTTTATCTAGTCCTTTTAAAGATAAAATTACATGGACTCTTAAATTATGATAGCTAAAAGTAAAATTACGAGATATATGATAAGCTTTCATAAACATAGATTCACCATCGATTTGTTTACTAGAATCAATATTATAAATTAGTTCTATCGAATCTTTGTTTTGTTTTACTTCTTCAATACCTTTATTTCTAGCTAATTTATCAAACCATTCTTCATGCATATAAACAAGTATTTCTTCTGTTGGCGTACCAAATCTATCTTCAAATTCTTCTTTAACATTTAATAACTTTTCATATGAATCAATTGTATTAATTAATTTATGAATCTCAATTTTTAAATGAGAATCCTTAGTGTATTTATCATCGATATGAGTAGATACAGATATAAGAGGTTTTTCTTCTTTTATCTCTTCTTCTACTAATACTTCACCTTTTAATTTTTTAGTTTCATCATTTAATATTTTAAGATATAAATCTATTCCGACTGAATCTATAAATCCTGCTTGTTCACTTCCTAAAATATCTCCTGCTCCTCTTATTGATAAATCCCTACTTGCAATTGCATACCCCGAACCCAGTTCTGTAAATTCCTTTAAAACATTTAATCTCTTTATACTAGCTTCACTTAAATTCTTATGTTCTGGATACATTAAATAAGCATAGGCAACTTTATCACTCCGACCAACTCTTCCTCTTATTTGATAAAGTTGAGATAATCCAAATAACTCAGCATCAAGAACAATTAAGGTATTTGCATTTGGTATATCTATACCTGTTTCAATTATGGTTGTACAAAGTAAAATATCATATTCATGATTAATAAATTTAATCATTCTATCTTCAAGTTCTGTTTTAGATAATTGCCCATGAGCTAAAACAATTCTTGCATTAGGAACTAACTTTTGAATCTCTATCATCTTTGATTCAATAGTCTCTACTCGATTATATAAAATAAATACTTGCCCATCTCTTAGCATTTCTTTAACAATCGCGTCTTTAATTAACTCATGTTGTTCATAAACAACATAAGTTTGAACAGGATATCTATTAACTGGTGGAGTTTTAATAACTGATAATGAACGAATACCAACAATAGACATTTGAAGAGTTCTTGGAATGGGAGTTGCTGTAAGAGTTAAAACATCAACATTAGCTTTATATTGTTTTAATTTTTCTTTATGAGCTACTCCAAATCTTTGTTCTTCATCAATTATTAAAAGTCCTAAATCTTTAGGTTTTATATCACTACTAAGTAATCTATGAGTACCAATTACAATATCAACTGTCCCATTTTGTAATCCTTCTATTGTTTCTCGGGTTTTCTTGACTGTTGTAAAACGATTTAAAAGTTCAATTTTAACTGGATAATTCTGAAATCTTAAAAGAGCACTTTGATATTGTTGATTAGATAGAATTGTCGTTGGACATAGATATAAAACTTGTTTTCCATCATACACAGCCTTAAACATAGCTCTAAAAGCTACTTCCGTTTTACCAAATCCAACATCTCCACACAAAAGTCTATCCATTGGATGTTCCTCTTCCATTTCTTGTTTTATCTCATCATAGGCTTTTATTTGATCAGGAGTTGGTAGATATTCAAATTCTTTGTAAAATTCTTCATGATATTTAGTATCTTTTGAAAAAGCAAAACCTTTCTGCATACTACGAATAGCATATAATTTAATAAGTTTATCAGCTATATCCCGAACTTTATTAATAATTCTTTGTTTATTCTTCTTCCATTCTAAACTTCCTAAGCCATTTATTCGCGGAGAAACTCCTTCACGTCCTGAATATTTACTAATTAGTTCTATCTTTTCAACTGGAATATATAACTTATCATCATCTTTATATAATATTTCTAAATAATCTTTTTTTAAATCACCGACATTTAAAGTTTTAATTCCATTATAAATGCCTATACCATTTATACTATGTACTACATAATCTCCAACATTTAAACTATTTAAATCTTTTATTTTAACAGCATATTTAAATTTAGTTTTATACTTTTTAGGAAGCTTTCTTATATTAAATAAATCGAATGAGGTTAAAATAATAGTATTTTGATAAATAAAACCTTCCGATAAATCAAAATTTACTATATTAATTAAATCGTCACTTAAATTATTTATATCCGTTAATAAATAATTTAAATTTAGATATTTAGTAAAACTTTTTACTTGATAATCTTTTAAACATAGTATGATTTGTTTTTTCATACTAAATGATTCTTTTAAATAAGTATTGATAATATCTATATTTTCATGAAATTTAGGAGCCTTTTTCACATGAAAATCAATTAATTTATCTAAATTATGATTGGGTATTAAGTTATCAACACTTAAATAATGAATAACTTTTTTTCTATCTAATATATCTAAATTATACATGTAGTTTCCTGTATAATTTTTATCATTTTCTTTATAAGAAATGACTTCATCTAACATTTTTTGATAATTATTTTCTAAAAATGTCAAATCTTTTACAATAGTAATAGGATTATTTAAATATTCTGATATATTACCAATATTCTTTAAATATTTTGGTAAATATTTTTGCATTCTTTCTTCTTCAATTAAATTAGCATAATTATCTAATAAAAATTCTGTATAAGGATAAATTGTTACTTCATTTATTTCTTGAATTTTCTTTTGATTTTCTTCATTAAATTCTCGAATAGATTCAATTTCATCTCCAAAGAATTCTATTCTTATAGGATGATCATTTGATACTGGAAAGATATCAATTATATAACCTCGAACTCCAAGTTCTCCTGTTTTAGTAACAATTGTTTCTCTTTTATAACCTAAGTTATATAATTTTTCTATTAAGGTATTAGGTTCTATTTCCATTCCAGTCTTTAATTTTAAAATATTTTTTTTATAAATTTCAGGAGTTGGTAAATATCTTAAATAACCATTTAAATGAGTTATAACTATTTTTGTAGATTTATTTACAAGTTCATTTAAAGTTTCAAGTCTAGTTACCATTAAATCGGGACTTACGCTTATAGCTTCACTTGTTAAAAAATCATCCATTGGAAAAAACAAAACATTTTCACTTAAACAAGATAATATATTTAATAAATTATTAGCATCAGTTAGAGTTGGTGTTACAATTAGAAGACTCTTATTATATTTTTCAAACCAACTTAAAGCTAAAACACTAAAAGACTCATCAGACAATCCTGATAAGCCTAAATTTTCCCTATACTCAATATTAAATAAATCATATAGTTTTTTCATTAATCTCTCCTGTTATACTTAGACATTAAATCATTAAAAGGTAAGTTAAAATAGTCATCTATTATATTTAATATTTTAGTTTCATTTTGTTTTAAAATTTTTAAATCTTCTTCACTAAATTTTCCTAATACATAATCTTTAGTATCAATCATTTTATTATTACTAATGCCCAGTTTTAATCTTTTAAATTCAGAAGTATTTAAATTTAAAATAATATTTTTTATTCCATTATGACCACCTGATGATCCATTTTCTTTTAATTTAATTCTTCCCATCTCCATATCTAAGTCATCATGGATAACTAAAATATCTTCACTTTTTATTTTGTAATAATTCATAAATTTTATAACTGCTTCTCCTGATAAATTCATATAGGTTAATGGTTTTAATAAAATAACATCCATATTTTCTATCTTTGTCTTAGCATACATTGCTTTATATTTTTCTTTAAATGTAAGATTTAATTTATTAGCAAGTATATCTAAATAATAAAAACCTATGTTATGTCTTGTATTTTCATATTCACACCCTGGATTACCTAGTCCGACTATTAGTTTCATAATATCACCTTTTCTTTTTTATTATTTACTGAAAACATTTAAGTATTTCATTTCTATATGTTCCATCACTATTATGAATAAATAATGGTTCTTTTACTTTTATTCCTTCTTTACCATTTTTGGTTGCTTTTATCATAAATAATTTTGATTCTTTATCTTTTTTAGGATAAATAAATTTTATTTCTTTAGGAGTTAAATTATATTTTTTTAAACATTCTAATATTTCCATTAATCTTTCCGTTCTATGAACCATATAAAATGAACCATTCGTTTTAAGTAAGTAAAATGCTATTTCTAATAATTTATCTAAAGTTAAACTATTTTCATGACGAGCGGTTGCTTTTATATTGTTTTGATTAATTAAAGACTTTTCTAAGACTTTAAAATATGGAGGATTAACAGTTACAATATCAAAAGTATCAGCATCAAAAACCTTTTTTAAATTAGAAACATCTTCTCTTAATAAAGTTATTTGCTTTTCCTTATTATTTATGGCTATGCTTTTTTGACCCAGTTCATATACTTCTTTTTGTAGTTCTACAGCATATATCATAGCCTTAGTTTTTAAAGACAATATTAAAGGAATTGGACAATTACCAGAACATAAATCAATTATTTTTTTATCTCTTAAATTAATATTAACAAATTCTGACAATAAAATACTTTCTAAAGAAAATTTAAAATATTTATCATCTTGATAAATTTTTAAATTCTTACCTACTAAATCATTTAAAACTTCCATTATAAGAACACTACTTCTTTACTAGTTTCACTGGCTAAAGTTACTTTTCTTTTTAAGATATCAACATCTACTACTTTATAAGTTTGATTGTTATAATCATAATCATCACCAATATTAGGAAGACCTTTTCTAAATTCCGTATAAATTTCATCTTCATATGAAAGGCAACAAAGAAGACGTCCACATACTCCATTTATCTTCGTTGGGTTTAAAGCTAAAGCTTGATTCTTAGCCATATTTATCGTAACACTATTTAAGTCGGTTAAAAAAGAATTACAACACAAGAATCTTCCACATGGACCGATTCCTCCTATTTCTTTAGCTTTATCACGAATACCTATTTGTCTTAACTCAATTCTTGTTTTGTAGATAGCTGCTAAATGCTTTAATAATTCTCGAAAATCAATTCTTTCATCAGCTAAAAAATTAAATAATAATTGTTTTCTATCAAAGGTATAACTAGCATCTAAAAGTTTCATTTTTAATCCTAATTCAGAAACAATGTATCTTGCTCTTTCTAAAGCATTCTCACTATCTTTAAGATTTTTAGAATGTTGTTTTAAATCATGCTTACTAGCAATCCTTATAACATCTTTTAAAGGACTTATTAAACTATGTTCAGAAATCTCTTTTTCTGGAACAATAACTTCTCCTAATTGCCAACCTCTTTCTGTTTCAACAATTACATTGGTATTCATACTAATTGATTCATTATCACATTTAAAATAATAGGTACGCCCCTTTTCAGAAAATCTAACTCCACATACTTTTATCATCATAAAACCTCACTTACATCTATTACAAACCTATCCATAAGTAAATTTACATTTATATTTAAAACCGTAAGTAATTTATTTTTATAAATCACTACTTTCTCTAAACAATTTATAATGTTATTTAGAGAAATCTCTCCTAAATTCGTTTCTATTATATCACAACTATTGGAATTTAATACTAGTTCTTGATGATATTTTTTTTGAATTAAACAATCAAGGATTGCTTCCATTATATTGAATGCTTTTATAATATCCTCTCTTAATTCATAGTAATGAAAAAAATCTTGTTTTATATAAGCAAGGCTTCTTTCTTTTTCTTTAAATAATTTTTTTAAAAATAAACTTAAATTTTCAATATCATCTAAACTAAATTGTTCTTCTTTTTTAGTCTTTAAAGATATTAATATACAACGAGAAATAATAGTAGAAAGCAAGGCTTTTCTATTGGTTGTAATTAATATTCCATATATTCCATCCTGAGGTTCTTCTATAAATTTTAAAATAGAATTAGCTGTACTAATATTCATTTTATCTGCTTCTTTAATAATATAAACTTGATTGGTATTATTAAATGATTTTAAACTTAAATCCTTTTGTAGTTCTATTACTTGTTCTTTTCTAATACTTGCTCCCATTGGTTCAATTATTTTTAAATCTTGATAGGTATTATTATCAATTAAATGACAAATATTACAATCACCACATTTGCTTTCTTCGGTATAATGATTTTTACATATTATCATTTTAGCAAATGAAAGTATCATAGGAAAACTGGTTTCTATATCATCTACTTCAAATATATAAGCATGATAATATTTTTTTAAATTACAAGCATATTTATAAAAAGAATTATCTTTAAAATCATCTAACATTTTTTTCTACCACCCAACTGTTTTTAGAATAATTAAAGCAGCAAGACCTGGTATATCTAAAAATCCTACTGTTATAATAGTAAAAAAATTTATAGGTATGGTTATATTAAAATTAGATGCAATTAAATTGTAAGTATATAACATAAAACCACCTAAAATAAATTTTTTAAAATACTTAAATATTACTTTCATATTATCACCTATAATAAATTATGAAAGTTACTTTTGTTTATGATAGTTTTTTACGATTATCAAAGGCTTTTTCCAAAGTAATTGGATCAATATATTCCATATCTGCTCCCATTGGTATTCCTGATGCAAGACGAGATACTTCTATATTCATTCCATTTAAAACATTATTAATATATAATGCTGTCATTTCCCCTTCAAGGCAGGGCTTAACGGCAATTATAATTTCTTTAAATTTATTATCTTCTATTCTCTTAATTAATTTATCAAGTCTAATATCTTCGGGATTGATACCATCTAGAGTTTGAATAAGGCCATTCAAAACATGATAATAGCCATTATAAATACCTAATTTTTCAATTGAAATAACCGTTTTAGGATCTTCTACAACACAAAGAATTTCTTTATTTCTTAACTTATCTTCGCATATATAACAAATATCTTCTTCAGTTATATGATTGCATATCTTACATCTTTTAATTTTAGTTTTAGCATTTTTAATAGCATCAGCTAAAAAGTCGGTTTGAATGTTTTCCATTCCCAAAATATGAAATGCCATACGTTCTGCTGTTTTTTCTCCTACTCCTGGAAAATATTTAAAAGCTTCGATTAAATTATTTATACTCTTCGGATACATAATTAAAATAATCCTGGCATCATACTTGAATATTTTCCCATTTTCTTTTCAGTTTCTTTATCTACTTGTTTTAGACAGTCATTAACAGCTACTTGTATCATTTCTTCTAGTATTTCCATGTCGCTTACATCAAAGTCTTCTAAAGCGTTTATCTTAACACTTAATACTTCTTTTTTACCATTTACTTTTACTGTTACAAATGAACTAGTACTAGTAAATTCCATCTTATCTATTTCTTCTTTGGTTTTTAACATATCTTTCTGTAAATTTTGTGCTTGTCTAAGCATAGCTTGCATATTCATAAATTTTCTCTCCTATTCTATTTCTACAATTTCTGTTCCAAAAGCATCAAGTGCTTTATCAACTAAATTAGTATAACTTAAATCTTCTTTTTTTTCAATTATTTCTTTATAATTTATAAATGGTTTAATTTCCTCTTTATATTCATAATAACCATCATCTTTCATATGTTCTTTATAATTATTAACTTCTATTTTAAATTCATCTGTCGTTAAAAGAACTATTTTAATACTATTTTCCATAATTTTACTTATTAGTTCTATAACTTTATCAAAATTACTATATATATCATCTATCAAAGTATCATACTTTGCTGTTAAAATTATATTATTTTTACTTACTACTCCAATAGTTGTATCTTTTAACAAACCCGCAACATAAGAATATTCTGTAGATACTAAATAATCATCTAATTTTTTCCACTTATCAAGAGCAATATTTTTTAACATCTTACTGGCAAGAGCAAAAGTATTATTTATTCTAATTTTTTTTGTGTCTAAATCAACACTATATTTCAGAATTTTATTTTGGCTGTTTTTTTCTTCTTTTTTTATGTTTTTAATTTCAACTGTTGGTCTACTTTCTTTATTTACAACCAAGTCATGAGATATTTCTCGGGAAATATTGCTTGGAGACTCCTCCACCACTTCTGTAGCAAAAAAGCTTTTTTTAGTCTCGTTAAAAGCATTCATAAATTTTAATAATTTTACTTCAACAATTATCTTTCTATTAATTGCTTCTTTTAAAAGATTATATATTTCATTAAAACACATTATTAAATTATATAATTCATGTGGATCAAGAGATTTATCTGATTTATCTTGATAACAGAAGACCATTAAATCTCGACATTCTTGCATAAGTTTTTCCAAAAGTTTAGAAAAATCATATCCTAATTCATCAAACTTATTTAATGTTTTTATTACCTTTTCATTTTCTTTATTTATAATTTGTTTAATAAACTCATCCATATCCTGCTTTGAAATAAGTCCATTTATTTTTAAAAAATCATTAGTAGTAATTTTATTAAGCGAATAGGATGCTAATTTATCAAGCATTCCTAAAGCATCTCTTAACCCTCCTTCAGAGTACTCGGCTATTTCATGAATTGCTTCATCTTCTATGTTAATATGTTCTAAATCTGCTATTTCACGAAGTCTATGCTCAATACTACTAGTTTTAATTCTTGTAAAATTCAAGCATTGGCATCTTGATATAATTGTCGTGGGAACTTTATAAAATTCCGTAGTTGCCAATATAAAAATAACATGACTGGGAGGTTCCTCAATAGTTTTTAAAAGAGCATTAAAAGCACTTATAGATAACATATGTACTTCATCGATTATATAGACTTTATATTTTAATTTATTTGGTACTAAATTTATTTTACTTTTTAGGTCTCTTATTTCATCTACTCCATTATTACTAGCAGCATCTATTTCTATTATATCAGGACTATTATTTAAAATATCTAAGCAATTCTCACATTTACCACACACCGAAAAATCATCATTTAAATCTAAACAATTAATCGTTTTAGCTACTAATTTAGCAATGGTTGTTTTTCCTGTTCCTCTAGGTCCCGAAAACAAATAAGCATGTGATATATGCCCTTCTTTTAAGGAATTAGTTAAAATTTTCAAAGTATTTTCTTGATCAACTACATCACTAAATTTTGTTGGTCTATATTTACGATATAAGGCTAGATATTCCATAATTATCCCATTTCCTTTCTATTCAATATTTTATCATAAAATATTTATTTAATGATATAACTTTACTTAAATTTATTAAAAAAGATAGTCGTTTATAAATTATATCTTAACTATCTTTCTTAATTTTATTTCTCTGTTCTTTAAAAAACTTACTTAATATTTTTATACATTTATCTTTTAAGATGCCCTCAACTACCTCTACTTTCGGACTTGTATTATTTCCTTCAAATATTTTATGAACTACTTCCTTATTATTATGATCAAGAGATGGTGCACCTATTACTAACTTTTCAATTCTTGATTGAAGAATGGCACTAGCACACATTGAACAAGGAAATAAAGTAACATACATCACCATACCTTCAAGTCTCCAATCACGAATTTTACGACTTGCCTTTTTTATAGCTATTAATTCAGCATGACGAGTTATATCATATTTTTTTTCTTTTAAATTATATCCACGACATATTATTTTATTTTTATAAACGATAACTGTTCCAACCGGAACCTCACCTTTTTTATAAGCCTTTTCGGCTTCTTTTAAAGCAAATTCCATAAAGTATTCATCTTTATTCATTCAATCACACCCAAATAAAAAGTGCACACAAGAGATGAATGTTAAGGCTGCTACTTTCCAGTCCTGACCTGGTTCCACCTCTCTTGTTGCACGTATATATATTACTACATTTTATTTATTAAAGCAAGGATTTTCTAAATTTAATTAAAAATAAAATATTAATTTTTGTGTACAATTTATGTCAAATTTACGTATAACCTCTTGACAAGAATTGGTTTGTTTTTGCTATAATGTATATAGTTCTTTATAGCCCCTAAAAGTACTTAAGGGCCCAATAGTATATAAATGGTTTCGCGAAAAACGGATTTTTTATCCACAAAATTAAAAAAGATACTGAATTTAATCTTGTTCAGTATCTTTTATTTTATCAGTATTAGAAGACTCTTCTTCTATTTCTTCGTCATTAGAAACAACAGTAACAGTTGCAACTTTTTGCTCTCCTTTGGTATTAATTAATTTAACTCCTTGAGTATTACGACTTAGACTATTTACTTGAGAAAGAGAAATTCTAATTATAATACCAGATTCAGTAATCATGATGACATCTTCATCACCACTAACCGTTGTGAATGCAACTAAATTACCATTTTTTTCTGTCACTTTTAAAGCCTTAACACCTTTTGATCCACGACGAGTCAATCGATATTCTTCAATTGCTGATTTCTTTCCATAGCCTTTTTCAGTTACGACAAGCACTTGTTGACCAAGATTTATTACATCTCCTCCGACAACAGTTTGGTTATCATCTAAGAAAATACCTTTTACTCCTGATGCTGTACGTCCCATTATTCTAATGCCATCTTCTTTAAATCTTACCATTCTTCCATCACTGGATGCGAGAATTATTTCATTTTCACCACTTGTTTTACGAACAGCTATTAAATCATCATTATCTCTTAAAGTAATAGCATATTTACCATTACTACGAATATTATCAAATTCTTCGATTTTTGTTCGTTTAACAAGACCCAGTTTTGTTGCAAACAACAAATATTTTGCTTCTTCATCACGAGCTTTAACTGAGATTATTGAAGTAATTTGCTCTTCTTTTTCTATTGGAAGCAAATTAATAATTGGAAGTCCTTTACCCGTTCTTGCGTATTCTGGTACTTCATAACCTTTCATGCGATATACTCGACCACGATTAGAGAAGAACAATATATAATCATGGGTTTCCATATTAATCATTTTAGTAGCAAAATCTTCTTCAGCTGTTTGCATACCCTTTATACCAACACCGCCACGATTTTGAGTTCTATATTCACTTACTGGTACACGTTTAATATATCCTTTATTAGTTAAAGTAACTAAAATACTTTCAACAGGTATTAATGCTTCATCTTCTATCGAAGAAATAGCCGTCATATCTATATGGGTTCTTCTATCATCTCCATATTTCTTTTTAATTTCGAGCATCTCTTCTTTAATAATAGCATCAACCCTTTCTGGTTTGGCAAGAATATCTTTAAAATCAGCAATCTTTATTACTAATTCTTCTAGTTCTGCTTCAACTTTACTACGTTCAAGACCTGTTAAACGACGCAACCTCATTTCTAAAATATTATTAGATTGAATTTCGTCAAGATTAAAACGACTCATTAAATTTTGACGTGCTTCTTCATCACTTTCGGCATTTCTAATAATATGAACAACTTCATCAATGTTATCAAGAGCAATTTTTAATCCTTCTAAAATATGAACTCTTTCTTCGGCTTTTCCTAAATCATATTTTGTTCGTCTTACAATTACACTTCTTTGATGATCTATATATTTAGAAATAATATCTTTTAATCCTAAAGTTCTTGGTGTTAAACCATCTAACATCAAGAATATAATTCCATAATTAACTTGAAAATTTGTATGCTTATATAAATTATTTAGTACTACTTGAGGATTAGCGTCGCGTTTTAAAGTAATTGTTATTTTTACTCCATCTTTCAAATCAGTATGATAATCACTTATGCCTTCTATTACTTTGTTATGAACAAGTTCAGCAACTTTATTCTTAAGTTCCATAGTATTTACACCATAAGGTACTTCGGTAAAAATTATTTCACTATGATTACCATGTTCTACAATTTCCGCTTTACTTCTTATGGTTATACTTCCACGACCAGTTTCATAAGCTTGTCTTATACCAGAATTACCTAAAATTATCCCACCTGTTGGAAAATCAGGTCCCTTAATATATTGCATTAAGCCAAAGGTATCTATTTCTGGATTATCAATATAAGCAACACAACCATCAATTACTTCTCCTAAATTATGAGGTGGAATATTGGTTGCCATACCAACAGCAATTCCCATTGAACCATTAACTAATATATTGGGAAATCTTGAAGGTAAAACTTTAGGTTCTTTTTGAGTCTCATCAAAATTTAAATCCATATCTACGGTATCTTTTCCAATATCACGAAGCAGTTCTAAAGAAATCTTAGCAAGTCGTGCTTCTGTATAACGATAAGCAGCTGCACCATCTCCTTCTATATTACCAAAATTACCGTGTCCATCAACTAGCATATAACGTTGATTAAAGTCTTGAGCTAAACGAACCATGGCATCATATATTGATGAATCTCCATGAGGATGATAATGTCCCATAACATATCCAACCGTTGTTGCTGACTTTCTATGTGGCTTATCTGGTGTATTTCCCTCTTCGTACATTGACCATAAAATTCTTCTATGAACGGGTTTTAGTCCATCTCTTAAATCAGGAATAGCACGTGATGTTATGACACTCATGGAATAATCTAGAAACGAATCTCTTACTTCTTTAACAATATCATTTTTATCATGACTATCATATTCATGAAAAGTTCCACCATAATCTTTATTATTTTTTATTGTATCTTCATTAGAAGTAATAGGAGTATCAACTAGTGAAGAATTATCTCTATCTTGAGCATCTAGATTTGCTCTTTCTATTAAGTTTTCTATATCTTTATTGTCTTCCATATTCTACCTCCTATATATCCAAGTTTTTAACAAACTCAGCATTTTCTTCAATAAATGTACGACGAGGTTCAACTTCATCTCCCATTAATTTCTCAAATATTGAATCTGCTGCTATGCAATCGTCTACTGTTATCTTTCTAAGAACTCGTTTATTTATATCCATTGTTGTTTCATTTAATTCTTCAGCATCCATTTCTCCTAATCCTTTCATACGAGCAATTTCAGCACGATTTCTAATGTTTTCTGGCAAAGAATTCATATAGGCTTCCTTTTCTTCATCAGTTAAAACATATTTTCTGGTTTTCCCATGCATAATTCTAAATAGTGGAGGTTGGGCAGCGTAAACATGTCCTGCTTCAACTATCGGTCTAAAGAAACGGTAGAAAAGTGTTAATAGTAAAACTCGAATATGTGAACCATCAACATCGGCATCGGTCATGATGATAATCTTATCATATCTTAATTTTGATAAATCAAAATAATCTCCTATCCCTGTTCCAAAAGCCGATATTATTGTTTTTATTTCTTCATTTCCCAAAGCTCTATCAAGACGTGCTTTTTCGACATTTAATATTTTTCCACGAAGTGGTAATATTGCTTGAGTCATTGAGTCACGTCCTTTTTTAGCACTTCCACCAGCTGAATCTCCCTCGACTATAAATATTTCTGATATGGTTGGATCTTTACTTTTACAATCTGATAACTTTCCAAAAAAGTTAGTTGTTGCTAAATCGCTTTTTCTCGTTGCTTCTCGGGCTTTCTTTGCAGCCATACGAGCATTTCTTGCAAGTATTGCCTTACCAATAATCACTTTAGCTTCTTCAGGATTTTCTAATAAGAAGTTTTCAAAGCCATCAGAGAAAACACTATCAGCAAGATTTTTTACTTCACTATTACCAAGACGTCCTTTGGTTTGTCCTTCAAATTGAGGATTTGGATGTTTACAAGAAATAATCATGGTAAGACCTTCCTTAACATCATCCTCTTTTAAATTTTCATCTTTTTCTTTTAAAATATTATTTTTTCTAGCATAACTATTGATTACTCTTGTTAAAGCACGTTTTACTCCATCTTCATGGGTTCCACCATCATGAGTATTAATGTTATTAACAAATGAATAAATATTAGCATTATATGAAGTATTATATTGCATTGCAACTTCAAAGAATACTCCATCTTTTTCCCCTGTTAAATGAATAATATCTTCATGAATCGGTGTTTTTTCTTTATTTATAAAACGCACATATTCACTTATTCCACCTTCATACATGAATGTTTCGCCGGTTGTATCTTCTAAATCCCTATCATCTCTAATATTAAGTGATAATCCTCTATTTAAAAAAGCAAGTTCACGAACTCGTGTTTTTAATGTTTCATAATCATATATTTCTGAATCAAAAATATCAGGATCAGGTTTAAAAGTTACAGTTGTCCCTGTTCTGTTTTCATCACATTCTCCAATTACATGAAGAGGTTCGGTTGTATGTCCTCCATTTTCAAATCTGATTTTATGAATTTTACCATTTTTATAAACAAATACTTCTACCCATTTAGATAAAGCGTTTACAACACTTGCTCCAACTCCATGAAGTCCACCTGATACTTTGTATCCTCCTCCACCAAATTTTCCTCCGGCATGAAGTACTGTATAAACCGTTTCCACCGTTGAAATATGTGTCTTTGGATGAATATCTACTGGTATTCCACGACCATCATCTTTTACTGTTATAGAATTGTCTTTATTTATTACTATTTCTATATTATTACAATATCCTGCTAATGCTTCATCTATTGAGTTATCTACTATTTCCCAAACCAAATGATGAAGTCCCTTAACATCTGTTGTACCAATGTACATTCCTGGTCTTTTTCTAACCGCTTCAAGCCCTTCTAATACTTGTATTGCTGATGAATCATAATTTTCCATTACTTTTTCTTCTTGCATTTTGCACCACCTTTTATTTTTATTTCTCCATTTTTAATTTTAAATATTTTAGCACCATTAACTAAATCCTGTTCAATCTCTTCTAAATCAGTTGTTGTAATGATAACTTGAATATCCTTTTTTAAAAATTTAACAATATTATTTCTTCTTTTAATATCTATTTCTGAAAAAACATCATCAAGAAGTAAAACTGGATATTCATGCTTAATATTCTTGAATACTAATAATTCTGCTATTTTATAAGCTATTACAATTAGTCTTTGTTGACCTTGAGAAGCATAAATCTTAGCATCTAAATTATTAATTAAAAATATTAAATCATCTCGATGTAATCCATTTAAAGTCATACCTTGCATCATTTCTTTATACAAATTCTTTTTGTATTTTTCTTGCATCATTTCCCTAATTGATTTTACATCATATTTATCTATACCTAAATTATTTTGATAATAGACCTTAATATCACTTATTCCTGTTAATTTTTTATAGATATTGGGCAAGATTTTATTTATTTCAGAAATATAAAAAAACCTAAAATAATAAATTTTTAAACTTACATCAATCATTTTATTATTAATTATATCCAAGTATTTAGTATCTGCTTGACCATTTAGATTTATTCTCTTTAAATATTCATTTCGAATCTTTAATAAACTATTATATTCATTTACATGTTTTAAATAATTATTATATAAAAGTCCTATTTGAATATTCAAAATATTTCTTCTAACACTAGGAGATCCTTTTATTATTTCAATGTCATTTGGAAGAAAAGATGTCACACAAAATTCTGATATATAGTCAGATATTTTTTTTATTTGATTTCCATTAATATAAACTCTCTTAGTAAATTTATCGATTGTTACTTTATATTTTTTTTCATAGTCATCAAATTTAACATTTCCCGCTACTTGAAGATTAGATTCCTCATGTCTAATCAAATCTAAATCTGTTCCATATCTACTTGACTTAGTTAATGAAAGTACGTATATTGCTTCTAAAATATTGGTTTTACCACTGCCATTTTCGCCAATAAAGATATTTATCCCTGGATTAAACTCTAAGATTACTTCTTTATAATTACGAAAATTTACTAGTTTTAACTCTCTTAATTTCATAAATACGTTCCTTTTGCCTTTAAAACAATTTTTTAGTTAAGTAATATACCTATACCTGCTTATATATTATATCACAAATTTAGCCTAAAACAACCCCAAATAACATTTTTAGACATTTTTAAGTACTATAAAACCCTAATTAAGAAAATAATCTTAATTAAGGCAAATATTATTTTACATTGTTTTTTTCTCTATTCTTTTACTAAATAATTGTTGTAGTCGTGTAGCTCTTAGAAGTTGCATCTCAAATGACGAACAAGACATACGTAAAACAACACTTTTTCCACCTTCAAAGGTTACTTTAGTATATCCTCCTTGAGGTTCATATTTAGAGACATTATTAAGTGATATCCAAGAACATTTATTATTTGCTAAACCATTTGTTGGAAAGAAGATAATACTATTGGTTTCTTCAACAATAATTGGTAATTTATAATTACTACCTAATATCATCTTAGTACCTTTAAGTCTTCCATCATAGCTACTTCCATAAAAAGAACAACTATCTTCCATTACCTCAAAACTAGTTTTAGGCAAAAAATATTCCTGATTATTTTCTATCACCTTAGATACTTCATCGTTAACATTTAAAACAGCACAAGTGTTCTTATTAATTTCATAACTATCAATATCCATTACTTCACCCCCTATACATTTAAATTAAATCTAAATTTTTTCACTTGAAAATGAATAAAACTTAAATTTGGTTGATACTATAACAGATATATTTGTCGAATATTTGCACGTTTTGTCGAAAAGAAAAAAAATAAGAAAATTTTTGATTTTTTTCTTATTCATTTAGTTAAATTTTTCATTTTTTAATATGTTCTAATTGGAAGTATTAATTGAATTAAATTATCCTTATCTTTTTCTTTAAATATAATCGGATTAACTTCACCAACAAATGATATTTCGCATTCTTCTTCAGAAAAAACTTTTAAAGCTTCCATTACATAACGAGCACTAAAGGAAATTGTAATATCTTCTTCTCTATCTTTTTGAATAGTCATTTTTTCTTCTACTCTTCCTATTTCTGCACTTGATGATTTCATTGTTAAAATATTTCCATTTGTTTCTAATGTTACAACATTCTTTTCTTTATCACTTGTTAAAATACTAACACGATCTATTACATTATATAAATCATTTACATTAACAGTAATTTTTAAAATACTATCTGTTGGAAGCAAATTAGTGGTATTAGGAAAATTTCCATTTATTAGTCGACTTTGAAATAAAACATTATCATATTTAAATAGTATCTTATTATTAAAGATATGAAGTTCTATTTCCTGTTCATCATCCGTTAAAAGTTTAGCAATCTCGACAATATTTTTACTAGGTATAACAATATTATAATCTGTATCACTCATAGTTTCTAATTTTAATACCTTACGAGCAAGTCTATAAGAATCTGTTGAATTACATTCTAAAATATCTCCTACTATCTTAAAATTTAATCCAGTAAGTTCTGGTCTTGTTTCGTCTGTTGCTGCTGCAAAGGCTGTTTGATTAATTAAATCTTTAAATACTTTAGCATTTAACTTAATTGCAGTTTTACTTTCTTCTAATTTAATATTTGGATATTCTGATTTATTAATACCATTTAAATTATATTCACTGTTTTCTGTTGATATAATTACTTTAAGTTCATCAAATACTTCTAAATTAATCATTTTATCAGGAAGTTTACGAACTATATCTAATATATATCTTCCGGTTATAATTATACTCCCCTCTTCTTCAATTGTCATATCATCTGTTGTTTTTATAAAAGTTCTGATGGTTATATCATTATCACTAGCTGTTAAAGTTAAACCTTCACTAGTTAAATCAAATTTTATTCCTGCTAAAGCTGGTACTAAATTTTTAGTAGAAATTGCTTTAGCTACTTTGTTTAAATTTTCTAATAATAAATCTTTTTTAATTTTTATTTTCATAATTTTTTTCTCCTTTTAAAAATTTATTTTTTTCTTTCTATATTAATATAGTAATAATAATGGTGTGGAAAACGGTGGATAACTTATTGAAACTCTTTAATATCAACTGTTTACAAAGACTTTTAATTGTGGATAACTATGTGGATAACTCATAGTTTTCCACAATAAGATGTTTATAACTATTTATATTTTTTAAATTTATTAACAAAAATATGTTTAAAACTATAAATAATTTATTAGTTATCCACAATTATTGTGGATAATTATATAATTTTTTTGTTAATGGTTTAAGAAAGATTATTTTTTATTTTTTCAACAGTTTCCCTAATACTCTTGGTTGATTTAATATCACTTTCTATTTTTTCACATGAATGCATTACTGTTGAATGATCCCTTCCTCCAAATTCTAGTCCGATTCTTTGATAAGATTCATTTAATACATCCCGGGATAAGAACATAGCAATTTGTCTTGGAAAAGCTACACTTGAACTTCTCTTTTTTCCTTTTAAATCATCAACGGATATCTGGAAAAAGTCTGCAACAACTTTTTGAACTTTTGATATATTGGTTTTTTCACTAGTTCCTTTATTAATAAATTCCCTTAAAGCATCAACAGCTAAAGATAAATTTATTTCTGCTCCTCCCATAATGGTTGAATATGCAAGAAGTCGATTAATTGCCCCTTCTAATTGTCTAACGTCACTTGTCATATTGGAAGCAATATATTCTAAAACATCATCAGGAATATCTTTAACTATCTTATTTCCCTCAATTTTTTTCTTTAATATATTAATTCTAAGTTCCAAATCAGGTGGATAAATATCAACAGTTAATCCCCAACAAAACCTCGTTCTAAGTCTATCTTCTAATAACTTTAAATCATTTGGTGATCTATCAGATGAAATTATTATTTGTTTTTTATCTTGGTGAAGCGAATTAAAAGTATGGAAAAATTCTTGTTGAGTTTGGGTAGCTCCTGCTAAAAATTGTATATCATCAATGATTAAAACATCTATATTTCTATATTTATCTTTAAAATATTCAACATAATTATATTCTGAATTTTCTTTAATAGAGTCTTTTCTCGCAATACCGGAAAAATCCGAAATAAATTGCTCACTAGTAACGTATAAAACACGTTTATTGCTATTTTGTTGAATGTAATTTCCAATTGATTGCATTAAGTGAGTTTTACCAAGTCCACTATTACCATATATAAATAAGGGATTATAAGTTAGACCTGGTGATTCAGCAACTGCTAAAGCCGCCGCATGTGCAAGTTTATTACTATTTCCCACAATAAAAGTATCAAAAGTATATTTAGGATTTAAATTAGATTCATGTTTAAATTTATGCTCTGAAACATTAATTGAATTATCTATAACATTAACTGTTTCTTGATTATTTTTTATTTCTTGTTCTAGAATAAACTCTAATTCATAAATATTACCTGTTATTTTGGTTAAAATACTGGTTATTAAATCGTGATAAATGGTACTTAATCTATTTTTATGAATATCTAAAGGTACCACAATAGTTGCCTTATTATTATTAATAGATAAAAGGTAAGTTTTACTAAACCATGTTGAATAAACCATTGAATTTACACTACTTTTAACGTTCTCTAAGAACTTGTTCCAAAGTAGTTCATTGCTCATCTTCCACCTCCTATCCGTTTTGTACTTCTATTCTACCTTTTCAAAAAAAAAAATTCAATAAGTTTACATTCAAATGTTTTCCACAATAATATGTGGATAAGTAATAGATTATGGTGGATAACTATGTGGATAAGTTTTTTATAAAAATAGTTTTCCACAAGTTATCCACATAGTTTTCCACATATAAAACTCTTTATTATCAACAAGACTTTGAGTTTTCCACAATTATCCACAATTTACTTTTCCACATGTGGATATAGTTTTCCACACTTATGTGGATAACTATCAAAAATTTATCTAAAGTGATACTAATTTTTATTAAATTAATGTAAATTATAAATATTTAATATTAATATTGTGGAAAACTCAAAGTAATTTTACAAAAACAATAAAATATGGTAGAATTTGTTTGAAAAAGGAGAATTAGAAGTATTATGAAAAATTTAAATGCTGAGGCTTTTTCAAACACTAACAAAAGAAATAAAATATTATTAATATGTGGATTAATTTTATTAGTATTAACTATTTTACTTATATATTTAGGAATAGAGAATGAGAAAAAACCAATGCCGGAACTTACAAGTTTAAATAATTTTATAAGTGAGGGAAATAATAAAGAAAATGTATATACTTATGCTGATATTAATGTTAAACCTTATTTATTTGCTGTTTATGAAACAGATGGAGTTGAAGAAGAAGCTAAATATTATTTAGGAATGGATAAAGAAAATCATTTATATATTTTATATATGAAAGAAGATAAATATAATGAATTGAATGTCGATACAATTGAAGATACTCCAATTAGAGTAACTGGACTTACTAAGTTAATATCTGAAGATATAAAAGAAATAGCTATTGAATCATACAATGAACTAATGGAAGATGAATATTTAACTAAAGATAATTTTATAGATTATGTTGGATCAGTTTATTTAGATATGAACTCACCTATTAATGATTCATCACTTTATTACCTAGGAGCATTTTTATTAGGATTCTTTGGTTTATTAATTATAACAATTTATATAGTTATAATAATAAAAAATAAAAGAACCTTTAAAAACATTAAGGAAATAGAACTAGCTAATATTGATGCTGAATTATCAGGTATGGAATCAAGTGAATATGCCAATATGAAATTTTACTTATTAAAAGACTATGTTGTTGATATGGGAAATAATGTTATTATATTAAGATATAATGATATATTATGGGCTTATCCATATGAACAAAGATATAATGGACTACTTATAAATAAATGTATAAAATTAACTGATATAAACAATAAGAAGTATGATGTTGCAAGTACAAAATTACTTAATAAAAAGAAAGATGAAGTTTTACAAGAAATACTTCAAAAATTAAAAGAAAAAAATAAAGATATAATTATAGGATTTAATAAAGAAAATAAAAAGCAAGTTAAAGAAAAAATAAAGGAAAATAAAAGAGAAAAAAATAAAATAGAGAAAAAATAATAAACTTTTTCAAATTTTATTTGACAATTAAGGTTAGTTACTATTATAATAGTGTAGATTTCAATTTGGAGGTGTGAAATGAAAAGAACTTATCAACCAAATAAAAGAAGAAGAGCAAAAAAACACGGATTCTTTGCAAGAATGAAAACTAAAGTTGTAAATTCAAGAAGAAGAAAAGGTCGTAAGGAAATTATAAAAAAATAAGCCACATTTTTGTTGTGGTTTTTTTTGGAGAATAGTATAAGGAGATGGTTCTCTTGAAAAAAATAAATATTGTAAAAAACAATGAAGAATTTAATTTGATAATGAATAAAGGAAAAATTCTTAAAAATAAATATTTTGTTTTATACTTTATGAATAATAATCTAGATAAATACCGATTTGGAATATCAGTAGGAAAAAAAGTTTGCAATGCAGTTAATAGAAATAAACTTAAAAGGCAAGTAAGAAATATTTTAGATTATCATAAAAATCTCTATTCAAAATCAAAAGATTATATTATAATAGTAAGGAAAAGTTCATTAAATGAGAAATACTCTATTTTAGAAGAGAACTTAGTAAATTTATTAGAGAAAGCGGAGGAATAAATGAAAGACAAGAAGAAGTTAATTTTAATATTTTTAGTTGTAATATTTCTTACAGGTTGTACTAGAACACTTAAAGATAAAGATGACAAAGTAGTTATTAATGAAGTAACTGGTCAGAATTTGACTGAAAATATTTTATGTAGACCAACCGATGAAGAGACAATTAAATTATATAAAGAAAATGATGTAGATATCAATTCTTTACCTTACTGTGTTTGTAAAACAGATAAAGTAGAAAAAGAAGAAATAGTTAAGAATGAAGAAACAGGCGAAGAAGAAAAGAAGATAGTTGAAGTAGAATGTGAAAGTTTTAGTATTACTAAAGGAGTTTATGATGGACTTTGGACTAGTATATTCGTAAAACCACTTGCCTATGTAATCTTATATTTTGGTCGTATTACTAATAATTATGGTATTGGATTAATTATAACAAGTTTAATTATTAGACTTATTGCTTATCCTGTTACTCGTAAAACAGCTATGCAATCTGAGTATATGAAAAAAGCTCAACCAGAAATGGAAAAAATTGAAAAAAAATATGCCAATAAAGATCAAAATGATAAAGAAGTCATGATGCAGAAATCTCAAGAAATGATGATGGTTTATAAGAAATATAATGTTAGTCCAGTTGGGGGATGTTTATTAAGTTTCTTACAATTGCCTCTCTTTATAGCATTTCTAGAAGCAATCAATCGTGTACCAGCAATATTTGAAGAGAAATTTTTAACTCTTCACTTAGGAACAACTCCAAGTATTGGAGTTACCAATGGTAATTATTTATACATTTTAATTGTTTTATTAGTAGCAGCAACCACATTCTTCTCATTTAGAGCTACGATGAAGGATCAAGCAACACCATCAAGTGATATGCAGAAACAATCAAAGATGATGATGAATATGTTTACAATAATGATAATTGTTATGTCGATATTCATGACAACAGCATTAGATATTTATTGGATAACAACTAACTTATTTACAATAGTACAAAATATAATTGTTAGAAGAAAGGTAAATTAATTATGAAGAAGTATACATATCAGGCAAAAACATTTGAAGAAGCAAAAAATCAAGCATTAGTAGATTTAATGGAACAAGAAGCAAATTTATATATTAATGAAATAGAAAGTTCTACTAAATTATTTAATAAAAAATCAGTAATAGAAGTAATTAAGAAAGATGATGTTGTAGAACATATCAAAGAATTAATTAAAGATATTACAAATGCAATGGGAATATCTATTAATATGGAAGTAAAAAAAAGAGAAGACTCTTTAAATATTACAATCTTTGCTGATAATAATGCAGTTCTTATTGGAAAAGATGCAAGAACATTAAATGCTTTAACAAATATAATTAAACAAAGCGTTTATAAAGAAATAGGAGAAAATTATAAATTTGTTTTAGATGTTTCTGATTATAAGCAAAAAAGAGCATGGAATCTTGAAAAAATGGCTAAACAAATAGCAAGAGAGGTAGCTAAAACTGGAGTTGAAGCAAAACTTGAACCAATGAATTCTTATGAAAGAAGAATAATTCATGAAACTCTTAGTCATAATAAAAAAGTTTATACAGAATCAGAGGGTGTTGAACCAAATAGATTTGTTGTAATAAAATTAAAAGAACAACAAGAAGAGAACAAAAGTGAATAACTATATCAGTTAGATATAGTTTTTTTTTTAATAAGATAAATACTTGTTGAAAATATTATTATGGTGTATAATAAAGATGAAAGGTAGAAAAAAGATGGAAGAAAAAAAGAATAATAAGGTTTTAATAGTAGGATTAATACTTATATTAGTTTTATGTTTAGTATATACACTTTTCTTTATGTATAAGATGGTATCCAGTTCAGATAATAATTCTAATGAAACCAGTAATACAAAAATTAATAATAACGAAGAAACGGAACAAACAGGACAATTTACTGAATTAACAAAATATGAACTTGAAGAAGGAGAAGAAGAAGAAATAACAATAGAAGGTAAAAAAGTGATATTTAAATATCAGGATAAAAAAATGTACATAAATGGTAAAGAAGTAGGAAATCAATCAACGTTTATTATTACAAATAAATTAATAATTTTTTCTGTAACAAATCAATTTTCAACAGATTATGACTTTTATGACTTGAATGCAAACAAAATAGAAGAGGAAAATTTTTCTGATTATAGATTAGATTTTGAAGGTTTATATTTAAAAGAAGGAAAATTATTAACGAAAGCACGTAATAATCCAACTGAATGGGAAGAAGGTCAAGTAATTGCTAACTTAATTACAGAACCATGTGATATCGCACAGGAAAATTCTAAAAAATTAAGCGAATATGAAAATGTTGTTAAAGAACATGAGAACGATATTATTCAAGGAATATATGAAATAAAATATGAAAATAATAAAATGATATTAGAACTTTATGAAAGAATACAAACAGTAAAAGAATATTTAGAAGGATTGGATTTAAATAGTATTTGTGCAATAGAAAAAAATAGTTAATTTAACAAAATAATTAGTCTTAGCTGATTAATTATTTTTCTTTTTAATTTATTGTCAAAATTCGACAAAGTTCGACAAATAAGTTCTATATAATGCAACATGGAGGCACAAAATGACAAATGAATTAAAAAAATTAACTAAAAAAATTGATAAAGAATTTATTGAATATTTTCTATCAGATGTGGAGGTAGAAACAATCTTTGTAGCAGGGTCTATGGCTTATGATGACTATCAAGATAGAGAGGATAATGATTATGATATTCGGGTAATAGCAAAAGAAGTTAATCGAGATAAAATTATTAATTTTGAAAAATTTCTAGAAGAGTTATCTCGTAAACTATCTACCCCAAGTATAGAAGTAGGCTATTCCTGTTTAGTAGGACCGGTAAATCATAAAGTATCAAGTGATAAAAAGAATATTTTAATACATGCAATGATACATAGAAGTGATCAAATGGATGGTTTTTTACCGGTTACTCATAAATATCAATATGGAAGTAGATATAGAATAGTATATGGAAAAGATTCTTTAGAAAGATTTCAAAATATAAGGTATAATATAGATGAACTAGTAAATGCTCATGAAGGGCTTTATTATTGTATTGATATGTTAAAGCATAAAGAATACCGTTATTTAACATGGGATACAGATAATAATAAATGTGAATTTAATTATCATTTTGTGGAGATGACAGAGGATATAGTGTTGGAAATTTGTTTTTATTCTGTTAATAAATTTGTAGATAACTTAATAAATTATTGTAAATGGGAAAACTATGAAATAACAGAAAACAAAGTAATATTTTGTATAAGATTACTTGGACAAGAAAATGTTAATGAAAGCATTTTATTTTTACTTCAAGGATTATTAACCAAAAGTGAATCATTACTAAAAGCTATATTTCATGATCCTCTACAAGAAACTATCAACTTACTTGAAAAATTTGTCCAAAAAGTTTATTTAATAGATAATATTTTTCCTAAAAAAGAACTAGAAAAAGTTAAAAAATTAGCAAGGAGTTAAAAAATATGGAAGTAAATTATGAAGAAAATAATCTTGTAAACTTATCTAATTCAATTTTAAAGTATTTTGGAATAAAACCATTTCATAATACTTTAGATGTTCTTGATAAAGAATTAGAAGAGAATAAATATAAGAATGTTGTATTATATGTCTGTGATGGTTTAGGTTATTATAATTTAAAAAAAGTATTAAAGTCTAATAGTTTTTTAAAACAAAAGAATCAAAATAGGAAAATATCAAGTGTCTTTCCTCCAACTACAACTGCAGCTACTACTACCCTACTCTCAGGACTTACTCCCTCAGAACATCATTGGTTTGGTTGGGATATGTATTTTAAAGATACAGATGAAACTACTTCTTTGTTTTTAAATTTAATTAAAGATTCTAGTACTAAATCCAAATTAAATGTATTAGATAGAGAATATATGAACTATAAAAATATAGTTGATTTAATTAATGAGAATACCAATAATTTAGCTTATTTTGCCTACCCTTTTAGTAAAGATAATAAATGTTTAAATATTGATGATGTAAATAATCGAATTAAAGAACTAACTAAGAAAGAAGGTAAAAAGTTTATTTATGCTTATATTGAAAATCCTGATAAATTAATGCATAAATACGGAATATTTTCTCAAGAAGTAAAGAAAGAAATATATAATATAAATGAAAAAATTGAAAAATTAAGTCAAGAGCTACATGATACTCTTATTATAGTAACAGCAGATCATGGATTAATACCAACAAAATCCATTATATTAAGTCGTGATTTAAAAGAAATGTATGATATGTTAGAAAGAACAACTTCTATAGAACCAAGATGTGTTGGAATAAAACTAAAAAAAGAAATTCAGAAAGAAGAGTTTATTAATTTATATAAAAAAGAACTTCTAAATGACTTTAAATTATTAACAGTAGAAAAAGCAATAGAAAGTCATTTATTTGGTCTAAAAGATAGCATTTATCTTCGTGATACAATTGGAGACTATCTATTAATTGCAACTAATAATATAGCCCTATTCTATGATGAAAAGGCTCCTAAATTTAAGGCTAATCATGCTGGACTCTCTAAAGAGGAATTAGAAGTACCACTTATAATGATTGATTGCAAATTATAAAACTATGTTATAAAAATGTGACATAGTTTTATTTTTGTGATATAATTACGTCTAGTTTGGGGTGAAGTATATGAATGATACTATAGCAAGTATTGCAACATCACTAGGAGTTGGAGCAATTTCTATTATCAGAGTGAGTGGAACTGAAGCAATTAAGATAGTAAATAAAATATTTAAAGGAAAAGATTTAAAAAAAGTTGCAAGTCACACTATTCATTATGGTCATATTATAAATAATGAAGAAATAATAGATGAAGTTTTAGTAAGTGTAATGAAAAAGCCTAAAACTTATACCATGGAAGACGTTGTAGAAATTAATTGTCACGGAGGAATAGCTTCAACCAATAAAGTTTTAGAATTACTACTATTAAATGGATGTAGATTAGCAAGTCCTGGGGAATTTACCAAAAGAGCCTTTTTAAATGGTCGTATTGACTTAATAGAAGCAGAAGCAGTATCGGATTTAATTAATAGTGAAACCGATTTAGAAAGAAAGGTTGCTATAAATGGACTAGAGGGTAATTTAAGTAAATTAATTAAAGATATTAGAAATAATTTATTAAATATTATTAGTAATATAGAAGTAAATATTGATTATCCAGAATATCAAGATATCTATGAAGTAACCTTAGAAGATTTAAAAAAGCAAGTTCCTAATATAAAAATTAAACTCGAAAAATTAGTTATGGATTATGAAAATACCAAATTATTACATAAAGGAATAAATGTTGCAATTATTGGACGACCAAATGTTGGAAAAAGTAGTTTATTAAATAAATTATTAGACGAAAATAAAGCTATTGTTACTAATATTCCTGGTACAACAAGAGATATAGTAGAAGGAACCATTTATCTAGATGGTATAAAATTAAATATTATTGATACAGCTGGAATAAGAGAAACAAATGATGTTGTAGAGAGTATTGGTGTTTCTAAGAGTTTAAAAGCTTTAAAAAATGCTAATCTTATTCTTCTTCTTTTAAATAATAATGAAGAGATAACTAATGAAGATAAAGATTTAATTTCTAAAACTAATGATAAAACAACAATCATTGTTATCAATAAAAATGATTTAAATACCAAACTTGATTTAACAACTTTAAATTTAGAAAATGTTGTTTCTATTAATACTATTGATAATCAAGGAATAGATAGTTTAAAAAATAAAATAAAAGAATTATTTAATTTTGATATGATAAACAATAGTGACTTTACTTATATAACTAATTTAAGACAAATAACTAAAATAAAAGAAGCTTTAAATATCTTAAATGAATTGGAAATAGGTATTAATCAAGAGCAAGATTTGGATATTTTAGAAATGGATTTAAAAGATATTTGGAATACATTAGGATTAATTATAGGTGAATCGTATGATGAAGAGTTACTTGATGATTTATTTAAAAATTTTTGTGTTGGGAAGTGATTAAATGAAAGAATATATAGTTAAAGAAATAAAACCAGGAAAATATGAATATGGATATAGAATCCAAAAATTAGATATAGAATTAATGATAGAATTTGGTATAAATTTACCAAATACCTTAAAAGAAATATATGGTAATGGCTTTGAAGAACAAGAATTAGCAGAGTATATCTATATAAATGATCCAGTAACAGTAGAGTTTATTAAAAGACAATATTATATAAGAGAATATGCAGAATTTTCTAATATGAATATTTATGAATTAGAATTATTGACTAGTTATTATAATAAAAAATTAAGTGAATTAAGATATAAATTAAGTATAGAAAAAAATAAAGATGAACTAAATAATATAAAAACAGATATAAATATTTTAATAAATGAAATGTTAAGTATTACATATTTAAAAGAATTTCTAATAAAGGAAAATAAAGAAAATAAAAGATAGGAGGTTAGCCTATGAACTATGATATTATAGTCGTTGGTGGAGGTCATGCAGGATGTGAAGCCAGTTTAGCAGCATCTCGTCTTGGACATAGAACCTTACTTGTAACGGGAAATATTAAAAATATTGCTGATATGCCATGTAATCCTTCAATTGGGGGCCCAGCTAAAGGAATATTGGTTCGAGAGATAGATGCTTTAGGTGGAGAAATGGGAATTAATACTGATAAAAGTCATATTCAACTTAAGATGTTAAATACCAAAAAAGGACCAGCTGTGCGTGCACTTCGAGCTCAAGCTGACAAAGTTACTTATGCAAACAATATGTTAGAAACTTTAAAAAGGCAAGAAAACTTAGAAATAAAAGAAGCAATAGTAGATGATTTAGTAGTCGAAAATGGTAAAGTTTTAGGAATCAAATCAGAAAATGGAGAAACAATCAATAGTAAAATAGTTATTCTAACAACAGGAACCTATTTAAAAGCCGATGTTTTAGTTGGTGATAAAAGAACCTCAAGTGGTCCTCATGGAGAAAAGCCAGCCAAAAATTTAAGTGATAATTTAAGAAAGTTAGGTCTTACTATTCAAAGATTAAAAACTGGAACTCCTCCTCGAATAGAAAGAAGTTCTATAGATTTTAGTGAATTAGAAAGAGAAGATGGTGATGATATTTTAAGAACTTTTTCTTATGATATTAATCCTTTATATAAAATAGAAGAACAGGTACCATGTTATTTAACTTATACTAATTTAAAGACACATGAGATAATTAATGAAAATTTAAATAAATCCAGTATGTATGGAGGTTATGTAACCGGAATTGGTCCTAGATATTGTCCGTCTATTGAAGATAAAGTTGTTAAATTTCATGATAAAGAACGTCATCAATTATTCTTAGAACCAGAAAGTTTATCATATGACGATATATATCTTCAAGGTTTTTCAACCAGTATGCCGAATGACGTACAAGAAAAGATGGTTCATAGTTTAAAGGGACTAGAGAATGCTAAAATACTAAAGTATGCTTATGCTATTGAATATGATGCTATTGATCCTTTAGAAATGAAACCAAGTTTAGAAAACAAAATTATTGAAAATTTATTTACAGCGGGTCAAATAAATGGTACAAGTGGTTACGAAGAAGCAGCTGCTCAAGGACTTATGGCCGGAATAAATGCAAGTCTAAAGTTACAAGAGAAAGAACCCTTGATTTTGAAAAGAAACGAAGCCTATATAGGTGTTTTAATTGATGACTTGGTAACGAAAGGAACTAATGAACCATATAGAATGTTAACCAGTCGAGCTGAATATAGATTACTTCTACGTCACGATAATGCTGATATTAGACTTCGTGAGTATGGTTATCAAGTTGGCTTAATTGATGATAAAAGATATCAGAATTTTCAAAATAAACTGCATGATATAGAAGAATTAACTAATTATTTAAAAAATAATAAATTAACGACTAAGGATAATAAAGTTATAGAAAATTTAGATACCTCCCCTATTTTGGATGGTATTACTTATTATGATTTATTAAAAAGACCAGGAATAACTTTAGAAAAATTATTAACTACCTTAAATCTTAATTTATATTACAATAAAGAAGTCTTAGAACAAGTAGAAATTAGTATAAAATATGAAGGATATATAAGAAAATCTTTGATAGATGCTAACAGGTTAAAACAACTTGAAAGTATAGAAATACCTGAAGATTTTGATTATTCACTTGTTCAAAATATTGCAACTGAAGCTCGTCAAAAGTTTTTAAAAATAAGACCAAGAACACTCGGTCAAGCTTCCCGTATCAGTGGTGTTAATCCAAGTGATATAGCTGTTTTAAGTGTTTTCTTAAAGAGGTATAAACATGACTAGAGAGGAATTTATATTAGAACTTCAAAAAATTAATATTAATTTAACAGAAGAACAATTAGATAAATTAGATAAATTTTATCAATTATTAATTAACTGGAATGAAAAAATAAATTTAACTACTATAACGAAAGAAGACGATGTTTATTTAAAACACTTTTATGACAGTTTAACTTTAATAAAAGTAATAGATTTAAGAGAAAATTTAAAAATTTTAGATGTGGGAAGTGGAGCTGGATTTCCTGGAATAGTATTAAAAATAGTTTTTCCTAATTTAAAAATTACCCTACTCGATTCTTTAAATAAAAGAATAAACTATTTAAATGAAATTATTAAAGAATTAGAATTAAAAGATATAGAAACAGTAGGTGCAAGATGTGAAGAATATACTAAAATTCATCATGAAGAGTATGATTTGATAGTATCACGAGCTGTTGCCCATTTAAAAATTTTATTAGAAATAACATTTCAAAGTATTAAAGTTAAGGGATTTTTAATTGCTATGAAAAGCAATGCATTTGATGAAATTAAAGAATCAGAAGATATAATAAATAAATTAAATGGAAAAATTATTCAAGTAGAAGAATTTAATTTACCGAAAGAGGATAGTCTAAGAACTTTAATAAAAATAGAAAAATTAGGAACAACCAATAATAAATATCCTCGAAAATATTCCGAGATAAAGAAAAGTTTAAAAAAGTAAAAATGTTAATTATTTATAGAATAATTTGACATTTTTTTCTTTGGGAAATTACTTTTTATAAGGAATTTAAAAAAAAATAATTGTATTTTTAAAAAATGTGATATAATAATTATGTGTTGAGGGGAAATAATTGTTGGAGTGTGATGTTGATGAATGAAGAAAGCGAAAATCAAGTTGTTAATTTAAGAATAGATGATATAATTCCTAATAGATTTCAACCTCGGGAAATATTTGATGAATCAGGACTAGAAGAATTATCAGAATCCATTAAAGAACATGGTGTCATTCAACCTATAATTGTCCGACAAGTTGGAGATAAGTATGAACTGATTGCTGGAGAACGAAGAACCAAGGCATCATCTTTAGCTGGATTAACTACTATACCTGCAATAATACGCAATATGGACGATAAAGAGTCTGCTAAAGTATCCTTGCTTGAAAATTTACAAAGAAAGAATTTAAGTGCCATTGAAGAAGCTAGAACGTATAAAAGAATTTTAGAAATTGATAATATGACTCAAGAAGATTTAGCTAGAAATTTGGGAAGAAGTCAACCGATGATTGCCAATAAACTTAGGCTTTTATCACTTCCTGATGAAATACAAGATGCTTTAATGAAAAATCAAATATCTGAACGGCATGCAAGAAGTTTATTAACAGTTAAAAATAAAAAAGATCAATTGATGTTTTTAGATAGAATAATAAATGAACGATTAACAGTTCGAGAACTGGATAAAGAATTAAAAAAATATAAAGAAAATCCTCAAAGTAATGATGATCCAATGCCAGAAGAAATATTATCGATAGATGATGAAGATTCGAAAAAAGAAAATAATAAAGGAATAGAAGAGAGTAATGAAAGGAGTTTTATGAATAATAATATAGGAAATTTTGGAGGAATGGGATTAAACGATTATAATAACGGAGCAAATAATAATATGTTTTATAACGTTCCTAATAATTTTAATAATATGCCAAATATGAATAATAGTATGAATAATTCAAATATTAATTATAATAATTTTGATGAAGAACCAGAAGATAATGAAAATGTTCAAAATGATTATTTTGCTAATATGAATAATAATCAAAATAATAGTTTTAATCAAAATCAAGAAAGCTCACTAGGATCAATGTTTGATAATTATAATGGAGAAAATAATAATTTACAAAATGATAATAATTCTAATTTATTTGTAAGTCATATAAGAGAAGATAATTTACCAAAGGTAGAAAATCAATTTTTACCTAACTTTGATAATTTTAATAATAATGAATCAAATAATGATGATGATACCAGAGAGGCTTTAAATAATTTTAATCAAAATAATGATTTTAATGAACAAAACAATTATAGTTTAGATACTAACAATACTATGATGAATAATGATTTTAACATGAATAATAATTATCATAATAATCACATGAATGATATGAATTTTAATCAATTATCTGGTATGAATAATTTAAATAATTATAATCAGAATAATTATTCAACCCCTAATAATATGATGAATAATAATTTTGGAATGAATAATGGTTTTGATTATAATAATAATCAATTTAATATGCCAAATATGAATAATACGAACAATTTAAATTCTAATCTTCCAAATAATAACTATTTTATGAATGATTTGAATAATAATTATATGAATAATCAAAATGGAATGAGTAACAATATGAATAATAATATGGGTTCGAATTTCTACAATAATATGTGGAATAATAATTTAAATCCAATGACTCAACCAATGAATAATAATCCAATGAATAGTTCTAATTTTAATAATTATAATAATTCTCCTATAGATTTTTCTCAAAATATAAATCCTGAAGTAAATATGTATCAACCAAATCAAGGTGGACTATTTAGGCAACCATTAAATATTGTTGATGTTCCAAATAACAATTATGTACCTTTAGAAAACAATACTTATGAAGAACAACCAAGTAATATAGAAAATGATAATTATATGTTAAATAATCAACCACTACCAAGTGAAGAATTTGAAGAAAATGAATTAAATGAACAATTAAATAATGTAGAACCAAAAGAAGAAACCAATATACCTGAAATAGAAGTAATTGGAGAAACAACTAAAGAAGATGAAGTTAAAGAAGAAAATACTGTACAAGATGATGAAACTAAAGAAGAAACTAAACAAAATGATTATATTAATTTAGATCCAGTTTATACAATAAATTCAACAATGGATGCCGTTTTAGAACTAAAAAAGACAACTGATAGAATTAAACAAAACCATATTGATATTGAAACGGAAGAAATAGATTTCGATGACGTATATCAAATAACTATTAAAATTAAAAAGACTGATACACTCTAATCAGTTTTTTTCTTGCAATTAAGCTTTCTTTCTGATAGAATACAAGCCATGAAAAGAGATAATATAGATAGAGTAAAGACTTTAATAATAGAATTTATAAAAATAATGGAAGATAGTTTATCAAAAGAAGATTTAATAATGATAATTAATAATTTTAATACTTTGAATATCAAATTTAAAAATTATAAAATAACAAATTTTCTTTTTTTAGATAATACTGTTGGTGGTTATAATCCTTTAAACAATACTTTGATGTTAGATATAAATAATTTTGAATCAACAATATATCATGAATTATTTCATGTAGCATCATCAAAAAATTATTTAAATAAAATATTAATATCAGGATTTCATTTAAATAAAATATCTTTAAATAATTCTAAACATACAAGATCTATTGGAATTGGAATAAATGAAGGATACACTCAGTATTTAGCAGAAAAATATTTTAGTAATAAAAAATATATAATGTCTGCCTATAGATATCAAGTAAATGTTGCAAAATTAATTGAAGAGATAATTGGAGAATATAAAATGCAATCTTTGTATTTTCATGCCAATTTAATGGGCTTAATTAATGAATTAAGTTTCTATAATGATTACGATAAAGTTATGGAATTCTTAACTCAATTGGATTTTTTACATAGAAAGTTATCTTACACTAATATTAATTTAAAAGAAAAAAATACAATTATAAATATTTTTTGTAAAGTTCATGTTTTTTTAATAGAAACCTACTTGTATAAATTATTAGAAGAAATAAAAATTTATAATCTTACGGAAGAACAATTTAATATAAAAGTATTAAATTTTATAGAACAAATTCCTATAGCAGTTGAAAGTAAAAAAGTATTATATGATGAAATCTTAACACATGAATTAATAGAAAAAACTATAGAAAGAATATGTATAACAAATGATAGAAAAGATGTGGTTAAAATAATTTAGATTTAGAATGTTTGGTTATAAAAAAGTAAAATAGAAAAGTTTATTAAAATTTGTTGTAGTTTTTTTTAAATCTTCTTCCACTTTTACTACTTTTTTGATAAAATAGAATTGAAACATTTAAGAAGGTGAAAATACATGGGAAAAATAATATCATTAGTTAATCAAAAAGGAGGGGTTGGAAAAACAACGACTAGTATAAATTTATCTGCATCTCTTGCCTTACTAGGGGAAAAAATATTATTAATAGATTTGGATCCCCAAGGAAATGCTACAACAGGTGTTGGAATAAATAAAGGAGATATCGAAAATAGTATTTATGATTTATTAACCAACAATTGTTCGGTAGAACAAGTGATTTTAAAAACCAATTTTCATAATTTAGATATAATTCCTTCAACTATTCAGTTAGCAGGAATTGATATAGAGTTTATTGAAAAAAGTAAAAATGATCCAACATTTAAAAGAGCATATCAATTAAAAGAGAAAATAGAAGTAATTAAAGATAAATATGATTACATAATAATTGATTGTCCACCAAGTCTTGGGAATATAACAACCAATGCTTTAACTTGTAGTAACTCCGTTATAATACCGGTTCAATGTGAGTTTTTTGCTCTTGAAGGGATTACACAGTTATTAAATACTATAATGTTAACTCAAAAAAATTTAAATCCCAATTTAGATTTAGAAGGAGTTTTACTTACAATGTTATCTAAGTCAAATTTAGGACTTGATGTTATAGAAGAAATCAGAAGTTATTTTAAAGATAGAGTATATGATACAATTATACCAAGGTTAATAAGACTAGCAGAAGCTCCAAGTCATGGGAAACCAATTGTAGCTTATGATCCCAAAAGTAAAGGGTCAGAAGCTTATATTAATTTAGCAAAGGAAGTGATTATGAGAAATGGAAACAACTAGAAGAAGAGCCTTAGGACGAGGCTTAGAAGAATTATTTAGTGGAGAGGTATTGGATTTTGATAGTTTAGAAGAAAAGATAATTGAAGAAACGCCTAAAGAAGAAATAATGCAAGTAAAACTTTCAGAATTAAGAAGTAATCCATATCAACCAAGAAAAGTGTTTGATGAAAATGCTTTAAATGAACTTGCTAATTCTATAAAGGAACATGGTGTATTTCAACCGATTATAATAAAAAGAAGTATTAAAGGCTATGAAATTGTTGCTGGAGAAAGACGTGCAAAAGCCAGTAAATTAGCAGGACGTGAGACAATACCAGCAATTGTTCGAGACTTTAATGATCAAGAAATGATGGAGATTGCCCTTCTTGAAAACTTACAAAGAGAGGATTTAAATCCAATAGAAGAAGCAATGGCTTATCAAAATTTGATGAACTCTCGAGGACTAAATCATGAGCAATTAGCTGAAAGAATAGGTAAAAGTCGTAGTTATGTAACCAATATGGTTGGACTTATGAATTTGCCTGATTCTGTTAAAGAGTTAGTAATTGCTAAGAAAATATCAGCAACTCATGCTAGAACTTTAAGTAAAATTAAAGATCCTTTAAAAGTAGAAGAAATGGCTGATAGAATTATAAATGAAGGGCTTACAACAGCAGCAATTGATGAATTAGCTAAAGATAAAACAGTTGAAAAACGTAATAAGATGGAAAGAAGAGAAACTGAAGAGAATAGAACTTATAAATATATTCAAGATTTACTATGTGATCGTCTTTCTACTAAAGTTAGAATTAGAGGAACGAAGATAGAAATTAATTTTCAAGATTTAGAAGATTTTAATCGCATAATAGAAGCTTTAAAATTAGATGAATGAGTGTGACTTATGGAAGAAAAAAAATATGACGTTGGAACTCAAGTTACTATGAAAAAACAACATCCTTGTGGAGGAAATTTATGGGAAATAGTAAGACTTGGGGCTGATATAAAAATAAAATGTTTAAATTGTGGACATATGGTTATGATTCCTCGAATAGATTTCAATAAGAAATTAAAGAAAATAGTTTCTGTTAAGGAGGAATATCATGAATAAAAAGAAAAAAATAAGATTGAAAAAACTTAAACTTCATCCTATTACTACCTATTTAATATTAATTGCTTTAACAATTATTGCAAGTGGAATATTATCAATTCTGAATTTTCAAACAACTTATAGTACAGTTAGTAGTGTTGATTTATCAATATTACAAAATACTGTTAAAGTTGAAAATTTATTTAGTTTTGCAGGATTTAAATATATAATTAGTAATGCGACTAAAAACTTTATAAGCTTTGCCCCTTTATCAATGTTTTTGCTTATGGCAATTGCTATGGCACTTATGGATGCAAGTGGCTCTATGGATTATATAAATAAGAAAATATTTTCTAAAATTGATAATAAAATAATGACATTTATAATTATATTTATTGCAACTATATCAACAATAATTAATGATATTGGATATGTTGTATTAATACCACTTGCAGCAACTATTTATGAAAAAAAAGGAAGAAATCCTTTATCAGGTATTATGGCAGCTTTTTGTGGAGTTGCGTTTGGAGCTGGAACTAGTATTTTTGTTGGTTCATCAGAAGTATCATTAATTCCCTATACTACCAGTGCTGCCCGTATAATTGATGAAACATTCCATGTAAGTTTATTATCTAATTTATTTATAATGATAGTCTCAACAATAGTTTTAAGTATTGTTGGAACAGTAATTATTGAAAAAATAGTTGTACCTTATTTTGGTAAAACAAAGTTATTAAAAGAAGATACAGATGATAATGATATAGAAGTTATAGATGTTGATCTTGAAGAAGAAAGATTAAATCAAGAATATCTAGAGCGTCGAGGATTTAAATATTCTTTAATTGCTACCATTATTGTAGTAGTAATCTTTATTTATTCAGTTATTCCTAATCTTCCTTTATCAGGTTTACTTTTAGATATGACTGAAAAGACTTATTTAAAACAAATATTTGGTGATAATTCATACTTTCAAGATGGATTTACTTTCATGATGTCACTTGTCTTTATTATAAGTGGATTATTTTATGGAATAGGTTCTAAGAAATTTAAAAATGATAAAGATGTATTTAATTTAAGTCATGATAGTTTAAAAGATTTTGGTGGAGTAATAATTTTAATTTTTTTAGCATCTCAATTTATTGCTATATTTAAAAAGACCAATATTGGTGTTGTTTTAACAGGAATAGTTGCTAATGTTATCGATAGTTTAACTTTTTCTGGTGTACCTTTATTAATTATTTCTATAATTTTAATTGCTTTTGCTACTCTATTCTTAACAACAGCTGGAGGAAAATGGGAAATACTAGCTCCAGTTATTGTACCACCTTTAATGCAATCTAATATTTCTCCTCAGTTTTTACAATTTGTTTTAAGAGCAGCTGATTCAATGACTAAAGGAATAACTCCTTTATCAGCATTCTTTGTTATATTTCTTGCGTATATGAATATGTATAATAAAGAAGAAGAACCTATTGGAATATTTAAAGCAATTAAACTAGTAATGCCTTATTTTATAATAATTTCAATTACATGGTTGCTACTTTTGATTGGTTGGTATATAATAGGTTTACCAATTGGTCCAGGGGTATATCCAACTGTGTAGCCAATTGTAAGAAGGAGTGATAAAATGCTAAAGGCAGGAATAGTTGGACTACCTAATGTTGGGAAGTCAACTTTGTTTAATGCTATAACGAAACAAGATATATTAGCTGCCAATTATCCATTTGCAACGATTGATCCCAATGTCGGTGTTGTAAATGTTCCAGATATGCGTATGAATGTTTTAAACGATATGTATATGCCTGAAAGATTAATACTTGCTAGCTTTGAATTTACTGATATAGCTGGGCTTGTTAAAGGAGCTTCAACTGGGGAAGGATTAGGCAATAAATTTTTATCCCATATAAGAGAAGTAGATGCGATTGTTGAAGTAGTAAGATGCTTTGATGATTCTAATATAATTCATGTAGAAGGACTTCCTGATCCGATAAGAGATGTTGAAATAATTAATTTAGAACTTACAATAAGTGATTTAGAAATAGTTAATAATCGACTTGGAAAAATTGAAAAGAAAGCTATGACAACTAAAGATGCTGATTCATTAATTGAAGTAGATGCTTTAAGAAAAGCTAAAAATGCTTTAGAACAAGCGATTCCTTTAAGAGATATTCATTTTACTGAAGAAGAATTAGAAAAAATAAAATCATTTCAATTTTTAACAATAAAACCAATTTTATATCTTGCAAATGTAAGTGAGTCAGATTTAGCAATTGATGATAATAAATATGTGTTAGCTTTAAAAGATTATTTAAAAGATAATAATACAAGAATTATTAAAACCTGTTGTAAAGTTGAATCAGAACTTGCAGAACTTTCAATTGAAGATAAAAATGAAATGCTAGAAATGCTTGGAATTAAGTCATCAGGTTTAGATGATTTAATCAATGCTACTTATAGTCTTTTAGGTTTAAAAACTTATTTTACGGTTGGAAGTGATGAAGTAAGAGCTTGGACTTTTAAAGATGGAATGAATGCACGGGATTGTGCTGGTATTATTCATACTGATTTTAAAGAAGGATTTATTAAAGCAGAAGTAATGAGCTATGATGATTTAATAAAATTTGGTGATGAATTAAAAGTCAAAGAAGCTGGACGTCTTAGAATTGAAGGACGTGATTATTTAATGAAAGACGGAGACATTTGCCATTTCCGTTTTAATAGATAAGGAGTGAAATTTATGGTGAATTTTAATTTAGAGGGTTTGGACAGATTAGGAGATTTTGGTGAAGGGACAGTAGGAAGTTTCTTGGCAACTGCTGGAGTTTTAGCTGTATTTTTTGCAATTCTAGTAGGAGTTGCTATAATACTTTTATGGGTATTTGGAAGTATTGGTCTAATGAATTTAGCCAAGAAAAAAAATCTTCCTCATCCATGGCTTGCTTTTGTTCCGATTGGAAGAAGCTACTTAATTGGAAAGCTAGGTTTTGAAATTTATGATGCATCAAATAAAAATGCAACAACATTTATGTGGATTACACTTGCTTTAGGAGCAGCTTCATTTCTTTTAAATAACTCAAGTGGAGATTTAGGAACTTTAGTTAAATATGGATTACTTTTCTTTGAAACTTGGGCATTCTATAATATGTTTAAAAATTTAAAACCAAAGAATGCTGTTGTTTATACTGTATTTACAGCTTTAAGTGGTTCTTTATTAGGAGGATTATTCCTATATTTAATGAAAGATGAAGAAGTAGAGGAAAGAGTAGCAGAAGCTGAGGTAGTTGAAGAGAAAAAAGAAATTACCGAAGAAAAGAAAGAAGAAGTAAAAACCGAAACTAAGAAAACTGAATCTAAAAAAGAAAATAACAAAGTAAGCTTTTGTCCTGAATGTGGAGCTAAACTATCTAAAGATGCTAAATTCTGCCCAGAATGTGGTAAAAAAATAAATTAATTAAAAATATAATTTATTATATAAAAAAGATAATCAGACATTAATTAATTTGATTATCTTTTTCTAATGCTTTTCCTTGGTAAGTATCGCGTTTTTTAAGTTCTTTATCAATATCATTTAAAACAACAAATTTCTTTATTAACCATTTGGGTTCTATTAAATCTTCAACTTTAGGATCACCAGTAATTCTATGAATAATAATGGATGGTCTTAATAATTCAAGTTGTGATACAACAATATCAATATATTCATTCTTAGTAAGTACATGAAAAGGTTCTTCTTCATACATTTTGGCTAGTTTAGTATTTTTTATAATATGTAACATATGAATCTTTATACCTTGTATATCTAGATTATTCAAATACTTCATAGTTTCAAGCATCATTTCTTTTGTTTCATAAGGAAGACCATTTATAATATGAACAACTACGTTTATATTTCTTTTTCTAAGTTTTAAAACCATTTCTTCAAATTCTTTTAAAGAATGAGATCTATTAATTAATTTACTGGTTTTATCATGAATAGTTTGTAATCCAAGTTCAATTGTTAAATAGGTTCTTTTATTTAAATCACTTAGGTAATCTAAACATTCATCACTTATTGAATCAGGCCTTGTTGCTATATTTAAGCCTAAAACATTTGAAAGACTTATAATTGGTTCAAATAATGATTTTAATTTATCAACACTCGCATAGGTATTAGTTCCAGCTTGAAAGTATCCAATAAACTTGGCATTAGGCCATTTATTAAGCATTACTTTTTTTATAGAATTGAATTGTTCTATAATATCTTGATTAATATTACCAGCATAGTCTCCACTTTTTAGACTAGAACAATAAATGCATCCCCCTACTCCTTTGGTTCCATCACGATTTGGACAAGTAAAATTAGCATTTAAACTTACTTTAGCTATCTTACATCCAAATTTTTCTTTATAAAAACTATCTAAAGTATAATATCTTTTATTATTTAAATACATATAAGTTCCTCCTAAGACAAAATATATTATATATTATAATAAATTAGAAAACAATTAATTTTATATATCTAAAAAAGATATAATACAATCATTTTAAATCTTTGATTTACAAACCGTATAATACGTGATATACTTTTAATAGTATAGAGGATAGATATGAGAAATAAAAAAGCAAAATTAAAAAAAAGAAGTATACTAATACTTGTAATAATCTTAATAGTAATAACAATAGTAATAGTAAATCCAATTAAACTTTATAATAAATATCAACTTAAAAACTTAGGTTTTTCTGATATAAGTGTTGAAACAATTTTAAACAATGGATTAAAAAAGCAAGTATTAGAATTAAATTATAATAAAACGTTAGATAAAGTTTTAGAAAGTCCTGATTTTAATATTAAAAATTTTGATATTTATAAAGAATTAGAATATATAGAATTTGATAATTATACTAAAAATATTAATAGTTTAATTGATAAAGGTTATACAAAAGAAGAAATAAATTATATACTTAAAAGTGCTAATAATGATAGTTTAAAAGAGTTTTTAGAAAAAGATTATGTTAAAAATATCTCTAAATTCTTACAATATGACTTTGCTATTCTTTCTAATTTAGATAGATATACAGCTTATCAAAATGAAAATAATATAGATTCTGAGTTAGTAGTAATATATGTAAATATTGGTTTAGATAAGAAGTTTTATGAAGATGTTACTACAACTAATGTATTTAGTTATGATATGTTAGTTAATAAATATCATGGTGTATCAGAAGAATTTGAACCTAAAGATATAGTTGATGTACCTGAAGAATATGGAAAAAATCAAAAATTAAATGAAGAAACTTTAAAAAATTTCATTAAAATGTCTGATGATTGTAAGGTAGCAACTAATTATAAATTAATGGTTCGTTCTGGTTATAGAGATTTAAAAGAACAGGAAAAAACTTATAATACTTATTTAAAAACATATGGTAAAGTTTATGCAGAAAATTACGTTACTCATCCGAGATTTTCAGAACATCATACAGGACTAGCCATTGATGTGAAAGCTGAATCAACAGATGTATTTGCTAATTCGAAAGAAAGTAAATGGACTTATGAAAATGCCTATAAATATGGATTTATCTTAAGATATAAAAAAGAAGATGAAAATATTACAGGAATAAAATATGAATCATGGCATTTTAGATATGTGGGAGTTGATATTGCAACCTATCTTCATGATCATGAAATGACTTATGAAGAATATTATGTAAGATTTTTAAATAAATAAAAAGGAGGTTATATGTACGATTTAGGATCAAGTTTTAAAATAAATCAAAATGATTTGAAAGTTGATAAAAAAAACGTTATAATGGGCGAAAAATACCGAATTCAAGTTTTAACAGAGAGGTTAATACGTTTTGAATATTCAGAAAACGGGCGATTTGTAGATGCTGCAAGTGCTAGAGTTATTAGAAGAAAGTTCCCTTTACCTCAATTTTTATTTAAAGAAGATGCAGCCTTTGTATATCTAGAAACTAAATATGTTAATATAAAATATCAAAAAAACAGTAAATTTTCTGAACGTACTTTATCAGGAGTAATTAATTATAGTAAAAAAGATTGGTTTTATAATCAAAAAGAAGTTAAGAATTATGGTGGAACTACCGTATCACTTGATAATACTTTAAAAATGCCTAACTTAAATAAAGGATTATTTAATCCAGATTTCTACTTTGTATTTGATGATTCCGATTCTTTAGTTATGGATGAATGTTCTAATGTTTATAAACGAGAAGACGGATCTAAAGATTTTTATTTATTTGCTTATAGTAATGATTTTAACGAAGTATTACAAGATTACTTTAACTTAACAGGCTATCCAGATTTTGTTCCAAGATACTCACTAGGAAACTGGTGGAGTCGTGATATTCCTTATAGTGATGAACATATAGTACCTCTTATTAATAAGTTTAGAATGAATAATATTCCAATTTCTATATTTTTATTCGATAAAGATTGGAGTTATAAAGATGAAAAAATTTCTAAAACATCAGGCTTTACTTTTAATCCTAATTTAATTAAAAATCCAGAAAATACAATTGATTTACTTCATCAAATAAATGTTCGAGTTGGAGTTAAAATTAATCCTAAAGATGGAATATTTCCCTATGAAAAGAACTTTGAAATAGCTAGTAGATATATTAATTTAAATGATAAAGGATTTATAACTTTTAATCCATATGATGCGAGGTTTATTGATTTATATTTAAAAATGTTTATTCATCCCTTAGAAAAACTTGGTATAGATTTATTTTGGAATGATTATGATAATTTAAATGACTTAAATAGTTTGTTTTTACTTAATGATTATATGAAAAAGAATTTAGAACGCAATGGATTAAGGAGTTTAACACTTGCTCGTAATGCTAACTTTGCTCCTCATAGATATGGTGTTTTGTATTCTGGTCATAATATAGTATCATTTGATGTTTTAAAGATGCTTCCTTTGTTTAACATAAAAGCATCTAATATAGGAGTTGCTTATTGGAGTCATGATATTGGAGGTTCAATTGATGGTATAGAAGATGGTGAACTATATATAAGAAGTGTAGAATTTGGAGTATTTTCCCCATTTTTAAGATTTAATACAGAATCAGGTAATTACTTTAAAAGGGAACCATGGAGATGGGATATTGTTACTAATAATATTGTAAGTTATTATTTAAGACTAAGAAATCAAATAATACCTTATCTTTATACTGAAGTTTATCATTATCATCACAATGGAATATCAACTATTCGTCCTCTTTACTTAGATGTTCCGTTTGTCTATGATGATCCAATGTATATAAATGAGTATTATTTTGGCTCTTCTATGTTAATATCTCCAATTATTAAAAGATCAGATCCATTAATTAATAGAACTATTCAAAGATTTTATATACCAGAAGGTACATGGTATGATTTTAAAAGTGGTAAAAAATTTATTGGTAATAAAAAATATGTTTCTTTCTATAGAATAGAAGATTATCCTGTTTTTGTTAAAGCTGGAGGGATAATTCCAACCTCAGGTATTAACGATGTAATGACTACTAATGCACCAAAAGAATTAGAAATTCATGTTTTTCCTGGTAAAAGTAATTCTTATAATTTATATGAAGATGATGGTATTACTAAAAATTATTTAAATGGAAAATATGCTGTAACCAATATAGATTATAATTATTTAAGTAATAATTATACTTTAATTATTAGATGTGTTGAAGGCCAACCGGATTTATTATTTAAAAAACGTAATTATAAAATTAGATTTAGAAACACAAAACTTGCAAGTAATGTAAAAGTTTATTCCAATGATTTAGAAATTCCTTATACTAGTTATTTAATGGATAATGATTTTGTTATTGAAGTAAAAGATGTTGATACATCTAGTCAACTTACTATAAATTGTAGTGGTAGTGATATAGAAATAGATGCTTTAATGTTAATAAATGATGATATTGATAGTATTTTATCAGATTTAAAAGTACCAACTAAATTAAAAGATATTATAGCAAATATTCTCTTTAATGATAAATTATCACCATCTAAAAAACGTATTGAAATAAGAAAATTAAAGAAAAAGGGATTGGATAGTCGTAGTATAAAAATATTCTTAAAATTAATTGAGTACATGAGTGAGGTTTAGATGAAAGATAAAAATATAAAAACAATGATTTATTTAATATTTGGTTTGGCATTTTTAAGCATTTGTAGTTATTTTATCTATGAATTAACCTATGTTGAACCTATAAAATACGATACAACTATTTTAATTTATAAAAATGATAATGAATATAAAGCTTATCTTGAAAATGATCAAAATAAAAAATTAGTAGGTTATAATTTATATAAAACTATAGGTCTAAATTTATATGGTGAGGAAATATCAGAACTTGCCTTGAATACAGCTGATAATAAATTAAATGGTATTATTATTCATTACAAGTCTGATTATTATTCATATTATAATTTAGAAAATGATAAGAATTTATTTAAAGAATTAAGATTAAGATTTGCTAATTGGAATAGTAAATATATAGCAACAACCAATGGATTTAAAGGACAATTCGGTATTAATTATGATAGTATTTATGATACTACAAATGAAAAAAAGATTTTAGAGAATTTAAATAAATTAGGTCAAAGTACTTTATATTTCTTAAAGAGTAATGATAAAAATTATTTCTATATTGATTCCCATACCTGTGAACAACCAAATACATTATGTAATAAAATAAATATTTACAATGATGAAGGTAATTTAATCTACTCTACTACTAATCAAAATGGTTATATAGTTGATTTTAAAGTAATTCCTGAAAACTTTAATACTACATATGAAGTAAATGGTTATTATGAAGTTTTAGATAATATTATTAAAAAATATGATTTTAATCATCAAGAAATTAAATCAGATTTATATGATAAAATATTATTTGTTGGATTGTTTAACTACGTAGATTATAATTTAGTTTATAAAAATTTAGATAATTCTATTTATGTTATATCAGATGATGAAAAAGTAATGAAAAAAATAGATTTAAAAGAAAGTGATGATTATTGTATTGTCAAAAGTAATGAAAGCCTACATATATATGAAACAAGTTGTAATATGGTAAATGATGCTTCAAGATACTTTAATATGAATACTAAGAATAAAGAAGTTACAGAAGTAATTTTAAGAAGTGAATTGGAAGAAATTTCACAATAAAAGTAAAAATATTAATTTGACAAATATTTAAAAATCAACTAAAATACTACCTCAGAGAGATATGGGGTAGTTTTTATGTTAAATAAAGATTTAGATAATATAAGAGATGATTTATCTAAAATAAAACATCCAAGAATTAGTAAAATTTTACAGTCAGATAAGATAGATTTAGTAATAACAAAAGTTCAAAATTTATATCATAAAATAGCTAATAAATTAGTAATTAAATATAACTTAGAAGATGAAATAAAACAAGGGAAAATATTTACCATATTAATTGCCTTACTAGTTTTTATTTTATTAATTGTTTTAACTGTTTTCTTTACACTTACCTTGAATTCAATTATTGGTATTGGTTTAATATTTTCAGTTTTTAGACAAATAGTCTTTTGTCTAAAATGGGGATATACTATTATAAATAATAAAGGAAAAACAATTAAGAAATATTTATCTAATTTATTTCCTAATAGTAAAATATTAAAAGAAGAGAAAGTTAGAAAAAAGATACCTATATACGAAGAAAGTATTCTTTATCAAATAGAAGATTTAATTGATTTATTAAATAAAGAAAATATTGATTTAGAAGTTCAAAAGGAAATTGCTGTTAAATTAAAAAGTGTTGTAAATATGTTAAATTTAAATGAATTAGATTTTAAAGATGAAATTTATAAATTAGAACATAAAAAAGAAATGGCTTCTATATTAGCTGATGCTTATAAATTATATCAAGATAATTATTTAAAAAATCAAAGACAAGAAGAATTTTTAATATTAAAAAATGATGTATTAGAACAAATAGATGAAGTAGAAAATAAAATTTACGTCAAAAAAAAGATATAATTGGAGGTAATAACTAATGGAAGAAAATAGAGATATAATTACCGAAGAAAATTTAATATTTTTAGAAAATAGTGTTAAGAAATTAATTGATAATGGTAATGTAGAACTAGCTAGGATAATGGCAAATAATATATCAAAGATCTTTGATGATAAAATAGAATCTTTTAAAATCAAATGTTTAAAAAAAGAGATTTAAATAAAGTTAATTAAAACTACTTGAATTATTTTATAAATTATGATTAAATATAAACATAATTATTTAAGAAGTAGTAATTTATATTACTTTTGAAGAGAGTTAGTGGTTGGTGTAAACTAATAAAGATATATAAATGAACTTGTCTTTGTTACAATAATACGTTAATCCGCGTTAAGGAAATTTGAGTTAAAATAAGAATGGTACCGTCGTAAGACTTCTTTGGGCCATTCTTTTATTATAAATAAAGGAGGGTATATGAAAATATATGATTTATATTGGTTTATAGGAACTTTTTTAGTGGTTTACTTATTCTATTTATTTCATTATGTAGTTGGTAAAAAGAAAAAATATGATCCTAATAAAGTACCTTTAGAATTAGTGTTTTTAATAAAGAAATATCGACTGGATATGAAAACTATTAATTATAAAAAAATAATGAATACTATAGGAATTATTTGTGCCTTTGATATAGCTTTTACTAGTACCTTTATGTTTTGTTTTGTAAAAAGTATTTATTTAGCAATATTAATAGGTGCACTTATGATAGTACCTTTAATAATAATTACATTTGATATTTTAGGAAAATATTATAAAAAGAAAGGAAAAAGAGATAATGGAAACAAAAAAGATTGAAAAGAAATGGCAAAATTATTGGAAAAAGAATCATACATTTGAAGCAAGCAATGAAAGTGATAAGAAAAAATATTATATATTAGTAGAATTTCCCTATCCAAGTGGAGCTGGACTTCATGTTGGTCATGTAAGAAGTTATGCATCTCTTGATGCTGTTGCAAGAAAAAAACGTATGGAAGGATACAATGTATTATTTCCTATGGGATGGGATGCATTTGGTGCTCCAGCTGAGCAATATGCTATAAAGAATCATATTCATCCAAGTATTGCAGTTAAGGAAAATATTAAAACTTTTAAAGGACAACTTCAAAGTTTGGGATTATCATTTGATTGGAGTAGAGAATTTGCAACAACTGATCCTAAATATTATAAGTGGACTCAATGGCAATTTTTAAAATTTTATGAGGCAGGGCTTGCTTATAAAGATACTATTCCTGTTAATTGGTGTCCTAATTGTAAAAGTGTTTTATCTAATGAAGATGCATCAGGTGGGGTATGCGAAAGATGTGGAACAGGTGTTGTTCAAAAAGAAAAATCTCAATGGATGCTTGGAATGAAAAAGTATGCTGAAAGGTTGCTAGAAGGTCTTTCTGATACTGAATTTCAAGAAAAGACAAAACTTGCTCAAATAAACTGGATTGGTAAATCAATGGGTGCTGAAGTTGATTTTGCTATTGATAATAGTGATGAAAAATTAAAAGTATATACCACTCGCCCGGATACTATTTTTGGAGTAACATTCATGGTAATTGCACCTGAACATCCAATTATAAATAAATTAAGCGATAGGATTTTAAATTTTGATGAATTAAAGGAATATAAAGAATTTGCAAGTCATAAAAACGAAATGGAAAGAACTCAGTTAAATAAAGAAAAAACAGGTGTTAAAATATTAGGTTTTTATGCAATTAATCCGATAACTCATGATAAAATACCAGTTTATGTATCAGATTATGTTATGATGAATTATGGAACTGGTGCTATAATGGCTGTTCCAGCTCATGATGAACGTGATTATGAGTTTGCTAAGAAATTTAATATTGATATTATTCCAGTTATTGAAGGCGGAGATATATCACGTGAAGCCTATGTGGGAGACGGAGTAATGATTAATTCAGGATTTTTGAATGGTATTGATAATAAAAGAGATGCTATATTTGAAATGACTGAATACATGGAAAAAAATGGTATAGGTCATCGAAGTGTTAAATATCGTTTACAAGATTGGGTATTCTCTCGTCAAAGATTTTGGGGTGAACCAATTCCAATGATTTATTGTGATACTTGTGGTTGGGTTCCAGTTCCTTATAAAGATTTACCAGTTAAACTTCCAAATGTTGCGTCATACGAACCAACTGAAACTGGAGAAAGTCCGCTTGCTTCAATTGAAGAATTTGTTAATTGTAAGTGTCCAAAATGCTCTCGTCCTGCTAAACGTGAAACAGATACTATGCCTAATTGGGCAGGATCTAGTTGGTATTGGCTTCGTTATATGGATCCAAATAATGATCAAGAATTTGTCTCACAGGAGGCACTTAATTACTGGGGAAAAGTTGATTGGTATAATGGTGGAATGGAACATGCAACACGTCACCTTTTATATGCAAGATTTTGGAATAATTTCTTATATGACGAGGGCTTAGTTCCTAATGCTGAACCATTTCTGCTTCGTACATCTCATGGCATGATACTTGGTTCAAATGGAGAAAAAATGTCTAAATCAAAAGGCAATGTAATTAATCCCAATGATTGTGTTGATGAGTTTGGAGCAGATGCTTTACGTGTTTATGAAATGTTTATAGGTGACTATGAAAAAGAAGTTAATTGGAATACGGATAGTTTAAAAGGATGTAAAAAATTCTTAGATAGAGTTGAAAGACTTGGTTCTAAATTAAAAGAAAGTAATAGATTATCAAAAGAAGTTGAAATTTTAACAAATAAAACTATTAAGAAAGTAAGTGAAGATTTAGATAATTTAAAATATAATACAGCTGTATCTAGTTTAATGATTTTATTAAATGAACTTGAAAAATTAGAAAGTATTACTACTAAAGATTATCGTACCCTTCTATTATTACTTAATCCAATGGCTCCTCATATAACCGAGGAATTAAATGAGATTTATAAATTAGGTGAACCTCTTTGTGAATCAAGTTGGCCTAAGTATAATAAAGATAAGCTAGTTGACTCTAATGTTACAATTGCTATTCAAGTAAATGGAAAACTTCGTGGAACTATTGAGATACCACTTGATACCTCTGAAGAGGATATTAAAGAAATTGCTCTTTCTAATGATAATGTTAAAAAACATATAGTTGGAAAAGAAGTTATTAAGATAATTGTAATTAAAAATAAAATAGTAAATATTGTTGTGAAATAGATTCTTTATGAATCTTTTTCTTTACATTAAATTAAAGTTGATATATAATATAAAGCATTAAAAAAGGAGAAGATTATGGAAAAAGATTTAACATTTGAAATATTAGTAGAAGAATTTAATAAAATAAATAGAAGTAGATTAACTTTAAAAAATTTAAAAAGAGAAAAAATTAGAAAAGAATTTGCATGTTGGTTACAAGAAAGAATGAAATATGGTTATAGATATCTTGATTTTTTATGTGAAATGAATGAGCATATTTTAGAAAGAACAACTGCTGAAGTAGGAAAAACTGAATACGATTCTTTAGTTTTACCTTTTGATACAACAATTATTAGTCCTTATGAATTTAAAGAATTAGATGATAGAGAAAGACTTATTAATTCTAAATTTATGGTTTATGAGGAAAAACCAGTTTTATATTTTGATAGACAAGAACAACCTACTCCTGTAGTTATACAAGAGCAAGGAATAAATACTTTTATGACACAAAACCCCTATAGCCCCTACTCTACTTTATATTGGCATGATTTACATAATAGTGGTCACTTTGATATTGCAGTAGGTATTTATGGAAGTATTTATGATAGAAATATTAGGGAAAAATTAATCATCATGAAGAATTTAAAAGAAAAAATTATAGGTGATGATTATAAATACGACTTTAATTGTGATGGTGATATTTATTTTGCAGCCTTAGTTAGTGATCGAAAGATAAAAAAAATGAAATTTAAGACAAGATAAAGTGTTTCTAGAAGAAATGCTTTTTTTAATAAATTTTTGTTTAAAAAATAAAAAAATGTGATATGATTATAATAGAAAGATATAGATTAGAGGTGACATATGATTTCTTTTTATGATAAATTAATAGATAATTTAGGTAATTATGAAGAAATAACTAACTTGTTAGTTAGTTTTGATCATATGTTAGAACTTCTACATAATAATGGTCTATGTATATATGATTTTAATCCTAAAAAAATAATAATGTATGATAATAAATTTACTTATAATTCATTTAATGATTTAATAAATGATATAGGAGTTTCAGAGAATATGAAAGCTCTTAATATATACCAATTAGCAAAAATTGGTTTAATGGCTTATAATAATCAAGTTATAGATGGTAAAATGAATCAAGAATATTTTGATTTTATTAAAGATAATTTGCATAACTTTAATGCAAATGGTCAAATACCTGAAGAGATAATGGAATATTATGGGGAAATATTTGAAAGATTAAATATAGAATATATGAATAACTATTTAATGGAAAAAAGGCAAGAGAAGAATGGTAATCAAAATACTAATGTAATGAAAAAAAGCTTAGCAACTGATATTGGACGAGCTTATGCTAAAGAAGATAATAATGCTTTTGTTAGTATATTGTTTATTCCAACATTAATAACTTTATTATATTTAATAGGACTTATTGTTTATTTTGTTTTGATAAAATAATAAAAAACACTTGATTTTTATAGCAAAATGTGATATCTTATATGCATGAAACACGAGAGTGTTTTTTATATTACAAAAAAATAGGAGAAAAAAATGAAAAAGATAGAAGAAAAAAAAGTAACTAAAGATACTAAAAAAGTATCTAAGAAAGTAGCTAAAGATAATAAGAAAAAAGAAAGTTTATTCAAACAAATAAAAAAAGAAATGCAAAAGGTACATTTTCCAAGTCGTAAAGACATGATTAAATATAGTATTGCAACTATTGCCTTTGTTGTATTCTTTGCCGTTTACTTTTATGCTATAGAACTTGTCATGGCTTTTATTAAAAGTTTAATTTAAGGGGGATTTTAGATGGAAGAAAAGCAATGGTATGTAGTTAATACCTATTCAGGACATGAAAATAAAGTAAAAGAAAAGTTAGAAATGCGTGCCAATTCTATGGATATGAAGGATTATATCTATCGAGTTATAGTACCAGAAGAAACAGTTATTGAAGAAAAAAATGGTGTTGAAAAGGAAAAAGTTAAAAAATTATTTCCAGGATACATTTTAGTTGAGATGGTTATGAGTGATGAAGCATGGTTTGTTGTTCGTAATACACCAGGAGTTACAGGATTTATTGGATCATCTGGAAAAGGTGCTAAGCCTACCCCACTTCAACCTTATGAAGTTGATAATATTTTAAATAATATGGGAATGGCTCGTATTGATATTAAAAATGATTTAAATATTGGTGATGAAATAAAAATTGTTGATGGACCATTTTCTGGTATGTTTGGTAAAATTGAATCTATCGATGAAGAAACTAAACAAGTTAATGCAGTTGTTGATTTATTTGGTCAGGAAACAACTATTGAATGTGAACTTTCTCAAATTAAGAAAGCATAGTTATTTATTAGAATTAAGGGGGAAAATAGAATATGAAGGTTTGGATTGAATCAGATACTCTAAGTAAAATAAGAAAAAAAGATAAATTAGGAAAACCTGGTAAAGAAGGAGTTTGTTATTTATTACCAGATAATAAAGTAATTAAATTATTTCATGGATTAGAGAAAAAGAAAAAGGTTTATTTTGATTGTTTAAGTAATCCTCAAATAGCATTTCCAATTGATGTATTATATGATAGAGAAAGTAAATTAACTGCTGGTTATACAATGAATTATCTTCAAGGAGAATCATTATTAGATGGGTTTAAAGAAGATATTAGTATTCAAGAAATAAAAAATGCTTATCTAAATATGCGTTTAATTCTTTTAAAATATAAAGATATCTATATGGATGATTTATGTTTAGAGAATCTATTATATGATTATGAAAATAAAAAAATTAATATAATAGATACTAGTAGATGGTTTAAAGAAAATGATGCCTTTGTTGAAAATATAGAAAACTTTAATTGGCAAATGATGACAGCAATTTTATATTCCTTTAGGGTAAATTATACTAAATTAAAGCAAAATAAAGAATTAAATGAAATATTAAAGCAATATGAAAACCATATTCATGATATTTCTATGTTTTTAAATTTTATAAATGTTTTAGAAAGATATGTATCTGAAGAAAGACAAGAAAAAGTAAAAACAATTAGAGATTTAAAAATATAAATGAAAAATAACAAAAATACTTGATTTTAAAGTAAAAAAATGATATTATCATACTGCTATATTTTATTAATATAGATTTATATGTAATTTTTTACATATATTTAGTGGGAGGCAAAAGTCCTAACTTAAATATTAAGCGGGCGAAGTTAGCTATTTGAACCACTCACGAAAAGATTCGAAAAAAAGAAAGGATGTGTTTTTCGTGGCAAAGGAAGTTGTTAAAAAAATTAAGTTAGCAATTCAAGCAGGACGTGCAACACCAGCTCCACCAGTTGGAACAGTTTTGGGACCTGCAGGCATTAATTTACAAGAGTTTTGTACTAAGTACAATGATGCAACTAAAGATAAGATGGGAGATATTGCGCCAGTTGAAATTACTATTTATGATGATAGAAGTTTTGACTTTGTAATTAAAACTCCACCTACAGCATTTCTAATAAAAAAATATGCTAAGGTAAAAAAAGGTTCTGTTAAAGGAAAAAATGAGATTGTTGGGAGCCTAACAGAAGATCAAGTTAAAGAAATTGCTACTATTAAATTACCTGATTTAAATGCATATGATCTTGATGCAGCTATTAAAACTGTTAAAGGTACTGCACTTAATATGGGAATAGAAGTTAAATAATAACATAGGAAACTATGTGGAAGGATTAATTGTCCGCTAAAACCACAAGGAGGTAAAAATGAAAAGAGGAAAAAGATATAATGAAGCTTTATCTAAAATAGATAAAACTAAGAGTTATTCAAAAGAAGAAGCAGTTAAGTTAGTTAAAGAAACAGCTAATGCTAAGTTTGATTCAACTATTGAAGTTGCAATGTATTTAAACCTAGATACTAAAAAAGCTGACCAACAATTACGTGGAGCAGTTGTACTACCTCATGGAACTGGTAAGACTAAGAAAGTATTAGTTATTGCTAAAGGAGATGCGCAGAAAGCAGCACATGATGCTGGAGCTGACTATGTAGGTGATATGGATATGGTAGAAAAAATCGAAAAAGAAAATTGGTTTGATTTTGATACCTTAATAGCAACACCAGATGCAATGCCACTTTTAGGTCGTCTTGGACGTATTCTTGGACCTAAAGGTTTAATGCCAAATCCAAAGACTGGAACAGTTACAACAGATGTTGCAAAAGCAATTAACGATGTTAAATCAGGACGTGTTGAATATAGAACTGATAGTTTTGGCAATGTCCATGGTATAATTGGTAAAGCAAGTTTTGATGAAGAAAAATTAGCTGAAAACTTAGATACATTTGTAAGCACAATTTTAAAATTAAAACCAGCAACTGTTAAAGGTGATTATGTTAAAAATATCACAATTTCTTCAACAATGGGACCTGGTATAAAAATTCAAATTAATTCATTTGACAAATAATAAAAAAATGATATAATAATAACGTTTATTTGGTGCCAAAGACAGTAGGTCGTTTGTAAATCCTACCGAGGACTAAAACTTTTTAAATTGTTTTAAAGTCCTCATATGAGGACTTTTCAATTGGTACTTTAAATAAAAAAATGTAAGGAGGAAATATGGCAAATCCTAAGATATTAGAACAAAAACAACTAGTAATTGATGAGATTAAGGATAAAGCTCAAAATTCTAATGGCGTTGTTTTATTTGATTATCGTGGACTAACGGATGCTGAAATTAAAGAATTAAAAGTTGCTTTAAAAGAAGCAGGAAGTGCTTATAAAGTTTATAAAAACACTTTAATGCAAAGAGCTTTTAATGATTTAAATATTGATATTAATGAATATTTAAATGGACCAAGTGCTTTAGCATATAGTACTGATCAAATAGCTCCTATTAAAGTACTTGCTAATTTTATGAAAAAGCATCCGGCGGTTATTTTAAAAGTAGGAATTATTGATAATCAAATAACATCAAAAGAAGAACTTGAAAAATTATCTACTATACCATCAAGAGAAGGATTACTTACAATGCTTGCTGGAGGTATGCTTGCTATACCAAAAGATTTAGCAATCTGTTTAGATTTATATTCTAAACAATTAGAAGAAAAAAATAGTTAAAGGGAGGAAAAAATTATGGCAAAATTAACTAGAGATGAATTTATTAGTGCTTTAAAAGAAATGAATCTACTTGAAATTAAAGAATTAGTAGATGCAATGAAAGAAGAATTTGGAGTAGATCCATCAAGTGTTGCTGTTGCAGCACCAGTTCAAGGAGGAGCTGAAGCAGCAGATGAAGGACCTAAATCAGTAACAGTAAATCTTGTAAATGCAGGAGCTGCTAAAGTTAACGTTATTAAGATAATTAAAGAAATTACAGGTCTTGGATTAAAAGAATCTAAAGATATTGCTGATAACGGTGGAGCAGTTAAAGAAAATATTCCAGTTGAAGAAGCTAACGAAATTAAAGCTAAGTTAGAAGAAGCTGGAGCAGAAGTAGAAGTTAAATAATAAATTCATAATTTAAAATATCAGTTACAATAACTGATATTTTTTTGTAAACTAAATTGTTTTATATATAATAATATGATATTATATAAACTACTTGGGAGATATTTATGAATAAAGATAAATTAAGACAAGCCAGAAAAAGATTAATAGCACTTGGAATACTTGGAGTAATGATGGAAACAAGCGGTTGTGGTAAAAATAATCCTAATGAAGTTCCAAGTATATCACCTATTTCATCAGAATATTACGATTTTAATAAATTTTATAAATATGCAGTTAGAAAAGAAAAAGCAGTAAAATTATATAAGGGGGAAAATATATATTTATTGTATAATAAAGAAGATTATAGTGTTAATGAATATATATTTGCTAATATAGTTAATAAATTTGGTGGGGAATTATATGATTTAGAAACCGAGAAATTGCTTTGTTATGGTAATGTTGTATCGGAAAAAATCGGGCTTATTATGACTATTTAATTAATAATAATCATGTTATAGCACTTGTTAATGTTGATGATTATGTTGAAGGATATGAATCTAAAGAATACTATACATTAGATGAAATAAAAGAATTAGAACCTTTAGTTTTAAAGGGTTTAAAAATAATTTTGAAAGAAAAATCTAAGACTTTAGTTAAATAGAAAATAAAATTAGAGAAAGATTTTAGTAAATTTTAACTCTTTACTAAAATCTTTTTTTTTGTTATAATCTTTATCATAAGGAAGTGATTAAATGACACTGGATAGTATTTGGACAATTTTAAAAAATATATTAGATATAGCCATTCTTTGGATGATAGCTTATTATCTTTTAAAGAATTTTAAGAATAATGTTAAAATGACTCTTTTAATAAAAGGAGTTATAGTAATAATTGTGGTTAAATTATTAAGTGATGCTTTAGGATTGGTAACCGTTGGAGTATTGTTGGAATATGTAATTGAATGGGGACCATTAGCACTTATTATAATATTTCAACCTGAAATACGTGGAGCTTTAGAACAACTTGGAAGAAGTCAACTTTTAGGACGTCATAAAGTATTAACGGTTGATGAAAGAGAAAAACTTGTATATGAAATAATTCAAGCGGTTGACTATTGTAGAAAAGCTCGAATTGGAGCCTTAATAGTGCTTGAACGTGATATTAGTTTATCTGATTATATTGATAAAGCTAAACCATTATATGCTGATCTTTCAAGTGAACTTTTAATATCAATATTTTTCCCTAATAACCCGCTTCATGATGGAGCTGTAATAATTGAAGGAGATAGAATTAGTTGTGCTGGAGCTGTATTTCCAACTAGTAACAATATAAAACTTAATAAAAGGCTTGGTACTCGTCATCGTGCAGCCTTAGGAATTGCTGAAGAAACTGATGCTATTAGTATTGTAGTATCCGAAGAAACAGGACGTGTATCAATTGCTGTTAAAGGTGAATTATTCTACAACTTATCATTAGATGATGCTCGTATGATGTTAATTGATGAGTTAAGACCTAAGACAATTGACATGGAAAATACAGAACTTGCTGATGAGGAGGATATTTATGAAGAAGATAATTAAAAGAATATGCCTTTTTATTGGAAAAATAATTAAATTGTTTGATAAAATATTAATAACTCCTATCATGAAATTATTTATAAAAACAAATGATTTATTAAGTAATAATAATAAAAATATAGAAAAAATATTTAGTAAAAAGCAATCTTTAGTAGTAATATCATTATTAATATCTTTTGTTTGCTTCTACTTTGTTGATAAAAACTCTAATACGATGGCTGAAAGTAGTTCGGAGATACTTTATAGTCAACCAGTTAAAGCTAGTTATAACGAAGAAGCTTATGTAATAGAAGGACTTCCAGAAACAGTAGATGTAGTTCTTATGGGTAAAAAATCAGCAATATATCTTGCTAAACAATATCCTGGACAAGGTGTATCAGTAGATTTAAGAGAACTATCAGCTGGAACTCATAAAGTAAAACTTAAGTATTCAAATGATATAAAAAGTATTAATTATAAGATTGATCCAAGTCAAGTAACGATTATTATTTATGATAAAGTAAGTGAATCACGGGAAGTAACAGCTGAAATTGTACATCGCAATAACTTAGATAGTAAGCTTGATATAAGTGATATAAGTTTAAGTAAAACCGAAGTAACAATCAAAGGATCTAGTAAAAAATTAGAAAGTGTTGCTTATGTAAAGGCTCTAGTTGATATTGATAATTTAGTCGAACCAACCGTTGGTAAATCTTCAATTAATAATAATAAATTAGTAGCTTATGACAACGAAGGAAAAATGATTGATGTAGAAATACTTCCAAAAACTATAGATGCAACTTTAACTATTACATCAACTAGTAAAGTAGTACCTATTAAAGTTGTTCCAACTGGAGATATATCTTTAGGATATGCAATTGGTTCAACAACAACCAGTATTTCAAATATTACTATTTATGGTGATGAAGAGAACTTAAAAACAATTGAATATGTACCAGTTAAAATAGATGTAACTAATCTATCAGGAAATAAAGAATATACAGTTAATTTAGAAAAACCAACTGGAGTAAGAGATATGAGTGAAAAGACAGTAAATGTAAAAGTAAATATTTCTAAACAGGAGCAAAAAGAAGTACAAGATGTAAGTATTCAAACAGTTGGTCTTGCAAGTGGCTTAAAAGTTCAAGCTTTAGGTGAAGAAAATAGTAAGATAAATGTAATTGTTAAGGGAAGTAAAGAAGCACTTGATGCTCTTGATGAGAGTAAGATTACAGCAACTGTTGATTTATCTGAATATACAACTCCTGGTATTTATGAAGTAGAAGTTAAAGTAACTGGAGAAGATTTAAAGCTTACTTACGAATCTAAAGTAAATAAAATAAAACTTGAAATTAAAAATTAAAAAAAGTATCTAGTGTAATAACTAGATATTTTTATTATGTAAGAAATTTAGTTTAATGTATTTATATCACAAAAAAATAAATTAAAATTTTAAAGATGTAAAAAAATATCTAGTTTAAATTAATAAGACTAGATATCTCGTTTTTATTAATAATGGTTTCATTAAAATTTTCAAATTCAAATATTTTAGTAGCAATACTAGTAGGTAAATGATTTTTTAAATCATTATAAATAACTAATTTATTATTATAATATTCAACAACAGCTTCTAAATTTAATTCAACATGATATAATTTTCTTTTTAAATTTAAAAAATCTTTATTTTTAAGTAATTCAGTATATTTTTCAACATATTTATTTAATTCATGAGTTGTTTCATCTAATATATTTATTAAATCTGATTTAGTACATTCTCTTCTATTAAAACTTTCAAAATCATTAAAAGTATCATCATTAATACTTATATTGTCTTTAATATACTGAATCATTTCTTTATAAATAGCATATTTTTGTTTTAAAGAATTATTTATATCATCATTAGCTATTAAAAGAGTATTTAAACTTTCATTTATTTTATTTTTACTAATAATTATTAATACTACTAAAAATATAATTATTAACACTATTATAGATATTATTAAAATCCCTATATTATTCATTTTACAATCACCATTTTAATTTTAACAAATTAATTAAAATTTATCAACTATATTTTTAGATATTTATCGGTTCAAAAAATTCAATAAAATCAATATACAAATTCCAAACCATGTATCTTTTATTATTAGTTTTATCAAATAATAAAATAAAATCTCTACCCCATGCTTCAAGAATTCCTTCAAATATTCGATCACACCATTCTTTTGAATCGGTAAATGACATATAAACTTTAATATACTTTCCTTTATTTTTATTTAGGATATCTTCAGCAAAAAGGCTTTGCTTTTCCTCTTTAAATTGATAATTAGGTGTTAGCATATTATTTATATATGGATCATAGTTATAATTATTGTTCATTAAATTCCTCCTCTTAATATTATGAAATAATATTTAAAAAATTCTAAAAATTTGATATACTTAATTGGGATGTGAGTTATGAAAGTAAGTGTTGGAATAAGTAATCATCATGTACATTTAACAAGAATTGATTATGAAATATTGTTTGGAAAAAAAGATCTTAGTATTAGAAATATGTTAAATCAACCTGGACAGTTTTCAAGTAATGAGAAAGTAACTATTATTGGACCTAAAGGTAAATTAGAGAATTTAGTTATTGTGGGACCTTTTCGAGATTATACTCAGGTTGAAGTAAGTAAAACTGATAGTTATAAATTGGGAATTAATCCACCCGTTCGTGATTCAGGTGATTTAAATGATGCTAGTGTTGTAACTATAGTTGGACCATTGGGTAAAATAGAAAAATCGTGTGCAATTATAGCTAATCGACATATTCATGTGGATAAAAATATTTTAGAAAAAAAGAGTTTAACAGGATATAAAGAAGTAAGTGTCAGAATAAGTGGAGAAAAATCAGGAATAATAGAACATGTAGAGCTTAAAGAAAGTGAAACTGCCTATTTTGAAATGCATTTAGATACTGATGATGCTAATGCTTTTCTTTTAAAAAATAATGATGAAGTAGAAATTATTTTTTAAAAAAATAATTAAATTTTAAATTAACCACCATTTCGTTTGACAAATGGTGATTTTTATAGTATAATATGTGCAAGTTTAAGGGGGAATATTAAATGGAAAATACAATTAAAAAAATAATTTTATCGACTAAAGATAAAGGATTAATTGGAATTATAGTTGTTAGGGAGTATTCTGTTGAAAAATATGGTTATGGAAAGGATACAGTAAATCTATTTGAGAAAAAAAATGAATTATATTCTGAATTATGTAATCAACATCAAGATGATTTAAAAAAATCAAAAGCTACAACATTAATTAAGCAATATAATGCCTTAAAAAGAATGGGAGCTATTGTAGAAACAGAAGATAAGGTAATTACAAAAGTTACAATTAGATATAATGATGAAGAAAAATTAGAAAAATTGATTAAAGAATATACTGAAGGTGAAGCTATAGAAAAAACAACTGATGATTTTTATGATGAAAAAGACTTTAGGACTGAATGCGATAATAGTTTATTAGAATTATATAATACATATGGTATATATGCTGAAAATACAAATGATCTATATAATAAATATTATAATTTAGGTTTATTAAAAATAGCTAAAGTTAAAAGTAAAAAAAATAGATCAGCAGAAGAGAAAGAAGAATATGCTGGAAGTAAAATTAAAAATTTTGCTATAAGACATAAGGTTATTTCAGGTATTGCTGCTATAGGAGCTTTAGTTTTAATTACAACAGGTATAAAAGGTTGTAGTAAAAATAAATCTCAAAATAACAAAGAATCATCATCACCCGTTGCTATTTATGCAGTAGCTACAAATGAACCTACACCATTACCTACTAGTACACCTGTTATTTTAAAAGAGATGCCTACGGTAGAACCTATAGAATGTCTTAAAGAAATTTATATAAAAGGTGAAGAAAAGTTGTTTTCTAAGTATGTTGAACCAGAAAGTGATATGTTAATTATGAAAGATGTTGATGGTTCAAAATATTACCTTTACGAATCAGACTCTGAGTATTCTTTTGAAAATTTAAATGCATATAGAAATGAAAATTTGTCTAGTGTTGGTAACTATGTTCAAAGCAAAATTAGAATTGGTGACATTGGAAGATATATTTATTATGAAAATAAATTTAGTGACTATGATATTAGAGATAAAGCTTATGTTAAATATTTTTCAATGATGGGAAATTCATTAATAAAGAGTGCCTATGAAGAAAAAAGTTTAAGTAATATATTAAATTATGCAAAATTATCGGATTTAGAAGTAGTTAGATTAATAAGAGATGATGAACCACTTTGTGTTTATATTAATGGTGTTGAAAAGGGGATATCTTTTAGTGAATTATCTCGTGATGCTAAAGAAACTGTATTAAATATTGCTTGGACTAATAATTTACCATTATATAAAAATATTGTAAGTTATAATAATCACAATTATAATCAAGATAATATAAGTGATATTATACTTGGTAAGTATAATGATTTAAATAAAATAAAATAAGCACTTTGGTGCTTTTTATTTTATATAGTTTCTTTTTGACTTTTTAATAAATTTATAGTATTCTTTATTTGGTGATAAAATGTTAGTAAATGGTAAGGAAATATTAATTGAAGCAAAAAGACAAAATAAAGCAATTTTTCATTTTAATATAAATAATTTAGAATGGACTAAGTATATTTTATTAGAATGTAATAAATTAAATATTTCTGTAATTCTAGGTGTTAGTGAAAGTGCTGTTAATTATATGGGTGGTTATAATACGGTTGTAAATCTTGTTAAGGGACTAATAAAAGATTTAGATATTAAAATTAATGTTATATTACATCTTGATCATGGAAAAAGTTTTGAATCTTGCAAAAATGCTATAGATGCTGGATTTACTTCTGTTATGATTGATGGTTCTTTAAAAGAATTAGAAGAAAATATAAGGATTACCAAACAAGTTGTTGAATATGCTCATATGAAGGAAGTTACGGTTGAAGCTGAACTTGGAGCAATGGGAGAATTAAAAGATGATCAAGTATCATTTGGAAAATTAACTAATGTATCGGATTGTTTAGAATTTGTTAATAAAACGAAAATAGATTCTTTAGCAGCAAGTGTTGGTACTGTTCATGGAAAATATACAAAAGAATTAAATATTGATTATAATTTGATTAAGGATATAGCAGATTCAATCGATATTCCTCTTGTTTTGCATGGAGGATCAGGTTTATCAAATGATATATTAAAAAAATGTGTATTATCTGGAATTACTAAAATTAATGTTAATTCTGATTTACAAGATGCTTGGAGTAAAGGAGTAAGAAAATTTTTAGAAGAAAATAAAAGTGTTATTGATCCAAGAAAAATTATTTTAAGCGGAATTAATAATTTAACTAAAGAAATTGATAATAAAATTAACATAAATAATTAAATATAATAAGATATAGTGGTGGTTTATATGAAAAGTTTAAAAGTAATAGGAAATAAAAATTTAAATGGAACTATCAGAATAAGTGGAGCTAAAAACAGTGCTGTTGCATTAATACCAGGAACTTTGTTGGCTTCAGGAGTTACAACTTTATGCAATATTCCAAATATTTTAGATATAGATGCTTTAGAAGATACTTTGAATTATTTAAACGTTAAAGTTACAAGAGCAAGTGGTAGCATAATGATAGATACTACGAATTTAGAAAATAAAGAAATTCCTTATGAACTGTCGAAAAGACTTCGGGCATCCTATTATTTTATGGCGATTTTACTTGCTAGATTTAATCATATGGAAATGGCTATGCCAGGTGGGTGTGAAATTGGTACTCGTCCGATAGACCAGACTTTAAAAGCCTTTAGATTATTAGGGGCTGAAATTATAGAAAGAGATGAAAAAATTATTATAAAAGCCGATAAATTAATAGGAAATACAATTAATTTAGATATGCCATCCGTTGGAGCAACTATAAATTCAATTTTAGTTGCCGTTAAAGCAAATGGTAAAACGATTATTACTAATGCAGCACTAGAGCCTGAAATAACAGATTTATGTTTAATGTTAAATAAAATGGGAGCTAAAATTAGTGGATATGGTACTAAAGAAATAGAAATTGAAGGAGTAGAAAGTTTAGATGGAACTAATCATGATATAATTTCTGATAGAATTGAAGCAGGTACTTATACTATGATTGGGGCATTATGTGGAACTCATATTAAAATAGATAATATTATACCAGAACATATAAAAAGTTTAACTGATACTTTGTCTTTGATGGGTGCACATATTGATATTCATGATGATTATTTAATAATAGACAATCAAAATACTTTAAAAAGCATGGAAATAAAAACTGATTATTATCCAGGTTTTCCTACAGACTTACAACAGCCATTTACAGCTCTTTTGACTCAATGTGAAGGAATTTCTCAAATGTCTGAAAATATTTATGAAAATCGTTTTATGAATGTTCCTTATTTAAATAGAATGGGTGCACATATTGATGCAATAGGAAGAACAGCGACTATTTATGGTCCAACTAAATTAGCAGGATGTGAAGTTATAGCAACTGATCTTAGAGCAGGAGCTAGTCTACTTGTTGCAGCACTTGTAGCAGATGGAGAAACAACTATTAAAGAAATTAATCATCTTTTAAGAGGATACGAGGAAATAGTAGAAAAATTGACAAATGTAGGTGCTAAAATAGAGATTGAAGAAATATAATATATTGCTTTAATCTTTTTTTTTTGGAGGCTATATGAAAAAAATTATTGTTCCTATTTTAATTCTTGTATTAGTATTTATAATTTATAAATTTAATGATAAAAATTTAATAGATTATATGGTAATTGGTGACTCAATTAGTTTAGGAATAAATTCTTATGGTAATAAAACGTATGGTTATAATGATTATTTGAAAATATATTTAGAAAATAATGATATGCTTCATAAATATAATGATTACTTTTGTAAAAGTAACTATACAGTTAAAGAATTAACTAACGATATAACAAATAATAAAAATATATTATATAATGATAAAAAATATAATATAAGAAAAGAACTAAGAGAAGCAGATTTACTTACAATATCTATTGGAATGGATGAAATAGTTAAAATACTAAATGAAGACAATAATAATTTTAATAATATTAAGAATGATTTAGATAATATGATTATTGATATGAATAATTTATTAAAAAAAATAACTGAATTATCTAAATCTAAAATAATTTTAATTGGTTATTATAATCCAAGTACTAATTATAACAAAAATACTGATACTATATTTGCCTATATTTCGGATAAATATACTTCTCTAGCTAAAAAGTATAATATACAATATGTTGATATTTATAATTTAATTAAACAAGATAAATCATATATTCCAAATAAAATGGATTATCATATAACGACTAGGGCTTATTTAAAAATAACTAATAAGATAATTGAACAAAATAATTTGTAATAGTTTAAATTAACATAATGAACTAAATTTTTAAAAAAACTTGATTTTTATAGGATTTCTTGCTATACTACTTAAGAAATGTTTATTACTATGGTTAAATCCATGGCGAAAGGAGATTAAAATGAAAAAAAATATTCATCCAGAAAATCATGAAGTAACAGTTACTTGTGCTTGTGGTGAAACTTTTAAAGCAGTTTCAACTAAAAAAGAAATAAATGTTGAAGTATGTTCAAAATGTCATCCATTCTATACAGGAAAACAAAGTAGAGCATCACGTGCAGGAAGAGTTGACAAATTTAATAAGAAATATGGATTTGAAACAAAAGAAGCATAATTTGCTTTTTTTTTTAGAAAAAATATGATATATTTTTATTGGTGATGATATGAAAAATATAAGATTAGGTTTTGCTTCTGATCATAGAGGATATGAACTTAAAGAAAAATTGATAGATTACTTTAAAAAGCAAGATAATATTGTAGATATTACTGATTGTGGTACCAATTCACTTGAATCGTGTGATTATCCAGATTTTGCTAAATTGTTAGGTAAATTGATTCAAAGTAATGAAATAGACTATGGAATTGCTATATGTGGATCAGGAATAGGTATAAGTATAGCTTTAAACAAAATGAAGGGTGTTTACTGTGCTAAAGTTAATAATGCAATAGAGGCAAGATATACAAGACTTGATAATAATACGAATGTTGTAGCAATTTCAGGTGATACTAATTTAGAAGAAGCTAAAAAAATAGTAGTAAATTTTATTAATACGGAATTTTCTAATTTAGAAAGACATAAAATAAGGATTGAAAAAGTTAAAAAAATTGAGGAGCAATTATGACAAAGTTTATATTATATGTATTAATAACTATTATAACCGTTTGGGCACTTGACGGAATAAATATTAATAATATTTTTAAAAAAGGGCAAGTTATTAAAGCTCGAGTTGCCTATTTTCTTATTTTACTTTCTATTATATATTTAGTTACTAATTTTATTTATGATTTTGCATATTTAAAAATCTTTTAAAAATTTGTATAAAAATATTAGAACCGGAAATACTTTAAATGAGGTGAAAGTTATGAAATTAAAACCATTTGTATTTCCGGTTCTTTATGTATCTTTAATTTTAGTATTAGTAGTTGGATTATATTTTACAAGTTTAGCTATCGAAAGTGATAGTGAGGAATCTTTAAGTGATATTACTTATGTATCTAATGTTATTTTAAGTGATGTTGTACCAGTTGCAAATGTTGATTCAGCTGTTCTAAATCCTTATTTATTAGAAAATGTAACTATAAAAAGATATTATTATAATTTAGAAGATGATTTAGATAAGCAAAAAGAATCTATTGTTTATTATGATAATACTTATTTACCTAATACTGGTGTTGACTATGTTTCAGAAGAAGTATTTGATGTTGTTGCTATTATGGATGGGACAGTAATTGACATTAAGGAAGATGAAATGCTTGGAAAAATTGTTGAGATAAAACATAATAATGACTTTATCTCGTCATATGCTGGTTTATCAGAAATAAGTGTTCAAAAAGGAGAAAATGTGACTATAGGTACTAAAATAGGTCGTAGTGGAACTAGTAAATTAAATGAATCTTTGGGAAATCATTTACATTTAGAAATATATCAAAGTGGTGTAAATGTTGATCCTTTAAAAATAATTGGTAAAAATATAGGTGATTTATAATCATCTTTTTTAATAATTTGATAAAAATTGGAAATAATATTTTTAGAGGTGAATTATGAAAGATATAGGAATAGATTTAGGAACAGCCAATATTCTCATATATATTAAAGGACAAGGAATAGTATTAAATGAACCGTCAGTTGTTGCCATAGATACTGAAACTAAACGTCCCTTAGCCTTCGGGAATGATGCTAATTTAATGTTAGGAAAGACGCCTTTTAAAGTCAAGGCTATTAAACCTATGAAAGATGGAGTAATTGCGGATTTTGAAATCACTGAATTAATGCTTGATTATTTTGTTAATAAAGTAAAAGCTCGAGGAATATTTAAAAAACCTACAATTATAATATGTTGTCCAGCAGATACAACTCAAGTTGAAAAAAATGCTATTCGAGAAGCTGCTGAAAAACTTGGAGCCAAGAAGGTTTATTTAGAAGAAGAGCCCAAAGCTGCTGCTATTGGAGTTGGTCTTGATATTTCAAAACCAAGTGGTAATATGGTAATTGATATTGGAGGAGGTACAACGGATATAGCTGTTTTATCTTTAGGTGGGATTGTTGTAAGTCGTTCTTTAAAAATTGCTGGTAATGTTTTTGATAATGATATTAAAGAGTACATAAAAAATAATTATCGATTATTAATTGGTGATAAAACAGCTCAAAATATTAAACATGAAATAGGCTCGGTTTATGAAAGTGATAAAGACCAAGAAATGGAAGTTCGAGGTCGGGATATTGATACTGGACTTCCCAGCATTATTACTATAAATAGTTTGGAAATTGAAGAAGCTTTAAAAGAAGATATCAATACTATTATTAAAGGGACAAAATCAGTACTTGAAGAAACTCCTCCCGAGTTATCTGCTGATATTATCGAAAATGGTGCAGTTTTAACGGGTGGAGGTTCACTTATTTGTGGCTTAAAAGAACTTTTTGAAATGGAACTTCAAATTCCCATTTATATTGCTGAGAATCCCTTAACAAGTGTTGCAGAAGGTACGGGAATCATGTTAGATAATTTATATTTAATTGACTAAAAATATACATAAAATATTGAAAAAAATTAAATATAATTAAATAAATAGAAAAAATAAATAAAAATAACAAAAAAACACTAGAAATCCTTGAAAAATCAAAGAATTTGCTAGTTTTTTTTTGTATATAGTGATATAATTCTTTTGGAGGAATTATTATGTTAAATAATACGATCTTATATTCATTTAATGTGATTTTATTCACATTTATTATTTCAGTTTTAACTGTGCCTATTGCTAAAAAAATAGCTATTCATGTTAATGCTTTAGATATGCCGAACGAAAGAAAAGTTCATACTAAGCCAATGCCAAGAATGGGAGGACTTGCAATATTTGTAGCCTTTTTAATTGGCTATATGTTTTTTGGTGAGATGACTATTCAAATGAACTCTATTTTAATAGGTAGTTTTATAATATTACTTACAGGCATAATTGATGATATTAATTCTTTAACACCCCGTGATAAATTAATTGGAGAATTATTATCTGCTTTAGTAATTACTTTTTATGGTGAGATACTTTTAAATAATATATCTTTTTTTGGATTGAATATTGAATTCGGATTACTTGCCTATCCTATTACTTTAATCTTTATCATTGCATGTATGAATATCATTAATTTAATAGATGGATTAGATGGATTAGCTAGTGGAATATCATCAATTTTCTTTATGACAATAATTGTAATTTGCTTTTTTCAAGGAAGAACTGTAGGACTTGATTTTACAATAACATTAATTATGCTTGGTAGTACTTTAGGCTTTTTAGTTCACAATTTTTATCCAGCTAAAATATTTTTAGGGGATTCAGGTGCTTTATTTTTAGGATTTATAATTTCCGTTATATCTTTACTTGGATTTAAAGGAACTATTTTGACATCGGTTTTTGTTCCCTTATTAATTTTAGCAGTACCAATATTAGATACTTTATTTGCAATACTAAGAAGATTATTTCATCATCAAAAAATAAGTGATGCTGATAAGCTTCATTTACATCATCAACTTTTAGGAATGAAATTTTCTCATCGTAATACGGTATTAATTATATATGGAGTAAATATTTTATTTGCTATCGCATCTATTTTCTTTCTACTTGGCTCAGAAATAAATTTATATATTAGAATAGGAACATATATAATATTATTTATTCTTATATTTTGGTTTGTTAATAAAACTAATATTATAACTGAAAAACAAATTACACTTCACAAAAAATAGAAACTCAGGAGGATTTATGATAAATTTTATTATTTATGAGGATGAGATTTATTTTTATAAATTGTATAGATCGATTATTCATAAATTTATGGGAACGAGTGATGATTCTTATAAAATATATCATTTTAAAGAATATAGTGATAAAATGATATATTTTATAAAAAATTTAAGTGGTCAAAATATTTATATTTTAGATATTGAAGTAAAAGGTAAATCAGGTATTGATTTAGCAAGAGAAATAAGAAAATATAAGAGATCAACTGATGATCAAATTATAATTGCAACTGCTCATCAAGATTTAGTAGAAAATGCTTTTCATAGAAAATTATTAATGGTTGATTTTATATCAAAGTTTGATGCTTTAGAAGAAATGTTAATTAGTTCATTTAGAGAAATATATATTTCATTCAATGAAAGCAAAGTATTATCATATAAACAAGATGGTGAAATAATTAGAATACCTTATAAAGATATTTTATTTATTGAAAAAGATAAATGTGAGGATTGTTTGTATATTGAGACTTATGATAATAAATATAAATATAAAAGTAATATTACTAAGGTAGAAAAAATGTTAGCTAATGATAAAAGATTTTTTAAATCCCATAGAAGTTGTATAGTAAATGTTTATGAAATAACTAAATTAAATACTGGCATTCCTGTTATTTGGTTTAAAGATAAGTATACTAACTGTTTAGCACGTGATAAAAAGAAGGAATTAGAAGAGTTGTGTCTAATTGACTGGAGGGATAAACGTGAATTTTAATTATGATTTAGTAACATGGATTGATTACTTTTTAGGTTCATTTTTTTGTGGATTAGGTCTATTTTTAAGTGGAGCTTTAATATCATATAAAAATATTAAAGAAATTAAAGTATATAAATATCTTACAATAGTATTATTTGCAATTATTGTTATATTTAATAATTTTATTTTTAATAATGCGGTTAGAGTATTTGTAATTGTCTTTTTACTATTTGGAATGTTTAAAATATTATTTAATGATAAAGTTGGAGATTTGATAATTAATGTTATTTTTGCATATATAATATGTATAATATCTGAATTTACATTTTCTATTATTGTAACTTTGATAGATACTATATTTAAAGTTAATTTTGCATCAATAATGGTAAGAATGAGCTTAACAAATTTTATTATTTCATTAATTTTAGTAATTTATTCTTATTTGTTTAGAAAGAAAATTCAAAAAATAATAAAAAAATTAAAAAATACTAATATCACATATATACTTACCGTATCAATTATAGTGATAATTGTAGTTTTTTCTATAATGTATAGTTTATATTTAAATAATTTTCAAATTGATTATAAATATTTTTTAAGTTTGGCAATTATAACTGGATGTTTACTTTTATTTTTTATTTTAATTAAACAATACATTGATAATAGAGAAACATCAAATAAATATACTTTACTAAAAGAGTATATGAAGACATCAGCTGATTTAATTGAAAAATATTCATCTATGGTCCATAAATATAAAAATAATTTAATTATTATTAAAGGCTATATAAAATCGGATATACCTGAGGCAAATAACTATATTGATAGTTTATTAGAAAAAATAGAAGATAAAAAATATAGTTGGGTAAAACAGATTAATTATATTAAGATTGATAATATTCGTTATATTATATATTATAAATTATCTAAAGCTGAGGAAATGAATTTAAAAATATATGTTAATGTTAGTAAAGATTTAAAATCATTGAATTCTACACTTTTTAACTCTTATGAGTTAGGTCATATTCTTAATATTTTAGGTGAATATTTTGATAATGCTATTTATGCAAGCAATGAATCAAATGAGAAAGAAATAAATTTTGATTTATATATTTTAGATAAAAAATTAGTATTTAGTATAGCTAATACCTATAAAGATAATGTTAATATTGATTTAATAACTAAAAATGGTTTTACAACTAAGGGAAAAGGTCATGGATTTGGACTATATGATGTTGAAAAAACAATCAAAAATATGAATATATTAAATAGTAAATATGAAATAATTAATAATTATTTTACAACAAAATTAATTATATCTTTGGATCTTTTAAATAAAAAAACTAATGATACTTTTTAATAAGTTATCATCAGTTTTTTTTAATTATTTATTTAACATTGATTTAGGCATTGTTGGTTCATCAATAACGAAAACCCAACATCCAGTAGTAGCAAGTCCTGAAACTAACATACCAACAGCAGCTAATGCCATAGCTAAATATTTTTTCATTACGACCCTCCTTTACTTTTTATATAACCTATAGATTCTTTTAATTAGCCTTTATAATTTTTATAATTATTATAAGGTAACTTAAATATCTTATAAGTTATAGGTAAAATTAAAATTGTTTCCAATATAAGTGCAAATGTTAATAAATTTTTTATTAATAAATTATTTATTATAAATATTAATATAATAAATATAGATGCCAATAATATTGATAGTAATTTATAAATATGTCTTTTTTTGGTATTTATTAAAGGCCTTTTAATGGTATCAGCAGGTGCATATAATATAAAAGATATTATTGATATAGTAGATACAACTATATAAAAAATATTAGGAAATTCAAAGGTTTTTGATAAATATGGAATAAGTAAAAATGATATACTAGATGATATCCAACAATATATACTTTTGGAAGCATGAAGTCCAAAAGCAACTATTCTTAAAGCGTTAAATAACAAAAGAAACATAATGGCTTCTTTAAATAGTCCAAGTATGGCTGATGTAAAGAGTATTACTACTACTTTAGAAACAGCAATATATATTCCTTCAAGACCATATTTAATTTCTGCTTGTTTTTCCTCATTATATTGGCCTAATTCATTTATTAAATTCATGGAACTATTTATAAGGTAATTTTTAATCATTCTTAATCACCAAATTCATTTTATATTAACTTTAGTTTCTTAATTAGTATTTTTTATAAACGGTTAAAAATGATAAAGTTTTTGAAAATTTTGGTTATAATATTCAATATTTTTACCAAAAACTACTAACAAATTAACAAATTGTAAAAAAAATGAAATAATAATTCTAATTTTTGTTATGATGTTTCTGCACGTGTTAAAAGTAGATTTACTGAAAAAAATTAAAAGAAGGAGAGATTAGAACGTGGTAAGAGGTAGAGTTAAGTGGTTCAACAATGATAAGGGGTACGGCTTTATCGAATATACCGATAAAGAAGACATCTTTGTTCATTATTCAGCAATTAATCAAGAAGGTTATAAAACTTTACAAGAAGGTCAATATGTAGAGTTCAATCTTTTAGAAACATCTAAGGGTTATCAAGCATTAAATGTTTCAGTAGTAAAACCAGAAACTATTGCATAATAGTTTAAAACACGTATTGTTATAGTGTTAATTAAAAGTTGTATAACTTAAAAAGGCGGCCAAGAAAAACTATTTAAAAATAATAGTTTTTTTTTCTTATTTATGATATACTTAGGGTGAAAGGAAAGTGATTATATGGAAGTTTTAATAAGGGGTAATAAAATAGAAGTTACTGATTCTATGAAGGAGTATGTTAAAGAAAAATTATCAAAGCTTGATAAGTATTATGTAGAAGATTTAAAAGCAACAGTTCTTGTTAAAATTAGAAATTATTCTCAAAAAGTAGAGGTTACTATTCCACTAAAAACACTTATTTTAAGAGCTGAAGAAGAATCAAGTGACTTTTATTCAGCAGTTGATTTAGTTGTTAACAAATTAGAAAGACAAATTAGAAAAAATAAAACTAAATTAAAGAAGAAAGAAAAAACAGGTATAAAAGAATTTAATATGGAAGAAATATTAGATTTACCTGAAGAAGATGAAAAAGAAATTAAGAGAAAGAAAATAGAAATTAAACCAATGAATTTAGATGAAGCAATTTTACAAATGGAACTTTTAGGTCATAATTTTTATATGTATAAAGATAGTGACTTAGATAGTATTGCTTTAGTTTACAAAAGAAAAAGTGGTGGATACGGAGTTATTGAAGCTGAATAAGTAAAAAAAGCTAATTATTCCAATATAATAAGTAAAATGTATTTTCATTTTGCTTATTTTTTGATAAAATATAACTTGAAACATGGAGGAATTATGAATTTATTTAAAGGATTATTTGATCATGATTATAAAGAATTAAAAAGATTTGAAGCATTAGCTGATAAAATAATGGCTTTAGATTCAGAATATCAAAAGTTAAGTGACGAAGAATTAAAAAACAAAACTTTAGAATTTAAAGAAAGATTAAAAAAAGGTGAAACTTTAGATGATATTTTAGTTGAAGCTTATGCAAGTGTAAGAGAAATGGCTTATCGAAAACTTTCTGAAAAAGCTTTTTATGTACAATTAGTTGGTGCTATAGCAATTCACTATGGAAATATTGCTGAACTTAAAACTGGTGAAGGAAAAACATTAGTTACGACATTCCCGGCTTATTTAAATGCTTTGACCGAAGAGGGTGTTCATGTAATTACAGTTAATGAATATTTAACTAGTCGTAATGCTGAATGGATGGGACCAATTTATGAAGGATTAGGTCTTAGTGTTGGAGTTAATAAAAGAGAATTATCTCCTAAAGAAAAACAAGAACAATATAATTGTGATATTTTATATACAACAAATAATGAACTTGGATTCGATTATTTAAGAGATAATATGGTAATAAGACGTGAAAATAGAGTACAACGTGGACTTAATTATGCTATTATCGATGAGGTTGACTCAATTTTAATTGATGAAGCAAGAACTCCTTTAATTATTTCAGGAGGAGAACTTCGAAGTGCTAATCTCTATATTGATGCTGATAGATTTGCTAAGAGTTTAAAAGCTGAAGATGATTATATATATGATGAAAAAACGAAAGGTGTTACTTTAACTGACTTAGGTAACAAAAAAGCTGAAAACTATTTTCATATAGATAATTTATATGATATGAATAATACCGAACTTGTTCATTATATTAATCAAGCATTGCGTGCTAATTATTCGATGAAAAAAGATTTTGATTATGTTGTTCAAGAGGGAGAAGTTTTAATTGTTGATCCGTTTACTGGACGTATTATGAAAGGTCGTCAATGGAGTGATGGACTACATCAAGCGGTTGAAGCTAAAGAAGGAGTAAAAATTAATCAAGAGACCAAAACAGTTGCAACGATTACTTTCCAGAACTTATTTAGAATGTATAAAAAGTTATCAGGTATGACTGGTACTGCTAAAACGGAGGAAGAAGAGTTTAGAAATATCTATAATATGTATGTTATTCCAGTTCCAACTAATAAACCTATTGCTAGAATTGATTATCCAGATCTTGTTTATCCAACTCAAAAAGGAAAATATAATGCAATTGTAAATGTTATTAAGGAACGTCATAAAACTGGTCAACCAATTCTAGTTGGTACTATTGCTGTTGAGACAAGTGAACTTATTAGTAATATGTTAACTAAAGCTGGAATTAAACATGAAGTATTAAATGCTAAAAATCATGCTCGTGAAGCTGAAATAATATCTCACGCTGGTGAAAAAGGTGCGGTAACGATTGCTACTAATATGGCTGGACGTGGAACCGATATTAAGTTAACAGAGGAAACTAAAGAACTAGGAGGTTTGTGTGTAATTGGTACCGAACGTCACGAATCTCGTCGTATTGATAATCAGTTAAGAGGTCGTTCAGGTCGTCAAGGTGATCCAGGTGAATCTCAATTCTTTGTATCTATGGAAGATGATTTAATGGTTCGATTTGGAACTGATAGGATTAAAACTTTGCTTCAGAGTATGGGATTTGATGAAAATCAAGCAATTAGAAGTAAAACATTTACAAGTGCTCTTTCTAGTGCTCAAGCTAAAGTTGAAGGAAATAACTTTGATATAAGAAAACAATTACTTGAATACGATGATGTTATGAATAATCAAAGAGAAGACATATATGAAAGACGTAATGAAATACTTGATAATGATTCTATTCATGAAACGACTTTAGATACAATTCATGCATACATTGGATATCTAGTTGATAAACATTTTATAAATGACAAAATAGAAGGTGAAGATTTAAAAGATTTAGTTGATATAGTTAATCATGATTTAACAAAGAAAAATATTAAGACAAGTGATATAGAAAATAAAACAGCTGATGAATCTTTAGATTTTATATTTAACAAAGTAAAAAAAGAATATGAAGAAAAATTATCTGAACTTCCTAAAGAATTAGCTAATGAATTTGAAAAAGCCATTACTCTAAATGTTATAGATAAATATTGGACAGAAAATATTAATACTTTATCTCATTTAAGAGAAGCTGTAATGATGAGAGGATATGGTGGACAAGATCCCCTTCGTGCTTATACAATTGAAGGATTAGAAATGTATGAATCAATGCTAGATAAGATTGATAAAGATGTATCTATATTCTTACTTAACGCTGAAATAAGACAAAATATTGAGAGAAAAGAAGTAGTTAAGAAACAAATAACTAACGAAAGTGATACATCAACAGTTAAACAACCTAAGAAAAATAAAGAAAATAAAGTTGGTCGTAATGATCCATGTCCATGTGGCAGTGGAAAGAAATATAAGCAATGTTGTGGTAAATAGTCATTTAAGCCAATAAATATAAGGATTTTAGTGAAAATACCAAATTACGAAAAGTTGCAATTTATTGCAATTTTTTTGTTTTAGATACAGTTTAGATACAGTAAAATTATTTAAATTTACCATTGCCACATAGATAAGGATAATTTTATGATATAATAATTATAGGAGATGATTGTATGATATTAGAAGAATTTGATGAAACAATTAATTCAACATTTGACCCTTATGAAGTTGAAAACGTAATAGAAGGATTTCCAAAGTTAGGTGTATCATGTTTTTCAAAAAAGTTGTTTGATCAATTAGTTGATAAATTTAAAGGTATTGAGATTGCTCTATCATCAAATGGAAATGGTAAATTGCCAATATATAAAATTATATATGAAGGACATGAAATAGCACTATTTATGTCTAGAGTTGGTGCACCAGCATGTGTAGTGCAATATGAAGAACTATTTGCAATGGGATTGGAAAAAATAGTTGTATTTGGTACATGTGGTGTATTAGATAAAAATATAGATGATCTAGCAATAATAATCCCAAATGCTGCCATACGTGATGAAGGAACAAGCTATCATTATTTAAAATCATCGAGGGAGGTAGTGGTTAATTCAAAATATAAAGAAGAATTTGTTAAACTCTTAAAAGAACATGCTTATTCTTACATAATAGGAAAAGTGTGGACTACTGATGCTCCATATCGTGAAACAAGGAAGAAAGTTATAGATAGAAAAGAAGAAGGTTGTGTTTGTGTAGATATGGAATGTTCAGCAATATCAGCATTGGCAAAATTTAGAAATAAAGAAGTATTCCAATTCTTTTATGCAGCGGATAATCTAGACTCTGCTAAATGGGATAAACGTTCATTAGGAAATACAGAAAAGTTAAGTGATAAAGAAAAAATCGGATTACTGGCAATAAAATTTGCCATAATTATTGATTAATAAAAAGTTACAAATAATTGTGATAATTTAATTTTAGATACAGTTTTAGATACAGTTTACCATGTAAGTCACGTGAAATAGCGTGAAGCTAAGTGAAAAATACTCAATAAACTCAAGGCTTTCGTGAAATAGAGTAGAGCCAAAATTAGCCAATTTTATAGCCATGTGGAATTGGACGCAAGTATAAAGTTTGTTGCGGCAAATAATACTAAAAATCCTTGTAAAATAAGGCTTTACGAGGGTTTTTATAATTCAACATTTTGAATAATTTTTATCAAAAAAAGGCGTTTAGATACGTTTTAGATACGTTTTTTTGTAATTTCGAAACTTATTTAATCGCAATATAGTAATCTTACGATTAGTAAGTCAATTAAAAAAAAGACTAAGTTTTATGATATAATTAAATATGATTGGAGAGATAAGAATATGTCTAATGAGAGTAAAAAAGATTTTAATGCAATGATGAAAAATAATAAAGATATGCCTAAAATACAAATTGTTAAAGATGAGAAAACAATACAAAAATATGGTGGAACAAAGATGTTTTTTGCACCACCACTATATTATGATGAGTTAATGAAAAAAGTACCGAAAGGAAAACTTGTAACAGTTAGTCAAATGAGAGATTATTTAGCAAAGCAAAACAAAGCAGACTTCACTGATACAATGACAGCAGGAATATTTGTAATTATTGTTGCTTGGGCTAGTTATCAAAGAGATAAGAATATTACACCATATTGGAGAACATTAAAATCAGATGGCGAATTAAATGTTAAATATCCAGAGGGAATAGAATTACAAAAAAGATTACTTGAAGAAGAAGGGCATACTATTATTACAAAAGGAACAAAAAATATAAAATATTATGTTAAAGATTTTGAAAATAGTTTAATAGAATTATAATTCAAATTACAATTTATCAATTTGTTCAGAAGATTAAGATATAGAGAATAAAATGATCATATGCATATATTTCAATTATATTCAAGTCTTGTAAAAGTTTATATAATGGTGTATTAAATATATGGAGGTAGTAGTATGGAATCAATATGTGGTGCAAATTGCGAAGAGTGTAATTTATTTAAAAATAGTAAATGCAAAGGTTGCAAAGAAACAAATGGTTGTCCTTTTGGTAAAAAATGTTGGATAGCAAAGTATATTGAAGTTGGTGGAAAAGATAGCTTTGAATCTATTAAAAAAGAATTAATTAATGAGTTTAATTCTTTAAATATAGATGGTATGCCTAAGATAGAAGAACTATATCCACTACATGGAGAATTTGTTAATATGGAATATCCTCTTCCGAATGGAGAACATGTTAAGCTGTTAAATGATAATGAAGCATATCTTGGTAATCAAGTAGAATGTTTATTTAATGATGAATCTATAAAAAAATGCTTTGGAATACTTGCTAATATGAATTTTTTACTTGTCTGTGAATATGTAGAGAATGGAAGTAATCCGGAAATAATCATTTATAAAAAAAGATAAAAAATATATCGCAATATTAAGATATATGGAACAGATAAAAATCCGTTTTTGTGTGGTAAAATAGTTATGTAATAATAAACTCTCAGGTTCTGTCCTGTTATTTAAAAAGTAATAATCATATAATCATTTGTGAAAGGAAGGATAATATGGATCAAATTAAAATAGGGAAATTTATTTTTAATTGCAGAAAAGAAAAAGGTTTAACTCAGGAACAATTAGCAGAAAAATTAGGTGTTACGAGTAAATCAATTAGTAGATGGGAAAATGGTAATACAATGCCAGATTATTCTTTATTAAAAGATTTATGTAATGAGTTAGATATTAATGTTAATGAATTATTATCTGGTGAAAAAATTAAGGGGAATGATTATATGAATAAATCCGAGGAAAATTTAATTAAATTAAGAAAACAAATTGATAAAAGAAAAAAGGTATTAACGATTATTTCTTATGTATTTATGGCAATTATTATTGTTGCATTTATTTTAAATATAGTATTAAATCGTATATTTCCTGATGATAGACATTGGAATATAATTAGATATACATTTTTATATAGTGGTATTACTCTTTTTATAGTTTCTATTGTTCTTGAATTATTCAAATTTGATAAATAAAAGGATCGTCATATTAAGATAT
>JAFXOW010000019.1 GCA_017528315.1 Bacilli bacterium
GATAAATATAATAACTTATACTTTGAAGAAAAATTTAAAGTTACTGATGTTTTTAGTAAGTTATTTGTCTCTAACGATGTAGGAAGAAGATTAGGACCTTGTATATGTACAGGTTGTAGTAAAGTTATAGATAATATACCAGTCTTTAGGTTATTTAATGATCTTATATGCTTAAGAGATCATAGCTCTAACATGCATAAAAATGAGAAAGGATTTGGATATATAACAAAAGGCTCAATTGTTAACTTGAAATATGATAATAATTTATACAAAATAGGAACAATAGATCAAGGAACAGGAAAAAGACATTACTTAGTAAAAAAAGAAATAGTGGATAAATTTAATTGGGAAGCTGGAGGAATTTCACAAAAAGAAGAAAAATTAACCAACGAATTAAAAATTACAGGATGGAATATGATGAAGGCAGCTGCAGATGATAATGTAACCTTCATTAATAAATTTCTAATAGAAGAAAATACAGATATTTTAATGCTGAATGAAACTGGCAAACTTAATAATAATAAATTAAATAAAGATTACAAAATTTATGGAAAGAATAAATATGTAAGAACTTTAATAAATAAAAGATATGACTCAACAATATGCTTTCCAGAATTAAATGATGAATATTGCCTAATTTGTAGAGTAACATTAGAATCAGGAAGTTTTATTGTTTTTAACTACTACTTAAGACCTGATGAAAAAAAGTACATCAGAATAGGTGAATTAAAAAATAAATTAAGAGATTTAATAGTTAAAACTAAAAATGCAAAAATCGTTGTATATGGTGATTTAAATATAAATAAAGAAAACATTATGAGAGAAATAGGATATGATATGAAAAACTATGGTGGTAAAATTATATTTAGTGATTTAGAATGTAGTTTTACAAGAATTAGAAACGTAAGTAATGTAATTCAAACATCTTATATTGATTATTTTATAAATTTTGGTGTGAAAGAAACCAAGTTTAATGTACAAAAAATAGGAAGATCTGATCATTTAGCTATATCTATTAATATAGATACAAACACGATAGATAAAACAATTTGTAGAAAGAAAGAACTTTTTTATAATTACAAAAAAATTAATGAAAATTATGAAGAAACAGGTAAAAGATTTCTAAAAGCTATCAATGATGAAAATAAATTAGCTAGTGTAACTAGCTTAATAAATGATCTAAGAAATAATAATAAACCAAGAGTAAGAAAAGTTAAAAATGTATTCAATTTAAATGATAAACTAAAAAACTTCATTGATGAAAAAAAAGTATTAAAAAGTAATGATAAAAACTTATACAAAGAACTAAATAAACTAGCAAGAAACATAAGAAAAGATGAATATTGTAGTTTCTTGTTAGGATTAGAAAAGTTAAAAGCTAAAAAACACATTAAAGAATTTTTTGTAAAAATAAAATTTTATACTAATATCAATAAAAAAACTGATATAATTAAAAATTTATTAATTAATAATAATCATAATAATGAAGAATTAAATTACACTACAGATCTAAACATAATAAATAAAGAAATTAATAAAAAATTTAAAAATCTTTTATTAGATGATGGATTAAAAAGAATATATCTTCCTAGTAGTAATGAACAGGAAGATTTATATAATTTCAATAACAAAGATATAGAAAGATGTATAAAAGAAAGCAATCTAAATAAAGCTACATCATGGGATATGATCCCAGGTAAAATATTTAAAAATTTCATAATAAATAAAGAGAAAAATAATAAAGAACATAATGAAAATCTAAATAACTTAAGAGTATTCATGAATGATTTAGTTAATAATTATATTTACTATCCAGAAGAAATAGCTACAGCAAGATTGGTTTGTATAAACAAAGATGCAAGTAAAATGGGAGATATTAATAATATAAGAGGAATTGCTGTGAATAGTATAATAATTAAATTAATAGAAAGATTACTACTTAAAGATCTTAAAAAAGAAATTAATCAAAAGCATTTAATATGTAAAGAACAAATAGGATTTATGGAAGGTCTAGGATGCGAAGTTAACCTTTTAAGACTAAGGCAAAGATGCAATGATATTAAAAATGTAAATAAAGGCTTTGTTAAAGCTGTTATTTTCATTGATCTAAAAAATGCTTATGATACTGTGGATCATGGAATTTTATTCAATAAATTAGAAAAAATGAATATAAGACCTAGATTGATAAGAGTATTAAAAGCACTATACTCTAGTGCAAGGATATCAGTTGATATTAATGATAGCAGTATTAATGTTAATAGAGGAGTGCTACAAGGTAGTATTTTATCGCCTTTCCTATTCAATCTTTATATAAATGATCTAGTTGAAAAAATTAAAAAGGTTGCTTTTGAGGTACTTGCTTATGCTGATGACATAGCAATCTTATGCAGTTGTGAAAAAGAAATCAACTTAGTAATAGATGTAGTTGAAAGATGGGTTGAAGAAAACAAACTATTTCTTAATAAAAAAAAATCAGCTATTATGTACCTTTTTAACTCAGAAATTAAATGGAAAAAATATTTAGGTTTTCCTATAGTAAAACAATATAGATATCTAGGTATACTTATAAATAATTGGCTAAATCCTATTGGAGGATTAAAAGAAACAAGTAAAAAAATAGAAGTTTATATTAGTAGAAACAGATGGCTATTAAAAAGATATTTTAGTATTAAAACTTTAATTCAATTATGTGAATACTTTCAAAAATCAAGAATGACTTATGGTGCTGCTGTGTTTCTGCAATTAAATACTATAGTCAATTATATTGATGAAGTTTGCTATAGATTCATGAGAAATATTATAGGATTAGGTAAAGGAACACCTAAATCAAGATTTATGCTTGCTATAGCAAATGGTAGCTTTAGAAACACAATGATGATAAGATTATTAAAAGTTATTAAAAAATATAGAATGCATTTTAATGAACATCCCACATTATATAATGATATAATAAATGAATTTGGAAAATGGTATGGTGAAATGGATGATAACATTACCATTACTACAATAAAAAAAAATACAATTAACAAAAGTCTAAAAGAACTAGCTGAAAAAAATGATATTAAAATTAGTGAAGGATACAGAAATGTGGTTAAAAAATATTGGTATAAAGGATCAGCCTTAGAAGAGAGATGCTTTATCAGATATATATGTGAAACAGGCTGGACTAACAATCATAAAAAATGCTATAGATGCGGCTCAGAAGAGGGCTATACCAAAGAACATGTGCTTAACAAATGCCCTGTTTTTGAACCATGGAGAAATAGAACAAGAAAAAAAATAGGTTGCAACAATATAAAACTATGGCTAGATAAAAATATCTTTAAACCATCAAATAAAACAATGAATGACTATAAAATTAAGTTAATTAGAAGCATATTAAATGACTTCTATAAAGATAAAAAGAAATATATGAAAAATCACAAAATAAGGCATGCTATAATTAAATATAAAAAATCAAAAAAAGGAGGGAAACGCAATAGATTTGATGCTTAATTTGTAAATATAACATTGATCTAAGGATCAGCTATTTGTAAATATGCTAAACCTAATGTATTGGGTATCTAAATCAAGGAAGCCTTTGTAAATATTTGTATTTATATAAGGATTTCCTTTAAATAATATTAATTTAATTTAATTATTTAATTTTA
>JAFXOW010000004.1 GCA_017528315.1 Bacilli bacterium
AAGGAGAGTTGAGTAATATGACATTTTTTCCACCAATTCCATTAATAAGAAAAAATCATATAATAAAAAAATTAACAGAGAGCAATGCTTTTTCTGAGAAAACAGCTAAAACATTTACTGAAGCTGGAATTATTAATCCTACTGGATTTAATAAAATAAATGAAATATTGATTAAGCAAAAGATGGCAAGTATTATTTAAATAAATAATTAAATCGCAATATTAAGATATTCCGATTAATAATAAAAATAATATCTTATAAAAAGCGAAAATCCAAAAGAAACTTCGTAACTAATGGATTTTCGCAAAAAAACTATCTTTAAGACAAGATAGTAACACACTACCAAGTTGGACAAGCCAACTAGGAATAGTGTGCAAAGGGAGAACCCTTTTGAAACCCCTTTAAGCAACATACCACAAACTATCGCAAGTGGATGTTGCCTTTTTTATTTCAACTTTCGTTTTCATAAAAAAGAAAAAAACTATCGCCACTTTCATCAGCATAGCTGACAAAACGTGCCACGTTTTTTTAGATAAGAAAATAACCTAATCTTTACGAAAAGGTTATTTTCTTATCTTTGGTATTAATTGTTCTACTTTTTTATTTTCTCTATCAGTAAGTATAAGTAGAACAATTAATATTATAGTTGATATTATATAGGCAATTACCATTGCTATATAATTTTGAGAAAATATAGTTTCAAATATTGCAACAGGACATAATATTATAGCAAGTATTCCTGTTACTAAAAATGCTTTATCACTATAATCTCTTGATAATTGTGTCTTATAATTATTATCTTTTTTCTTGTCCCAAGTTCTTCCTATTATTCCCCATTTTTTTAAAAATACTGCATCAAAGAAACAAGTTAATGAAATAAAGAACCATCCAATACAAACATACTTATTATTATTTATAATAGGAATTAAGATAATTATTAATGTTGCAAATAATTCACCAATTATTTGACCTTTATTAAAGAACATTTTTATTTTTTGCATTTTTCTTCGCCTCCTTTAATCTTGTTTCATCTAAAATATCAATTATAAGTTGATTAGTGGTATTTTGATAATCTAAATCTTGTATAGTTTCAATAGCTATTTCTTTTTCTTCATCAGATAAATTTCCATTATCAATATCATTGTTTAAATTGTTTATCATTATTTTATTATTGTCTATACTTGATTTAGCCATAACCCAAGCATCTTCTAACTTATCTCCTTTTAAATGTTCATAATAATTTCTAATAAAAGGATTAAGTGTAGTTATTTGCGTTCCTAAACCTACCATATTCATCATGTCATTATAATTTAGATCAATATGTTTACTCATCTTTTTAAGTATCTTAGGATTAGGTATTTCTGTTTCACCAGATTCAATTTTAGATAAAGCAGCATTACTAATACCAACTGCATTTGCTAATTGTCTTTGTGATAAGCCTTTTTTTTCTCTTGCTTTTGCGATTTCTTCGCCAATATTCTTTTTAGGCATAAACTTCACCACCCAACATAATAATACTATAAATGTTAACATAAGTCAACAAATTATTAAAAAATGTTAATAAAAGTGTTGACAAGTTGATATACGATGTTGTATAGTATAGATGTTAACTTAAATTAACATTTAATTTTGAAATGTTAACTAATTATAAATGAAAGGAGGAAATTAAATGTATGCAGAGGAACAAACAGCTAGATATTACTGGACATAGAGTATGGTTAGATAAGAAAATCAAACCAGAGGCAAAAGAAATATTTGCTTATCTATATTCGGAAGCATTTGAACGAACCATTACTAATATTAGTATAGGTAGAGTTCAAAGAGAAGTTAAGAGTATAAAAAATATTGCATTTAGAAAGAACTTACAAATACTTGAAAAATATAATTATATTAAGTTTAGAGAATACGATACAGGATTATATGAATACACAATTTGCTAGAGTTGAATTATCGCTAGTGAATCAGGTACAGTAAATGTTCGGAGATTTATGTTAGTACCTTTTCTATAAGATATATAGAATAAATCAAAATAATATCTTTGGGGATAGATATAAAACAATCTCCCCTAGGGATATTATTGCCAATTTTGGGAAGTAGAAAAGTCCTTATTTATTATAAAGGAGAATATTATTAATAGATTAGATTGTGATTTTATCATGAAGCCTAGAATATTATTTAATGATAAGAACTTAACAAGAACTGATACAGATCTATTAAGTCTTATTATTTCACTTACCTTGAAAAATGATTATTGCTTCGCAACTAATAAATATTTAGCAAACTATATTAATACTTCAGAAAGAACTATTAGTTATTCATTGTCTAAATTCAAAGAATTAAAATATATCTTTGTAAAAAGAGTTAATGGAAATAGAAGAATATATCTTAACAAAGAAAAGATACCGACAAGAATTGCAGATGAAAGTGCAACAGGTTGCAGTAATGATAGTGCAATAGATTGCGACTATAATATAAATAGTAAAAATAAAATAGAATATAATAAAATTAAAAAATTTAAAAGAGAAGGAATTGTACCTGAATGGATGAAGAATCCAGATCTTTGTAAGTCTAAACCAATGACCGAAGAAGAACAAAAAGAATTTGATATACAAATTAAAGAACTACAAGAAGAAATAGATAAATTATAAAGAAAGGAGACGTCGTAAATGACAGGAGGAATTAATTTATAATTAAAAAGATTGGGGGAGATAGAAAATGGAGGTAGTTTATAATGTAAAATATAGATTTAAAAACAATGACAATAAAACTAATGAAGAATTAAAGGAGTTATTTAATAAAAAATTGTTAAATATTATATTAAAACTAGAAAATCAAGAATTAAGGTTAAATAATTCTTAAATATGGTTTATAATATACTTGTATTGCTAATAAGCATTTATAGTCATTCCAATGTATTGGAGGAATGGCTATGATAGAAAAGGTAGGTGTATATTGTAGATTATCTGATGAAGATAGAGATAAGATAAACAAAACTGATGATAGTGATAGTATAATAAATCAAAGAAGTATGTGTTTAAAATATGCTAATCAAAATGGTTGGGATGTTGTAGATATATATTCAGATGATGACTTTTCAGGAGCAGGAACTTTTAGACCAGATTTTGAAAGACTTATAAAAGATTGTGAAAGTGGAAAAATTAATTTAGTCCTTTGTAAATCTCAATCAAGATTTTCAAGAGATATGGGTGTTATTGAATATTACTTACATAATAAATTCATTGAATGGGGAGTTAGATTTGTAAGTATAGTTGATAATGCAGATACAAATAATGATGCTAATAAAAAATCAAGACAAATAAATGGATTAATTAATGAATGGTATTTAGATGATTTATCACAAAATATTAGAAAGTCTTTAAAAAATAAAAGAGAAGATGGTTTATATATGGGAAGTTTTGCATCCTATGGTTATGAAAGAAGTGAAGATGATTACCATAAATTAGTTATTGATCCTGTAGCTGCAGAAGTTGTAAAAAAAATATTTAAAATGTATGCAGATGGATATGGTTATCATAGAATATGTGAGTATTTAAACAATAATAATATTCCACCCAGGTCAGTATATAAAAAACAAAAAGGTAGCAAGTTTGTATGTTCTAATTGTGATTTAGAAACTGTTAGATGGAATCCTGATACTATTGCACAAATGTTAAGAAATGAAGTCTATATTGGCAATTTAGTTCAAGGAAAATCAACTTATGTAAGTTATAAAAATCATAAGGCAAAGAAAGTTCCTGAAAAAGATTGGTGTAGAATAGAAAATACACACGAGCCAATTATAGATATGGATACTTGGAATAAAGTGCAAAGTATTTTAGGTAAGCACTATAAACCAACTAAAACAGGAGAAGTTCATTATTTTAGTAGAAAAGTATATTGCTCTTGTTGTGGTAAAGCATTTATGAGAAATGTTTATAGTGTTAAGAGTGAAAAGACAGGAAAAAGAGCTTATTTACAATGTAAAGGTAATAAGAAATATCATATATGTGATAATAACAAAGCAATTAGAATGGATAAATTAGAAGAAATATTATTAGATGCTATAAATGATTTATTAGATAATTATTATGATAGAAATGATTTAAAAGAACTCTATGAAATCAGACAAGAACAAGATACAAATAATAACGATTCAATAAAGGCACTACAAAAAGAAAAAGAAGATTTAAACAAGAAAATAAATAATAATAAAACTTATTATAGAAATCTTTTTGAAGAAAAAGTTAAGGGTGTTATTTCAGAAGATATGTTTCAGATGATGTCTAAAGATTATTTCAATGAAATAGAAAGTATGATGAAAAGAATTGAAATAATTGATAAGCAAGTTGAAGAATTAAAAGTTGATAAGAAAGAAAAGAAACAAGCAGATGAAATATTAAAGAAGTATAAACACATTAAAAACCTTAACAAAGTAATATTAGATGAATTCATTGATAAAGTTTATATAGGTGAAATTGATAAAGAAACAAACACACGAGATATTGAAATAGAATGGAATTTTGAATTTTAGAAAGATAAATAAATTTGGACTTTTCCGATACCCCGACATGGGGGTATTGATCCCGGAGCAACATATAAGAATATTAAAGAAAGTGATATTAATTTAAGTATTTGTTTAAAAATAAAAGAAAAATTAGAAAAAAATGGTGCTATAGTTTACTTAACACGTATGGGAGATTATGATTTAAGTGCAATTGGGGCTAGAAGACGCAAAAAAAGTGATTTTGATAATCGTATTAAACTAATTAATAATTCTAATGCCAATATGTATATTTCTATTCACCTAAATTCAATAAACTCTTCGACATGGTCAGGCATGCAAATATTCTATGATGATATTAATAAAAATAATAAAAAGATAGCAGAATCAATAAGTAGTTATTTAAAATTAGATAGAAAAACAAGCCAAATAAATGATATGTATTTAAATAAAAATATTAAAATACCAGGTATATTAATAGAAGTAGGTTTTTTATCAAATTATTACGATCGTATGAACTTAGTATCTGACGAATATCAAGATAAATTTGCCAACCAAATTGTAAAGGCCATTATAAATTACTATAATAACTAGTCATTATATGCTATAATTATAATGGTGATAGTATGAGTAGGGCCAAAGTATTTAAAAATATAGATGAGCAGATTAGTATTTTAGAGTCAAAAGGATTAGAAATTCCTGAAAAAGAATATGCTAAAATTGTCTTATTAAAAGAAAATTATTTCTTTTTAAGCGGTTATAGACATATTTTTATGAAACAAAATAAAGATACTAAGTTTTTAGCTGGTACTACTTTTAATGAATTGTACACTATGTTTTTATTTGATCGTCGTATTAGAAATATTTTCTTTAAAAATATTTTAGTTATTGAAAATAATATTAAATCTTTAATTAGTTATCAATTATCTAAGAAGTATGGTTTTAAAGAAAGAGACTATTTAAATCCTAATAATTTTACCAAGGATCCAATGCGTGAAAGACAAGTAAGTGACATCATAGAAAAAATGAAAAGACAAATTAGAGTTAATGGTCAAAAACATAGTGCAACTATCCACTATTTAAGTAATTATGGTTATATTCCACTATGGATTTTAGTTAAAGTATTATCATTTGGTATTACATCTGAATTATATACTATTTTAAAGAGTGAAGATCAAGATGAAATAGCTTTATTCTACAAATTAGATTCGTCTACATTAAGTATTTTCTTATCGGTTCTTGCTAATTACCGTAATTTATGTGCTCATGAGGATATTTTATTTGATCATAAAACACAAAAAACTATTCCAAATAATAAATATCATTATTTATTGAAGTTACCACAAGTAGAAGATGAATATATTTGTGGTAAAAATGACTTATTTGCGGTTGTTTTAATATTTAAACATATGTTAAGTCGTCGAGAGTTTAATTCTTTTGCTGATGAAATAAATAAGGAATTAGATGAATTAAAAGCTAATATAAAGGTTTTAACACCTGATATTCTTTTAAATAAGATAGGATTTCCCGATAATTGGTTGCTATTAAAAGAGCTATAATTTGCATATAATGCTCAATTTGACAAATAATATTTGTGTAGTATAATAGAAAATACCGAGGGAGGTTATATACGATGGATACGTCGTCGATTAAGCATGCTAAAGTATTATTTACAATAGATGTTATGCAAATCTTTGTTTCAATGATTACCATGATGGTAAGTATTATTTTAGCGTTGTTTTTAGAAAAAGGTATATTAACTATAGCATTTATTATTGCTTCAGTAGTTGGCTTTATTTATTTAAATATAGCTATTGAAGAAGCAAAAAAAGATGCTGAGGAATTACCTAGTACATTAAGAATTAAGAAAACAAAATTGTTTTTACCAATTGATTATATGTACACAATAAAAAAAGATAATTAGTTTTGAACTGCACCCTTTAGAGTAGACATCATAAAAAAAGACAGTTCAAATAAAAAGTGATAGAATACACTTCCGAAAGGAGGTGTTTTTCTGTGGCTACAAAAGGTCAAAAATTTGAGAAGTATAACGATGATATTAAGAAA
>JAFXOW010000020.1 GCA_017528315.1 Bacilli bacterium
AAAGGGGTGGTGTAATTGAATAATATTCGTGATATTCAAACACTATTGTATGATTTTTATATTGTTGCAAAAGAAAATGGATATTCTAAAGCTGCAAATAAATATTCATTACAACAATCTAATTTAAGTAGAAATATTCAAGCATTAGAAGAAGAATTAAATTTAAAACTATTAAACAGTAGTAATAAAGGTATTGAATTAACATTAGATGGTGAAAGAATATTTAAAGAACTTGAACCAATTTATGAGAATATGAATAAAATTAAAGATGTTTTATCATCTGATAATAATGAAGTTAAAGGCGAAATAACAATAGGAACTACTCGTAATATTGCAGATAATATTTTAAGTAATTATTTAACAAAATTTTATAGTTTATATCCAAATGTTAATGTTAATATTATTACTGATAGTGCAAGTAATTTAAATAGTTATTTAGTAGATCATAAAATTGATTTATTAATTGATTATCTTCCTCATATTAATTCAAGTGCTAAATATGATTTTGAAGTAGTAGGAATAGATAGTTTTAAAACTTGTTTTGCTTGTTCTAATAAGTTTTATGATGAATATAGTAAAAATATAAAGAATTTAAAAGATTTAAAAAAATATAAATTAATAATACCTGGTAGTTCAAGAAGAAGGCAATTTTTAGATGAAATATTACAATCTAATAATATTAAATTAAATCCAATTATGCAAATGCCTGATTCTAAATTAATGGCAGATTTTGTTAAACAAAATGATTGTATTGGATACTTTATTGAAGAAGAAGTAATAGATTATGATTTAAAAAAAATAGAACTAGAAGAAGAATTACCAATAAATAATATTGGATTAATATATCCTAAAAAATTAATTAATAATATTGCTCAAAAATTTGTAGAGTTGATTATTAACAAATAAAGTTAATGATTAACTCTTTTTTTGATATAATTGGGGTAGGAGTTGATAAAATTGATTTGTATAAAGAAAATAACTGATAATGATTTTAATTTAAAAAATATGCCTCTTGATAATCCAAGAGTTAGATATGGTGCAAGAGGCATTGTATTAAATAGTGATGGTAAGATAGCAATATTGTGCAAGAAAAACAAAAACGAATATAAACTAATTGGTGGTGGAATAGAAGAATATGAAGAACCTAACAATGCTTTTCTTCGTGAGGTATTAGAGGAATCAGGTTGTATTGTGAAAATAGATAAATGTATAGGAACAATAGAAGAAATAAAATCGCAAGATAATTTTAAACAAATATCTTATGTTTTTATATCACATGTAATTGAAGATACAGGAAGAACTCACTATACTCAAAAAGAAAAAGATGAAGGTGCAGAATTATTATGGGTAGATTTAGATGATGCGATTAATTTAATAAAAAATTGTGAAAGTAAATTAGTTGCCTCAAAATATGAAAGTGTATATCATACAAAGTTTATAGTTAGACGTGATTATGAGATTTTAAAATATTATCAATCAGTTATATTTTAAAATATTATCAATCAGTTATATTAAATTGACTTTAAAGTATTGTTATGGTAGTATATTACACTTGAAAGGAATAGTATTTATGATGAGTTTTAAGAATTTAAAGTTATTATCTATTGATAATGATGATGTTATGTTTTATTCTTCACCATTGATTCAATTTCATGTGGAAAAGAATTTCCCTCAATTTGCTACTAGAATATTAAGAGCAAGGGAAAGAACAATTAATGTTTTAGGATATGAATATGACAAATTAGAAAAAGAAATAGAAAGAGCAAGAAAGGAATATTCCATACCTAATTTACCTAATTTTAATGTAGTTAGAAATGATGTTATTAGAGAGTCAGCTGATCCAAGTGGTGATTTTGAATATGAGTATTATAGAAAACCACTTGTAGAACTTGGAGAAAGTTTAGAATTTGCTAAATATGATAAAGAAATGTTTTTAGAAGAAAGAGATGCAACAGTTGAAAGAGATGGTAAATTACCTAATGGAGTAATTCCTTATGATGAAATATATAGTGAGAAGAATTGGATACCATATACTAGACAAAATATTCAAGAATTATATGAATTATTTAATGAAAGAATGTTTAGTTTAACTGCTCATAATGGAATAGATGATATGCATGGTCGTGAATTTGATGCGAAAGGTGATGCGGTTCACAAAATGGTAAGTGATATGAAGCATTATGGATTGCGTTTTCATGCAACTGAACATGTTCCCGGAAAAAGACGTCCAAGAAATAGCAAGAGTGAAAAAATAATGGAAATATTTGATTTAGACAATTTATATGGTGTTGTTAATATAGATGATAGCTTGGATAATTGTATAGATATTTATAATCATGGTGGTAGTCCAATTTTAATTAGCCAAAATAAAACTAATCCTTATGGATTTGCAACAGCAAGAAGTTTAAAACCAGAAAGTATTTATAGAGAACTTGAAAAATTGGGATTTTGTGATGAATCTAATGAAATATTACAAAAACCTAAAACATTAATTAGAAAATAATTATAAAGAAACTATAATAAAAGTTATAGTTTTTTTGCTACAAACTTCTATTATAGTATAATGATTATAGAAATAAGTGAATGTAAAGTTTTATGAATTTTTAACAAATAAAAGTTTGAAGATATTTCTAATATATATATATTTAAATTAATATCTAGTTTTGTTTCTAATTTAAAAAATCTAGTAATATTTCCTTTTAATATAATAATTAATGTTATAAAATTTATGTGATTTGAAGGGAGAAAATTATGAATCAAGAAAAAATTAGAAAACTATAATGCTAAATTAAAAGAATATAATAATGAATTATCAAAATTATATTCTAAAATGGAATCTGAAATTAAGTTGATTAGTAATGTAAAAGAAATATAATCAACACGATTTACATAATTTTAAATTAAAAGTTGTTAACTTTTGTCTTTTTATGGTATACTTTTACTATAGGAGTTTGATATTGAAGAATTAGATTTAAGCAAAGAAAAAGATGATTTTGAGAGATAAATCATCTTTATTGTTGATTATATATTTTTGTATTTCAAATCAAAATTGAAATCCTTTTTTAGTTAAAATGAATTTTTCTTAATTATTTCAATAAGCTTCTTTGTACTAAAATTGGGTACATGATTTTTTGATAATGCTATTCCTATATATCTACTAGGGATTTTTTCTTTTATTTTTAATTCATATAATTCTTTATTTTTAATTTCCTCTTTAATATATTCTTTAGTTGCATATCCAATACCAAGACCAATTTTAGAAAATTCTACAACTAACGAATAACTTGCTAATTCAATATTTGGTTTAAGAACAACTCCATTTTTTCTTGCTATATTATCCAAAAATTCTCTAGTATTTGATCCTTTTGCTTGTAAAATTAAAGGATAATTATTTAAATCTTTTAAAGATATTTCTTTATCAATTAAATCCTTATATTTATTATTTACTACAAAGCAATCATTTATCTTCCTACATTTAATAATATCAATATCATTACCATAATTTTTATCATTTAAGTTTAAGATTACAATATCAATTAATCCATTTCTTAATTTTGGCATTAAATCAGAAGTTAAATTAGTTATTATTTGTATATCTATTTTAGGATATAACGAATGAAACTCTTCTAAATATGGAAGTAAAAATTCTTTTGTTAATGTTGTACTAATACCAATTTTTATACAGCCTGTTTCTAGATTAATTAAATCGGTAAATTTGTTTTCAGCATTATTAATATACTCAATTGCTTGTTTTATGTAATTATAAAACTCTTTACCTTCTTCAGTAAGAACAACACCTCGTTTAGTTCTAACAAATAACCTTCCACCTAATTGTTCTTCTAGATTTTTAATTGATTTACTTATAGCAGGTTGAGATATACTTAATTCTTCACTTGCTTTAGTAATATTGCAATGATTTGCTACTACATAGAAGATTCTATATAATTCAAAGTCTATATTCATAATAACCTCCAGTTATGACAAACATAATAAATATGTATTTTAATTATATCAAAAAATGCAATATAATACAAGTAGATGGGAGGAAAAGTATGATTATAGGTATTTGTGGTAAGTCAGGTTGTGGTAAAAGTACATTAGCAAATCAAATCATAGAATTAACTGATAATAAGGCAATACATTTAGATATTGATAAAGTAGGACATAATGTATTATTTCTGCCAGAAGTTAAACAAGAATTAATAAAATCATTTGGAGAATCAGTTATTCAAAAAAATATAGTTGATAGAAAAAGACTTGGTGAAATAGTTTTTGATTCACGAAATGAAATGAATAAATTATCTGATATTACATGGAAATATATGCAAATAGAAATTGATAACTTTTTAAATCTTCATAAAGATAAAATTATAATTCTAGATTGGTTATTACTATCAATTTCAAAATACTTTGATATGTGTGATATAAAAAT
>JAFXOW010000021.1 GCA_017528315.1 Bacilli bacterium
AACAAATAGATCTGGGATTGAATCTTATGTTGAGAAAAGGGATGAATACAACAGAGAATATAAACAAAAACTCAACGAGATATATGAAATAATAGAAGATTTTTCATATTATGAAAAAAGATTCTTTAAAGACTATTTTATAAATGGGGTCAAATTGCGTAATTTTGAAAAAGAATTTGCTTGTGGTGAAAGAATGGTCGATCACATAAAAGAAAGCTCAATAATCAAATTTGCACTTGCTACAGACCTAGCAGTTTATAAATAAAATCACTTCGGTGATTTTTTTATTTGGAAAAAGTTAATTGTTGTAAGAAAGGAATATATTTTATGATAGGTAAAATTTTAGGAATAATATTTTTAATTTTAATGGGATTATTTACTATATGTTCTTGTAAAGTTGCTGATTGGGCTGATAGAGAAATGGAAGAAGATTTAAAAAGGAGAGAGCAAGATGAAGAAGAAAACATATAGAGCAATAATTGATAATGACGGACATATTACAACAATGATTGTTGGTGGGGAAAGTAAAAAATCAGTTACGAAAGAATTAACTGATTTTTTTATTAAAACAAAACAAATAAAAGACTATAGAAGATTTGATATTCATCTAAAGGAAGTAATGTATATAGATGGTGAATATAAGACTATTGAGTAGGTGATTCTGTGAAGATAGAAAAATTAAAAGCAAAATTAGAAAAGTATGAAAATATACCACTATCTGAAATTAATATCAATGAAGTTGATGAAATTACAGATATTAAAGTAAATAAAAGAAAGTCAAGCAATGATAGAATACTTGACTTTTTAAATACAGTTAAAAATCCTTATGTTTTTAAACATAATGGGAAATTAGTGAAAATTGGTTTTTCAGATACAGAAAAAACAGCTGATGAATGTATAACTAATATACTTAAAAATCTATATAGATAATTTTGCACCTTAGTACTTTTTTATATTTTTATTTATTATTTTCATAAAGTGGAAGGAGAATATCTATGGCTGGTAGAGGTAAGAAAAAACTTAGTAAAAATTCTACTGTTGCTAATTGGCTAGTAGGTATTTATACAAGAAGATCTTTTGATGATAATGAAGATAAAGAATCTAACACTATTACAAATCAAAAAGAAATGATTAATAGTTTTATATCAAAAGAAAATAATATGACAATAGTCGATTATTATGTTGATGATGGATATACTGGTACTACATTTGATAGACCAGGATTTCAAGAGATGATGAAAGATATATCTGATGGAAGAATTAATACTATTATAGTAAAAGATTTATCTAGACTAGGAAGAAATAGTCTAGAAGTAGGTAAATATATTGAAGAGATATTTCCTATATATAATATAAGGATAATAGCTATTAATGATAATGTAGATTCATTTAAAAGACCAGAATCTATAAATGATTTAATGGTTCCAATTAAAAACTTAATAAATGAAAGCTATGCTAGAGACATATCTAAAAAAGTTTCTTCTGCTTATTATACGATGGCTAGCAATGGTAAGTATGTAGCTGGTACTTCTCCTTATGGTTATACATTTGATGAGAATGATAAACATCATCTTGTAGTTGATCCAGATGAAGTTGAAATTGTTAGATTAATATTTAATATGGCATTAAAAGGTGATGGCAGAGTTAAGATAACAAAATATCTAAATGATCATAATATTTTATGTAGAAAAGAAATACAGCGAAGAAAAAAATATAAATTATCATTAAATCCATTAGAAGAAACAATTAAGTATAAATGGTCAACTTCTACAATAGGAAGAATGTTAATAAGTGAAATATATATAGGTAATTTAACTCAATTGAAAACGAAAAGAGAAAGTTTTAAAAATCATAAAGTAATAAATGTAGCAAAAGAGGATTGGGTAAGATTTGAAAAAACACATGAACCTATTATAACAAAAGTTGATTTTGATAAAATACAAGGCTTAATTAAAGTTAATGCTAAAAGATTATCAAATACTGGAGAAAGAACATATTCAATATATAATGGTGTTTTGAAATGTGCTGATTGTGGTAGAGCAATGTATAAGCAAGAAGATAAAAGAGGGAATCGCCAGCTATCAAATTATTTTTGTAATACATATTTATACATAAGCAAAACTTCTTGTAGCTCACACAAGATAAAAACTGAGGATTTAAATGATATTGTTTTAGAATCCATACAATTACAAGTAAAGTTAGTAATTGAATTAGATAGAAGTTTAAAAAGACTGTTTTTTAAAAATAATAGAGAAACAGTTGAAAGTGAATATAAAAACAATACTAGAATAGCAGAAATAAAGATAAATAATTTAAA
>JAFXOW010000022.1 GCA_017528315.1 Bacilli bacterium
ATCTAAGATGTTATATGCAACCAATAATCCTGAATCAATAGTATCTTTAGTAGGAGAAGAAATAACTAAAGAATTTATCGAATTCTGTAAAAGGGAAGTATTAACTTTAGAAGATGTTTTAAATGATAATTATGATGATAAAAAAATAGAATCCCTAGATACATCCGAAAGATATGCCACAATAATCGGATTAACTCAAGTAGATAATAAAGATGTTGAAAAAGTAATTAAGTTTACTAAGATACTTGGAGCTGAATATGAAGCTGTCTTTGAAAGTATGTGGGCTGCTAATGACGAAGCAAGACTAGAAATAATAGCCGAGATAAAAATGACTGATGGAAGTTTTTCCATATAATTTGAAGGGAGTATAAAAAATGGACGGAGATTTATCTTTAATAAGAAATATGCTTAAAAATAAAAATGAACAAAAAGAACAACCTGTATTTGAGCAACAAGATACCGAAATTGGTAATATAAAAATTTATAAAGATGAAAGAATTGTTATAGATAGTAAATATAATTTCAAGAGTGAATATAATTATAATATTCCTGTATCTTTTGAAGGATTTGATTATAAAGCTGAAGAGTTAAAAGAAGGTAATTTTTCTAAGGCAGTTTCTAATTTAAAAGTATTTTTAAATAATAAAGATCAAATATTAGAATATATTTATAAAACAGTTATAAATTTCTTTGAAGGATCAGAAGATGATAGTAATTATAATATGGAAGATTTTATAAAAATAGAAATATCAGCAACAGCTAATGTTAATTGTTCAAAAGATAATAATTATAACGACATTTATTTAAATGTTGCTTTTGCTTTTGTAGTTTCTGATAATGAAGAAAGTGGTTATGCAGATATTAGGTTTGATACTGAAACTTTAAGTCTTAAAGTAGAAGGTATTAATTATTTTTAGGAGTGATAATTATGCAAGAGACATATGATTTTTTAAAAAAGTGTGGAGTATTTTTCTTAGCAACATGTGATAATAATAAGCCACGTGTAAGACCTTTTGGAGCTATTAATATTTTTGAAGATAAATTATATTTTCAAACAGGTAAAATAAAAAATGTATTTAAACAAATTGAAGCTAATCCTCATGTAGAAATATGTGGTTTTACTGAAGGTAAATGGATTAGATTAGAAGGTATTCTAGTTGATGATGATAGATTGGAAGCTAAGGTAAGTATGCTTGATAATAATCCAGAATTAAAAACTTTATATCAAGCTGAAGATGATAATACTAAAGTATTATATATTAAAGATGCTAAAGCAACTATTTCTTCATTTACTGAAGCACCAAAAGAATATATATTTTAAGCAAATAAATTTTGCTTTTTTTTATTGATATGCTATAATAATGCTCTAAGGAAGTGGCATTGTGAATAAAAATAATATTATTTTAGCAACAGGTAGTTATGATACTGTTAAAAGTGGTAATACAGTATCCGTAACAGGGGATGGTGGTAATGCTTGGGGTTATTTTGGCCCTGCTTATAAAAAATTAGCTCCTAAACTTGTTACTTATACACCATATGCTAGTAAGTTAGAAGAATTAAAAGAATTAAAAAATGATTTAAATGCCTATTTAGAGTTTAAAAAACAAATTGAAGATGAATACATTAAAAGTTATTATGATATTCGTTTAAAAGATTTAGATATTGCTGAACTACTTAATACTTTAAATGAGAAATATGGTAATGATATTATTCTTCTTTGTCATGAACCAGTTAATGAGTTTTGCCATCGTCGTTTAATAGCTGATTATCTAGAACTTAAAACAGGTATTTACATTCCTGAGGTAAGCGTTGATCAAGATGGTAAAATTAAGAAATTAAATCCAATAAGATATAAAGATAGATTAAACAAGTTAATGAATAAATAGTTATCACTATATTAAAAATAAATCATAAAATATTGTAAGATGTAGTGGGGTGTGAGATATGATATTAACAAAAGAAAATAATATAGTAAATTTACAAGAAGATGAAATGAATTTAGGATTTTATTTTGCAGGTAATGGAGACTTATATTGGAAGTTAACTAGCGATAAAAATGTTTATGAAAATAATACATTTATAATTACTAAAGAAAACTATGACTTATATTCATTATTTGAACAATTATTCATTGATCTAAAAGAAATAAATATTTTTGAAGAAGATGATTTAATTCCTTTTTATATTGATGATGATGAAGAAAGAAAAAAGTATCTTCGTGAAAAAGCTATAGATAATGAATTAAAAAAAGAAAGATTTAGATTACATAATCTTTCACATTACAATGATTTATATAATGATGAGAAAAAAACTATTACTTGGTATTCTGATGAAACAAATAATAAAGTAGCCAACTATTTAGTAGTAAAAAAAGAAGATGAATGCTTTAAAGTCGAATTTAATGTTCAAGATTATAAGGAAGGTTATGATAAGGATTTTAATTCTGAACATAGTATTCCGATAAGATTTAGAAATTCAGGAAGTTTTTATAAACCATTTAATATTTTATTTATGCGTATGTTTGAAAATATGTGTAAATTAGATGATATTAATGATATTGGTCATCAAATTAAGATAGAAGAATATCAGTATAACCAAAAAATAAAAAAGTTAACTAAGTAAGTAGGAGTAAAATCCTACTTTTTATGTTATAATTATTTTTAGTTAGGAAGTGATTTCCATGGAAGAAAAAGAGTATAAATATGATGCCTTTATAAGTTATAGACATTGTGAATTAGATAAATTTGTAGCTGAAAAGTTACATCATATTTTAGAAACATATAAATTACCTAAAAATGTTAAGAAAAAATTAAATATTAAGAATAGACCTATTAAAAGAGTATTTAGAGATCAAGATGAATTACCATTAACTAGTAATTTGGAAGATCCTATTATAGATGCTTTAAATAATTCAAAATATTTAATTGTTATTTGTTCACCACGTTTAAAAGATTCTTTATGGTGTAAAAAAGAAATTGAAACATTTAAAAAAATAAGAGGAAGAAAAAATATTTTTTGTGTTTTAATTGAAGGTGAACCTAGTGATTCATTTCCTGAAGAAGTTTTATATGATGAAGAAGAAAAACTTGTTGATGGTAAAATGAAAAAAGTTAAGGTAATGGTAGAACCATTAGCTGCTGATGTTCGTGGTAAAAATAAAAAACAAGTTTTAAAGAAAATAAAAAGTGAAAAACTAAGATTAATAGCACCAATGTTTAATTTAGATTATGATGATTTAAAACAAAGACATAAAATATGGAAACAAAAAAAGATAATAGCTTCAGTTGTTATTATAGCTATTTTATCATTTCTATTTGCTATATATAGTATTACAATGTTTATTATTATCCAATTACAACAAAATGTCTTAGCTGAAAATCAAGCTACATTCTTATCTAACGATGCTATGGCTTATTTAAAAAATGATAATAGATATGATGCTGTTTATAATTCTTATCAAGCTTTAACAACTTATGATGATATTAAAATGCCATATACACCAGAGGCTGAATATGCCTTAGTAGAAAGTTTAGGTTTATATGATATTGGTCTTTCTTATAAGGCTATCAATGAAGTAAAAACCAAAGGAATAGCTAATTATTTAAAATCAAGTCCGGATTATAAATATGCTGCTACTTATGATGGTTCTGAAACAATTACTTTATTTGATTCATCTTCGCTTAATATTATTGCAGAATATAAAGTTGATGAAATGTATATTTCAGAGTATGCTTTCACCTTTATTGGTAATGATAAATTTGCTTATATTAATAAAAAAGGTAATATTAATATAGTTAATATTAAAGATGGTAAACAAATAAAAGAGATTAAGAACAATGGTAAAACATATAAAGCCTTAAAAGGTGATAGTATTGGTAATAATCTTGCATATGTAGATTTAAATACTTTATATATTTATAATATTAAAACTAATAAAGTTTTATCAACTATACCATCTAAAGAAGATTATTTTTCTGAATTATATTTTTCAACAGATGGAGATTACTTATTTGCTGAAACAGATATAAATAATTATGATATAAATAAAGAAGATACTTTAACGTTACATGTTATTAGTATTAAAGAACAAAAAGAAATAAATAGTTTAACTATCAATGCTGGTTATATAGAAGGAGTAGTTACCAAAGGTAATAATGCCTATATACTTTTAAATGATATGTTAGGTGCTGAATTTAACATGTTAGTATTATCTTATGATTATATTAATAATAGTATTAATTGGCAAAAAGAAGCAAATGGTAACTGGGGTAAGTATATAATTAAATCTTATAAAGAAGGAACTAATGAAATTGCTGTTGTTAATAATGATACAATTAATATTTTAGATGCTAATACAGGTTCATTAATTCAAACATTTAATACTGATAGTGAAATAATCAATATTTATGCTTATACAAATAATAACCTATATTTAGTATTCTCAGCCCATGGAAGAGTTAGTTATATTAATATGGATAATGGTACTAATATAGTTATTAATGGTAGATATGAATTAAATTTGGATAATTATATTAAAGTTACGCCAACAGCAACTGGATTTTTACTTATTCCTGGTAATGCTAATAGAGTAATTTTATATGAAGCAAAAGCTAATCCAAAAGCTAAAAAAGAAAATATAGAATTAGATACTATTTCTGATGATTCAATTTCAATAATTGATTATGAAAAAGTAAGTAAAGAATATAAATTAAAAAATAAAAGTTTAATAGCAAAAATATTCTATGATACTAAAAAAGAAACATTGTTTGTTAGTTATAAAAATGGTGATTTAAATATTTATAATACTAAAGATAAAAAAATACTTAAATCATTAGAAGAAGTTGGTTCTGTAAATCATTATTTTGGTAAAGATAAAAACAATCGTATTTATATAGGTGATGTATCTGATTCTTATATTTTAGATAAAAACTATAATAAAGTTGGTCATATTAAAGGACTTGCTAAATTAGAAAAAGATAAAGTTATTATTAAAAATAATAATGATTATTATTCTTTAAAAATATATGAATTAAAAGATATTTTAAAAGAAGCTAAACAATATTTAAAAGAAAATAAAGTAGGGTAAAACCTACTTTTTATGTTATAATTTAATTGGTGATAAGATGAAATTAATACTAGCAAGTTATTTAGACTTATATGATAAAGATGAAAATGAAAATCGAATAGCTAAAAATTTTGGTAATCAAAATCAAATATTAGATACTATTAAAAAATATGTTAAAAAGTATGATAATTTTTTATTTGTAGCTAGTAATGAATATAATAATGAATCTACAGATTTATATGCTATACCAACATTTAAATCATTTGCTTTAACCTTACCATTTAAAAATTATAATATTTTAGATTCAAGAACAGAAGCTGATGTTTCTAAATTAATTGAGGAAGCTGATTTAATCTTTTTAAGTGGAGGACATGTTCCAACTCAAAATGAATTTTTTAAAAACATTAATTTAAAAGAAGAAATCAAAAAAACTAAGGCATTAATTATTGGTGGTTCAGCAGGTGCTATGAATATGGCTAATAAGGTATATGCTATTCCTGAACTTGAGGGTGAATCAATTGATCCAAACTATCAAAGAACATTAGATGGTTTAGGATTAACTAATATAAATATCTTCCCGCATTTTGATGAAGAAAGATATTATTTATTAGATGGTAAAAGAGTAGTTGAGGATATTGTTTTACCAGATACTTATGAAAAGACTGTTTATGCTATTAATAATGGTTCATACATCTTAATTGATGATAATAAGGCATATTTATATGGTGAAGCATATCTACTTAAAGATGGTCAAATTGAAAAAATTAATAATGAAAATGAAGTTAAAGAATTAAGTGAAATAAGTATAATTAAAAGGTGATAAAATGTCTTTTGAACAAGAAATTAATGAATTAGAGTTATTAGATTTTGCTGAAGATTATATTATAAAAAAAAGGTAATATTCCAATTCTTTTTACAGCACCACATACCATGAAGCAAATAAGAGAAGATGGTTTTATTAAACTTGGTGAGCCATTAACAAAAGCTATAGCTTTATATTTAAATAAACATTTTAATGTAAACTGTATGATCAAGATAAAAGATACCGGTGTAGATTCCAATAGAGATAATCAAGATGAGTTTAAAACTGAATTAATTAGATTTATAAAAGATAATAATATCAAATTAGTAATTGATTTACATGGTGCAAAAAAAGATAGAGAATTTGATATTGAATTTGGTACTTTAAATAATTTATCTGCTGATTATTCTATTATAAAAGAATTAGAAGAAGCATTCACAGAAAATGGAATTAAGAGAATTACTCATAATGATCCTTTTAAAGGAGGAGCAATAACCCAATATGTTTATGGATTAGAAGATGTTGATGTTATTCAACTAGAAATAAATGGTAAGTATCGTGAATATAATGATATTGAAAATTTTGAAAAAATTTGTCAGAGTTTAGACAATTTTATTAAACAGTATAATGAGTATATAAATAGATAATAAAGTAGGTAAAAACCTACTTTTTATGTTATAATAGTAATTGGTGATGATATGAAAAATAAACCAATTGTACTTTGCATACTTGATGGATGTGGAGTAAGAGAAGAAACTGATGGTAATGCATTTAAAAATGCTTATAAACCTACATATGATAGATTAATGAGTGAATATCCTCATTCTATATTACAAGCTAGTGGACCTAGTGTTGGACTTCCAGAAGGACAAATGGGTACCAGTGAAGTAGGTCATATGAATCTAGGATCAGGAAGAATTGCTCTTCAACCTTTAGAAGCTATATCTGGTTCTATTGAAAGTGGGACATTTTTTACTAATGAAAAAATATTAGAAGTCTTAAATCATGTTAAAGATAATAATTCTAATTTACATATTTTTGGCCTTTTATCTGATGGTGGAGTACATTCCCATATTAATCATGTTTTAGCCTTACTTGAAATGTGTAAACAAAATGGTGTTAATAATGTATACTTTGATATATGTTTAGATGGCCGAGATACTTATGAAAAAAGCGCTTTAACATATTTAGATATGCTAAAGGAAAAAATGAATGAGTTAGGCATAGGTAAAATAAATACTATATCAGGTAGATATTATGCCATGGATAGAGATAACAACTTTGATAGATTAAAACTTGCTTATGATGCTATTGTTTATGGAAAAGGTCCAAAATATGATAACTATCAAGAATTAGTTAATGATAACTATAATAATGGTAAGTTTGATGAATTTGTTATTCCTGGAATAATTGATTCTAATCCATTAACTGATAATGATGGAATAATTGCTTTTAACTTTCGAAAAGATAGATTAAGAGAAATGTTTACTTTATTTAGTAATCCGACGGCTTATGAGACTGATGCTAATAGTAAAGGACTTGATGTAAAACATTTTAATAATTTAAAAGTATTAACAATGTATCCTGTAACTGAGACAGTAACTTGTCCTCATGCTTTTAATGATTTAGATTTAAAAAATATCTTAGTTGATTATTTACATGAAAAAGGTATAAGTCAATTAAGAATAGCTGAAACCGAAAAATATCCACATGTAACATTCTTCTTTGATGGTGGTAAAGAAGTAGAGTATGATGATATGAAGAAGATTTTGATACCTTCTCCAAAAGTTGCTACTTATGATTTAAAACCAGAGATGAGTGTTTATGAAGTTACGGATAACTTCTTAAATGAGGTTGCTAACTTTGATGTAACTATAATGAATTTAGCTAATGGTGATATGGTAGGACATACAGGTGTTTATGAAGCAGCTAAAGAAGCCGTTGAACATATGGATAAATGTCTTACAAAAATTTATGATAAAGTAGTAAATGAATTGGGTGGTATACTATTAATTATTGCTGATCATGGTAACTGTGATGTTATGTGGGATAGTAATCATAATCCCGTAACTAGTCATACTACTAATCCGGTACAGTGTATAGTAACTAAAAAGGGTATTGAATTAAATGATGGTAAATTAGCTGATATAGCTCCAACAATGTTAGAATTAATGGGTGTTGAAATACCAAAAGAGATGACAGGTAATTCACTTATAAAAGCAGATTAAATCTGCTTTTTATGTTATACTATTTATATAAATGTTATTAAAACGGGCGTATATTCCAGTTAAAATTGGTAGAATATAAATTTCAAATAGCATATGATTGTATTTGAAAGAAGGTAGTGTTATGGAAATTGGAAAAAAAATAATGGAATTAAGAAAGAAAAAAGGTTTATCTCAAGAACAACTTGCTGATAAAGTAGGGGTAGCTAGACAAACCATTTCGAAGTGGGAATTAGGAGAAACATCTCCAGATTTAAAACAAGCTAAAGAATTATCTGAAATATTTAATATAAGTTTAGATGAATTAGTTGATAATGATATAAAAGAAATATTAGTTGAAAAAACATCTAATACAGAAAAATTAGCTGGTATAATTTTAAAACTAATGAAATTTATAGTAGTTTTTATAATTGTTGCCCCAATTCTTTTAATTGTATTAAGAATTATTTTTAAAAATATTCATGAACATAATTCAGGAAGATTAATGGATATGTCTATTAATTGTACTCTACATGATGAAACATATAGTTATGAATTTTTATATTATGAAACAACTGGTGAAATTAAAGAAGCTGGTGGCGATGGTTATTTGGCAAATGTAACTGATGTTGATAATAATTATGATGCTTATCAAGCATTAGATAAAATAGATGCCTATGTAAAGAACAATGGTGGAACTTGTAAAAGAAGTGAAGCTAAACCATATAAAGAATAAATATATGATATAATTATAATGTGTAAAAAGATGATTAAATGTATATTTGGACAGGGTTAATTTTTGATAAAAGTGATGAAGAATATATAAGAAATATATGTAGAGATATTAATAAAAATTATGGTTTAATCGAAATATCTTATACTTTACCACAACATATATCTTTAAAGACATCATTTTACTTTGAAAGTTATAATGAAATTATAAATTATATAAAAGAAATATACATAATTTATTAAATAAAGAATTACTAAATAAATATAATATTCCTCTAATAAAATTTGATGGTGATAATTTTAAATTTCATTCAACATTATTTCAAGATTCTAAAATAACAGATGAACATAATCAAATGGTAGATGAATTAGCAAAGATATTTAAGTTTCCTATGAATATAGATATTAAAGAAATAAATTTAGGATTATCTGAAATAGGAACCGTTGGTACTTTTAAAGTATGTGATAGAATTAAATTAAAATGAGGTGAAAAAATGAACCTACAAGAAATATTATTATCAGAGAATGTAGTAGATATTATTAATGATAATATCTATTATTTACAACAAATTATTCCAGAAATAAAATATTGTATTGGTTTTGATCAAAATCATCCTCACCATCATCTTGATGTTTGGGAGCATACTTTATTAGCCTTAAGTATGTCTGAAAAAGATTTTGATATAAGATTATGTTTATTACTTCATGATATAGGTAAACCATTCTCATATCAAGATGAAGAGGTAAGACATTTTAAAAATCATGCAAAAGTATCAGCTGAAATGTCTAAAGAAATATTACAAAGATTAGGTTATGATGAAAAGTATGTTAGTTATATATGTAGTTTAATTGAAAAACATGATACTATGATAGATGATAATAATATTAAAAACAATTATGAATTTTATTTAAAATTATTTAAAATACAAAAATGTGATGCTTTAGCACATCATCCAGATAAATTAGAAAAACGCAAAGAATATTTAGATCAGTTACAAAAGAAATTAATAAAATAAGTATATCAATATAAATGGATAAAATAAAAGGAGTTGATCCAAATGAATGAAAATAAAACTAATATAAATTGGTTGATTACGGTTTATAGTAACTTTTGGATTAATCCTTTATTTATAAGGTTTTGTAGCAATTGACATCTTGCATGTTTATGATAAAATGTAATAAAAATTGATAAAAGATAGTCTAAAAAGACTAAAACCAGTTAAAAAAAGTATAGGAATTACGGTATTGATTACGACGCAGTAACTGCTAGTAAAAGAGGAGTGAAATAATATGAATTATGAAAGTGAAATAACTGTAGAAGTTTGTGTTGATTTAAGCAGTTTAATTAAAATACTTGAAGAAAATGGCTTTGAATTAAAAGAAGTTTATGACTTAAATGATATATATTTAATTAATAAGAATGATAAGGAAGATGATTACTTATCAATGTTAAACAAATGTGTTTTAATTAGAAATATTATTGAAGAAGATAAAGAAACTAAATTGTTAACTTATAAATATAAAGAGTATAATGAAAATAAAGAAATAACAAGGCAAGGAAAAGTAAAAGTTAAAATTGACGATATTAGTAATTCCAAATTATTATTTGAAAAATTAGGCTTTCAGGAGCTAATTAGAATAAATGATCATATGCTAGTTTATGCAACGGATAAAGACGAATTAGTTATCCAAAACGTTAACAATAAGCATATTTATATTGAAATAGAAGATAAATGTAATTATGCAGATAGATTTTATAATTCTATAGATGAGATGAAAAAAGTAATTACTGATAATAATATTCCAATTAAGAATAATGATTTTTTCGTTAAAAAGGCTGAAATTGAATTACAAGAAACTTATAATAAAGTAGGTGAATAGATATGAATAATGAAGAAAAAAACTTACAAAAAACAAACATTAACTGGTTGATATTGATTTAGTCCAGCCATTCATTAAACTCCTATAAAATAAGGAAAAACTACTGTTAAGTAATTACATTTTTTAATAAATAATTACTAAAAAATATAAAAAAATAATAGAAAATAGCCCAAAATAGCATAGTATTTGATACTTGATATTGACGGTTAAACTTTTGATTAGAGAGGGGTAAAACAATGAATGAATTCTTCGATGTTTTAAATGAAAAAGGTGAATTCACTGGTAAGATAGAAAGTAGAGATGAGTGTCATAAACAAGGCTTATGGCATAAAGCAGTTGTTGTTTTTATAATTAGTACTGATAATAAGAGAGTTTTATTACAACAAAGAAGTGCTAATAAAAAACTATGGCCTAATTTATGGGATATAACTGCTGGAGGACATGTTCTAACAGGAGAATTTGGTTATCAAACAGTAATTAGAGAAACAAAAGAAGAAATTGGTATTGATATTAACAAAAATGATTTAGAATTTATTGGAGGTACTATTTCAGAAAATATTTCTGGTGATATAATAAATAGACATTTCAATGAATTTTATGTTGTACATAAGGATGTTGATATTAAAAACATAATTTTACAAGAAGATGAAGTGCAAGATATAAAATGGTTTGATAAAGAAGATATAGTAAAGAAGATTGATAATAATTATGAAACATTAACTGATAAAGTTGGGTGTTGGAATTACTTATTAAAATATTTTGAAATAAATAATTAAAGAAGGTAATCCAAATGAATGAGAATAAAACTAATATAAATTGGTTGATGACAATTTATTTAACCCCTTTAAGAACCCCTTTATTTATAAGTCTTTGTAAAGATTAACATCTTGCATTTTTTTAATAAAAATCACTAAAAAGTTTTAAAAATGGTAAAAACACCTAGAAATAGGTGTTTTTTTGTCAAGAAGTGAGAAGGTGATTACACCTTTTAACCCCATTGAAAAATAATAAAATTAAATATTATGATTAAGTAAGTCAGGAGTAAAATTCTTTTTTTTTGTTCTTTAATCTTCATTTAATATAAGAGTACTATTATGTAAAAGTAAGGAAGTGATATATGATTAATTAAGTATAAAAATTGAAATTAGTATAACGAAATTTTAATATATAACAAATAATGTGAAGGAGGAATTATATAGAATAATTAAGAAAAAAATACAACTTACAAAAAAGTTGCATTTTTTAATTTTTATTTAAGTTTAAATGTATATGATTATAGCGAAAGGAGGAATTATATGAATTATATTGCATTAATTCCATCATTTGAACCAGATGATAAATTAATTAAATTAGTTAAAGAACTAAAAAATAATAATTTTATTAACGTTGTAGTAAATGATGGAAGCGATGAAAAATATAACAATATATTTGATGAATGTAAGGAGTATGCGAAAGTTATAAACTACAATGAAAATCAAGGTAAAGGACATGCTTTAAAAACAGGACTTAAGTATATAAAAGATAATTACAAAGAAAGTATAGTTGTAACTATAGATAGTGATGGGCAACATAGAGTGGTAGATGCTAAAAAACTATGCGATTATATTTATAAAAATAATAATATCTTAGCTTTAGGTAAAAGAATTAGAAATGAAAAAACCCCTTTAAGAAGTAAATTAGGTAATGCTATAACAAGAAAAATATTTAATCTAATAAGTGGTACTGATATATATGATACTCAAACAGGACTTAGATGTTTTCATAGTAATTTAATAGATTACATGTTGCAAGTTAAAGGAGAAAGATATGAATACGAAATGAATATGTTACTCAATCTAAAAAGAAATAATATACAAGCTAAAGAAATAGAAATTGAAACAATATATATTGATAATAATTCTGGTAGTCATTTTAATACACTTAAGGATTCGTTTAGAATTTATAAAGAAATATTTAAATTCTCATTATCATCGTTATGTAGTTTCTTAATTGATTATTTTCTATTTATAATATTTAGTCTTTTTATAAATTTAACTATATCAAACATACTAGCCAGAATTATAAGTGCAACATTTAATTATAACTTTAACAAGAAAATTGTATTTCACAAGAATAGTGAGAACTCTGCTATCAAATATATATTACTTGCTATAACTATCTTGGTATTTAATACATTAATATTAAATGGATTAGTTTATATAGGATTAAATAAAGTAATTGCCAAAATATTAACAGAAATAGTATTATTTAGCATTAGTTATTTCATTCAAAAGAAAATAATATTTATTGGAGGTGAGCAAGTAAATGAAAAAAATATTTAATATATGTTATTTATCCATTTTGTCTATATTTACAATATTTGTTTTACTAAATACTTTTGTTTTGAGTGAAGTATATCAAGTTGTAAATAATAGCTCTAAAAATAAAACATTAATAGAACCATCTGAAAGTGAAAAAACTATAACAGAAACAACTTATAAAGATGAAAACGTAGATATAGAACTTAAGACATATAGAGAAAATGATACAACGATATACGTAGCAAGTATTAAGGGAGATAGTGAATTATTAAAAACAGCATTAGCAAATAATAGTTATGGTAAAAACGTTACAGCAAAGACAAGTACAATAGCAGAAGATAATAATGCAATACTTGCAATAAATGGGGATTATTATGGAGCCCAAGAAAAAGGATATGTTTTAAAAAATGGAGTTATTTATAGAAATAAACCAGTAAATGATA